>JANTGM010000017.1 GCA_024762925.1 Kofleriaceae bacterium | reverse complement strand
CTCGTTCACCACCGCCGCCTCGTCCACCACCGCCGCCTCGTCCACCACCGCCGCCTCGTCCACCGCCGCCGCCTCGTTCACCACCGCCGCCTCGTTCACCACCGCCGCCTCGTCCACCACCGCCGCCTCGTCCACCACCGCCGCCTCGTCCACCACCGCCGCCGCCTCGTCCACCGCCGCCGCGGCCGGAGCCTGGGATTTTAGCGGGCTTTGCTGCCTGCTTGTCCAGCGCCCGGAGCAGGGGGCCACTAACGAGCCCGGATAACAGCCCAAAGAGCCCATGAATAGCTAAGCCGGGTAGCAAAAACGCATAGACTAGGCTTGGCGCCTGTACGGATAGAGCGATAACGGTGATGGTTGCAAAGCGCCCAAGGGCGATAATCATGCCGAATCCGGCCCACAGGACTATGCTCTTGCGCGACCGCGCTAGGCGAAGCCCGGGCATGAGGAGGTCGACAAGGATGCCAGGGCTCACGTGCTTGGCAATTTCGAAGAGGCCCCATCGTCCATCGCCAAGCAAAAACGCTGCTGTGCCAAAAGTAAGTCCGGTCATGGTTGCGCCCTTCTTCGACTTGGTCATGAAGCCGGCGACAATGTAGAGCGGAATCAGGATGACGCCTTTGTGGCCAGGCGCGAAGGGCAGGCCGGGCAACAGCTTGAGCGCTTTGATGCCAAGCATTGTGAGTGCGATCCCCGCGATGACGGCCACGTCGCGAATGAACTCACGATTGGATTCGCCATCATCGCTCTGTGCGACGTGCTCTTCAACGCGTGCAACGTGACCGAGCAGGCCTTCGGCGAGAAGTCCCACGTCGCCTCGAGCGAGACGCTTTAGGCCCTCCGTAAAGCCTTTCGCGCTCTTGCCCTTGCCACCACCGCTTCCATCTCCTTTGCCGTTGCCACGACCTCCGCGTTTGCCACCCCCCAACAAGACCAGCGTGGCATCGAGCGCTAGTGCTGCAACCTTTGGCATGCCCAATCCACGAAGACCTGTCGCAAGGGCACGTGGATCACCAGCGCGCGCTACATGCGACGCCAGAACAACTCCTAGAATGCGAAGTACCATCGTCAAGCCAACCATGGCGCCGTGCAGGTTGATGTCTATGGAGTAGCCGAAGAGGAGGGAAAGCGCACGCCAATCATCGATGGCAGGATCTTCCCCAACCAGGGCATAGGCCACGAGAATAACCCCGCAGAAGAGAATCAACTTTCGCAGCTGGGTGCACAGCGCTCCAAAGCCTAGCCCAAGCCAGAGCCAAAGAGCGACCTGCACACCTGCCACTGCAGCGACAGCCGGCCACCAGGGAACAAAGAAGACACCAATCGCGATGACGAGCAAGTAGAGCGCGCGAAGCCTGGGGCCGATGCTCATGGTGTCGCTCCAAAATCGATAGGAGCCTCTTGCGCATAGCCTACGGCTGCGGCGATTTCTGACGTGTCGAGACCACGCCAGTACACGGTCCATGCATCACCACGCAATAGTCCATCGCACTTGCTCGCATACCAGGGCGCAATTGGGTTGTTTGGCCTGCTGCGCCAGAAAAACCGTTCATGGTCATTGGTGAGTGCGCGCCAGAGGTCTCCGCCGATTCCCTCGCCCTGAGCCCGGATCTCGACGGCGAACTTGCTTAGATATGGAGCCAAAGGAGCCTCTTCGAGAACGGCCGCACCTTGGTATTGGTCGGCTAAGAAAATTACCAATGGAGGCCTTGAGAAGAACGCACTCGCCGGCGGTGTTCCGAAAGCCGATGACAATAGGGTTGCAAATCGCGCTTGGGCAAGATCGTCAAAGCTGGCGATTCGCTCTACTTGGGTTCCGCGCCGAACAAGGGTTCCTGCCCCCTTCACGGTGAACAGCTCACGAAGCAAGTCTTGCGCGGAGGTCAGCGAGACAGTAAAGGTGTGTGGGCACTGAGCAAAAAGGTCGCGAACATCGGTGAGTAGTGTCGCCTGTTCTTGGCGCAAACCCGAGGCGCCAACGAGTGCGTCGTAGTCGGTCCGCAGGTTGATGAGTGAGCGAACGCTCTGCCCCTTGGGCTGCAGGCCACTTTGATTGATGAGAAATACCACCTTGCGAGCTTTCAGGTGGGCAAAGGCTGCTGCTCGTTCTCCGTGATTGCGCGCGATCAGCAGAGGCATCTTTCCCGCTTCGGCAATTCGAGGGGCATCTTCCGCGCTGGCGATCTGCAGCGGGAATCCTCGTGGAAGTTTCTCTTGGAGCAGCGCGGCCAGCGACTCCTCTTCGAGACAGAGAACCGGGGATAGCTCCAATTCCGCGAGCAACATCAGGTCATCGACAACCGCATTGCTGCTGTCTACGAGCGCGGAACCGGTAATCACGACGAAGGCAAATCGTTCGCGCTGCTCGGCCTGAAACAGGCGCAAGTATTGTTCCGTGGCTTCAGGACGGCCCATGCTGGCCAAGAAGCGATGTACGATTTCCTTAGGTCTCATGCTTTGCAATGATTTCGGAAAACATCTCTAGCGCCCACTGCAGGTCTTCGAGCAAGACGTATTCGTCGGCAGTGTGTGCCTGCGAGATGTCGCCAGGACCGATGACGACCGAATCTATCCCTGCCGCCTGCAAGAGCGCAGCTTCGGTCCAGAAATTGAGGCCTACGAATTGTTCTGTGTGCGACCCGACTAACTCACGGATGGCGCCTTCGTCCTCGCAGTGGAATGGGCGGTGATCGGTTATCTGTGCAATTTCGATCTTGGCGTGAGACTCCCGTCTTGCTCGCTCGAGTCTGGCGTCAAAGGCGGCTTGGTCAAATCCGGGGGCAGGGCGCAGCGAGAAGCTCAACTCGCCAAGGTCGGGCACAACGTTGTAGGCGACGCCCCCGGTAAGCATAGCGACGTTCATACAGAGCCCTTTCATGCCCTCTGGCCCCTTGTGTAGGTCCTCGAGTGCAATGCGATCCAGCTGCAGCGCAAGCTTGGAAAGCTCAACAATGGGCTTTTCCATGTGGTCGGCCTTAGAGCTGTGCCCACCTTTGCCAATGTAGCGCGCGCGGTAGGCAAGCACGCCGCGGTGTGCAAGACCAGCAGCGCGCGCGGTGGGTTCGCAAACCACAGCCTGTCGGATGTGAGAGGTGTCATTGTTGGCGAGAAAGTGTGGGACACAACGACTGCCATTTTCTTCGTCGCCCGAGAAGAGGATCCCAAGATTGTGGGCCTTGCCACTGTCTAGTGCGGTGAGGATGGCTGCGATCGCGCCCTTGATGTCACAGCTCCCGAGGCCGTAGATGCGATCCTTGGTGATTTCAGCGACAAAGGGATCACGCTGCCAACCACTATTGGCTGGGACGGTGTCGAGGTGAACATTGAGCAGGAGTGTTGGTGTGCCGAAGCTCGCATAGACGTACGCACCCGATGAGTTGTTTGCGCGCTCGACAGTGCTCACCGTGACCTCGTCGGCTCCGAAATCACCAAGCTGCGAGGCCAGCGTCTTGCACAGCCCCAACTCGTCGCCACCAGGGTTCACGGTTTGATGAGCAATCAGTTTGCACAGGTGCTCGGCGCACTGCTCCAAAGGAGTCATGGGCGAATGGTACGCAATCGCCAGAGCATCGAACAGAGGTAGTGCTCGATCGTGGGCCACTAAGTGAGGCACAATAGCCGTGTGCTTCAGCGTCACCAGGAGAATCTAGAGCTAATTCGACGTGTTCTTGACAAGGACTATGTCGAACTTCACTTGGTCACCCTGTGCGTGGAGGAGAATGCTGACGAGACCAAGACTACGGCAACGCTGCAGTTGAGCGATGGTGATCAGACCGTGAGCCTCAGCGGTAGCGGGGTTGGGCTTGTGGACGCGGTGTTTCAGGCCCTCTTGGACCGCTACGGCAGGGAGTATCAGTCGCTCAATTCCATTGAGCTTGCCGATTTTCGCGTCGAAGCAAAGATGGACACCAAGAACGGCAAAGTTGGCGTCGACTCCATGGGCACGGTGCGGCTTGATGTTCACAACTCGGAGGGCAAGTCGTTTGAGTTTTCCGATGAGTCGCGATCCGTCTCGCGCTCGGCCGCTCGGGCGGTTGTGGCAGCTGTGGAGTACTTCGTTAACGCAGAGCGTGCGTTCATCACCCTGCATCGCGCCCTCTTGGATGCGAAGGAGCGCAAGCGCGTTGATCTCGTGACTCGCTACACGCGAGAACTCGCAGAGGTTGTGAAGTCTACGAGTTTTACCGAGGTGATTGAAAACATGAAGAAGGATATCTAGCCGCCCGAGTTCTCTAGCTGCACCAAGCCGTGACCTCGTCGGGTAGCGCCTGCCCGGAGGTATGTGCTCGCTGAACGAGCTGCCAGAAGTACCGATAGGTAGCCCGATCATGCAAGTCGCCAGCGTGCTGAATCGGCCCCCAGTTGGCCTTAGACGCGGCTAAGAGGATTTCGCAGGCAACTTGGACTTCCGAGAAGTCGGGCTGCATCGCTTGCACGATTGGCGTAATCTGCGCGGGGTAGATCGACCACATTCGCATGAATCCAAAGTCCTGGTTGGCTCGGCGCGCATCTTGGTAGGTCTGATACGCATTCTTAAGGTCCAGCGTTACGTTGTGGGCTGGCACAACTCCAGCGCCGAGTGCTGCCGCACAGACCTCAGCCTTGGCGCGTCTTAGCAGCTCGTGCTCAAACTGGCCTGGGCTCTTCATGGCAGAAGCTGGGATAACTCCGTGGTGGCCCGAGATGAAGTCCATCAGGCCGAAATCGAGCACCTGCATCCAAGGCAGGGCGGCGATTTGGTGGCACTCTCGGAGCGCACCATGCGTTTCGATAAGCACGTGGATGGGAATCTCGCGCGTGATGCCAGCTTTCTTTGCGACGTCCTGAATGTACGCAATCATCTCCGCAATCTGCGATGCAGCGGTTGGCTTGGGAATGGTGATGTAGGCGATGCGATCGCCGGCGCCGGGCACCACGATGTCGACATCTTGCTTCCATGCTTCATGAGTGTAATCGTGAATGCGGACACCGGCCATGTTGTGTTCGTTGGCCGCAGAGGTTTGCATGGCCACGACCATCTCGGCGTGCTGCTTCTCGGAACCTGTCGCGGCTCCATCCTCACAATCCATCGTGATGTCGAATACGGGGCCTAGCTTGCTTTGCAGGCTAAGGGCCTTGCCAATGAGTTTTTCGCTGCCGGCAAAGTGCTCGCAGGTGGGGATGACTGGAAAGGCGCGCTCGCCGTCAAAGAGTGCTTCTGCGGGGTGCTTGGACATGCTGTGGATCTAACACAGGATCGCTTGGACTCTGCGCCTTTCAAGCGTTGCGCCACACAGTGCGCTGGTTTATCCATCTACTCGTATGACAAGAGCAGGCAAGACCGCACTGGTTACAGGCGGTGGGCGAGGGATTGGCGAAGCAATTGCGCGAAGGCTGGCTGCCGATGGGTTTCGCGTTGTGGTTTGTGGCAGGAGCGAAGCGCCGTTGGAACATGTCGCCAAGGAGATCGAGGGTGTCGCAATGGTCGTCGATCTCATGGATCGGCAGGCGACCGACGCCTTCTTGAAGCGGCTACAGGATGAAGTCGGAACGATCCACGTGCTTGTGAACAACGCGGGCATGGCGGAGAGCGCACCTCTTCACAAGATGGATGACAGTATGTGGGATCGCTTGATGGAGCTAAATGCCACCGCGAGTTTTCGCCTTACGCGCGCATTGGTGCCGGCGATGATTGAGGCTGGCTATGGGCGTGTCATCAATATCGCTTCCAACGCAGGAGTTTCTGGGTACGCGTATACCGCTGCATACTGCGCGTCCAAGCATGCAGTTGTTGGCTTCACCCGCGGCCTCGCGATGGACCTTGCAAAGACGCCCGTCACAATCAACGCTGTGTGCCCAGGTTGGGTCGATACCGACATGGTCGCGGAAGCCGTTGAGCGGATCGCTGGCAAGACAGGGCGAGATGAGAGCGCCGCTCGCAAGAGCTTGGCCTCGATGACGCCGCAGGGGCGCATCATTGCCCCGAAAGAAGTCGCGCACCTAGTGGCGAGCCTGTGCCCTGAAGAAGCGCGTGGTATCCACGGCCAGGCCCTTGTGCTCGATGGCGGGCAGATACTTAAGTAGGGGTGACCGATGAGCGATTCACTGCAATTTCTTCAGCCAGAACATTTCTTAGCCCCACGAGGGTATGCCAATGGTGCGCTAACCCGTGGCCCGCTGATTCACGTTGGTGGCCAGATAGGGTGGAACGCGCAGCAAGAGTTTGAAAGTGACGACTTTGCAGAGCAATTCGCGCAGGCCTTGGACAACGTTCTCGATGTCGTCCGGGCGGGGGGAGGGCGTCCAGAAGACATTGCTTCGATGACGGTGTTCGTCACCGATTTGCCAGCGTATCGCTCTTCGGTGAAAACGCTTGGCCCGATCTGGAAGGAACGACTCGGGAAACACTATCCCGCGATGGCGCTGTTGGGCGTGGCGGGGCTTGTCGAAGAACGAGCCCTTGTCGAAATCCAAGCGGTCGCCGTTTTGCCAACGAGGAACGACAAATGAGCCACACTGCACTTTCTCCCAAGACCTTTGATCTCTCGTTGCAGGCCGGTGTTGCCACCATCACACTCAATCGGCCCGAGAAGCTCAACTCACTAACCTTTGAGAGCTACAAGGAGCTGGCTTCCACGTTTGCTGCTCTCAACAACGTTGACGAGGCCCGGGCTGTCGTGATCACCGGAAGTGGTCGGGGCTTTTGCTCGGGGGGGGACCAGCACGACATTATTGCCGAACTCTTCGCGCGAGATATGCAAGGGCTCGTGGAGTTCACGCGGATAACGGGGCGACTCATCCAAAACATCCGCACACTTCGACGCCCAGTAATCGCTGCCGTGAATGGGATTGCCGTTGGGGCCGGCGCGGTCATCGCCGCGGCGTGCGATATGCGCATTGCCACCACAAAGACGCGCTTTGGATTCATCTTCCCAAAAGTGGGATTGTGCGGGGCAGACATGGGAGCGACCTATCTCTTGCCAAAGATCGTCGGTCTGGGCAACGCCTCTGAGATTCTCTTCCTTGGAGACCTCGTGCTGAGTGAACACGCCTTGCGGATCGGTTTGGTGAACCGCGTCGTCGACACTCCTGAGGAGTGTGTGGCGCTGGCACAGGATTGGGCTGCTAAGCTCGCCCAGGGGCCCGCCTTTGCGAACGCGATGACCAAGCAGATGCTCGAGTCGGAGGCGCAGATGCCGCTGGCTGATGCCATTGAGGCCGAGGCGCAGGTGCAGGCGATCTGCATGCAGCATCCAGACTTTCGAACGGCTCACGAGGCGTTCAAGAAAAAGGAGCAGCCAGTCTTTGCGGGGGCTGCAGAAGTGGGGGCTGTGAAACCATGAGACCTGTGCTCTCAGCAACCGACTTGCCTTTTTTCTTCGAGCAACACCATGGCCCGCTTTGCCAGCAGCTCGTTGCTCTTGTTGACCCGCTCCATGAGAAAAGTTCTGGCGACGATGCGGCGTCCGTCGTGGCAAAGGCGATGGGTGCGGAGTTTGATCTCTATCGGTGGTTGCTTCCCGAGTCTGGGAGTGCCGATGTCCGCTCGCTCTGTCTTGTACGTGAACTTCTTGGCTATGCTTCACCGCTTGCTGATGCAATCTATGCAGTGCAAGGGCTAGGTTCCTATCCGCTGCTCTTGGAGGGAACCGCGGACCAGAAGGCGGTACTCGCCTCGCTGCGTTCGGGAGAGCGCATTGCCGGATTTGCTCTCACTGAGCCCGAGGCTGGCAGCGACGTCTCGTCGATGCGGACTCGCGCGGTCCCCGATGGCGACTCGTGGCGGCTCTCTGGGCACAAGACGCTGATTTCGAATGTCGGAATTGCGCATCAATACGTGGTTTTTGCGAATGCCAATCCCGACGCCGGGCGCAAGGGGATCTCTGCGTTTGTAGTGAGTGCCGACGCTGAAGGGCTCGAAAGCCGACGCATCCAGCTCTCTGATGCCCATCCGATAGGCGACCTTGTTCTTACGAATTGTTCAGGTCAGCTCTTGGGCGAGGTTGGTGGCGGCTTCAAACTCGCCATGCGAACGCTCGATCGGTTTCGCGTGTCTGTGGGCGCAGCTGCGGTTGGTATGGCAAGACGCGCATTGGACGAAGCCTCGCGCCACGTTCGCAACCGGATCCAGTTTGGGAAGCCTTTAGCGGAACAGCAGCTTGTGCAAGCACACTTGGCGAATATGGCTACCGAGCTCGATGCGGCTCGCCTGATGGTGTTGCGAGCAGCACACAAAGCAGACACAAGTGACGAGCCTGTGAGCCGCGAAGCCGCGATGGCCAAGCTGTTTGCAACCGAAGCGGCGCAGAGGATTGTCGATACCGGTGTGCAGCTGATGGGTGGACGTGGCGTTGTTCACGGAAACCCCGTAGAACACCTCTACCGAGCTGTGCGGCCCCTTCGAATCTACGAAGGTACCTCAGAAATTCAGCGCCTGATCATTGGTCGGGGCATCGCAAAGGAGCGCTAAGTGACTGACTTTCCCGAAGAGTTTAACCTTGCTGACTATTTCCTGTTTGATCGCTTGCGAGAGGGCAAAGGGGCTCGCACAGCGTTGCGCTTTGGTGAGCGTTTCTACAGCTATGACGATGTTGCGGAGCGGAGCCGCGCGCTGGCCGGCTATCTCTTGCAAATGGGTGTGCGGCAAGAAGAGCGGGTCTACACCGTGTTGCCAGATGCGCCACCATTTGCATGGTCGCTGTATGGGACCTTCGCGGCTGGCGGCGTGGTTGCTATGGGCAATCCACATGCACCAACAAAGGACTTGCAGTACGTCATCGAATACAGCCGGGCCTCGGTTTTGATCACAACAGACCTGGCGGCCCAGGGGCTGTGCGAATACCTGAGCGGCGAAGGGGGCCGCCATTTACGCGCTGTGCTCTTAGTACCCGATGCCTCGACCGGGGAAGATCCTGAAGGGCATGTGGCTTTGCCTGACTTTGGTGACGCAGCGTTTGAGGCACTTCCGCTCTCGGAGGCGCTGAAGATCGGCCGAAGAAGTGAAGCGCGCTTGCCCGTCACAAAGCGTGACGACTTGTGTATGTGGCTCTTCACTTCTGGGTCGACAGGGCGGCCCAAGGCAGCACTTCACATGCATCGCGATTTTGCGTTCAACACGGAAGTGTACGCAAAGGGTACCGTGGGGTATCGCGAAGACGACATCGCCGTGAGCGTGCCCAAGCTCTTCTTTGGTTACGCGACTGGCACAAATCTCTTTTTCCCCATGGCTGTCGGTGCCTGCTCTGGCCTCTTTTCCGAGCGCCCGACACCTGAGAACTTGGCGAAGGCGATCGCCATGTATAAGCCCACGGTGATAACCAATGTCCCGACAATGATGGGGAAACTCTTAGATCACGACGACGTACTCCGCAGCGAAGGCAAACCACCTATTGATATGAGTGCTGTTCGCTTTCAGCTATCTGCGGGTGAAGCATTGCCGCCTGCTCTCTACGAGAGGTTTGTCGGGCGCTTTGGTGGCGAAGTCTACGACGGCATTGGATCAGCCGAGATGTTTCACATCTATGCGACGAACCGTCCTGGTGACGTCAAAGGTGGTGCCCTTGGAAAGGCGGTGGAAGGCTATGAGCTGAGGGTCCTGCCACGAGACGCCGAAGGCCCAGGTGCCGAGCCTGTGCCCGCGGGTGAAATTGGAGTGCTGTGGGTCAAGGGCGATAGCGTTGCGCTCGGGTACTTCCAGGACCGAGAGAGAAGCTGGAAGACCTTTCACGGCCACTGGTGTCGCACAGGTGATTTGTTCAAGATGGACGAGGAGGGCTACATTTGGTTTGGTGGTCGCGATGATGACTTGTTCAAGGCCAGCGGTGTCTGGGTGTCTCCGCTCGAGGTGGAGACCTGCCTCATGAATCACGAGGCGGTTTCCATTGCTGCTGTCATCAAGTGGGACGATGGTGGCCTTCTCAAACCGAAGGCGTTTGTCGTGTTGCGGCCGGAGCGCTGCGAAGAGGCTGGAGAGGCACTTGCCACCGAATTGCAGAACTTCTGCCAACGCACGCTTTCACGTCACAAATACCCACGTATCGTCGAATTTGTTTCCGAGCTGCCGAAGAATGATCGGGGCAAGGTTGACAAGAAGTCTCTGGCGGCTCTCTAGGAAGAACTCGTATGCCACACACCAGCCGATTCTTTATTGATCGCATGACCTCGCCGCAGTTCGGGGAGCTTGTCCAGAGCGGAAAACTGGTTGTGCTCTTGCCTGTTGGCTCCGTAGAGCCGCACGGGCCCCATATGAGCCTTTCCACCGATACGGTGATTTCCGTGGGAGCTGCCAAGGCTGCCGCTTTCAAGCTCGAAGCTGCCGGACTCGTGCCGGTAATTGCGCCGCCGATTCCCTATGGAGTCACCGAGTGCGCGGCGGCGTTTCCCGGCGCGGTCTCTGTTCCAGCCGAGACCCTTACCGCAATGATTGGCGCGGTGGCGGACGGCTACCTGCGGGCCAACGCTGCGCATGTGTGCGTCATTAACAATCACTTGGAGCCCGCACAAGACGCAGCGGTCACGGCGATTCTTGCGGGACGAGAGCGAGTTTCTGTTGCGTGTCCACTTCAGCGAACCTGGGCCCGTACCCTCAGTCGGGAGTTTAAGAGTGGGGCTTGCCACGCTGGGCAATACGAGACGTCGATTGTGCTTGCTTGCGATGCTGACCTGGTGGATTCGGAAATTTGTGAAACGTTGCCAGAGGTACCCATCAGTCTCGCCGACAAGCTAAGAGCGGGCATAAGCGACTTCGAGGAGATGGGGCTCTCGCAAGCCTATGCAGGAAGCCCTGCGGCGGCCACCGCAGAGGAGGGGCATGAGACGCTGGATGCGTTGGCAGCGATGGTTGTGGCCCAGGTGCAAGCGAGCTTTACGCCCAACCGCAGCTGAGCTAGGCCGGGCTGCCCGTATGCAGAAACAGCACGGTCTGGCCTTTGGTGAGTTCACCGCGCTGAATGAGTTCGATGAGCCCAGCCATGGCGACACCGCTATCCTCCAGGTCTAAGAAGATTCCCTCATGTCTGGCAACCAGGGCGACCGCGTCTGCGACCTTTGGGGCGGTCACAGCATGTCTCTTTCGATCCGCGTAGGCATCAAAGACCCAAATATCATCAACCGGAATGGTGTCGTCAATGTTGAGCTGCGAGCAGACCTCGGATGCAACCGTGGTGACTCTCTCTGCACACCACTGCTCATTCTGATCGATGCTCACTCCCAGGATGTCGTAGCTGCAGTCGAGCCAGCGCTGGGCCAAGACCAAGCCACTCATTGTCTCAGCGCAGCCCACCGGGGTGACAAGCACTTCGGGGGAGAGTTGTTGGCGGCGCAGCTGGACTAGCAGCTCGATCGAGGCGAGGAGGTATCCGCAGGCGCCAAGCCAGTTTTGACCCTCCCCAATGCCGTAGGGGTTGCGGCCTTCTGCTCGCAGTCGCTCAACCCACAGCTCAACTCGAGCGCCGGCGGGTGGATCACCGGCCATCGCCTCGTGTACCTGTGCGCCAAGCAGATCGCAGTACGAAGAAGTCCTAGGTGTTGTTCTCGGAGGCGTGAGAATGACCGATTCAAGACCGAGCCGTGCGGCGGCTGAGGACATTACCCGGGCTCGGCTTGAGCTCGGGCTTGAGGTGGAGACCACCAGCGTGTCGGCACCGTTCTGCAATGCCTCGGCGACAATAAACTCCATCTTGCGGACCTCATTGCCTCCGAGCGCAAAGCCCGACAAGTCATCCCGCTTGAGCCAGATGTCGGGTCCGCCGAGCACCTTGCTGAGTCGCTCTGCGCGGTGCAGGGGCGTGGGCGTCGTTGCAAGGCGAATCCGGGGCAGAGCAGCGAGCACAGCGTACGGCCCCGTCGCCAGGTTGAAATCTCGACTCTCCGCCGGAGACATGATCTCGGCCAGACGCTTTACGTATTCTTCCTCGGCGAATTGCAGGGCCACGCCACGCGGGCTTTCTGATGTCGCCTCGCGAATTCGCGAAACCACTCCTCGCACTTGTAGGCTGTCAGGGAAGCCGGGAAGTGAGATCGCAAGCGTGAGTTCCTCGCCCAGTTGGTGGTGTTGCGCACTGCGAATAAAGATGCCACCTGCCGAAACCGACTCGGTGGAGTCAATCGGATAGCCTTGTCGATCGGGATACTCGATCTGCAGGTTTAGATTGCGTCGCGACTCAAGGCGGCGCTCTTCCTCTGGTCCCATGGCCAGGCGGCGTTACTCTTTGAGTCCGTGCTTGTTTTTCATTTGCTCAAGCACCCGTGAGTATTCGATGTCCCAAGTGTTGGTGCCTTCTTGGATGTTGCGAATTCGATCGCGAACTTCCTGGTCGAGCTCATCGTCGACCATCATGTGCTTCTTGAGAATATCTCGGCTCTTGCGGCGCAGAACATTGTCTTCAGAATAAATCTCGTCGATGTGGCGACTTTGCATGAAGGTCTCAAGCAACTGGTTGATGATCCAGGTGATGGCCTCTTCACCGAGACCGAAGTCCTTCTTGTCCGCGAGTCCTCGCTTGGTGCGCCCAAACTGCGAGTAGCTCAGGCCTCGAATTTCGAGGATGTCCTTTGCTCGCTCGGTTAGCTCGCGGTCGACTCGCAGGTACTCCTTGAGTACCGAGACGACATCGAGCTCGGCTTCGGCGCGGTCGACTACGTCCATATCGCCGTCGGTTGTGAGGCGGGTGACGAGTTCGTTGGAAATGGTGTCGATTTTACCGGCGTAGAGCTTCATGCCGCGTCGACAGTAGGAGTTGGCCAGTGACCTGTCAACGGGCCCAGCTCGGCAAGAAAGGTTGAATGAAGAATAGGCGAGGCTGCCCCCCAGCGCGTACCCTCCCAGAATGTCGGCCCAAGCCCGTCCCCGAAAGCTCGTTGTCGCTGGTCTTGTCATGCGAGGAGACCAAATTCTAGTCACTCAGCGAACCGCAGAGCAGCCAATGCCGCTCAAGTGGGAGTTTCCTGGTGGCAAGATGGAAGCGGGGGAGGGGCCCGAAGAGGCCCTGATGCGAGAGCTTCACGAGGAACTTGGGGTCGAGGTTGAGGTGGGAAAGATATACGAAGCTCTGGCCCATTCGTATCCAGCGTTTGACCTCTTGATGCTTGTCTACCCGTGCCGAATCGTAGGTGGTGGGCAGCCAGAACTCAGAGAAGTCGCCGACATGGCTTGGGTCAAACCAGTAGAAATGCGCCAGTATGACATCCTAGAGGCCGACGCACCGCTTGTGGAACGACTTATTGAAGAGGGGGGTGCCGCACCAGGCTTTCCCGCTGGGGTTTGACTCCAACTTCTGGAGAAACCTACAATCTCGTCCGTGGAGGCCAAAACAAAGGTCACGAAGGAGGTCCTCTGCGAGGAGGCTCGCTTCATTCTTGCCAACATCATGGCGGAGTCCAAGTACGGGCGGCAAAACTCGTACGATGACATTCGCAGAGTCTGTGAGGGGGCGGTCTCGATCCCATTCACCGAGTATGTAGGCTTTCTTGAAAAATCTGGCTACCTCAAGCACGACTTGAGTAAAGAGTCCCTAGAGGTCACAAGCCTTGGTGAGGACGTCGTCAACGGCGGCAGCCTGACCGAGCTAACCGTGCAAGCAGTTGCGCACTTCAAGAGTGCTCGTCGCGGCAAGGGAAGTAAGAAGTCTTCTGGCCCAACGAAGGCCCCTCCGCGACGCGAGCGCTATGAAGACTCGCAAAACGGCATGAGTGCAGGCGAGGTTCTGGACTCTCGTTACGAGAAGCTGGCTTCGATAGGCTCAGGTGGCGTTGGGACCGTGTATCGCGCAAGGCAAGTGCCGCTCAATCGTCAGGTTGCTCTCAAGGAGATTCGCGATCTCTTCAGTTTCTTTGCCGAGGAACAACGTCCCGAGATTGTTCGTCGCTTCACGGATGTCGTGCGAGCTCACGCCGAGTTGGCTCACCCGAATATTTTGCCGATCCACGATGTGAACTTGGAAAAAGAGTTCCCGTATGTGGTGAGCGAATTGTGCCCGAATGGTTCGGTACGGCGGCTGATTACTGACGCAGAGACCATTCCCGTTGGGCTCTCGCTGAAATACCTTCTGCAGACCCTGCATGCACTTCAGGCTGCACACCGTGAGCGCGTTAGTCACCGTGGCCTAAAGCCCGAGAACATGCTGATCGATGCCTATGGCAACGTGAAGGTGAGCGACTTTGGATTCTCACGAGTGGTTGAGCGCGATCAATCCGTGATTCGGCAGGTCTACGTCGGCATGGGCACGGTCGCCTACATGGCACCCGAGCTCTTTGTTGACCCAACGGGCGCCGGTCCTCAAGCTGACATTTACGCGCTTGGAATAATCTTCTACGAATTGCTCACAAGAAAACTACCAGGACGTCGCTCGCCGATGCCTTCGGAAATCGATCCGAAGTTACCTGAAGGGCTTGATGACATCTTCGATTTGATGACTCGCGATTCTCGAACCGATCGCTACAGCACAATTGATGAGATTCTCGATGACTTCAACAAGATCGATGGGCTCAACGATGTGATGGACAAGCAGCAGCAAGTCCTCGCTGCTGAGAACCCACTCAAAGAGATCAAATTCAAGCCGGGGGCAACCCAACCTTCGGAGCAGCCTCTAGATACAACCTCGGTAGAGAGCTCTGCACCGGCAGGAGCTGCGGCGAGCGGTTCTTCAAAGCGCCGGCCGTACTCATTCCAGCAGCGAAACAAAAAGTAGCCAGTCAATCCCCGAACGACTCCGACCCCGAGCGCATCGGGGTCGCTTTCGTTTCGGGTGGGCGCGCTCCTTGGCGCCTAGAGAGAGGCGAGGATGCTCTGAACGTCGTTGTGCTGATGCAGCCCTAGCCGCGTGTAGATTTCGAGGCATTGCGAGAGAAGCTTTCGGCCTTCAGGGATTTGCCCCTGTTCGATCTTGTAGCGGCCATAGCTCTCAAGCCCTTTGGCTAGTTCGGTCTCGTTGCCAATGGTGCGCAACAAATCAATTCCCTGTTTGAAGTAGCCCTCGGCCTTTGGCTCCATGAGTTCCCCCTCGAGCGGTTCTTCCACAGTGGCCGTCTCATCAAAGAGCGTGCCGCCAAAGACTTCCGCAAGGGTGAGCAGCGCACGACCTTCGTAGTCTCGAAGTCCGGCCCCTGAAGCGATCATGTGGGCCTTGTGGGCGTGCTCGCGAGCTGCACTGGAGTTGCCGAGCACGTGCTCAAGACGCGCCATGTTGCGGGTTGCCTCAACTTCGAGGCGACGATCCGCAATCTCGGCAGCAATCTGCACACCCTCTGTGAGCCGCCGGCGAGCTTCCTCGTACCGGTTTTCCAAGAAGGCAATCTCGCCGAGGTTGGCAAGAACATGAGCCTGTAGTGGTAGAGCACCGATGTCCTCGGCCTCTTTCAGCGCTTGTTCCCAGCCTTCACGCGCTTCGCCGAAGGACCCGCGCTCGTAGGCAATGCAGGCGAGGTTGTTGAGTGAGGAGGCGACGCCAGCCCGATCACCACTTTGCCTTCGCAGGTCGAGTGCCTCACGATGGCAGTTGAGTGCTTCATCGAGATGGCCGCGATCTTGTTGGATGTTTCCAAGTGTTGAAAGCGAGGTGGCGATCGAACGAGAGTCGCCCCCCTTGCCGCGCTTCTGAAGCCCCTCGGTTACGTTTGCGTGTGCTTCCTCGAAGTTTCCAAGTAGGTACTGCACCTGGCCGATGTCATCGAGGGAGCCTGCAACTCCTCGCTCGTCACTGGCTTGCTCAAAGAGTTGCAGGCCACGTCGGAGGTAGTCGATCGAGAGCTTGAGGTCACCCTTCTTGCGCCAAACCCGTCCCATCTTGTTGAACGCAACCGCCGCTTTGGTGCGTGATGCACAAATCCACGACAAACGGAGCATGCGCTCAAATCCACCAATCGCGGCATCGTAGTCGCCCATTAGCTCGTACACCGACCCGAGGTCGTGCCACAGATGAATTCGTGCAGCTTGGTCGGCCTGTCCCAGGCACTCAAGCGCATGCCCAAAGAGGGCGATGGCTTTGTCGTTGAAGAAGTTCGTGCGGGCGTGTTCGGCTGCCCGACGATATCTCTGTGCGGCCCCTCGCACATCACCAGCGAGTTCCAAGTGGCGACCAATGTCTTCTTGTGCCGCGGGCTCGCGACCATTTGGACGCAATTCAAGCCACTGGGCGCAACGGTGATGTCCAACTTCGCGAACATCTGCGCGGCAGTCGTCATACACGCGAGACCACAGCAGCGGGTACGCAAATCGATACTCGCGCTCGCCCGCCTTACTCGTCTCAGGCACCTCAACGAGCCACTCTTGCGAGAGCAATTGGCTTAGCGCTTTGCTCACATTGGATTTGGTGACGTCACCGGCGTTGGCGATGTCGGCAAGCGTTGGACCATCGGGGTCAGAGGTCGCGAAGGTCTCTGCGCGAATGAGTGCAACGATGGCATCGAGCCAGAACGTCTCACCAATGATCGCAGCTTGGTGTAAAACGTGACGAGCGGCCTTTGGCATTGTCCGAATTCGCGCTTCGACAACATCGTGGTGCTTCTTGGGAAGCGGCGTCTTCGTCAGCTGCAGCGGATCTACCGTCCAGCCCGCCTTGCTGCGAACAATGACACCGGCCTCAAGGAGGTAGCGGACCAGCTCAAAAATGGCCCGTGGAGACCCACCGAGTTTTGCGGCATGCGCGACCAAGCTGCTCGGCACGTTTGTGACCGAACGGCAGAGTTGCTTAAAGAGTGATTCGCTTTCGGTCTCTGAGAGCGGGCCGAGCGGTAGGGTTTGCAGATCGACGTCCGTGTCCCCAAAGAGCGGGAAGTTCTCAAAAAGCTCGTTTGTCGCAGTGCCTAGCACAACGATGGGCGATGTCGAGAGACCGCTAACCAAGAAGTGCAGAAGGTTGATGCTCGCCGGATCTGCTTGCTCAAGGTTCTCAAAGCAGAGCACTAGTGGGCCGGCTTTGGCGTCTGCCTGGCAGAAGCGCTTGAGGGCGAGGAAGGTTCGAACTTCGAGTTGTTGGTGTGAGTGCGCGATTGGTGTGACGACTTGCGAGTCCTTGTAGGGGCGACGCATTAGGTGCGCGAGCAGGTGCGCTACCTCTGTGACCCGTGATGCAGTCATCACTTCCGCGATGCTTGCTTCGATCTTGTTGTGTGCAACAGCGTCTGTATCAGAGGCGAGAACCCCAAAGCGCGCCGAGAGCAACATGGCCATGGCGGCGTAGGTCTTATCACTTGACTTACAGTTGCCTACCAGTACGCGAACGTCAGGATCGAGGTCCTCAATCACCGTCACGAACTCGCGAAGCGTGCGGCTTTTCCCAAGACCAGGCTCTCCGATGAGGACAGCAAATCCCAAAGAGGACGAGTCAACGCTGGCCGCAAACGTCTCCTCCAGTGCTGTGAGCACATCGCGACGGCCCGTGTAGTTGGGACGCAATTCAAATGGCGGTCGCACATCGATTTCGATGTTGGTGTTTGGGAACAGCTGCTGGGCTCCCAACGCGCTCCTCGATTGCGGAGCTGGTGGCACTACCTTTGGCAACTTCCCTCGATTTGTCAGACTGCTCATTTGCTCACGATGCTCCATCCGTCCAAGCTCCCCTTACCAAAACGCCCGGAAGCTAGACGGCGGGCTAGGGCTTGTCAATCGCGGTTTTGGCACCGATTTGTGAGTCGGTCCACTGCCTTCTGAGTCTCCTTCAATACTTTCGCTGGGATCCGTCGGGGGCTTCCATTCTGATCCCGCAGAAAATAGTGCAAGGAAACCGGCAAGATCGGCTCTAGGCCCTGGCTTTGGCGGTCGCAATTGGCCTGCTCAAGATCTTCCAAGAACCCTGGCAGAATCCTGGCAGTTGCCCTCTTGGTGTCGTGAAAGAGCACCACGCCCCCGCCTTTGCGGAGAATGTCGCCCAAGACTCGCTCGGCCATTCCTCGTCGTTGTGTGCGCTGAAAATCTTGGGAGTCGATGTTCCAACGAACCATCGTGTCGCCCCGTTTTCGCAGAAGCCGGCGAATCGCAGCCGTGGTTGCACCAAACGGCGGCCGGAAGAGGTGGACGGGATGGCCTAGAACAGCCTCCAAGGCATCCGCGTTTTTGTCGATGGCAGCACGTGCGGCGCTCGCAGATAGCATCGGCAAGTTTTGATGATTGGTGGTGTGATTGCCAATCGTGAAGCCCCGCGTTTCCATGTCCTTGAGCAGCTCAGCGCCGGCGCGGGCCGTATCGGTCTTGGTGGCGAAATGGCGGCCGACGACAAAGAACGTTGCCGGGACTTGGTAGCGCTCCAGGGTCTCAAGGATGACGGGGGTCGACGTGAGATCGGGACCATCGTCGAAGGTGAAGGCCACATACCCTGGCGCCTCCTTTCCCCCAACAACCTTCGCACCACCCCAGACCGCACCGGTGTCCGAGGGAGGGGACGGCGTGGCTGTCGATTCCTCCGCGTGCACATCGGCTACGGCCCCCAAAGCCACCATGCCAGCGCAGGTTGCCACAAAGGCGATCCGAGTAGCGATGAAAGCGGGGCGACTCATCTGGTCAACACGGTACCACGGCACAGGCTCGTGCTATCCTCACCCTGTGACTGCGACTGTGCTGTCAACGGCACAACTGCCCATCGATGTTGGCCCTTTGTTGGGTGGTCATCGCTATATCGAGCCCGAGACAGGAGAGTTCTCACGCGAAGAAATTCTCTCTCGACTCGGAGACGTGCAAGGGCTGATTAGCCTCTTGAGCGTCGCTGTCGACGAGGAGGTCATGGATGCGGCGCCCAATCTCAAGGTCATCGCAAACTATGCCGTGGGCCACGACAACGTGGACCTCGGGGCAGCAACAGCAAGGGGCATCGTCGTTACCAACACGCCAGACGTTCTCACCGAGGCCACAGCGGACTTTGCATTTGCCCTGCTCATGGCCGTGTGTCGACGACTGGGCGAAGGCGAGCGGCTCGTGCGCACGGGAGGTTGGCGCGGCTGGTCGCCAACGCTCTTGCTCGGTCAACCGGTCTTCGGGCAGGCGCTCGGTGTGATTGGCGCCGGTCGAATCGGCCAAGCAATGCTCAGGCGAGGGCAGGGCTTTGGCATGACGCTCCGGTATTGCGGGCCCAGACGCTCTGTGGCAGCTGACGCGCTTGGGGCACAATTCTGTGACTTAGAAGAACTCTTAGAGGTGAGCGATGCGGTTTCTTTGCACTGCCCGCTCAATGCCTCGACGAGACACCTGATTGACGCAGCGGCGCTGGCGCGAATGAAGCCATCAGCGGTGCTCATCAACACGGCGCGCGGTGGATGCCTGGATGCCGAAGCGCTTGCAAAGGCGCTGCGAGAGGGCACGCTTGCCGGAGCGGGACTCGACGTCTTTGATGGAGAACCCACAGTTCCAGATTTCCTCCTAGCGTGCGAGACGGCGGTTTTGGCCCCACATCTGGGTTCTGCGACGTATATAGCGAGAGAAGGCATGGCAACGATCTGTGCTGGTGCGATTCGGAGCGTTTTGGCCGGCGATGTGGCGCCAACCACGCTAAACCCAGAGGTGCTGCGATGAGTAATGCTCCATCCATATTGGTTCTAACGTCTGCTGGGGCAGATGCGTCGGTTGTGACGCCAGTCCTGGCTGCTCTGCAAGCAGGTGGTGTCACCTTGCGAGCCTTTGATGGGGGGCACGTTGGCGGCGAAGGCGGAGCGATCGATTGGGTCATGCGTGCCATTGGTGGCGATGTTCTTGAGCATCAGCTGAGCAAGGAGGTCGAGACATTCCGTCCTGACGCAGTGGTTTGCTTCGAAGCCCGGGCAGCGCAGGCCGCCTGTCATCTTCGAGACCAGAGCCCGCGTCCGTTTCCGGTTATCGCTGTCGTTCACGACTTGGCGCCCAGTGCGGCTTGGTCTCAGAGCGAAGCCGATCGATATTTCGTTGTCGACGACGAAGCAGCAGTGCACCTTGAAGATCACGGCGTGGTTGGCAATCGTATTCTCCCAGTAGGGTGCATGGGGGAGTATTCCTTCGCCGAAGCTGGAACCTTTGAGCGGCGAACTCTGCGCAAACGATTTGGGTTATCGAATCGCGTTGTCCTGGTCGAGGTCGAGGGTCTTGGAGCTGAGCAAAGTGGCCAACTCGCACTTCAGCTTTCGCTCGTGAGCGGCGAGATTACCTATCTCTTTGACGCGGGAGACGACACCGATGCAGCAGCTGCGCTGCGCGTTCAAGTTCCCATTCTCGACATGAAAGCCAAGCTCTTTGGTCGCACAGCCGACGCCCCGCTCCTTTGGCGAAGTGCCGATGTTGTCATTACACAGGCCTCAGAGGCCTCCGTTGGACGAGCGATGGCGGTGGGGGCAAGGATCGTTTGCCTGAGCCCAGAACGTGGCCCAGAGACCCATCGCGCGAATGCGCTTGAAGAGCGTGGCCGTGGTGCCATCGCAACCAACGCACTGATGGTCGGAAGTGCACTTGAGCGCATGCTCGCAAGCTCGTCCGGGGAGGTTTCTGGGGCTGGCCTAGATGGTGCCGCTGTGGTTGCCGATGCGGTGTGCCTCATCGGTATGCAGCGCCAAGACGTCATATCCGAGCGTCAGGATGCCCAAAGTGCCGGGCGCAAATCCGAGGTCGAAGATGCGAGCCAATACGCTGCGTGGGCCGCCAAAGCCGCGACTCCCGCAGGTGCACTAGAGGATCTGGGTGGTGGGCCAGCGCGTTCCACCACAACGCCCAAGAGACCTGATGCTGCTCGACTTCGCAGACTCAAAGTGGAAATCCAAGAGCGCAAAGGCCAAGTCTCTCGGACGATTACCGATGCCCAAAAGCAGACGGCCGTCTGGGAGGCACAGCGCTCCAAGGCGGAGCGGCTTGGCAACGTGGGGATGGCAAAAAAGGCCGAACGCAACGCCGATTTGGAGCGGGCCCGGATGCACACTGCGCTTGCAGAGATGGCGGGTTTGGAGGCTGAGGAAACGAGTCTCGAGAACGCTGCACAAGCCGCTGCAGTCGCGCCGGAACCCGAGATTCCTCCAGCAACGGATTCATTTCGACAGGGCACTGGCACCTCCACCAGGTCGAGCAGCAAGAGGCCATCGGTGGCTGAGGAGCTTGACCGACTTCGCAGAGAGGCCCAAGGAGCGCCTGCTGGAAAGGCAAAGAACTCCACCAAAAAGAAACAGCGTAGAACCAAGGCGGCGAAGAAGAAGGGCTCTGCCGTCGATGATGAATTGGCAGCCCTTAAGCGCAAGATGGCGCGGAAACGGCGAGGATCCTGATGTACCGAATGATGACGGCGATTGCTTTGAGTGTGGCAGTTGCATCATGTGGAGGCAGTACTACGCCTGCCAAAAAGCCCGAGCCCAAGCCTGAAAAAGAGCAAAAGCACAAGTCCTCCAAGCCCAAGCATAAGAAACATTCGCATAAGCCGCACAGCAAGCACGAGCATGGGCACGCTCACCCTCACGGGACCAGCGATCACCATCATCACGACCACCCGCATCCACATCTAGAGGGCGCTGACGGCCACCACCATCCGCACTAGCAGGCGTGTGGGCCAGGAGACTCGTGCGCGATTCATGAACATAGAACGCGCTCACTCGTCTTCTCGCCCAGCAAACTCCCTCTTCCCGCCTCGCCAGCAAACGAGCTGACTTCGCGATCACGAATCAATGTCCATGAATCGCCCTGCTAGTGGAGGAAAAGGCGCAAACACAGGCAATGCGCCCCAACCCAAAGCTCTGGGGCGTCTTGAACCTCTCTGAAGGCGAGTTCGTGCTACCCGTCGCTCGCGGGATCAACCTCGGAACCACCTGCTTCGTCCTCAGGTGTGTCGTTCTCAATGCTGTCCTCGTCGCCGTCAGTCTCGGGCTTCGTTTCCTTTGGAGGCTCTGTAGTCTTTAGCTCATCTTTGCGATCCACTTTGTTGTCGAAGTCATCATCGTAGAGAATCGCTAGAAGCTCACCCTTTTTGTACTGCTCCCAAAGATCGGGCTTGCCATCCGCATTGCGGTCTCGGCGCACGCTCTCAAGGCGGCCCTCTTCATCGTATTTCTCCCAGACGTCGGGCTTCTTATCGTGGTCAGAATCGCGCTCGATGAGATAGATCTTTCCCGTCTTCTTATCGTAGTGCTCGCGAGCATCCATTTCCCCTTCAAAGGTAAAATCAAATTCCTCGGCCAACATCTCGCCCGTGCGCGAGTAGGTTTGCACGTAGTCCTTGCGGCCATCATGGTCGAGGTCAACCTGCTTGCAGGTGAGGATCTCAACGGTTGTTCCGCCTTCGTCCGCTGTCGCGAAAAGCTTCCAAACGTCGGGGCGGTTGTCGTGATTGAGGTCGAAGGTGGTGACCTTCTTGCCTTTTGTGTCACACAAGGATGGATCTACACGAGGCACCGTCAGTCCGTCGCTGGAGTCAATGCCCGCAACGTTCTTCGACCCCTTGCCCTTGCTAGCGCCACCACAGGCCACCAAAGAGAGGGCGCCTACGGCCAGACACATCCCGATTGCACGATTTCCCATGGTTAAAGCCTAGCCCGATTTCCCCGCTTGAGGCACTCAGAGTTGCCAAGTTCTTGTGCCAGCATCGCTATTTTCTCGGCATTGCTGTGCCCCCGAGGCGAATGTGCTAGATAGGCGGGCACATGCCGGTCCCACCGGAGCGAATCCGTAACTTCTCTATTATTGCCCATATCGATCATGGCAAGACGACTCTCGCCGATCGAATTATGGACCTCACTGGCGCCATCACGAAACGTGAGCAACAGGCGCAACTGCTTGATCGAATGGAGATTGAGCGGGAGCGAGGAATCACAATCAAAGCGCAGGCAGTACGCCTTGAGTACAAAGCGCAAGATGGCTTGGTCTATCAGCTGAATCTCATCGACACCCCAGGTCACGTTGATTTTCACTACGAAGTCTCCCGATCCCTTGCTGCTTGTGAGGGATGTCTCTTAGTGGTGGATGCCGCGCAAGGAGTTGAGGCTCAGACGTTGGCGAATGTGTATCTGGCACTCGACAACGATCTCGAAATTGTCCCGGTCCTAAATAAGATCGATCTGCCAGTCGCTCGCCCCGAGGAAGTCATCGCCGAAATCGAAGAGGCCATCGGGCTCGACTCGCAAGACGCGCTGCGGGTGTCGGCCAAGACCGGCCTCGGTGTCGAAGATGTCTTGGAAGCTGTGGTGCAGCGTATTCCGCCACCAGCGGTCTTTCCCGACAAGCCTCTGCGCGCGCTCATCTTTGACTCTTGGTACGACTCGTTCAAGGGAGTTGTCGCGCTAGTGCGCGTGAAAGAGGGCGTTCTCAAGAAGGGCATGAAACTGCGCTTCATGGGCACCGAGAAGGAATACGACTGCCTGCAGGTTGGGTACTTTGATCCGCACCCTCGGGAAACAAAAGCACTCGACTGCGGAGAGGTGGGAATCATCGCTGGGTCCATCAAGGATATCGCAGACGTTCGGGTTGGCGATACGGTGACGGAGGCAGGACGCCAATGCGAAGAAGCTCTTGAGGGGTTTCAGACCGTTCAGCCGATGGTCTTCGCTGGCATCTTTCCTGTGGACTCGAAGGACTACCAGCAGCTCAAAGATGCGCTCGCCAAACTTGTGCTCAACGATGCAGCTGTTACCTATGAACCCGAGACGTCAGCGGCACTCGGGTTTGGGTTTCGCTGTGGTTTCCTCGGTCTCTTGCATATGGAGATTGTTCAAGAGCGCCTTGAGCGAGAATTCGATCTGGACCTCATCACGACAGCGCCTTCGGTAATTTACAAGGTGCACTTCAAGAACGGCGAGGAGGACTTTGTTCACAATCCGGCCAAGATGCCGGATGCTGGCGCCTACGACTACATGGAGGAGCCGATGATCAATGCCACCGTGCACTGCCCGCAGGAGTACATTGGGCCCGTCGTCCAACTGTGCGAGGAGCGACGCGGGATCCAGTCGGGAATCGACTACGGCACCATGGGACGTGTCCAGGTGAAGTACAAGCTTCCCATGGCGGAAGTTGTCTTTGGCTTCTACGATCGGCTCAAGACGCTCTCGCGGGGCTATGCCTCACTCGAATACGACATGGGCGAGTATATGCGGAGCGACCTGGTTCGTGTGGACATGCTCATCAACAGCGAGAAGGTCGATGCACTGAGTTTGGTTTGTCACAAATCGGTTGCGCAACGCCGTGGACATGAGATCTGCGTCAAAATGAAGGATGTCATTCACCGACAGATGTTTGCGGTGGCAATTCAGGCGGCGGTTGGAAGTCGTATCATCTCGCGAACAACGGTTAAGGCCCTTCGAAAAGACGTGACTGCCAAGTGCTACGGTGGTGACATCTCGCGAAAGCGAAAGCTGCTTGAGAAGCAAAAGGCAGGCAAGAAGCGCATGAAGGCCGTGGGCTCGGTAGAGTTGCCACAGGAAGCGTTCCTAACTATTCTGCAAGTGGACTAACCCTGGCGTATGAGCAACCTGCCTCGCAAATACGAGCGACGAATTCGCAAAGAGGCCACCGGCCTAATTCGCGACGCCCGCAAGGGGCTGCATACCTACGCGTATAAGCTCTCAGATTCCACCAAGGAGCGTATTGCGGCCCACGCCAACCACCTTGAGAAGGCTTTGGCGGGCGAGGATGAAGCAAGTCGGGGCAAACTCCGCGACGAACTCGCACTGCTCGACGATCTTGTGGATCGCAACCTGGCCTTCACTCGGAAGAGCACAGGACGCGAGTATGGCGAGTCTATCGGCATCGCGATTTTGATAGCGCTACTACTTCGGGCGTTTGTGATTGAAGCGTTCAAGATTCCCTCGACATCGATGATTCCCACGATGGAGATAGGCGATCACATCTTCGTAAATAAGTTTCTCTACGGAGTACGTATCCCCTACACAACAACACATTTCCTCGATTACCGGGGACCAAAGCCAGGCGAGGTGATTGTCTTCATCTACCCCTGCGATCCGGAAAAGGATTTCATCAAGAGGGTTGTGGCGCTTGCTGGGGATACCGTTGAGGTGCGCTGCGATACCCTCTTCGTGAATGGCAAAGAACGGCCTGCGAAGTATGATGAATCCGAGTGCACATACTGGGACACTGCGGCATCAGGATGGGTGGAGCGGTCGTGCAGCCTGTATCAAGAGACCGTTGAGGGATTTTCTTACGAGACGGTTCACGATGAAACCCGCCCGCACATGGACGAGGTTCGGGCGGGCAACCCAAAGGGCCCCTACTCGCAATACAGCGGCGCGTTGGACTTCCCGAGCCACAGCATGCCAACGTGCCGCGAAAACGGTGTGGATGGGCGAGACTTGGATGAGCGGCTCGCGGCGACGGGGGAAATTGTCACAACCAACGAGGACCCAGACGACATCTGTGGCTTACGCCAGCACTTCGTGGTTCCCAAAGACCACGTCTTCGTCATGGGAGACAACCGGTCCAACTCAAGCGACTCGCGCGTGTGGGGGCCAGTCCCCGTGAAGAACATTAAGGGCAAGGCCCTCTTTATCTGGTGGTCCAAGCAGCCTTCCGAGGCCGGTGGTCTGCGTCTCGACCGCATGGGCCAAATGGTTCACTAGCGTCAGATTCAAAAATCTTGCTCGCGCTTGCTCGGTTCTTCGCCCTCGGCGCTGGGCCATGCCCGAGGGTAAGGAAGCGAGCGAGAGGTTTCTGTGTGGAGTTCGTGGCGGATGAGATCCAGCCTATCGCGGTGTTCGTTTTGCGTGCTTCTTCCGGCGCTTTGGTTTCTTCTTGGGCTTGGTGTCAAGCTTTACAATGCTCATGGTGATTGCTTTCTCAATCGCGAGATCGGCAGCATCCGTATCAACCCACGTCCGATCCTTTGCGCGAACCTTCTTGCCAACTTCCGCCATCACACTTGCTGAGCCATCCCCCGAAAACGCCATCACTCGGTCAGGAATGGTCTCGCCAAACATCCGGAGCACGAGTGAGCTTCCCAGGATCTGGCCAGACTTCTTGGGGTTTGGCATCAAGGTTGGAGTGTACTTGGTCACCTGCACCGTCACGCGAAACGCTCGAAGATGATGCTTCGCCATGTACTCATGGAAGGGCTTATTGTTGTAGCGGCCCTTGGCCTTTTCGTCATACGCGGGTGCGCCCTTGGGAATCTCAGCATCCAGACGGGCTTCCTTGGCAACCGCCGCCGCGACCTGCTTGCGAACAACCGCCTCGAGTTCGGCCGGGGCGCCCTTGGGCAAGTCTACCCGTGAGAGCACGAATACGTAGCGTCCTGGCACCTTCTCAGCATAGGCGGGGCCTTGTGCGCCCCCCAGGATGGTGAGCGCCATGATGCATATGGGCAGGAGTCTGACGGGGCTAGAGTTTAAGGTAGTTTTACGTCGCACATCCATGGGCTGATCTTGCCTACCTTTGACGGTGAGCGCGAGAAATGATTCAGGTGCAGCATTCGCACTCTTAACGTGCCGTTTCCTTGACCCGCATTTTTCTGATTCGTTATCGTTACGGCGGTTAAGGCGCTCGGGCTGCGTCGGGAAGGCCAATATGTTTGCGATTACGCTCACGGAAAAAGGCGGCGACCAGCGCCGTCTCGATTTTGACAAAGCTGAAATTACGATTGGACGCGTGCAGGGCAACGATGTTGTCTTGCCGAAGGGCAATGTCTCAAAGAGGCATGCACGCATTGTTCTCAAAGACGGCAAGTTCATTATTGTCGACCTAAAGAGTACAAACGGTACGTATGTGAATGGTCGCAAGATCACGAGTCCGCTCGTTGTCAAAGACTCGGACAAGATCTACATCGGCGATTTCATTCTTGGAGTTGAAGAGCCCGGGCAGGGGTCGGCGCGTGCGGTAAGCCAGCCGGCCGCACCTCCAATGGCTCCACCGGCTTCCTCGCCACCAATGGCTCCAGCAGCTCCGCCACGAGCAAATCAGTCTGCGCCGCCACCATTGGCGCCAGCCTCCTCGCCACCTCGCGCTGCGACCGCGCCGCCACTAGCGCCACGGCCAGCAACTGCTGCTCCGCGGCCCGCACCTCGGCCCTCAGCACCTGCACCTTTGCCTTCACCCGCGTCCGCAGCACCTGCTGCTCCACCGCCAATGGCTCCACCTCCAATGGCGCCACCACCACGTGCAGCCGCAGCTCCCCAGGCTGTGTCATCACCACCCGCAGCACCACGGCCGACGGCACCACCTTCTGCGATGGCACCCCCTCCTGCGACGGCAGCACCTTCTGCTATGGCACCCCCTCCTGCGATGGCACCTCCTCCTGCGATGGCACCCCCTCCAGCGATGGCACCCCCTCCTGCCGTTGCGCCAGTTGTGCCCTCAGCACCGGTGGATTTGGCACCACCCGCGCTGGGAATCTCCGCACCAGCTTCGTTAGCCCCGGAACCAGCACCCGCTCCGAAGCCCGCTGCGGCCCCAAAACCTCGTCTTGTGGGCGCAGGCGCCAGCAATGCCCCCCGCAAGCGTCCAGCCATGGATGGTCGTCCGATTGCGGCTGTGCCGAGCTTGGATGCTGCAGCAAAGACCCTGCTTTCGATCCAGGATTCGATTCTCGAACGCCTGGTGCCCGATCTTGGTCTCGATGAACTCGCCCTAGAGCGCCTTGGCGACGAAGAACTCTGGCAGCGTGCCGAGAGCGCAATCGTGGACTTGGTGGAAACCATGGAGTCTGGGGGCACGCTGCCTGCTGGCGTCGATCAAGACCAGCTCATCAAAGAGACGCTCAATGAGGCGCTCGGTCTAGGTCCTCTTGAGGACCTCCTTGCCGATGACACGATTGAAGAAATCCTTGTCGATGGCACGGATCGAATTCTGATCACGAGGTCGGGAACACTTGGCAGTGCCAACACGGGCTTCTCTTCCGAGGAAGTATTTCGGCGTGTTGTGGACCGCCTCGTCGCTCCTACGGGGTTGACCATAGACCCTCATTCGCCCATCGTGAACGCCCGTCTCCGCGATGGAGCCCGTCTATCTATGGTTCTACCCCCGGTTTCTAGCCGGGGACCGTGCCTCACGCTTCGCAAGCCCAGTGGACGCGGAGAGGACTTGCGCTCTCTCGAGACCCGCGGTGTTCTCAGCGGGGCAATGGCATCTTTCCTAGGAACTTGTCTTAGCTCTCGAAAGACCATGCTAGTTTGTGGATCCGCTAGCTCTGGCAAAAACTCGGTTCTCGGAGCTCTCGCGTCAGATGTACCAGCAAACGAGCGTCTGGTTTCCATCGAGGAAGTGAGCAGCCTCAAGATTGGAAGGCCTCACTGGATAGCGCTTGAGTCGCGTCCGGGGGACGGCAATGGTGTTCCCACTATTGGAGTTGAAGAACTCTTGAGGGGAGCCGAGCGTATGCATCCTGACCGCCTGGTGGTTGGGGACATTCGGGGCGCGGAGGCATTTGAGCTTGTTCAGGCGATGCTTGCGAGCTTCGATGGCACCTTGGCGTCGATACGTGGTGAGGGGGCTCTCTCTGCCCTAGGGCGTCTTGCCTCATTGGCCGCGTTGTCCTGTGCTGCGGAGTCGACGGCTCGTCGAGAGATGGTAAGCGCTGCCGTCGATATCGTGGTTCACGTGGTGCGTTACGGTGATGGCAAGGTGCGCATCGCTTCGATCGACGAGGTAACGGGCACAGGGACCGACGGGTTTGCCACGCAGAACATCTTCCGCTACGACGAGAGTGGTGAGTACGTTGCTTCTGGTACCGTGCCAAGCTTCTACTCGGACCTCGGGGGGCGGGGCATAGCGGCGGATACCTCGATTTTCCAATAGCGAGGAACCCACAGCCATGGCACGGAAACGCGGAGCGCGGTCGGGACATGCCGACCGCGACATCGCCAGTCGCGCAGAGTGGATTGTCGAACGTCTCACCGAGTACGGCGAGGGCATTCATAGGCTCGGCAGCCCAGCTCTGATGCTCGACGCTACTCTGCCAGAGTCGGTGGCGGCGATCTATCGGGAGTTCAACGGAGCAGAGCTCTTTCATGAGAGCGTGGTGCTCTTGCCAGGAGACGCGCTGCAAGAATCCGAGGGACGTTTTCTCGTCGGCGAATGCGGGGGAGATGACATCTTTGTCGACCGAGGTGGCACCGTCTGGCGATTCGATCGCGACTTGGAAGAGGCGCTTCCCGAGGGCACGCGTTTTGATCGGTGGCTCGCTGGTGTTGTCGACGCTGAGTCGGTGCTCTACGACAAGGAAGGGGAGTTCTTGGAGGGCATCTTTAATGACGATGGGGAGCTCTCGGCTGCCTCGGAGGCTGAACGGTCGCGACGACAGCTGAAGCGAGACCCGAAGGCCGTTGCGCCAAGATGGCGTCTGGCGCGTGCGTTGATGGACAGTGGTGACAAGGCAGCTGCTCGCAAGAGCCTTGAAGATGTTGTTGGTGCGTATCCTGACTTTCCTTGGGCTTGGTTTGATCTTGCACGGATTTCAGAAGAGTTCGGAGATTATGAAGTTGCGAGTGAGGAGGCTGAGCAGGCTGCGATGGTCCGGGCCAAATCAGAGTACGGTTCGTTCTTTCTGGCGCACGCAGCTCGACTGGCACAGGTTGCCGGGCAAGAGGAGCGTTGCGAGGCGCTGGCGAGTCGGGTGCTAGAGGCAGATCCGGAATTGCCCCGAAGGCACGTAGAGGCCGCACGGGAGCGAATCGAGGCAGAAGATACTGATACCGCCAGGGAGCTTCTGATTCTCGCAAAGGTGGTTGCTCCGCGCGATCTGCACGTGATCGACTTGCTAGCGCAAATCCAGAACTAGAGCGCGATCCATGGACATTGATCGTGATCGTGAAATCAGCTCGTTTGCTGGCGAGGCGGGAAGAGGGAGTTTGCTGGGGCAAGCGACCGAGGAACAACGAAGAAGACTGGCAGAGCCAGTCTGTCCAGTGGGCGAGAAGACGAGTGAGCGCGTTCTCTATTCATGAATCGCGCACTAGGGGAGTGGCCACGCCACGCTGGCGCTGGCGAGTCGTGGTGCGCCTTTGGCATCGGTGCCATCAAAGAACGCGGTGATTCGAGTGGCCGTGGTTGGAGGGAGTGGGATGGCCAGCGTGGTCTCACCCCCCTTAGTGTCGGCTGAGAAAAACTCGGAACGGCGCCCATCCTCGGCTTCGGCAAAGAGACGAACTCGGCCCGGCCCGTAGCGTTGCGCATCGAAGGTAACCGAGGTTTTCCCGTCGATGCTTGCGATTCCAAGGTCCGAGGGATATAGGGATTCAAGAAAAGAAATCCCATAGCCTGCGACCGTTGGCAGAATCGCTTCAAGTTGGTCGAGTGCGCAGGCGTCGGAGATGGACCAGCGGACCTTGGCATTCTTGATTTGGTATTCCGCGAGACAGGTGCCTGACTTGCTTCTCCAAGTAGCGCCGTCGTCGTTGCGGGCCGCTACAAGATCGAAACGTGTTGCGCCATCCTCAGATGTACCAGCCGGCAGTGGCCGAAGGAGATGCTTCGCGAGCGTGGTGCGGAACCCAGAACTGCCCGTGTTGCGAGTAACCTTGAAGGAAGTGGGAAGCGTGCCGGCGGAGAAGAAGCTTCGGGTAATAACGTCTGCAAGCCCGGTTCCCTGAGGATTCGAGATGTGAGCGCCGAGCGAGGTCAGTGCGGGCACCGCTGTGGCTTTTGGGATTCCAAGTCGCCCGAAAGAGAGAGCCGCAATTCGCTCAAAGCGCGAGCCTCGATCGGTATCTGTGGATCCGACTTGTTGCTGGTGGGCAGAAATATCGTCGCGAACACGGGAGGGTGCACCCATGTCTTGAACGATGTGGAGCATGGCTCCGGCGGCGAGCAGGCTCCCGGCGAGATGTCGATCGCGCTCGGCGCGCGTCTCTGCACTAGCAGCTTTGCGAAACTGTGCGGCAAAGCCTTCGTAGCCCAAGGGGTTCTCTGGGGACTTCCACCAAAGTTTCGCCGACATGCCACCAGCCTTGAGGGAGGGCCCGTTGCCGGCGCGAAGGACGCCAAGGTGGACCTGCTCGACGATGCCGCTCTCAGTAGAATTCGTAAGCCCCGATTCAGTAAGAGGGTTGAAAAAGTGGTTCATGGCGTGTTCGGAAGGGACATCGGCCACAACAGAGCCGAGTACAAGCCAGGACAGGGCACTCATGCGGCCGTTTGCGTCGGGAACATAGCCGTGCGTCGGGTTGAGGCGGTCGACGATTGCGAAGAGTTTTGGCGCGTCTTTCTTTGGCACCGTGAGCATCGTGTAGAGGCCTTGCGAAGCTCCGAACTGCTCTTGCAAGCGCTTGTGCAGCGTCGACGAGAGAGCAGATTGCTCGGTGAGTCCCGCATGGGTGGTGGCGGCTTCCCAAGCGGATGCGTCCCCCGTGCTGAGGGTCGCGGCGAGCAGGAAAGGAGCCAATATGGTGAGAAAACGCTTCATACGATGCCTAGACGTTTGCGGGCCTTAGCGCCCAAGTGGGACCACGGCTTCAATGTTCGAGAAGATCTTGCTTGCCAGGGCGATGAGCTGCGATTGCTCTTTGCACTGTCCTTTGCCGCACGTGATTAGGACGACGAGCGAGCGCTTTGTGTCGAGAAAGGCATAGCCTTGAATGTCTCCTTCGATGGCGAGTAGGCTCTTGTCGGCGACATCGTCGCGCTCGGTGACGCCAGGGAGTGTTTCGGAAAGCTCCGAGAACCGCTGTTTGGCGCGTTCTTCATCAAGGCGCCACAAACGAATTGCGACATCAAAGACTTCGGGTTGCCCCAATGCCTTGAAGTGCTGGGACGAGTAGCTTGCGGTGTCGGCTTCATCATTGAGAGGACCGCTCTCGAAGCTGCCTTCATATCCGGTAATGTCTTTGATCTCGGACTCCCCGAGGAGTTGCGCTGCGATCAAGCGGCTGTCGGAGAGCGTATCTAGCAGATCGGAAGAGAGCTGGCTTGCGGCTTCACGTCGCTCACCGGAGAGTTCGGCACTGGCCTCGGCACGCTCCCAGGCCGTGAGCGCTGCCAGCGCCGAACCACCGCCGACATAGCGCAAGTGACGCACGTGACTATGCTCGGAGTGCCATCGGTCCAGCGAAACGGCGTTGTGCTTCTGTGCAAAGTCAAAGCGCGGACCGAGGTCGGCAAATCGTCGGTCACTGCGATAGGCCACGTAGCCTTTCTTGTAGACGACGAGATGAAACGCGGTGAGCCTCCCCTCTGGGGCAGTCTCTTCAGGGTGCGTGATTGAGTAGCGCCCATTGGCATCGGTTGAGGCAATGGCTTCGGCGGATCCCGTGGGTTGTGCAACGCCATCGCCTCGCTCGTAGGTCCACGTTGCGTAGACCAGTGCGCCCGGAATTGGATCACCTGATGCCGAGTCTTTGACCTGGCCAGAGAAGGGGCCCTCCAGGTTGCCAGCTTCCGTGCTATCTGGTCGCACCCGAAATGGTGCGGTGCGAGTGGCTGCTGTGCTGCAGGCACAAGCGAGCAGCATGGCGAAGAGCACAGTCAGAGTGAGCTTGGTTGGAGGGCGCGGGGACACGTGTGAGGTTGACCTTTTTCCTTTAGGTTTGATAGCTTGGCTAGAGGAGCGGTGGGTTTAGCAAGACCGAGGGCTGCTTGCAATTGGGCCAGGACGATCTACAACAGCGCCAAATAGAAGCAGGATCATGCAGTGTACAAATTGCGGTCATCAGGGGGCTTTGGGCTCAACCTTTTGTCTTAACTGTGGTAGTCGGCTCGAGAAGCCGTTGGACCCCGGTGGGACTCACCAGGGCCCTGCAGGGTTGCCCATGGCAGCCACTCCTACTCCTTTGCCGCCTATCGGATCGGCACCCACCACACCGGTCATGCAAGGCACAACATGCGTGAAATGCGGAGCGTCAAACGCTCCCAGCATGCGCTTTTGTCGGCAGTGTGGAACCCCACTAACTGGTGGCGTGGCTGACACGGCGGTTGGTCCGGCAAGTGGCCCACAGCCGGCGCATCCTGGCAATTCAGCGCCGGCAGCGGTCCCAGCCCATGTGCCACAAGCGCGATCGCGTCCAGCAACTCCAACACCTCCGCCGGGGGCACCACCTGCGGGAAGCTCGCAACCACATCGGGCGCCGACAGGCTCTGAGGGCCGTGGAATACAACAATGTGGTGTGTGCGGAGGGGAAACTCCTGGTGGGTTCTCCTTTTGTCAGCGCTGCGGCAAGCCGCTTGCTCCGGCGCCGAGTTCTGCGCCGGTGAGCACGCCGTTTCCAGCTCCGTCCTCGGCGCCTCCAGCTTCGCCCGCCGCGCCTCCGCCATCTACACAAGCTCCCCAGTCTCGAACTCCAACGCCCAAGTCGGTGCGCATTCCCGTGTCGACCGAGCCCCCGTGGGCCTGTCTGGTCTCTGTCAATCGCGATGGCAGCGATGGCGTTGTTCACGACCTCTCAGGCGACTATGTCGAGCTTGGGAACTCGGGCTCGGTGGGGCTGCGCTTTGATGACCCCTACCTGGCCGCCTGTCACGCACGCATCGAGCGACTTGGTACGGGAGGCGCGCGCATCATTCCCCTAGATGGTCTCAACGGCGTCTTCCGGCGCCTTCGGCAAGACACGAAACTTGCGGACGCCGCTGTCATTCTGATTGGACGTGAGCTGCTTCGCTACAACCAACTCCGCTCTTCCGAGAGCAAGCCAACCCAGCTCACCCAGCATGGTGTTTCTCTCTTTGGATCGCCCATGCGACAGGCTTGGGGGCGAATTTCTCAAGTTCTTCCCAGCGGTGGCATTCGAGATGTGCGCCACCTATACGGCGATGAAATGGTGGTCGGACGAGAAGAGGGCGATGTCGTGTTTCGAGACGACGAGTTTCTTTCTCGGCGCCATGCGGCCTTTCGCTGGCAAAACGAGCAGTGCATGCTTTGCGATCTTGGCAGCTCAAACGGAACGTTTCTCAGGCTCACCGAACCGGCCAATTTGAGTGAAGGTGACTTTCTTCGCATCGGCGACCAGATGTTTCGCTACAAACCGTATTAAGCGTTTTGAGCTGCCGTGTAGAGATCGCAGGGCTCTCCGATCGGGGCCTTGTGCGCCAGGGCAACGAGGATTCGATGCTCGTGGCCAACCTCGATTCGAGCGAAGTGCTAAGCCTCGCTGAGCCACAGATTGTCGAGGGAGAGCGCGGGCCACTCTTGGTCCTGTGTGATGGGATGGGGGGCACGGCCGGAGGTGAGGTGGCCAGTGGCATGGCTTGCGCTGAGATTCACAAGGCGACCCAGGGGAGCCCCCCCACCCAGGATCGGGCGGTGCTCGCAAGAAACCTGCGGCGCGCCGTTCGCTTGGCCAATCAGGCAGTTGTTGCCAGAGCAAAAGCCGACAAGAGTCTGCGGGGCATGGGAACAACGGTGAGTTGCGCGGCTCTTGTGTCCAACACGGTGGTTCTGGCCCAAGTTGGGGATTCTAGAGCCTATGTCCTGCGTGGAAAAACTCTTAGCCAAATCACCCGCGATCAGAGTGTGGTCAGAGCCTTGATGCAGTCGGGGCAGCTTTCCAAAGAGCGCGCGGCGTACTCAATGCAGCGCGGGCAGATTCTCCAGGCAGTTGGTGCGAGTGCGGACGTCGAGGTTTCGCTCTCAATCGCCGAGCTGCGAAATGGTGACCGCATTGTTCTTTGCAGTGATGGGTTGCACGAGTCTGTGCAACACGATGCCATGGCCAAAGCCTGCGCTATGGAGTCGATGCAAGACGCGACCGCTTCTCTCATCAAGCTCGCTCACGATGAGGGGGGCATGGATAATATCAGTGTTCTTCTGGCCGAGGTGCACGGCGGCGATTTGCGCGCTCCGGTTTTGGGCGAGGATGAGGTTCGCTTTACCGAACTGGATCCGAACTTGGAGGGGGAATCTGCTCTCAGCTCCACCTCCATGGTCGGCCGACGGCTCGCACACCGAGCGGGGATTCGCAAAGGGGCGGCGCCAGCGCGGCTCCCTGCAACTGCGCAGCATCCAGCCATTCCAGAAGACGAGGTAGCGGGGCCAGCGCAGCGCGCCCTTGCGGCACAAGGACGAGTGCATTTTCTCGGTTGGTTCGCCATCATCGGCATCTCATTGCTGGGCTTGGCCTATGCGCTTGGGCTCTTGTGATCTTGCTCGCGGATCATCTGCGCGGAAGTCGGCGGGGAGGGCGCGATCGCTTTGAGTCGTTTGAACGCCTCACCATTGGCCGCCACCCCGATAGCGATGTGAGTTTTGACGCCCGACACGACATCGATGCGTCGACTCGTCATGCAGAGATTGTCTACAACGCGGAGCAAGGCACAGCAGAGCTACGCGATCTGGGCTCCTCCAATGGGACGTGGATTGAGGGGCGGAAGGTTGCGGCCCACAGCATCGCGATTGGCGAGACTGTGGAGGTGGAGTTTGGCCGTGGAGGGCCGCTCGTGCGGTTGTGGCTGGGGGAGTCGGAGAGTGCGATTCCCGAGCGTCCTCGGTCATGGTGGCGGCGCTTTCTTCGCTGGTAACGTGCGCCCAGCGATGGATTGCGCGATACTGCATTGACGGAGATGAACGCTTTTGATCTCAGCTGTGCGGGTGCATGCTCATGAGCCACTGCCCAAAGTGCCAGATGCCTTTGGAAGCATCCTCGCGCTTCTGTGGGGTGTGCGGGGCACCCGTAGAGGAGTCCAAGGCTGAGGGATTGCCAGCTGGCGGCCCACAGTATGCTCGCCCGGAAACAAGACCCGAAGCTCCACGCGCAAAGAGTGGACAAAACCCTGCTGAAACGCCAAAGCCTGTAGAAGCGATGCCCCGGACGCTCGTCTCTGCCGACCCGCCGCCTGTCGCGTCGCAGTACTCGAATCCTGTTGGCGCTCCAAAGGACAAACCCGAGATGCGGGGTGCGAAGGGTAGCCCAAACCTCTTTGCCGCAAACGATCCGTATGTTGGAACCACGCTCAATAATCGATTTGTCGTGGAGAGCAAGCTTGGAGAGGGGGGCTTTGGTGCGGTCTACAAAGGTGTGCAACTGCACAGCAACCGCGTTGTGGCACTCAAGCTTTTGCACCCAGAGATGACCCGAGACAAGAACGTTGTGCAAAGGTTTCGTCTTGAGGGGCAAGTGCTTTGCAGTCTCAAGGACGCTCACACTGTCACAACCTACGATTTCGACCAAACCGAAGATGGCACCCTGTACATTGCCATGGAGCTACTTGAGGGCCGCAGCCTTCACGATGTGTTCGCCAAGGAAGCCCCGGTGCCTTGGCGTCGCATGCTAAAAATTCTTAGTGAGATGTGTTCGTCGCTTGGCGAAGCACATGCCATGGGAATCGTTCATCGCGATCTTAAGCCAGAGAACGTGCACCTGGAGCGGCGCTCGGGCAACGACGAGTTTGTGAAAATTCTAGACTTTGGCATTGCCAAGATGTTGCGAGGAGATGGCCTGGGAGGCACAAACGGTCCACAGCTCACGGCTACTGGGCAAACCCTTGGAACTCTCGAATACATGTCGCCCGAGCAGCTCATGGGTAAGGACCTCGATGGTCGTAGCGATATCTACGGTCTGGGTGTCCTGGCGTACGAGCTGATGACGGGCCGGCTGCCATTCCCCAATGCAGTAGGGCCAGCCATGTTGATCTCAGCCCAACTCAAGAAGGTCCCACCGTCACCGAGCACGGCCTATCCGGGAGGGGATTTCCCTCGCGACGTGGATGCCTTGATTCTCAAGATGCTCCAGAAAATGCGCGATGATCGCTTTGTCGATGTCGCTGCAGTTCGGCAGGAGTGTCTGCGCATCTTGGCAAGTGAGCCCGCTGCCGACGCGGCTGCTTTGGCGCCACGAGCACCAATGTCGGCACCAGCACCCGTATTTCGACCACAGTCTGTTCCCGAGGGCCCAAGCGCCTCGGCGTCATCACTTTCAGCGCCAGGGCCTTCGACCAAGGCCATCATTGCGGCAACCTCCCCAAAGCCCAGGAAGCTTTGGCTCGTGGTTGGTCTTGCGCTGATTGCTGTCGGTGGTGGGCTCGCCGTCTTCTTTGCGAACTAACCTTGGGCATGCGATCCGAGAGTAAGGCGTTGCAACCGAAACGCAGAAAACGCTCCGAGGCCAAGCCAGGGAGCGTGTCTTCGAGCTGCGATTCAAAGAGCTAGACTTTTTCGCCGCGAGCGCGCATTTCCTTCACGACAACAGCGAGACCGCGCTTGTCGATGATTTTCATGCCGCGAGCTGAGACCCGAAGGCTGATGTAGCGCTTCTCGTCCTCGAGCCAGAAGCGCTTCTTGCGCAGGTTGATTTCAGAGCGCTTCTTGGTGTGGCGCTTTGAGTGGGAGACGTTGTTTCCAACAAGAGCTTGCTTGCCGGTGACTTGACAGATACGTGACATGGTCTGGTCCTACCTTTAGATCTTCGACTCTTTGAATTCGACGTGCTTGCGGATCTTTGGGTCGTACTTTTTGAAGACCAGCTTGTCGGGAGTGCGTTTCTTGCTCTTGGTGGTGGTGTAGAAGTAGCCGGTGCCTGCGGTTGATACCAGGCGAATAAGTTCTCGGCCACCTTTGGATTTTTTTGCCATGTCGGAAGTACCTACGGAAATGGTGTCTGCAAAGAGCGGACGTTCTAAGAAAAAGCCCCACCGGCTGGCGGGGTGGCGCAATATGGCACAGGGCCTAGTCCCTGGCAAGCGCTGTCGTCCAGTGGCGAGAAAAACCTGTGGCACTAGACAAAGCGATTCTTAAGTCTCTGAAATGTTAAGAGAACGCTGAGATCATTCGCCTTCGTCCACGGCTGGGGACTCACCAGTCTCGGTGATTGGGCGCCCCGTGGTGATGTCGGGCTCCAGGGCGGGAAGACCTGGCATCGTCTCAGTTCGACGCCTGGCCCGACGTCTTCCAATGCCCATGGCGACAATCGTGATGTCGTCGGTTTGCGGCCCATTGCCAACGAAGCTATCGAGGTCTTGGAGGATCGCTTTTACCACTTCGCTCGCATTTCCGCGGGCAGAGCGAACCCTGCGGCTCAGTCGCTTGATGCCGTATTCGTTGCCAGATGGATCCCGCGCTTCATGAACGCCATCGGTGGTGAGGAGGATGAGGTCACCAGAGTGAAGCTGGATTCGCGCTTCACCAAACTCCATGCCTTCCATAATGCCAATCGGTGTGCAGTGTGCTTGCTCAGCCTGAATTGGATACACCCGCCCATCTCGCCGGAGCAGAGGCGTCATATGCCCCGCGTTGGTGAAGACCAGAGTGCGAGTTTCGAGATCGTAGATGAGGTAGGCGAGGGTGGCGAACATGCCGTCGTCGCCCATTTGCAGCATCGACTCGTTTACCTTGGAAAGCAGTTTCCCTGGGGTCTTTGCAATCGCAGCTCGGGATCGCAGCTGGCTTGTGAGACTCGCCATGTACAGTGCTGCGCTAATCGCCTTGCCCGAGACATCTCCAATCACCATTCCAAGGTGGTCTTTGTCGTGCCATGTGAAATCGTAGAAGTCGCCACCAATCTGATAGGCCGGCTCGTAGTGGACACCAAACTCCATGCCCAAGACTTCGGGTTCGGCAGCCGGTAGAAGGCTGCGTTGGATTTGCCGTGCGACGCGCAAGTCGCGTTCGAGCCGTTCTTGGACCGCAGCGCGTTGTTGTTGACGAGCGGAGTGCATGACGAGCGCGGCCTGTGCGGCAATGCTCGTTAGAAGATCCACATCCTCTTGTTTGAATTTTTGCCCTTGGCCCTCGACATAGATGGCCCCGTAGTTCTCACCGTGTGACTGCAGTGGCGCGCCCATTCGCGAACCGCTGGGTTCGAGGCCAACCGGCATCGCCACATCGTGGGTGTGCGTCTGTGGCTCGACGTCATCTTCCTGCAGGAGAATGCCTCGTCGGTCTTGGACCACATGGCGGATAATGGTGCCGGGAACGCGCATGTCGGCGCCCGCGCTTTTTTTGCGGTGCCGCTTTGTTTGCACTTTGAGTTCGCCCGACTCGTCTTGCACCAGCACACCCACCGAGGCCGCATCGGGAAAGACTTCGAGAAGTGCTTCGACGATCTTGTCGAGGAGGACCAGCGGATCGGTGGTTGTCGCCGCACTCTGAAGCACGGAAGTTAGCGCGTCGAGTTTGCGCTCGATGAGCCGAAGCTCACGCTGGCTGTCCTGAACCCCCGCCAAGCTGGCATTGAGGAAGCTGCTATCAGAACTATCCTCATTTGAGACAAAGACCTTTGGATTGCGCAGATCGACGATTGTGACATTCGCATCGTAGGAGGGCAGCCCCTTGGTGGACTCCGGAATGTCAACGCGAATCTTGTTGTTCGCGATGGTGATTTCGTCTCTGTGAGAGATGGCCCCCGACTGCACCTGCTTGCCGTTTACGAAGGTGCCGTTATTGGAACCAAGGTCTTCGATGATCCAGCCATTGCCATCCCGCACAACTCGAGCATGCTGTCGAGAGACGCGCATATCGGGCACAAAGATCTGGCAGTCCGACCGCCGACCAATAATGTAGTCGCCATCGCCGAGCTTGTAGCGGCGCCCAGCATTGGGGCCGGCCTGAAAGAGTAGGGAAGCCAAATCACTGTGGAATATACAACAGGGACGAGGGGGGTGGGCGGATTCAGAGTGCTAAGCTGCCCGCGCTACAAGCGACCAACACGGATGTGAAACATGCAAGCACTTGGTGATTTTATAGATGGCAGTTTTGTTGCTCCCAAGGGGACGACACTCACCTCGACCAACCCGGCCAAGAGCGAGGAGGTTGTATTCGAGACCGCCTGCTCTGTGGAGCACGTAGCCGATGCGGCCAATGCCGCTCACCAGGCCTCAAAGGCATGGTGTGCGTTGGATCGAGGACAGCGGTTTGAGGTCCTGATCTCTCTTCGTGAGGCCATCGCCGCAAGGCGAAGTGAGCTGGCTGATGCCATTGTGCTTGAGACTGGCAAGTTGCGTAGTGAGGCCGATGGGGAAGTGGGCGCGCTCATAGGCCGATTCAACATGGTCAAAGCCGTTGTCGAGTCCGACCTGGTGGAAGGGCAGGTCGCTGGCTTCCCGGGGGAGCAGATGCGCTATCACCCCTTGGGGGTCGTCGGAGTTATCGGACCGTTCAACTACCCGCTCCACCTGTGCCACGCCCACACAATCCCCGCACTTCTCATGGGGAACGCGGTCGTGGTGAAGGGCTCCGAGGTGACTCCGCTGTGCGCGCAGGTCTATGCCCAGGCCGTTGCAGATTCGGATTTGCCAGCGGGCGTTTTCAACATGGTGCAGGGTGGCGGTGAGAGTGGGGCTGCCCTCGCTGCGCACTCGCACGTCCGCGGTCTGTGCTTCACTGGCTCGTACCGAGTTGGTCGACGCATTCTGGAGGCCACCCTCGAACGACCCGAACTCTTGGTCGCGCTGGAGATGGGCGGCAAGAACACTGTGGTTGTTGCTGAGGACGCCGACCTACGGCAGGCAGCGCATGAGATCGTGGTTGGCGGCTACCTCACGACAGGGCAACGGTGCACTTGCACCGATCGAGTCCTAGTGCACGAGAGTCGCCGGGAAGAGCTTCTTGAGGCGCTTGTGCCCATGGTTCGCTCGCTGCAATTCGGAGATCCGGAATCGCCAGATTCCTTTGCTGGCCCCCTGACAACGAAGGCGGGCTTGGAAGCTCTTGAGGTAGCAACGGCAGCGGCCCAAGCTGGTGGCGCTGTGGCTCTGGTGGAGCCGGGGCGAAACGCAGGTGGCAACTTTGCTCGAGCGTCTGTGCATCTACTTCCAGAGGGCTTGCACGAAGTGCCTGGGTACACCGATGTCGAGCTCTTCGGTCCTGACGTTGGTGTTGAGAGTTTTTCTAGTGACGACGAAGCCATTGCCACACTGCGTGCCAGTGAGTTTGGGCTCGCCAACAGTATCTTCACATTCTCAAACGAGCGCTTCGAACGGTTTTACCGCGAGACCAATTCGGGCATTCTCAATCGCAACCGATCGACCAATCAGGCCAGCCCTCGGCTGCCGTTTGGTGGCCTTGGTAAGAGCGGCAACTATCGGCCTGCAGGTGCGCATGCGCCGCGCAATGTCGTTGCCTCGGTCGCTGTCCAGGAGAATGTCATCGGGCGAATTGTGGTTCATGACAAGCTTCTAAACTATATGCCACCGCCAGAACTGGACCGATTGGCGACGCAGCATGCTGAGGAAGAAGCGCGGGAAGCGTCAAGGACTCTGCTCGCCCAGCCTCGTCCCATGGCGATGAATTTGCCGCGCGGAGGCAAGCTGCCGAGATCAGAAGAACTCCTATCTCGACTCTATGCGGCCGAGCGCGTGGTTCGCGAAAAGAAGCCGCCGGTGTTTGACCATATGCGGTCTGCTGGCCCGTGGTTGGTCTCGGTCGATGACGATCCGCTGTCGGTGCTTGATGGTATGAGCCAAACCGCAACCCTGTGTGGTGGCTTTGCAGAGGATCGCGTAGTTCGTGGGTACACAGAGGGCGAGTTTGGAGATTCGCTCGTGAGCACCAAAGACCCAGCTGTGCACGTGCAAGATTCGGCTGTCGATTTTGCCACCGTGCTTCGCCAGATGGTGCCAGGTTTGCCACACGTCACCTACGCCAACAGTGGCGCGGAAGCCAACGACAAAGCTCTGGCATTGGCGAGACTGCACTCGGAAAATACGGGATCCACCAAAGTGCTTGCGTTTGAAGGAAGCTTCCACGGGCGCACCCTGCTGCCGCTTTCGCTCACCTACAATCCGGCGAAGCGAGGCCCGTATGAAATCGCAGGGTACACGGGCAACTTCGCCCCATTCCCCGTATGGACAACGCCCGGTGACGGCGAGCCCAATGCGCCTTCAGGCTTCTACGCATACGTGGGCATGGGCGACTTGGATGAACTAAAGACACGCTTCGGAGATGCCCAGGAGGATGAGCTGCTCGCCAGGGAAGTGGCCAGTCTCTCCGCTGTGCACGAGGCCCTCCTGTCCTCAGAGTTTTTCGCATGCATCGTTGAACCGATGCAGAGCGAGGGCGGAGATCGTTATGCCACACAGCGTTTCTTTCGAGCCCTGAGGCTGCTCACGCGACATCACAACGTGCCGCTCATCCTAGATGAGGTGCAGACGGGGTTCGGGCTCGGTGGCGAGTTTGCTTGGCATTCAAAGTTCCAATTCGTGAACTTTCGCGGCAAGCCAGATTTTCCTGATGCCGTCGTCTTCGCCAAGCGCGCGCAGCTGGGAGTCTGCATGAGTGTCTGGGATGATCCCGAAGTCACCTCGGTGCAACCCGCTTCGCTAATTCGTGGGCGCATGCATGCGGAGATGGTTGCGACACAGCACGCCGCAGAGCGGGTGGAGAGAATCGTCCGCGGTCACCTCAATACCATTGTGCAGGGCTTTCCGCACCTCGTTGGGTCGCCGCGAGCAAAGGGCTTTGCATTCGCCTTTGACCTCCCGACCACGGACCACTTGATGGCCTACCTAGGGCAACGGTTCTGGCGAGGCGCCGTGGTCTTTGGGGCGGGTAGCAAGACGGTGCGGTACCGATTGTCCGATAGCTACCTCGCGCGCGATATCGAGCTGCTCTTTGACACAGTTCGACGATCGCTCGCGTGGCTCGATGCCCATCCAGGTGCGAAGCCGCCAGTCTGGGAAGACCTCCCGGCACTCCATAAGAAGCGGCGCCAGCCCCCAGAGGTTCGCATCCGAAGCGTTTCCTCGAAAGAAGCAATGGACCATCTGGAGGCGATCTTGGATATCGAGTTGCGCGTGTATGAGCCAGCGAGACGAGCTGCTCCAGAGCACGTTCAGGCGGCACTCAAAGACCCAGATAGTGTGATTACCCTGGCCGAGGCTAAGGAGGGGCAAGAGTGGAGCTTTGTGGGCTTTGCCATAGGTCAGCCGCTTGAGGCAGTTCACGAGAGCGAAGAGGGGCCCGACAGGGATCCGATGTTGGGGCAGGCCAACAGTCTGTACTCTGTGTCGGTAACGGTCTGCGAAGAATTCCAAGGCTTCGGAATTGGGCGAAAGCTCAAAGAAGCACAACTTGGAGAGGCGACGATCCGCAAACGGGCCGATGGTAGTCCGCGCTATCGCTTTGTTACGGGTCGCAATCGAGTTGGTCATACAGCAGCGATGGCACACCTGAATCGGGCGTTTGGCGCGCACCTTGTCTGCGTTCTCACCGGGCAGTATGAGGATCCTGAAGGCCAGGCAATTTACTATCGAATGCCTTTGGGCCCGTTGTCGCCTGTTCGACCCGCTGAGAGTACGCCCGCAAGGAGTATGGCGGTTGGCATCTCAACGCCGTTTTCCATGCCGCCAGCGTCGCTGGTAGAGGCTGAGAATTCAGGGCTTCTCTATGGGCCCGCGGTCAACAAACTGACGGTGATGAATTACGCGACGCCAGCCATTGTTCGCGCCATTGAGTGGGCGAGCGCGATGGCACCCAAGCTGCCTCATATGTATCTCACATCGTGCCGTGACGAGCTTGTGGATAAATGCCTAAGACTTGTTCGTACCCACCGCAAGGACGCGCAGGTCGCAATCGGCATGGTTGGTGGCTATGTTGGGCACACCACGGCGGCTGCGCGTTCGATCTCGGATCCCGGTGTTCACGTTCAGGGGCCAAAACACTTTGATTGGCCGCTCCTTCCGCACCCCGAGGACGTTGGACTTCCAGCGATGGAGGCTATCCTTCGCGAGATCGTTGGCGAGGCGGGCGGCGGTGAGAACATCCTCGGGCTCTTCGTGGAGCCTGTTCAAGAACGCACCGGTCGCTGCTTTGATGCGGAGCGGTGGTCGGCGTTGCACAAGCTCTGCCGCGAGTTGAACGTTCCACTGCTGGCATTTGAAACGGCATCGGGTTGCTACCGATCGGGGCAAGGCAGCTTCGCTTGCAGTGCATGGGCCGAGGTGCCCGACATTCTCGCTTGGTGGGGCGGGGCACACACAGGCTACATTCACACCACGGCGCGCTTCCGGGTGGGCAAGCCTCTGGCGATGGTTTCGACGTGGGACGGTGATGAACTCAGTCTGGTGCGGGAGCATCATCAACTGAGGGCAGCGCGCACCACCGATCTCGGTCCCGCGATTGCCGGTCTCGATGAAGCCGTTGCTCTGGCCCAGAATGCTGGCATGCCAGTTCATGGTCGCGGCCTGTATCGAGTGATCAAAGCTGGTGCCCGAGCCGACGAGTTGCACGAAGCGCTCGGTCGCGAAGGGGTTGATTTGCGGCGATTCCCCGGAGGACATCTCGCAGTCATTCCTTGCTTGGACACGGCAGTGGCGGATGCCAAGCAACTCGCAACGGCCCTCGGAAAGGTGCTCTAGTGCGCTATTTGGACTTGCGAGCATGTGCAACGGGTCGCGAGAGAGGACTCTTGCACGGCCAGACGTTTGCGGGAGAAATCTCAAGCCTGGTCAAGCTGCGAATCTACTTGGCGAGTAAAATTTCTGGGTTTACCGAGCAAGGGCTCTTAGCCATCGCAGAGGAGCATCTGCCCATTCTTCGCGAGTTCGATTCGGAACTCTACGAAGAACTCTTAGGACTGGCTGAGGGCTCAGGATGCAGCCCTGCCGGGCTCGTGGTCCTCAATCAATACACCGATATTCGTGATCTTTCGCCAGATGCTTGGGGCGATGCTGGCACGACAGAGGCCCTTCCCGGCGATGCAGACTACGATGGCGGCTGCACCATGCTCTGGGCCAAGACCAGTTCGGGGCCAATCTTTGCCCAAACCTGGGACATGCACGCCAGCGCAATGCCCTTTGTGATGCTGATGCGCGTCGCAGATGCCTCCGGTGGGGATGCGTACTTGCTTTCTCTTACCGGCTGCCTTGGAATGGCTGGGCTCAACGCAAGTGGGCTCAGTATTGGCATCAACAACCTCACGAGCAACGATGCCGTGCCTGGTGTTGTGTGGTCAGCGATCGTGCGCAAGGCCTTGCGTGTGTCGGAGACCGATGCTGCACGCGACATGCTCTTGGCCTGCAAGGTGGGTTCGGGCCATCACTACCTTGTCTGTACCCCCAAGTCGGTTGTGAGTGTTGAGACTTCGGGTCAGCGGCGCAAAGTCATCTTTTCAGGAGAGAAAGACGACTTCGTGCACTCCAATCACTGCCTCGATGCGGAGATTGCTGCGTGCAATCGCGTCCCAGAGTTTAGCACCACCCAAGATCGCCAAGATGCCATGCGCCAGAGCTTGGACCACAAGCCAATTGCATCGCTGGAAGACGCTTGGCAACGCCTAGGCTCCCACGATGGCTATCCGCGAAGCATTTGCACGAATATGGCCTCGCCAGAGGCTCCTCACGCTGCAGCAACCTGCGCCGGTATTGCTGTGGATCCAACCCGTCGAAGGCTCTTTGTTGTTGCCGGCTTTACCCACAACGTTGCACCAGAAGAGTTCTCATTTTGACGCCTCGTGACTACTTCTACACTTGGAGCTCACAGGCGGGCACGCAAGGTGCTGAGCTCGTTGGCGGTGAGGGTGCCGAACTCATCATGGGAGACGGTAGTCGTTGGCTCGACATGGGCAGCCTTAGCTACCAAGCAAGCCTTGGACAAAACCACCCGGAGGTTGTGAAGGCAATCCAGGCGCAGGCAGGGAAGCTGTGCCTAGCGCCACCAAACGCGGACTTCCAAGCCAAGCGCGAGCTTGCAGCCACACTGCTCTCACTGGCACCCGAGGGCTTTAGCAAGGTCTTCTTCACGCTTGGCGGCGCAGAGGCAAATGAGAACGCGATGAAGATTGCGCGCCTTGTGACAGGACGCCTCAAGTTTCTCAGCCGCTACCGCTCCTATCACGGCGCCACACTCGGGGCACTTGCGCTCACGGGCGACTATCGGCGCCCCCCACTTGAGCCCGCGCTTGGCGGCGTGATTCATGTGCTCGGAGAAGACCCTGCCATCTTGGAGGCCACGATGGAGTTGGAGGGGCCAGAAAGCATCGCTGCGGTGTTCATGGAGCCGATTCCCGGAGCAAATGGGGTGCACATTCCCCGCAAGGACTACTGGCCAAGGATGCGCGCAGCATGTGATGCACACGGGACGTTGCTGGTTGCGGATGAGGTGCTGACGGGCTTTGGCCGCACAGGTCGCTGCTTTGGTTTTGAACACGAGGGCGTTGTGCCCGACATGATCACAGTGGCAAAAGCACTGACCGGAGGCTTTGCTCCTTTGGGCGCAGTACTCGTTCACGAGCGAGTGGCCAAACACTTTGAGACCGAAGTTCTCTACGCGGGTCTCACAAACTACGCGCATCCGATCGGCTGTGCTGCCGCACTCGCTACGTTGGACACCTACGAGCGGGAAGGCCTCTATTCGCGTGCCGCATGTTTGGAACCCACGCTTCAAGAAGAGCTCTCCAAGATTTGCCAGGCGTATCCCGAGGTGGCATCTGGTGTCCGCGGGCGAGGGCTCTTGGCTGCAGTCGATATCGCAGGAGACTCGGGCTTCTGGGAGCGCTTGCTTGCAGCCCTGAAGGAGGTGCGCGTTCTGCTTCACATCTCCGAGCGCAGAGGAACGGCAATTTTGGCACCAGCGCTAAACATGCCCGAAGAGCAGCTCGCCGACGGGCTGGAGCGCTTTGGCAGCGCAATTGCCACGGCGTCAAACAAAGGATAGGCGATGAACGTTGGAAGACATGCAAACAAGGTGAAGGACTCGGTCGCAGCGGCGCTTGAGGGCGTGGCGGATGGCGCCACCATTGCAGTCGGGGGCTTTGGACTCTGTGGCAACCCTGAGGCTCTGATTCGGGGCGTTGTCGAGTGCGGAGCAAAGAACTTGCACATCGTTAGCAACAATGCGGGCAATATGGGCAAAGGGCTCGCGCAATGGCTTAAGGCGGGTATCGTCGGTCGAGTGACATGCAGCTATGTTGGGAACAACGAAGATCTGCAGCGCATGATGAAGAGCGGTGAGGTCGCAGTAACCCTGGTGCCACAAGGAACGCTTGTAGAGCGCTTGCGAGCCGCCGGCGCCGGTATCGCGGGCTTTTATACGCCGACGGGCGTTGGCACCGTGGTGGCAGAGGGCAAGGAAGTGAAAGAGTTTCACGGCAAAGAATATCTCTTAGAAGAAGCGCTGCCGGTCGACTTCGCACTTCTTCGGGCGCGACGCGCAGACTCCTTTGGGAATCTGCGTTTTTGGCGGACCGCACAGAACTACATGCCCATCATGGCGACCGCGGCAGAAACTGCCATTGCTGAGGTAGAAGAGCTGGTGCCGCTTGGCGGCATCGACCCGGATGACGTGCATCTGCCTGGCATCTTTGTTCACCGCATGGCTGTGGTTGCCGAGCACGAAGACCCGTTTGAGTACAAGACGAGCCGAAAGCGAGACTAGAGATGGCATTCACCAGAGAACAAATCGCCGAGCGGGCGGCAAGAGAAATTCCTAGCGGCTGTGTCGTGAACCTTGGCATTGGCTTGCCAACACTCGTCGCCAGTTATCTTCGTGATGACCAGGAAGTTTGGTTGCACAGCGAAAATGGTCTGCTTGGGACTGGTCCATTCCCCTACGAGGGCGAGGAAGACCCGCAGATTATCAATGCTGGCAAACAGACCGTGACGATACTTCCCGGTGGCTCGTGCTTCGACTCAGCGCTGAGCTTTTCGATGATTCGCGGTGGTCACATCGACGTGGCGTTCTTGGGGGCTATGCAGGTCTCAATGACTGGCGATCTAGCAAACTGGTCGATTCCCGGAGGCAAGACGATGGGGATTGGTGGGGCGATGGACCTCTCGAGTGGCTGTCGACAGGTGATTGCTCTCACCACACATCAATCAAAGAAGGGCGAGCCAAAGCTCGTCTCAGAGTGCACCTTCCCGCTCACAGCAAAGGGCGTTGTTTCTAGAGTCATCACCGACCTCGCGGTTCTGGATGTCGCCCAAGACGGATTTCGGCTCGTTGAGCTTGGCCCCAAGGTGACGCAGGCAGAGCTTGAGGCAGCGACCGGCGCACCGATACTCGCGCCGAAAGTGTGACATGTAGTTGCGGTCATTGACCCAAGGACTCGGGCCCAGCCGCTCGACACTGGGTTTTGAGCGGTGCTACCGTTAGTACAATCCCTTTCAAGGAGCCCAGGTGTCAAACGGAGCCCGTCAGCGTTGGTTTTCACAGATTATTCAGTCAGGTCTTGAGCATGAGATCTTTGGTCCAAACGAGGTACTGAGCCACGTGACCCCAGAGGTGATGGCGCACAATCTCCCGCCAGAAGTCATGAGCCAAGTACTTCAGCTTTCGCTCGCAGCCGGCTCGATGACGCCCGAACGTGTCCTGGAGACTCTGAGCCCCGACTTGCTAGCGGAACACATTCCGCACGATGTTCTTTGGGAGTGCGTTGCCCAGGCCGCATCTCGCGAGGGGCTCACCAAGGCTGGCAAGGGCTAGCGGTGATGAACGAGTCCCGCCGCTTTCTCTCAACTGCCATCGCCAGTGCGTTGGATTTTGAGGTGATGAGTCCCGAAGATGTCATTCGGCACATCACCATGGATGTGCTAGCGCACCACCTTCCTGTGTCTCTCAAGGAGCGCCTTCTTACAGCGGCCTTCGAGGCGGATGCCATGAATGCGATGTTGGTGCTCGATACGCTGGGTGTTGACGCACTCGCCGAGCACGCGCCAGCCCACCTTCTCTGGGAATGCGTGGCGGCCGCTGCTGAGCGCAGTCTCGGTAGGGATTCTTCTGAGTCGCCCATCGCCAGCCCTGGGCCAAGTGCAGGGACGCCCAATTTGGCGCTCTCGCCAACGACGAATGTCAAGCCGGCCTCGGTCTCGCGTAAACCCAATCGAAGTGCTCGGGCATCAAGGGTTCGAGCCGGCGCAACCTCTCGCTCTGCATCGATGCCGGCCAAGGCTCCAACTCCCGTGCCCGAGGTTGAGGACTCCGCGTTTGATGTGGATACCCGAGTCGGCGGCGACCCGAGCCTTGATCTGGATGACTCCTACGATCCCTCGGATGAGGTGACAACCCACGGCCAAAAGCCGTAGATGCAGAACACGTGGTTAGGGCTTGAGCCGTCTCGAGCCTCACCAGGTGGGCCACTTAGGCTGCCAGTACTGCCAGTGCCAGTACTACCAGTGCCAGTACTACCAGTGCCAGTACTACCAGTGCCAGTACTACCAGTGGTTGAGGCTTCGGATCGTAGTCTTGTTGGCCTCGACCTTGAGGTGAAAGTATTTCTTCTGGCCCTTCTCTTGGCCAATTTCCACCTTCAGCTTGTGACGTCCGATGGGCAGGGCATGGGTAAGGGGGGTCGTGCCAAGAAGGGTCTTTTCGGGATAGAGATAGACCTTGCCAACGTGGTTCGACAGAATCTCAATAGTGCCGAACTCGGCACCGCTCTTGTTCGTGGATGGCAGGGCCGTTACCACAGCCTTGGCCTTCTGGTTCTCTTCGAGAAGCCGCGCCTGAGCAGCAGCATTCACAATGGCCGAATTCGCAATGCCCGAAGTCGCAATGCCCGAAGTCGCAATGCCCGAAGTCGCAATCGCCGAGCCAGCATCCGTGACGATGGGCGCCGGCGCGAGTGCTGGCTTCGTCTGTCTCTCAGGCTTGGGGGTGGCCGGTGGCGCCAAGCTGGTCGGCGCTGTAGTAGCGGGTTTGGCGGCAGTGATTGAAGGTGCTGCCTTGGAATTGTTCTTACGAAAGAACATCAGTGAGCCAGTGGTGACAGCACCTCCCAACAGAAGCGTGAGCGCAAGCCAAAGCACCGTTGTCCTGCCATCGTGGGCCTTGGTGGTTGCCTCTGGCACTGCTGCGACAACTGCGGCTGCTTGTGCGGAAAAAACCGCAGCGTCCACTGCTTCGGCCTTTGACTTGGCTTCGGATTTTGACGTTGCAGAGTCGGATTTCGATGTCGTCTTGGCTTCGGCGTCCACCCGCGAGGCCGGCACGGGAGGAGGAGCGCTGGTGCGGCTTGCACCACGTGGCTTCTTGGCGGGCTCCACGTTGGGATTGGCTGCAACGGTGCCGCTGGACGTCGAAAGATCGGTTAGCGGAGCGGCCACGGCAGGCGTCTCCTTCGGCAGGACCCGGAACGTTAGCTCCACCGAGTCGAGGTCTTCGGTTTCTTCCTCCAGCGAAGGCAATCGCTGGTGCTCTGCGGTCAATACGTCTGTATTGGCAAAATTCTCATCGCCCTCATTCATCGGAGGCATCGATCCCATGCGCGGTAGTGCGTTCGCACTCGTGTCTGCGGTTTTGGAGGCCTGCTTCAAGACCGCTCGCTGAATCTTGAGTTCCTCACAGAAGGAGCTGCGAATGAGTGGAGCAATGTCGCACATTGGAGTGGGCCCACCGGATTCTCGAAGGGCATCAGAGATGGCTTGTCGAAACTCGTAGGCGGTTCGATAGCGGTCACCCGGATCGCGTTCCAGGGCGCGCATGATCGCTTCATCGAGCGCGGGGGAGATGGCTGGCCGAATCGATATGGGGCGCTCGATAGGGGCGCGCAGGACCGCTCGGAGCGTTTCGTACTCACTTTCCCGACGAAATAGCCGTTTGCCGCAGACGAGCTCCCAGGCAATGATGCCGAGTGAGAAAATGTCTGAGCGACGATCGAGTGGCACGCCGCCCCTGGCTTGCTCGGGAGACATGTACTCACACTTGCCAAGCAACGTCCCTGTCTTGGTCTTGCGCGACATCCACCGTGCTTTGGCGATGCCGAAGTCGAGCACCTTCACGATGCCATCAACGGTTACAAAGAGGTTGCCTGGCGAGACGTCACGATGCACGAGGTTGCTGTTGCGACCTTCCTCGTCAACCTGCTCATGGGCGGCATGCAATCCGTCGCAAGCCTGCACAATGATGCCAGCAGCCAAACGACGGTTGAGCGCCTGCTCAGAAACGAGTGATCGGCGAATCAGCTCACCAACGGTCGCGCCTTCGAGGTGCTCGAGGACCAAGAAGTGAGTGCCCTGTGTCTCGCAGAGCTCGAAAACTTGGCACACATTGGGATGGTTGATTTGAGCGCAGGTCTTGGCCTCGTCGAGGAACATGCGAGTGAAGTGCTCGTCGTGGGCAACATGAGGAAGGATGCGTTTGATAACGACCTTCTTACAGAAGCCGGCAGCTCCACTGAGTTCCGCCACGAAGAGTTCCGCCATTCCGCCAGTAGCAAGCTTGGCCAACAAGGTGTACTTGTCGAACTGCTCGCCTGCTGTTGGGAGGCGCAAAGCAGCACCCTTGGGTGTGGCCTTGGGCGCATCACCGGCCTTCACGAGCCGAGGGCCGATCGGGGGCATCATAGGGGTAGTGGGCATTTGGCGCGGCCGTGGGGGGGACATGGCTTGGCGCACCCTAGCACGGGGCCTTAGAGAACGGATCAGGAAAGTTTCGGGGGATCTCAAGGGGTTGGCGATTCGCCAATCGGCGACAAGCCCCTAAGATCGAACGAGGTTCGGCGGGATCGCCACATTGCACACCGCAAATCGGGGCCGATAGTCTCGTTGGTAACACCGTTCGAGGATCTCTGCATAGTCGGAACCGGCAAGCAGTCCCCACTCTCGCTCCTCTTGCGAAATCTTGGATGCCTCAGGGGCGCTGCCATAGGAACCGGCGAGGGCGGCTATCATCGAAGGCAATTCCCTCTCCAGGGTTTCGCGAAGGGAATCGCCATTGGGGCCAGAGAGGAGCCAGTCGAGCAGGGTCCATCCGAAGTCCCGATGACGCACTTCGTCAACTAAGATTTTTTCTAATGCCTGGCTCGCGATCTCAACCGTGCACTGCTCACGCATTCGCTGAAAGAGTGGAACGGCGACCGTCTCTCCCAGGCAGAAGAAGCGAACGCCCTCGATCAGAAGGTCCTCTTCTAGGCTGTCTCGTTGACGCATCAGCCCAAGGCTATCTTGGTCCATGGTGGGGCTGCCTTTGCCGTCAGCCGCCAGAAACACCTGATGGCTCATGCTGGCGTGGCCAATCTCATCTTCGGCAATGTGCATGCCGTCGACGATCAGGTCGGGCGAGGCGCCGGCTTGGATGAGCCAGAGGGTGTAGTGTTGTGCTGCCGCCGCAGAGCGATACTCCGCTTCAACGCGGCGCAACCACTCTTCGGCGATGCTCTCCACTGCTACTTGCCTTCAGAAGGGCACTGCACAGCCTTAGGTGGCGGCGGATTGCAAGCGGTCTTTGGTGGACATTTGACGCTCCGAACCCAAATGCAGGAACCATCTTGTTGTGTGATGACCTTGCCACCGGTTGCCGGAGCGACGGGCAGGGTGCTCGGTGGTGGAGGATTTGAGGTCATTGGCGGAGCGGGTTTGTCCGATGGTGTTGCCTCAGCAGGTTTGACTGGAGCTGGTGGGTTGCTGATGACGTGGACGTCTTGTCCTTCTTGCTTTTGGTGTGCGTGTCCGTGGGATGCTGGGGCCTCGCCTTTCACGTCGGGGCGACCATTGGCACTTGGCGACTGCCTTGTGGTGGGTGTCTCTGACGCAGGCTTGACGGTGCACGCGGCGGCTGCAGTGACAACAAAGGGCAGGGCGAGATTGCGAGCGCGGTGTCTTCCGCGTAGAGGTGTTTGAGCCATGGGGCGCAGGGTATCGCGGAACGCCGCCTCGCGCTATTGCTCAGCGATCGCGCACTTGCTGATGCCTGCCTTGGTCGCAGCTGCCTTCATCATTCCCGCTCGTTTGCTGGGTGGCACCTCGCCCATGATCGAAAAGAGTTCGCGCACTTGTGGGTTTGTGACATTTTCACCGATCCAAGTGGCTACGGCTTTCTGGCGCTCAGATGGGTCCAAATGTGCGTCCACATGCTCAAGGCTGTCACATATTAACTGCATGCCCTCCTCAAAGGTTTGCGCCAAAGGGGCAGCTGCTTTGGGCTCCTTGGCGGTGGTGGCGGTCTGGGATGAATCTGTTGGACGTGCCGCTTCCTCTGGGTTGCTTTTCTCGCCATCAGAAGTGTTCTTAGACGGAGTGCACGCAAGCAGAAGAGCCAGGATTACGATTCGCGACATGGCAGCAAGCATCGCACAGTTCGCTACGGTCGCATCGCTGGGTGGTGCTCTGCCGGATAAACGGCGCTTTCTGATTGACGAGGATTCACAGGAATGGCAAAGTTGGTCTTGCAAAGAATGGATGGTCAAGGGTTTGCTACCCGCACGTCGAGCTGACTGTCTGCTGATTGCCAAACTCCAAAGGGGGCTTGGCTAGGAGCACACGTATGGCCATTTCAATTGGGGGCGCCTCTTCGCCCTCCCACGCTCGTCACGTCTCCCGCGCTGGCAAACAGCAGGCAAGCCAGCTTGAGCGCCTCGGCTCTGGCAAGAGGATACAGCGCGCATCCGATGACGCTGCAGGTCTCGCGATCGCAAAGCAACTGCAGGCAGAGCTTAGCTCAGCGCAGTCAGCGAGCCGCAATATCGACTATGGAGTCGCGCAGGTAGATATTGCGGATGGGGCGGTGCAGCAACAGCATCAGATCGTTTCCCGAATGCGCGAACTTGCCCTTCAGTCTGGGAACGATACATTGAGCGAAGCTGACCGCAGCGCAATTCAAATGGAGTTTGCGCAGCTGCAAGAAGAGGTGGGGCGCATCGCGGACACAACCGAGTTCAACGGGAATGCGCTGCTCAGGGGTGGCACGACAGAACTTCAAGTGGGCACTGGAAGCGGCGCAGAGGATCGACTCGCCGTGGAAACGCCGGACTCAGGTATTGCTGCCCTTGGGCTCGATGCAGTGGACCTGAGTTCGGCGGCCAATGCCCGCGATGCCCTTGAGGCCTTTGACGCTGCCACCGAAGCGCTCTCGCAACGTCGTGCGAGCATGGGCGCAACCCGAAGTCGATTGGAGGGCGCGCTTGAGTCGAACGCCGTCACCATCGAGAACATCGCCGCCGCCGCCTCTCGAATTCAAGACGCCAACATTGCGCGAGAATCCTCAGAACTTGCCCTCAGCCGAACTCAGGGGGAAGTCGCGAATCGCGCATCAAAGCGCGAAGCGGGCTTGTCCGCGGGCATGCTGGTGGATCTCATCGCATAACGCCGACAGCTTCGATGCGATTGGGCAATCGTGGTGCACGGCGTGCCTTCGTGACGTTGGAGTAAGAGGTATTCTTATTTCGATCAAAGGCAGCCCTTTGATCAGGACCTGGGGCCATCGATGACGCGCTTCTGAAGCGCTTTGTCGAGCTTCTCGCTTGACACACCACGGTCCTCAAACGGAACAACGTAGACGTTACCAGGAGTGTTGATGTCGTCTTGGCAGCGGTTTCGCACGATGGCGTCGTTCGCGACGACTCCCGTTGGGATTGATAGAGAGGGCCACCCCCGTTGGAGTGGCCCTTGGTGGTGCGAGCGGCAAGGATTGAACTTGCGACATCCGCCGTGTGAAGGACTCCCGTTGGGATCGATAGAGAGGGCCACCCCCGTTGGAGTGGCCCTTGGTGGTGCGAGCGGCAAGGATTGAACTTGCGACATCCGCCGTGTGAAGGCGGCGCTCTCCCGCTGAGCTACGCTCGCAATGCGCGTCTTTTAGCCCCTTGCCGATCGGCTGTCAACTCGGGACTCCAGCGTCGTGAATGTAGTAGTTTGGGGCCGCATCAACGGGGATTGGTACACCACTTCGCTGCTGGGCGATGGTCACGAAGAACACAACGCCGATGGAGAAGCTCAGCACGATGCCGCCGATGATCAGCTTGGCGAACGGGCTGCGAAAGGGGGACGAGTTTGGCCCCGAGTCTTGCTCGATGTTTTCTGCCTTGGGCACGCGCGCAGGCTAGCATGGGGGCGTTAGCATCACGCCATGCGCAAACGAGCTGTTGTTAGCACTTCGGAAGCCCCTGCGGCCATCGGCCCATACTCGCAAGCAATGGCTGCTGGTGGCATGGTGTTTTGCTCTGGCCAGGTCGCCCTGGACCCGGCGACGGGGTCGCTCATCGAAGGTGGTGTTGAAGAGCAAACCAAGCAAGTTCTCAAGAACCTCGCGGCGGTGTTGAAGGCTGGGGGCGCGAGTTTTGAAACGGTCGTGAAGACCACGATCTTCTTAGCGGATATGGACGATTTTGCCAAGGTGAACGCGATCTACGCCGAGGCGTTTGGAGAGAGCCGACCCGCTCGCGCCACAGTTCAGGTGAGCCGGCTGCCGCTTGATGTTCGCGTCGAGATTGATGCCATCGCTCTGCAGAACGGGCAAGAATCATGAACCGAATGGCTTGGGCGCTCCTAGCAATCGGCCTAGCTGCTTGCTCGTCTGGCGATCGCAACATCGTTGGACCTCGGCATGTGGCGGCGAGCAGCGGGGCGCCCGACATTGCGAGAATTGTCGATCTTGGTGACCTATCAAGCCTTCCTGCAAAGGGGAATCTGTCCACCGCGGCCTCCGATGGCGACTTCGTTGTTGGGGAACTGGTGCTGATCGAAGGCGATGACTTCGGGAAATTACCTACCATTACGATCGGGGGGAAACCTGCCAAGAGTCTGGCTCGCACAAAGTCTGGTGGCATCGTCACTCGCATCCCGACAGAGGTGGCGTCTGGACCCATCGCGGTTGAGGTCTCGCACCCAGAAGGGCGCAACGCTAAGACGATTGCAGTGAAGCGATTTCTGGCTGTGGCAACGCCAAAAGGCGTGCAGTTTGCCATTACCCAAGCGGACGGCACGCTCGCGCTGGAGGCAAGTCTCAGCGTGGCTGGTGCGACAGACTTGTGCTTTGGGGATGATGGCCAGGCTCTTTATCTGGCGCTGCCCAAGGAGAAATCCCTGCAAACCGTCGCGGTTGCTGCCAAAGGTGGGCCCGCGCTTCTACCGAGAAAATATCGAATGGGTGCGGGCGAGTTTGTCCAGCTGGCATGCCGCTCTGGTGTTCCAGTCGTCGCCGCACTAAAACGCAAGTCCGTCTTGCTGTACGACGCGCGGGTCTCAACAGCGTTATCAGAACTCGCCTCAATTGACCTTCCCCAGGAGTCCGTCGCCGCAGTGCTGAGTCCTGACGGCGAATCTCTTGCGGTGCTTACCAAAGATGGCAACGCTCTGCTGCTCGTTTCCATCAAGACCCGCAGAGTCGTTGCGACGGTGCCGATCCTCGAGAACGAGACGGTGCCGCTGCTTCAGGACCTAGTCTACTCGCCCGCAGGAGATGAGATTTGGGTAATTTCTGGGAATTCTTCTGAGTCCTTGGTAGCGGGCACTCGTCCAACGATTCTGCACCGTGTGGCGGTACACGGCATTTCGCTCTCACGAGTTGGCAGCGCCACAATCGGAGCGGCAACCAGGCCTCAGCACTTGACCGCGAGCCAGCGTGAGGCTGTCATGGCAGCCGCCACAATTCGCTCTACCGCCAAGAAAGCGACGCTCTTGCTGAGCAGTGCCGAAGAGGAGACCAGCGCGCTGTTTCGGATTGATCTGGATGGCAAAGCGGTTGCTCTTGTTGAGGATGCCGAGGGACTCTCGCGCGGTCTAGTTTCTCACGATCAGACGTGGGCCTATGCCGCAGCATGGTCCGCAGAAGGCCTGCGTTTGATCTCTGCATCTCTCGAAGGCGGCACCAAGGATGAGCTTCGGATTGGCGAAGCCAAGCCTCCGTCTGCTACCGCAATTCCCGTTAGTCTCGCCCCCTAGTCTTGAATCGTTCTCAACCAGGAGTCACCTATGTCTGATATCGAATCTGTCCTTACTGAAGACCGCACCTTTGAGGCCCCAGAGGCCTTTTCCAACGCGGCACACGTCAAGAGCCTTGCGGACTATGAGGCGCTATACAAACGCGCTGACGAAGATCCTGAGGGCTACTGGGGCGATGTTGCGAGCGAGCTACACTGGCACAAGCGATGGGACTCCGTCCTAGAGTGGAAGGTGCCCGATGCAAAGTGGTTTCTCGGTGCGCAAACCAACCTCGCTTATAACTGCCTCGATTATCAGATTGATAGGGGCCTAGGGGAGAAGACCGCAATCCTCTTTGAGGGCGAGCCCGGCGACGTTCGCAAGGTGAGTTTTGCCGAGCTTCATCGCGATGTCTGCCAGTTTTCCAATGTCTTGTTGGGGCTTGGGGTCACGCCAGGAGACCGAGTGGCAATCTACATGCCGATGGTGCCCGAGGCGGCCGTTGCCATGCTGGCATGTGCACGCATCGGTGCCGTGCACTCAGTAATCTTCGGAGGCTTCTCGTCCGCATCGCTATCGGACCGCATCACGGACGCTGGCATTGATATCGTCATCACCGCAGATGGCAGTTGGCGTCGTGGCAGCGTCTTGGCGCTCAAAGGAAATGTCGATGAGGCACTAAAGACCGCTCCCGTCAAGAACGTCATAGTGCTCAAACGCTGCGACAACGAGGTGGCGTGGCAAGAGGGTCGCGACCACTGGTGGCATGATCTCATGGCCAAGGCCTCAGAAAAACACGTAGCTCCTGCCTTGGATGCAGAGCACCCGCTCTTCATTCTCTACACAAGCGGAACAACGGGCAAACCAAAGGGCATTCTGCACACGACTGGCGGATACATGGTTGGCGCCTACCAATCGACAAAGCTCGTTTTCGACATCAAGGATGACGATATCTTCTGGTGCACAGCCGACGTTGGCTGGATTACTGGCCACACCTACGTGGTGTATGGCGCACTTCTCAACGGCACAACAACGCTGATGTACGAGGGCGCCCCCAACCACCCTGAGCCCGATAGGTTCTGGCAATTGATAGCGAAGCACAAAGCGACGATTCTCTACACCGCACCGACAGCGATTCGAGCATTCATGCGCTGGGGCGATGAGTGGCCCGAGAAACACGACCTTTCAAGCCTCCGACTGCTGGGAACGGTAGGGGAGCCAATCAATCCCGCGGCATGGATGTGGTATCGGGAAGTGATCGGTGGCAACCGCTGCCCAATCGTAGACACTTGGTGGCAAACCGAGACTGGATCGATCATGTTGAGCCCTTTGCCAGGCGCTATTGCGACCAAGCCCGGCTCGTGCACCAAGCCTCTGCCAGGAGTGTCGGCAAAGGTTGTCGATGAAGAGGGCAACGAGTGCGCTCCAAATCACGGGGGCTTTCTCGTGTTGGACAAGCCCTGGCCATCCATGCTGCGCACTCTCTACGGGGATCACGAGCGCTTTGTGAAAACCTACTTCGGAGAGGTTAAGGATACCTACTTTGCCGGAGATGGGGCGCGCTGTGACGATGATGGCTACTTCTGGGTTATGGGTCGCGTCGATGACGTTATCAACGTCTCTGGGCATCGACTCTCAACAATGGAGGTGGAAAGCGCCCTGGTTTCACACGAGAAGGTGGCCGAGGCTGCAGTCGTTGCAAAGCCTCACGATCTCAAGGGCCAGGCAATCGTCGCCTTCGTGACGCCTATGAAAGGCACAACTGGAGGCCCCGAGCTTCGCGATGAATTGCGAGCGTACGTTGCCACGCAAATTGGGGCCCTGGCGCGCCCGGAAGAGGTGCACTTCGCTGAGGGGCTGCCAAAGACACGCTCTGGCAAGATCATGCGAAGGCTCCTGCGGGACCTGGCGTCGGGCAAAGCAGCGCATGGCGATGTTACGACCCTCGAAGATCCTTCCATTCTGGCGACGCTGGCCGCTGCGTATGACGAAGACTAGGAAGAACTCGTAGGACGTGCAGGCTAGGGCGCCGGAGTGGGTGCGCCCGGGCCTTCAGCCACACTTGTGATCGCTGGATTGAGTACCGGGCCCAGGGTTGGGGCGATGGCGTCAGGGGCATCCTCGAGGAAGGCGTCGAGCTCAGCAACCATGTGCTCGTGCTCAAGGCGAACCGCACGCTTCCTGTGGTTGTGATGCCCGTTGGTCACAATCGAGAAACACAGTGCGCGGCCATCCTGGCGAGTGATGAATCCCGACAGGGCAATGACACGCGTGAGTGTTCCTGTTTTGCCCTGCACACGGCTGTGCACCTTTGAACCAGGTACCCTGAATCGGCTTCGAAGGGTGCCATCGACACCGCCGAGTGCCAGAGATTCGCGGAAGCTTTCAATCGCGCGTGGATTACTGGTTGCACCGGGAGCGTAGCCGCCTGCCGCCCGCAACACCGTGACAATCTGCTTTGCACTGAGCTGAGTCTGATACGAGAGCCCCGAGCCTGTATCGAGAACTACGCTATCGGCGTCCACGCCGATCGTGGTCAGCCAGCTCTTCATGAGCGCAACGGCAGAACTCATCTCCAGGGGGCCACCATAGATATGGCGAGCGGCACTCATGACAAGTCGGTCAGATAGATGGTTGAGGCTGCGTTTGTTCACACGCTTGACCAGTGATGCGATATCGCGGCTCTCATGGGTCGCCAGTGGGAACGGAATCAGGCCAGCACGGCCTTGCTCTTCGTTAAACTCAGAGAAACTCGCAAGACGAACAACACCATCTACGACGATGCCTGCGTCTTGAAGGGCGCGTTGTAGCGCGCTGCCAGTGAACGTAGAACGCCGTCGAATGGGCACGTACAAGACACGGGTGTGGCCTTTGCGAATGGTGCCGCGAATGCTCACGTCAATGCGAGTTGGTTCTCCCTCGGTCTCCACAAGCGCGCTCGAAACTCGGACCCTGCTTCTCCCCGCCTTTTTGCTTCGGACTCGGTTGGAGGCAATGGTGACGAAGTTGCTGGCGGGCCAGGTCTCGACAAGGGCCGCCTTGCCAGGTGCCCCCCCGCGGACGGTGATGCGAATCTTGGATAGGGCCAAGGTGTCGCGAGTTGTTGACTCATCGAGCAGGATATCTCCCGTGATTCTCGTGACGCCTTGGGAACGCAGATTCAGTGCCAATTCCTCAAGCGCCTGAGGCCCCAGAGTCGGATCGTAATTGCCGTGCAAGTAGATGCCGCCATCAATGGTGCCGTTTTCGTCGGGGGCAGAGCCAAGCACATGGGTTTGATAGCGCCAATCGGGCCCGAGGGTCGAGAGGACAGTGCCTGTGGAGATGAGTTTCACATTGGATGCGGGGTTAAGTCCGTCGGAGTCATGCTGTTTGTAGAGCGGCTCGCCGGTTTCAGCATCCACCACGTAGACCGCTGTTGTGCCGAGCCTGAGGTTGGAACCAGCCCAGATGGTCTGCAAACCGCGACGAAGATCGGCGATGGCTTTCTCGCGAACGGGATTCGTTCTTGCCTCGACTTCAGTAAAGTTCTGATTTCCTGAGGCTGGCGCGGTAGCAGTGTCGTCGGCGCTTGCTGTTGCTCCGGTCGCCAACGCCGCGACTATGCTCAGGCCAGTGAGAAAACGTCTACAACCCCGAATTTCAAAAACCGCATGCACCATCTAGCATTCTATCGGTATGCGGGTGTTTGGGCGAAGAACTTTCCGAAATGCGGATAGGCCGATCTGTGCCACGGCCCACGCTCGCGCCAGCTACCTTGGCGTTTTCCGCCGTTGCAGCGTTCGTCTCCTCATGTTGCCGCAGCGCGTCGGAATGTGCGAATACCGGGAACGGCCGAGTTCGCTGTTGCTGCTATTGCGAGGGGGCAGGGGCATCGGGGTCGTCATGAGAAATGATTCGAATTACTCCCACGCCACCGCCACCGCCGCCGCCGCCACCCCCTACGAGGCTCTGGGGACTGGCCTCCCGGCCGTCGCGCGCTTGCTCCGCTGGCGTGGCCCCGCTGCCGCCCCTGCCACCGCCCGAAGAACCAGATCCGCCCGCTGCTGGCAGGTCCGAATTGCGAGAGCCATCGCTGCCCCGTTCGGTGGTGTTGCCGTTTGTCTGATCGGCGCCTTCGCCTCCTCCACCGCCGTTGGCGGTCAAGATTCCCTCAGGAAAGAGTGAAACACGGTTTGCTTGCAAGAGTACGGCTCCTCCGCTACCTCCTCCTCCACCTCCGCTGCGCTCGGATGAAACACCCCCTCCGCCACCGCCACTTGCCGAAACGATTCCAGCTAGATTGAGTCTGTTGGCAACAAGCTGGATTGCACCACCCGCGCCACCACCCGCGCCTCCTTCAGCCTCTAGAGAGCCATTGCCGCCGCCCTTGCCACCAGAGCAGCCACCTCGCAATGGCACCAGCGTGGCAGCACCACTCACGCCTCCGCCTGGTGAGGGTTCGCCGCCGGAATCAACTACGGGTGCGCCACTCCCGCCAGAGCTTCCAAACCCTCCGCCTCCACCGCCGCTTCCCCCTGGAGCCCCGCCGGGAACTTGCACCTCACCGTCGGATCCGCGGCCCTCACCACAGTCTCCTGGAAGATTCCCCCCGGCGCCCGAAACGGAGCCATCTCCGGTGACGAGGATGCTACCGTCAATCTGCATTGTGCCAGAGGCGAGAACTACAAGAGGGCGAGAACCTCGCACCAAGACCTCAGAGCCGCCCGCAATCGTAACGTTGACCGCGGTCATGACCAAAAGCTCAGGGCCCTCGTCTTGACCAAGCACAACGGCGTCCGAAACAAACGCCGAACCGTTCGGATAGCTCAGCGTGCGTGTGTCGGTATCAAGTTGATAGGTGCCCGCCTCGGTGAGCGTGATGTCACCTTCGAAGGGTAGCTCATGGCAATTGGGCACGTTGAGAATGGCGAAACCCAAAGCATCGCAGGCACCCTCAAATCCGCCATCTGTGGTTGGCACTCGCGCGTCTCCGCCTCCTGCATCCGCCGCTAGCCCGACACACTGGTTGCTATCGTGGCCAGAAGCGGATCCATAGCGTTGACCGCTTGGGCATGCAGGATCGGAAAAGCTGCAGAACCCATTTGCTTCACAAATTCCGCGATCGCCATTGGAGGCGCAGTCCTCGGAAGCGCTGCACACGAATTCGTCGAGGGGTGTGGAGCACGAGACTCCGCTCACCCCCAGCAATAGAAGACTCATCATGGGGAAGCGCACCATTGGCGTATCCTAGCCTAGCCTGGATGATTCTTGGGCGACGTTCTGAGGAAACGAGCATGTGGATGGACTCTTAGTAGAGGGAAGTGGATGCGTACCGGTGCGAGGTGTGGGCCCCTGTCGTTGTACAGTCGCCCGGTCCGTGTCTCCCATTGCCTGGCCCTGGTTCTGTTTCTTGGTAGCTCTTGCAAGTGGTCTTGGTCTTCGAAGGAAGAGAAGCCGCTTGGATACCTATGCCCTTGCACGCCCGCGAAAAGGTAGCTAGCGAGTTTCTGGTCTATCGGGCCAGCGACTTCACAAGCTTGTCGATCACGAGAAGCTCTTCGGTGTGGGTGTGATGCAGCTGCACGCCAAGGTGGCGATGTTCTGCGCTATCACGGCGATAGCAGACTTGCCCTCGCACTTCGAGCGTCTTTCCATTTGGAAGCGAGATCACAAGGCGCACCACCGAATCTACGCTGGGAGCCTCACATGAGAGCGGCAGAGTAATACCTAGGCCGCCACGAGAGATGTTGTTAGCGTAGGCGATGCGAACGTTCTCCCAGTCTTGAAACTTCACCGCCAAGTTCGTGCCATGGCGCGCGAAGGCCCGAGTCTCGTCTTTGGGAGCTTGTACCTGTCCGGGTTGCTCCGCCGTCATTACGAAATTGGCTGTTTCGGCTGCCTTCGCGATGGCGGCATTTGGCAGTAGTTTCAGTTCGACGAGTACAAGGTCGAGATCGAGCTTTGCTGCCGCACTTCTTTCGAGGGCGATCTGCAAATTGCGGAGAGTAAGACCGTGGTCCTTCACGAGCGAGAGAGCAAAGGCATCTCTCGACGTTTGCGAATTGCGTGTCAGCATCCTGCGCTAGCGTAGCGCAGATATGTGGGGTCCAGGTACCAACTGGGGCCTGTTTTGGCGAGCTCGGCCGCTCTAGGTATCACGACCAAGCGCGCCAGTGAAGTTCGCACTACTGAGGCTCAAAGCCATTGCCCGAGCAGTTCCCATCAGGGCAGCTGCCTTGGCAATCAGCGCCTTCTTGGCAGGTGAATGTGCATCCACCGCCAGCGCAATTCATTGAGCAGTCCGCAGTGCCGCTGCAGGTGAGTTCGCAATCCCCCCCGCTGCAGTTGATGTTGCAATCGCTCTCCTGGGTGCAGCTATAGCTGCATCCACCACCAGCGCAGTTGCCATTGCAGTCTGCCCCCTCCTGACAGTCGAGGCTGCAGTCGCCGTCAGGACACTCTTGGGCACAGGCGCCCGTTGTGCAGACCTCTGAGAGCGGATCGCTTCCACATCCGCTTGCAAGGAGAAGCGCCAAAATGCCTGCAACGGAAATGGTTGTGATTGTTTCTCTGATCTTGGAAATGTCCATGTCACAGAGTATCTCCTACGCATTTGAGTCGGGGCAACGTTGCAGCGAGCGCGACTTGCACGCAAGCACCACAGTTCGCCAACGCTCCGGCGTGCCAGTATCGGATTCAAAACTCTTGCTCGCCCTCTTCGCCCTCCGGACGCCTTTGGCTCTGCGTTGCGCAGCGCCTCCCTTGCCCCACTAGGCTGTACTAAGCTCACAGCCGTGAGGATTTCTCTGGTGAAACCCAATTCGGACGAAAGGTGGAGTGCTCAGCTCGTTGGCACGATGCTGTTTGTGACGAGCGAGAGGACTGGGAAGAAACATGAAGAGACGATTTGTTTCTTTGATGACTCTGCGGCCTCCGAGAAGCTGCAGCAACTGGTGGAAGAGAAGCGTGGTGAGGGGTTCGAGGAGTCGGAGGCGACAAAGGCCGCTGCACTTGCTACCGAGCAGGAGCTTGCGGAGGATGCAAAGTACCTTGCAACCGTTCGCTCTCTTTGTGCGCGAACTGACGTTCCTGGTGCACTATATGAGTATCTAGCGGGCCTTGTCAGTACCCCGCGCGGGAAGGCCGATCTGCGCGACCTTTGCTCCCTCGCTGTGGAAATTGGCGATACTAGTGCGGGAGGTTTTGCTGTACAGCTCAAAGGCGGCGGCAAGCTGCTTGTGTCCTCTCCTAAGAAGAGTTCTGATGGCCTGCCGATAGGGGATCCACCTTTCTCGGCAATTTGGTGCTACTGCGACGAGGATGAGAGTTCCTACGCTCACTTTGGTACGGGTGCCGAGCCACCCGAGCCCAACTTCGAGCTTGAGGGGACGCCGTATGCTGGGCAAGAGGTCACCTGGTTCCTCGAGGAGAGCCCTTGGGATCGGTATTGGTTTTTGCATCCCGAGGAGACCAACGAAGACGGGCGGGCCCTCTTGTATTGCTACGAGTTTGACGGAGGGCTTCACGAGCCGGTCGATTTGGGGCTCGGAGAGCTGCTCGTGCAGCGCTTTCTCGGTGTGATGCAATCATCAGCATCCCGCGCCTAGGTATGGAACTTCTGCTCAAGGTTCTCCTGGCGCCTACGTTCGGCGCGGGCTTCACGAGTTCGCTGCTTGCGCTGCAGTCGCTGCTCCTTGGCTTCTGCAGCATTCATAGCGCACAGCCGTCTTCTCTCTCTCCGCTCGATACTCGGGGCTCTTGCACTCTCTAGCTCCTCTTGAACCTTCGCCCGAGTGAGCCGGCTTGCTTCTGAGTCGTGCCGCCTAAACGCCCTCAAGTACGCGTTGACCTGGTCGCGAATTGTTCTGAGTGTCTTCTCCGAGTAGTGCCCAGAGAAGGAAATGGAACCGTTGTAATTCACAGTGTGGTGCTTCCGCAGCGATGCGATTCCAAGAAGGTTCATCTTCATTTCATTGCGTTCGAAAGAGACCGGCTTGACTGTGTCGATGAAGTGCGCAGTTCGCCAACCCGTGGGCCAGGGTAGGTTGATGTTTCTCCACATGATGAGTCCAGTGTTTGAATCAATCGTCTGGCAGTGGCGCCCACCGCCATCATTCCTGCCAGGAAGCTGAGCGTAAGAATCCACACGAAGAATGACAGGGCTTGTTCGCCCGCCAAGCCTGAAACCAGTGCCGTCCCTCCTAGCAAGGTAAGACGAAACACGCCCGCTGCAATGTGCCGACCTTTGTGGGGAATGAGCGAGAAGCTTCGACTCGATCGGGTTCGTGCATCGTCGACCAAGTGATACACCGAAGGGGGAACAAAGACGATGGCAGCGACAGTTGCAATGAGCAGATCGGTGGAGTGAACGAACATGAAGGACTCCTTGTGGGGGTTGAGGGACGCAGCAAAGAGGCTGCATTGCCCATCAACGTTGCAAGCAGTCGACCGGAATAAAATGCTTGAAAAAACAAGCAGGTTGAGGATGGAAGAGCTGTTCGGTGGACATTTCTGCCGAGGCGATTCGCATTGGAGCGCTAGTCTTCTTCTGTGCCGTCGACTCCACCACGCTCGAGGAAATACTCAATGGATGGCTCCTCCTCCCTTGGTGCTCGAGGCTTCTGAGACTGCGAGTCTGGGCGAAGGGCCGCCTGAAGAGCTGAGAACGACTCGCCTCCAAGGGTTGGGACGGGCGGATCGCCGCAACACCCCAGCACTTCGTCGCGAAGTTCGGTGAGGGACCCAGGACGATGCGAGGGTGGCAAGGTGTCAAGGGCTCGGAGAAATTCTGAGGCACTCTGAAAGCGCTCATCCACATCGCGACTTAGCGCCTTGGCTACAATGGCGTCAACCGCGGGGGGGACATCCGAACGCAGCGAGGAAACCAGGGGTATTGCCATCTTGCGTACGCGCCGAAGCGTGTCAGTGTCATCTTTGCCCCGAAAGAGCCCGCGGGTGGTGAACGCTTCGTGCATGACAATGCCCAGCGCAAAGATATCGGCTCGCTTGTCGAGAGTGCGTTTTGCCGTAAGTTGCTCGGGGGCGATATAGCTGAGCTTTCCTTTCACGGTGCCAACCTCGGTCTTGTGTACTTGCATATCCGAGCGCGCAATCCCCAGGTCGATGAGCTTTACCGAGCCCGCGGCGTCGATCATGATGTTTTGCGGCGTCACATCTCTATGAATCACGTTGAGGGGGGTCCCGCTGATGTCTCGCATTGCATGCAAGTGCTCAAGCCCCGCGGCCACTTCACCTGCGATCCGCAGCACAGCTCCAACGCTTAGCAGTTTGCGATCGCGGTGGCACGCCCGAATGAGGTCGAGCAGAGTGTGGCCCCGGATGTACTCCATGGCCAAATAGTGAGTACCGTCGACAGTATCGAGATCGAAGGAACTTGTGAGGTTTGGATGTGAACACTGCATCGACACTCGTCCCTCACTGATGAAGAAGTCGATGTAGTCAGGGTCGGAGGCGTGTTCGCTGCGAATCCGCTTGATCGTGACGAAGCGCTTGCCAGCGTGGGGCGTGTCCTCGATGGCTAAGAGAATTTCGGCCATGCCACCGAAGGCCACGCGCTGTAGAAGGGTGTACCGTCCGAATCGTTCTGGAAAAGACACCGTCATCGAGACTCTACTTGGACGAAGGATTCGCCAAACCTCCAGCGGGTAACAGCAACTAGCGTGAAGGTCTGCGCAGATAGGTGCTCTTTACAATATCTGCAATGTCGTCATCGGAGAGCCCCTTGGGACGAGGCCCAGCGTCCAGCTCAAAGTCCCACTGTACGTTGGCTTGCAACCGAGAAATCGCTCGGCTTGGTGGATAGCCCAGCCGGCTATAGAGTCCGGCTCTCTCGGCCAGCTCACGTCGGTACATCGATACACGGGAGTCTCCGTCGCCAGATCGGCGTCGTCGTTCCGTTGTCGCTTGCATCCATTCAAATGCCACGGCACGAGTATAACAGAAGCCATCGTGAAGTATGATGCTTGGTGTGGTGCATAGGGAGGAATACCGCAGATCGGGACATTCTCGTCTCGCTGTGCTCGGGATGACGCTTGCGCTCGGCCTGGCGGCGACGGGCGTTGCACGGGGGGAACCTCTGACCATTGTCGTGCTGCCTCCAAGCCAGGCGGGGCCCGAATCCGAACCGGCCCTTGAACGAGCACTGGGCGCTGGGCTTGCTGATGCTGACCTCGAACTCGTCGATGGGTTTGCCATGGCCAAGAGCGCGCTGCTCGAGGGCGCGGTTCCCGAGGGCGATCTTGCTCCTTTCCTACAGGCTGAGGAGTTGCTTGAAGAGGGGTGGCGAAGTTACCTGGAAGTTCGAGCAAGTTTCGCCGCGGCTCGTCTCGCGGAAGCGCGGACTCTCGCGCTTGCGGTTGCACACCTTGAAGGGGGGCGCCCACTTGTCGCAGAGATTTCTTTGCGGCTCGGCGTCGTTAAGCTCGACCTAGCGCGCAGTGCAGAGGCGGCCGACGACTTTCGCCTGTCGCACATCTTGGCGCCGGGGCGGGCGGTAACCGATGCAGAGTTTAAGCCCGAAGCTGTGCAAGCATACGATGCTGCTTTGGCTGCGCCTTCGGTGGTTCATCTGCGCACCATTCCACAGCGCCCAGGGCTGCGCCTGTGGATCGACGGTTCAGAAGTCTTCGGAGACTCGGTTCGTCTGAGCGAAGGGCTACACCTGATCGAAGCCAAAGAGCCCGGTTCGGTTTCGCGCTCAAAGCTCTTGTCGATTAGCCCAGGTGGCGCTGCTCCGATAAGCCTCACGCTTGAGCCTGATGCCACGGCGCAGAGAGTGCTTCGGGGGCGGACAGGCTTTTCCGTCGGGCGCACAGAAGGGCAGGCCCGCGATGCCGTGACAGCAATGCTGCTCTACTCGCAAACAGAACAGTTGCTTGTGGTCTCCAGCGTGTGGCGGCGTGGCGAGCCGGCACTGCTCGGCCAGCGCTGTTCTGGCATGCCTGCCTACTGCAGCGCGGTGGTCGAAATTGGCTATCCGGCCGGGGGAGCCAACGTTGCGGTCACGGAGCTTTGGCGAACGGTGCAAAAGGCGCCCCTGCGCTTTCCGCCAACGCTGCAGGCCGATAGTCGTGTTGTGAGCGCGGAAACCGCGCCGGGAGCTACAGGCAAGGGCAAGGGAAAGAGCACGCCGCTCTGGAAAAACCCGTGGCTTTGGCTCGGTGCCGCCGCTGCCACAGTGGCAGGAAGTGCGGTGTACTTGCTCGCGGAACCCGACGCTGGAACGTCAGTGTTCGTGGGCAACCCCTGTGACTTCGGTGGCTGTTAGTCCTCAAGAAAATCGATCAATGGGAGGCTCGTGAGTTCGCCCGCAACAACGACAACCGGTACCCGCTTGGTCTTCCCACCATTGCGCAACTCCAGCACATGCCTCCCCGCTGGAATCTGAAAGCGTCCAGGTGCGCGCCCCAGTGACTTGCCTTTGAGGAAGACATCGGCCCAAGGGTTGGCAGCCACGCGCACGCTTCCGAGCTTCACAGCCACTCGAGCATCGATGCGCTTTCGTGGAGAGATACGCTTTCTCGCCGCATCGGGAACCGAGGCATCAGAAATGCTGGCGTCGATCGTGACAATCAATGCTGCGTCGGCAGTTGCACCATCACGGCGAGGAGCTTGGGCATCGGGGGCTGCCAGTGTTGGAGCCGGGGCAGGGCTGGACGAACTTAGAACAGCAACTGCTGCACCAATGCCACCGAGTGCCACCAGCGCTGCAATGAGCAGCGGCATATTGCTGCCGCTGGCAGGTTGCTTGGGGATTTCCTGCGTGACTCCCATCGCGATAGAAGGCGGCTCTTCTGGTGGAGGCGGTGTTGGCTCCGGGGCTGCAACAATGGGCACACCATGAATCGGAGTGGCACTCGATAGCACCTTCTGAAACTGCACATGGGTTGCGAATGTGCGAACCGTTTCGGCGCGGGGCTTGCCTTGTGGCCGCTCCATGGGCACGGTACCGCTGCGTTGTTGCCCTGGCCGCGCCATCGGCACGGTGCCACTTCGCCGTGGACCTGCTTCGGTCTTTGGGCGTGCACTCTCGGCAGGAGTTGGTGGACAGTTGCGAGCAACGACCCTGGAAATGTCACTAGGGCTCACCGTCTCCGCCTGTGAATAGAGAAATCGGTTTAGCGCGAGTAAGAATTCTCCCGCCGTCGCGTACCGGTCATTCAGGTTGCGCTCGAGAGCCTTCTTGCAAATCTGGTCGAGCGTCGCGTCAGCCCCTGGACAATGCTTGGACGGTGCTGGAATTTGGTAGGCAAGTACGGCATCTAGCGTTTCCTTGTCAGACTTGCGCGCAAAGAGACCTTGCCCTGTGAGGAGTTCCCACAGAAGAATTCCTACCGCGAACAGGTCGCTTCTCGGATCGAGTTCTTCACCGCGCGCTTGCTCTGGCGACATGTGAGGATAGGAGCCTGTCGGGGCGTCCACCGAAGAGAGCGACTCGCTGGCGCCCGTTGCACGACCCACAGCAATGCCAAAGTCGACCAGCTTCACCTCGCCTTCACGGGAGAGCATGACGTTGCGTGGGGAGAGGTCACGGTGAATGACGCCATCGCCTTTTCGATGCGCGTAGTCCAGTCCCTTAAGAACTTCTGCGCAGATGTACGCACTCATCGCGGGGGAGAGCCGCCGGCCGGGTCCCTTGAGTGCCGTCTGCAATTGCTCGAGCGTGGGACCATCTATGTATTCCATCGCGATGAAATAGGTGGAATCCACCATGCCGAGTTCATAGATGGGCACAATGTTGCCGTGGGTTAGGCTGACAAGAGTCTTGGCCTCAGCAACGAACATCTCGACGAACTGCCGCTCGCCGGACAGTTCAGGATGAATCTTTTTGATGATCAGGAACTTCTCGAAGCCGCCTGGGCCCACGAGCTTGGCGAGATAGATCTCGGCCATGCCACCAGTCGCAATCTTCTCGGTCAAGAAGTACTTGCCGAAGCTCGACGGCGCCTCGCTCATGCCGGGTCGAGTGTATCATGCGTTTATGGCCCAGCTTTCCGGTTGCCCCCGTCATCTAGGGGTTGTTGCATGCCTTGCGGCCATGGCGGCCTGTGGGGCCCCGGAGGATAAGGAAATTTCGGTGGTGCGAATTGCGCCCGAGGCTGCACCAAACTGTGGAGCACCGGAGGATGCGCGCACGATGATCTTGCGTGCCCTCGGAGAATTCCCCGCAAGCGAGGCCACAGCTCAGTCCGTCGATGTGTCACAAGGGGAGCGCTTTCGCATCGAGAGATTTCCCGCCGAGACCCAAGTGCTCGAGGCTGAGGTGCGCGGGTTTGGCGGTGCGCTCCGTGCTGTGGGGCGGAGCGCAGAGTTTTCCCTCGATGATCTAGCGGATGAAGCCGAGATACCGCTCTTTATGGCACCGCTTGAAGGGGTCTGTGCAACGGGGCCCGCCTCCATTGCCCGAGACCATCCTAGGCTCGCACGCGCAGGCGATGGTGTGCTCGTGGTTGGTGGCACCGAACTTGGCGGTGCGCCCTCGCTAGCCGTGGAAATGTACCGGCCTACGGAGGGGCGCTTTGACGTGTTGTCGACCTCGACCTATGGTGATACGTCGGTACTCGGCCTTGAAGGTGCGAGTGTGACAAGCTTGCCCTCTGGCGACGTTGCCATTATCGGCGGTGCAGCAACCGCCTATCAGGTCTTTGATCACCAGTCCGAAGAATTCTTAGCACCCGCATTCTATCGAGAAGCCCGAGGCCGGCACGCCGCAGTTGCCTTGCCAAACGGCCAGGTCTTCGTTGCCGGTGGGTGCTCGCAGGTGAGTGGTCGCTCATGCGTCGAGGGCTCGCTCCTGCGGACCAGTTCTATCCTTGATTTGGCTTCGGGGGAAATCACGCAAGGGCCGACGTTGCAGATTGAGCGCATTGGCGGAGTTGCGTGGATTGAAGCGCCCGATCAGGTGGTGCTGGTGGGCGGTGAAGATGCCGATGGTCTCCCCGTAGAAATCGCTGAACGTGTGTTTCTCGGGGGCGCTTCCTCGCAAACGATTGCCGGGCTCTCGGGAGCATCTGCCCAAGCGGCTTCGGGCGCGATTTGGGCGGGCCTCTCGAGGCAAACTGCAAGCGCAGAGCAAGCGCTTGCGGCACTCGGCCCTTCGCGCACCACAGCTACGGTTGGACTGCTGGCGGCCTTCGCTGACTTGGGCGTGGTGATGACAGCCTTGGATGACGGAAGCATTCTCTCGGTCGGTGCGGGGGGTGCACAGCGAATCCGCACACTGGAGGGCCGTACGATCGCGCTGGAGATTCCCGAGTTGGCCGGAAGGGAAGGGCATGCCTCCCTCAAGCTCAGCGATGGCACGGTTCTCATTTCCGGTGGACACCTCTCAAATGGCGAAGCCGCTCCGTCGCTTGTGTTTCGGCCCTCGCTGCTCGGCCCTCAGAGCGCGTCCTCGACGGCTAGCTTCTCGGCGCCAGAGCTCAGCGAGGGACTCTCATCTCTAGATCCAGGCGCCGTTGAGTTCGGAACGGACGATGGTGCGCATCTGCAGCTTCAGAGTTCGGGCGACGCTGAGGTATTGCTGATTGCCGGCCCCCGACCACAGACGGCTACCGTGCAAGCGGCAGTTGGGGGCTCGCAAGGAGCCTCGATTCACTTCTACTTTGGTTGGCGATCTGCAACCGAATACCATGAGGTCGAGATCCAGCCTGATGCAGCCCCTTTGATGCGACGAAGGCGTGGTGATGTGGTCTCGGAAATTGGCATCGATACAACGGGGAACTGTGAAGGGACTGTAGTGTCGGGTGCTGCCATTTCTTCGCAGAGTGGTGTGCACGAACTGGAGCTGCGCCTTCAGCGAACCGAGGTGACGCTTCGAATTGCTGGAGACACGGTTCTCACATGCACGCTTGAAGACACTCCCGGTCCAGGCGGCATCGGCATCGGCATCGGCGCAGGGGCGGTCGCCACACTCCGACTCGATCTTATTTCCCTGTCGCGCTGAATTGCACCTCAGCTGCCCGCAATGCGTTGCTCTTCATCAGTGGTGCGAAGGCATCTTTCGCACAAGCCTGGAGCCGGGAATTCCCCCCGGTTGCTGAGAGCCTGCCGCCCTCGGGGAGTTCCAATCGCACCGTTGCACTCTTGAGCTTGTTGGTGTTTGCAAGTGCGTGGTAGCAGCGCATAGCAACAGGGACCTTGCTTGAGAGAATCTCTGGGTCGACCGAGATGCTTGCCAATGCCCGACGAGCGATGCGTACCGCGAGTTGATTCCCCTTGCGGACCTTCGGTCCCTTGCTGGCGATCGCGAGCCGGGGGAATAGGGGCATGCCATCTGGACGGTGGTGGGCAGCCTCAGCGGCAAGGGCCAACGCTCCCACGCTCGTGCCAGGTTCGGGCACAAGGATGATTCCCTGCTCATCGGGATAGGCCTTTCGAACCTCCACAAGCGCCTTCTGAAGGACCTCTGGCGCTGATGCGTCTTTGTCTCCTACGGCGAATTCCGCGATGCGTCCAAGCGGAGACGCTAGCGTCCACTTCGATGGGGAGACGAGGAGGTGGAGGGTTAAATCGGAGTGTTGGGCGTTCCACTGTGCAGCCTTTGTGTCTGCGGAGCGCTCCTTGGGGTTGTCCTTTGTGCTCTCTAGACGCGCTAGTGAAAACGCAATCTGTCCCGCTCGCAAAATGGGAGCATCGCCAACGTCACGACTCCAATAGTCGCCCTTGGGCACTCGGAGACGCTGACTTGTGGCAACCAGTAGAAGTGCTGTATCAGCACCCGCCTCTGAGATGGTCTCGGCAGCCTTGAGCACATCGGTAGCAGGGCGCTCCGAAGCGAACGCGATTGCCACTTGCCCTCGACCGTCGGCAAGCACCTCGGAACCAAGGCTTGACGCGTCCGCACCAAGAATCGGTGCATCGTCGTACGGGCGCGCGTGAGCAACTGTTGGTAAGCGGAGCGCAAGAGGATCGATTTTGGAGACCAGGCCAGGGGCTTTAGAGTAGTTCTCAATCCACGCTTTCTGACTCGCAAACGCTTGCCCCAGGCGCGTGTCGCTGTGGCGCGATGCAAGTTCGCGCATCTTGCTTGCCAGGGGAGCCAGGTCGGGGGGCGGGGGGCGCTCCTCGGAATGCTCGGCAAAGTACGGCTCGGGATCCGAAGAATAGAGCGGATAGAGGCAGTGCGAAAGCGCTATGCGTTGGCCAGCGCGGTCAAAGCGCTGAGCATCCAAGAGGGCACTTCGACAATAGCCAAAGAGCCGAAGGTTCGCATTTGCGGCCAATGGCCCATCCTTATCCCGAATCCGCTTGAGTTCCTGCATGGCCTGAAAGACCTCGCCACGATTTGCTGGGCCTACCGCGTCGTAGCTTGCCAAGACTCGTAGCTCTTGCCCCATACGACTCTTGCGATCGAGTTCGAGGATGCGATCGGCATCGAGAACGAGCAGCTCTGCCAGGGCCTGGGTCGCCGCCGGGCCACGCATGGCGTCCTTGGGCCGTCCCGCGATTTCGGCCAGCACATCGCGACTCGAGGCGCGCTCCGCGAAGCGTGCGTCGTCGAAGAGGTCCATCAGATAGTGCGCGTGAAGGATCGCAGCCTCAGCGTTGCCGGCATCACTTAGACCTTCGAGATCGCGCATCACAGCAAGGCTTTGCTCGTTTGGGGGGATCGTGAGTTGTGCGCGAATTGTCGCCGTGACACCAGGCGCGGGTTTGTCCGCAGGTGAGGAGGGCCCCTTGCCCGAGCCACCACATGCCGCAAACAACGCAATCACGAGACCAGAAAACAGCGTTCTCAGAACCGACATGGCCGAAACATAGCCGAGACCCCACGCAGGGCAGGGGCACCATTGCCAATTTGTGCGAAGATTGCGCATGCCATGGCGACACGGCGCAGGAGTATTGGCGGCGGCCTTGTGCTTGCTTGCCACTCGCTCGTCGTCTGCGTACGAGTTCGAGGTCTCGGCACGAACCATTGGTCAAGGCTCCACGCTTCGGGCTCTTGGCCTTGGCACCAACACCTCCACCTTGTATCGACGTCGGATTTCCCAATCGCTCCAGCTGAACCTTTGGGACTTGGCAGGCACACGTGACGCGTTCGAGCGCTGGCGTCCAGAGCGTCCCATGGGGCCCAGGGTCTTTGTTTCAAGCTACCTTCGGCTTGATCAGGAACAGGGCTCGTTTGGTGTCGGCAGCCTCTTGCTCGACGGCAGACTCAGAGACGTCATTGACGTGATACCCGAACTTGAGCGTTCTTCGCTGCAGCTCGACGTATTGTACGGCTTCGTTGGAGCGGAGGGACTTTGGGACGGAGCTCTCGATCTCTATCTCGGTCGTCAAATGGATGTGCAGACCCTTGACTGGTTCAGCATGGATGGCGTCAAGGCACGTGCACACATGCCCTTTGCCGCTCAGCTGGAAGCCTTTGCGGGGTTGCGGGTCCGTGACAACTCCTTCGGTGCAACAGACGCATTTGCCCCCGATGGTACCTCTGCTGCTCTTTGCGAAGAGTTCGTAGAGGGCAGTGGAGCGGTGAGCGGTGGTTGGCGTCCGATCGATGGACTGCCCGTTCCCGAGAATAATCGCTACACCAGCGATGATGAATACTGTCCGCAACGAGAGCAGCGAATGCCAACCGTGGGCTTCGCAGTCGCTTCCGAGGGGCTAGAGCACATCTCAGCCCGGCTCAGTTATCGACGCTCGCACTCCGAGAGTCCCGGCCTTCTAGGAGCGCCGGATAGGCTCGATACAGCCGATCTTGGCTACTACCCTTTCGAGCGGGAACTCGCTCAGAGCGGCGTTACCGAGGAGCGATTGGCGCTTACCGTGCGAGGCAATGTTGCGCCATCCAAACGAATCCGTCTTACTCCCTATGCTGCTGTCCGATACAGCGTCTTGCACGGAATTGTTGACGAGGCACACTTGGGCACCAAGCTTCACCGCGACGCGCACAGCCTCGAATCAGAAGTTTTCTATTCGTCACCTACCTTCGATGGCAATTCGATCTTCAATATATTCTCATCCGAGCCTTACACTGATGCACGGGTTACCTGGCGCTTCTCGCCAAGGAATGCCCCGTGGTCGGGATACCTGCGTGGGTGGGGGCGTCGGTATCACAGTGAAGATGCGGAGCGAGCTGTTGGCGGCAATCAAGATGCGAGCGACTATGCAGGCGGGGGGCATGGCGGGGTACGAATGAAACGGGACAAGTTCGATCTGCGCTTTGATGGCTACGCCGAGGATGGCTACGGCGGGCAGCGCATAGGAGGCCTTGTGGCGGGAGGCATTACCCTATCTCGCCGCCTTGTCTTGCATGGACGGGCCTCATTGATTCGATTTGGTGATGATAGCCGACGGGAAATTGCGGGAACCAATGCGGGCTTGCAACTCGGCACCCGCTACCGGATTAACCGTGGCTTTGCAGCCAGCCTGCTTATCGAGCAAAACTCCAATGCCTTTGATCGGTTTGCCCTGGCGGCATTCGCGGTTGTGGATTTAGCCTTCCAGCCTAAGACTTGATGCCTCGACGACGGGAAATTCTCTTGGCGATGCTCCTTATCGCTACTGCGGGCTTTGTCATGAATATGGCGAAAGCGCAGCCACGTCCCTCGCGGATCATCTATCCAGACCAGCAGCTCCCCTTGCGTTTCTCTCACGCTCTGCATGAGAAAGCCGGCATGACATGCGAATCCTGTCACACAGGAATCGCGCGCTCGGCGTCCAGCCTTGATAACAATCTGCCACGAGAGGCCGACTGTGTAGCCTGCCACGAAATCGACCGGCAACAGCCCGAGAAGGTGGTCCACGGGCCTGCAGCGGCATGCATTCGATGTCACCCTGGCTATCGCGAAGGCGAGGGTGGTGTGGCCCGGGTTCAGATGCCAATTCCGAATCTCAAGTTTAGCCACAAGGCTCACCTTGCGCGGAGGACGCCGTGTGCGCGTTGCCACGGTGATTTCAGCGCGGTCGAGGAAGCGTCCGCAAACCACCTACCGACGATGCGCACCTGCCAGGGCTGTCACGATGGCAAGGCCGCTAGCGATCGTTGCACCACATGCCACCTCGCTGAGGCAGGAGATCGCATACAGAGCAGGTTCCCTGGTGTTGGTGAACTTGTTCCGAGTGGCAGCATTCGCGGGGCGGCTCACGATTTGGAGTTTCGAACAACGCACAAATACGCAGCGCAGAACGATGCCAACTTCTGCGCGACCTGCCACAAGAAGGACTACTGTGCCGATTGCCACAACGGGGTTGTAAAACCCATGGATTTTCACGCGGGTGACTATGTCCGGATGCACGCAATCGAGGCGCGTCGCAATTCTCCCGATTGTAGTAGCTGTCACCGACTGCAGACATTCTGCCAGGGCTGCCACAGTCGCATGGGAGTCGCCGACGATGAGAAGGGGGGACAGTTTCGCGGCACCGGCGCCTATCATCCCGAGGGGTGGAACTTGCAGGGCTTGGCAGGGCGGGGGCCAAACCATCACTCGTTCGAAGCGCAGCGCAACATCAAACAGTGCGCCTCATGTCATCGTGAGACCTTCTGCACGCAGTGCCATTCGGCGGAAATCGGCACCCCAAGAGCCAATCCCCATCCGCGCGATTGGCGTGGCAGTCGCAAGTGTCGGGCGCTTGTGAAGCGCAGCCGTCGCATGTGCTTGCGATGCCACATCGAGCCAAACATCGGCTGCTAGAACATCAGGTTGAGCAGCCTGGTGCGCGATCCAGGAATATCGAACGCGCTCACTAGTCTTCTCGCCCGCTGGAGAGACTGGCTCAGCCATTCTTCTTCGTTGTTCCTCGGTCGCTTGCTCCAGCAAACTCCCTCGCCAGCAAACGAGCTGACTTCGCGATCACGAATCATTGTCCATGGATCGCGCACTAGGTGCCATTCCAGTAGCGCACTCGGCCAACGTCCACGTGAATAAACCGGCTGCTCTTATAAAAACCGACGCCGCCCAAACGAAGCGTGCGTGCCCAGGCATGCAAGCGTTTTACGCCAACTCCAGGGAGTCGGAAATCGACCGCATGTCCCAGGGTGTGTTCGCTGTTTCGCGCCACTTGGCGGCCCTTTTTGCGCAGCGTTAGATTGTACTTTGGATCGCGAAATCCGGAGACAACATCCACGCGCTTGACCCGAAACTTCTTGGCGGCTTGCAAGAGCACCGACACCAGGCGCTGGTCCATTTGTGTGGGCTCGTTTGTGAAGTGGCAACGCAGAAATTGATTTGCCACGTCAGCAGGAGGTTGTCGCGTGTCACCGGCATCAAAGACAAGGTATTCGTGAGTCCACTTGTTGTAGATGTTTACTGGGGCTGCCGGTCGCTTGCCGATGCGTTTGGCGAGCTTCTTGCGCCAGGCCTTCTTGGCCGCCTCGGTTCCAGGAGTCTTTGCAGCTTCGAGTTTCTCCGCCCACGCTGCATCCCGCTTTGTGAGGGGTGGCGCATCCTCAGCTTGGGCATGGGCGAGCGGCATCGCGACGGTGGCAACGAGAGTAAGAAGAACTCGCAAAGCTGTGGGCCTCACGAATCGCTGCGCCTCCCCAGTTGGACGAGTGTTGTTTCGTTGAGGGAACCCGAGCGGAACCCCGCGAGGTCCACCGCCACATAGGCAAATCCCGCTTCTTTGCCCAGCTGGACAATGGCGTCGCGGATTTCCGGTTGGCAAGCCCGAGGTAGTTCTTCGGGGATGAGTTCGACCCGCCCAATCGATTCGTGGAAGCGAACGCGCAGCTGGGTGAACCCCAAGGAGCGCAATCCGTCTTCAAATCGATCGACGGCAGTGAGGCGCTCTCGGGTGATTTCGACACCGTAGGGAAACCGGGACGAGAGACATGCGAGTTGCGGCTTGTCCCAAGTTCGAAGCCCCAAAGACTTGGAAAGCGCGCGAACATCATTCTTGTCCATTTGAGCTTCCACCATAGGAGCCGCAGACCCGCGCTTGGCCGCAGCCGCGATTCCAGGTCGATAGTCGCCCAGGTCATCAGTATTGGTGCCCAGAAGAATTCGTAGTCCGCCGAGCTTAGCGGCGAGGGGGGCTGCATGATCCATCAGTTCGGTCTTGCAAAGGGCACAGCGATTGGTTGGATTGGCGGCATACCCCGGCTGGGCAAGCTCATCGGAGTCGATGAGGTGGTGTCGCTCGGCAAATCCAAGTTCTTGCCCCAACGAGCGCGCATCATCGATTTCGCTTTGCGCCATGGTGACCGACACACAGGTGATGGCGTGGCATTGATCGCCAAGAGTGTCGACAGCCACCTTGGCCAGAAAGGTTGAGTCGACCCCACCCGAGAACGCCACCAACACGCGCTCGTAGCCGCGAAGGATCGTCTGTAGTGTTTCGAGCTTGTTCATCGCCACAGGCACGTATCTAGACTAGATTTCTGCGCCTTCAAAGCGCGCAATCTCGATAAACCCCTCATCCTCATCAGACCAGGCAAATAGCACGGCTTCTTCGACACGTCTCGGGCCAATCCCTACCACGAGTTGCTGAACAGGGTAGACCGGGCCATCGCCCCAAGGGCTCGTGGCCACTTGATGGTCGGTCTCGGAAAAGTAGGCACGGCCATTGTAATGCGAGTGATAGATGAGTTTCGCGGGTTCCTCTCCATTGAGTTCTCGGTTGAGGGCGAGAAGGTCAGCGCCGCCAATGACATACGCGGTGTCCACGGTGCGATCCGCCTGGGTTGGGTGATCTCCACTGGCCTGAGCGTTCGTACAAGTCCGAAGTCGCGTCGCTACGTCTTGCGATTTGGGACCGGCTAGCCAGCCGCAACACTCCGCAGGGTAGCTCGATCGGGCTTCTCGGTAGACGCTCTCGAGCACTTCTCGGGAAAAGGAGATGGGCTTGGGCTTAGGCATAGTCCTTCTCCCAGGCCATTGGTTTGAAGTAGCGATCGCCGCGGTCGGGCAAGATGGTGACCACACAAGAACCCGGGCCAGCTTCCTTGGCCAGCGCACAGGCACCCGCAACGTTCGCTCCAGCTGAGTGACCCACGAAGATGCCCTCATCGTTCACAAGGCGCTCGGAGGCATCCCAGCCTTCTTCCGTACCAACGGGAAGGCGTCGATCGACAATGCCTTCGGGGTTCCAAATTGGCGGCACGATCGAGGTGTCGAGGTGTTTGAGACCTTCGAGGCCGTGAAACGAATCATCAGGCTCGATCGCGACCACAGCGACGTCAGGATGCGATTCTTTGAAGAAGCGTCCTGTGCCCATGACGGTGCCAGTGGTTCCAACGCCTGCGCAAAAGTGCGTTATGCGATCGCCCAATATGGCGGAAATCTCTGGTCCCGTAGTTAGGTAGTGCGCCTTTGGGTTGCTCTCGTTTGCGTACTGATCGGGGTAGAAATAGCGCTCAGGGTTTTTCTTAGCGAGATCTTTGGCGACCACGATGGCACCGTCGGAGCCCTCTAGTTCGCTTGAGTAGATAATCTCCGTGCCATAGGCACTGATGATGTTCTTGCGCGCTAGCGAGACGTTTGATGGCATCACCAGCGTGATGGGCACACCCAACACGGCACCGATCATCGAGTACGCAACGCCGGTATTGCCGCTTGTCGAATCGATGAGGCGTTTCCCGTTTGGATCGTTCGGTTTTAGGAAGCCACGCTCGATGGCATCGAGCACCATTTGCCGGGCAGCTCGATCTTTGACGGAGCCACCGGGGTTTTCAAACTCACACTTGGCCCACACCTCGCGGGCGCCACCTGCGCGCTTCTCCACAGAGCGTAGTCGGATTAGCGGCGTGTTGCCGATGAGTTCGACCGGCGAATTGACGCGCTGGTTGCTGTGAAGGCTCAGGCCACGCCTCCAGCGATTGCCGGAATAATTGAGACCTCATCGCTGTCGTTCACAGGCGTCTGAAGGTTGTCGAGGTAGCGAATGTCCTCTTCGTTCGCAAAGATATTCACGAACTTTCGGACGGCTCCAGACTCATCACAGATACGAGCTTTGATGCCCGGGTAGTTCTTTTCGAGATCGGTAATGAGTTCGTCGATCGTGGAGCCCGCAGCGCTGACTTCCTCTTTGCCATCGGTATGCTTGCGAAGTGGGGTTGGGATTCGAACGGTTGCCATAGCGACTACTTTACTACTGAATCACAACTGCGAAGCAGACTACACGCTACTTGAAGTACTCCTCGAGGCTAAAATAGCGCTCGCCGGTGTCGCACAAGATGGTGACTACACGCTTGCCAGGGCCGAGTTTCATCGCCAACTGGGACGCGACGTGCACATTCGCGCCGCTTGAGATTCCCACCAAGAGGCCTTCCTCCTTTGCCAAGCGCTTTGACATGACATAGGCATCGCGATCGGAAACGGCACGAATCTCGGTAATCACGTCGCGGTTCAAAACACCGGGGACAAATCCCGCCCCAATTCCCTGAATCCTGTGAAAGCCCGCTTTGCCACCGGAGAGAACCGGGCTGCCTTCTGGCTCGATCCCATAGATGAGGCAGCCTGGTGCCTCTTTCTTCAGAACGGATCCAACCCCAGTGATGGTGCCGCCGGTGCCAATTCCGGCCACAAAGCCGTCGATACTCTCGCCATTCATCTGTTCGAGGATTTCGGGCGCCGTGGTACGAGCATGAACCGCAGGATTCGCAGGATTCTCGAACTGATCCGGCATGAAGTAGTGGTCGCCCTCTGCTGCCAGCATGCGAGCCCGCCGAACGGCTCCATTCATCGCGTCAGCTGCGGGCGTGAGAATGAGCTTGGCCCCATAGCTCTCAAGAAGGGCGCGCCGCTCAAGTGACATGGACTCCGGCATCGTTAGTACCAGTGGATAGCCCTTGGCCGAACAAACAATCGCCAGTCCGATTCCTGTGTTTCCCGATGTGGGTTCCACGATCGTCGACTTGCCAGGAACGAGCAAGCCATCTTCCTCGGCCTGCGTGACCAGCGACAGTGCCATGCGGTCCTTTATCGAACCGCCTGGGTTGTACTGCTCGCACTTTGCCCAAATCTCCGCACCACCCGCAGGGGCGACTCGCTTTAGGCGGATGAGTGGGGTGCGACCAATTAGGTCGATTAACGAGGACACTGTTTGGAGACGGCTATTGTCTGCGGTGCTGGACGTCGATTTCATGAGGAATCAGAAATGTTCGTAGTGTTCTAGATGAAGTACATGGTGGATGCGGGCTCGCGAGCAACCTCCAAGGCATTGCCGCGCTCCACCAAATCGGCAAGTGTGATGTTGTTGAACCACTCTGTGAGAACGGAACCGAGGTCTTCCCACAGTGCGCCGGTGACGACGTGCGATGTGGGTTTCTTCTCGCTGGCACCATCACCCTCATCAAGAGTGAAGAGGTCTTGGATGGGGCCCTGCAACACTGCAACGATCTCGGCGAGGCTCAGCTCCTCGGGGGCGCGTTTCAGCAAGTAACCGCCACGGGGCCCCCGCTTGCTCTCAATGATGCCGGCTCGCCGTAAATCCTGAAAGATCTGCTCTAGGTAGCGGAGTGGGATGTGCTCCCGAAGCGCGATATCCTTGGCTTGAATGGCGATTCCCTGATGGTCTTGCGAGTGGTAGGCGATATCAAAGACAGCTCGGACTCCATACTTTGTTTTAGCTGAGAGGCGCATACACAAGGCCTAGTCGGTGTTCCCGTGAACCATACTGGACTATAGGAGTATAGCCCTCACCAGGCGTCGGTCAAGAGATGCGAGGCGGGCTTAGGCAACGGATCCGCACTCGCCACAGACGCCATCGTCACCAACAACTCCAATGCATGCGCCATCGGGGCAAAGCCGACGATTCTTGAAGTCATCGGGCAGATCGTCGGCGCTCTCGGCTTCGACCGTTGCCGTTTTGCGGGTTTCGTCGCTCGCGCCCGGTGGAGGCGTCACAACCTCTTCCTTCTTCATGCCTCGAAGCCGTGGATCGGTTGTGGACTCGCTGCCAACCATTCCGCACTCCTTGCAGACGCCTTCACTGTCGAGAACGCCAATGCATGACCCATCCGGGCACAGTTGCCGGTGTAAGAATTCTTCTTCGTCCATCGAAGCGGTATCGAAGTGGGCCATCCTGAGAGCTTTCGTGAACTTCGCGGTATCTAGAGCCTAGTCACAATTGGGAGCAGGATCGCCTGTGCGCCAGTTTACGAGCAAATCGTACAAGGAGTCGGCGGTGTGAAAGCGGTACATGATGGCCCCAAAACGCAGCTTGGTGTTGCTTACGACTTCAGCTTCCGTGCGAGGTTCCAGCTTCTTGCCATCGACCCGTGTTCCATTGCTCGATCCCGCATCACAGACAAACCAACGCCCATGCCGCCGTCGGAAAAATGCCTGAAACCGAGAAACACTGATGTCATCAATCG
>JANTGM010000016.1 GCA_024762925.1 Kofleriaceae bacterium | reverse complement strand
GCGAGGCGGGAAGAGGGAGTTTGCTGGGGCAAGCGACCGAGGAACAACGAAGAAGACTGGCTGAGCCAGTCTCTCCAGCGGGCGAGAAGGCGAGTGAACGCGTTCTATATTCATGAATCGCGCACGAGCCCGGCAAGCCCTTGGCCGAGTAGCAGAGCGAACGCGCGAGCCGAAACGAGAAAAGGGCGGCCACACTTGCGCATGACAGCCCTTTGTCCCTATTGAGTATCGACTTACTCAGCTGGTGGAGTTGGAGCCGCCTTGGCAGCTGACTTCGCTTTGCCACCCGCGCTGATGAAGAAGTTCCTCACGATGCGCGTGTCCGATGTGAGGTTGTCGAGCGTTGTTTGCTGACTCTGTGCCTCGATGATTGCATCGAGTCTGGTCACGCACTCATCACAAGGCGTTGGAGCGACCTGTACAAGTGCGAGGAGAACACCTTGGCGAACAATGCGGTCGGTGGACTCAGCGTGCTTGAGAAGATCTTTGAAGGCAGGCTCAGCAGCCTTGCCCATCTTGGCAATCTCGAGCAGAGCACGCTCAAGAGCAGCAATGCGGTAGGTCTGCATGTCCTGCTTCTTCATCGGCTTGCTGGTATCTGCGCGATGATTTGGAATCTTGAGCTTCTCAACAATGCCCTTTGCGTCAAGGGTCAACAGCTCTTGGTAGCAAGCGACATCGGCTTGGCAGACAACGCCAGCACGTGCACGAGTGCGGTGCTGCTCGTACTCACGAGCAAAGCCAAAGTAGTCGTTTGCTTGACCGTTAAACTCTTTCTTGTCTTCTTCGGTCTTCGCCTTGGCGGCTTTGTCTTGTGCTTCTTTTGCACTCTTGAGCTGAAGATCGATGATTGCTTGAATTGGGGCAATCTGCTTGTCCGTCTTGACGAGACGTGCATATGCAAGAGTGGCAGCCTGCCGCATTGGCATCTCGTTCTCCGTGTTTTGGAACGTCTTCTGAAGAAAGCCCAAGGCCTTAGTGTCTTTGGCGAGCATCGAATAGGCATCGATAGCAAGTGGACGAATCATGTCGTCAGTGGCTTCGGCCTGCATGTACGCTGAAAGAGCGTCTGCAGATGAGTAGGCGCCCATCTTGCGAAGTGCGTCAATGATGGCGTTGTGATCGGATGGGCCAGGTGCGCCAGTCTTTGGATCAAAGAACGAGACTGCAGGTTTTTTAGAAAGTGCAGCTGTGAGCGTCTTTCTTGCAGCCAATGCTCGCATATCCCCCAGCAGCGTTGCGGCTTTAAAACGCAGGTTGCCAGGAGCGATGCATGTGGTGCCAGGGCCTTCGCCCTTGTCGCAATCCTTCGAGAACTTGTTCTTCTCAGCAAGTTTGTTCATCTCAGGGTGCTTGCCTTCAAACACTTTGATGAGCTCTGGAATTGCTGGGGCACCAATGGTGGTAATTGCCGTGCGAACCTGCTGGTAAATCGGGGATATTTCGTAGAGCGCTTTTAGGAGTGGAAGAATTGCCGAAGCGCTACCCGTCTCGGCAAGGGCGTTGGCAGCAGACGCGTTGAGGCGAATGGTGTCGCGCTTTGGTTCTGTTTGAAGAACTTTGATGATGGTTTCAACCGCTCGTGGGTTGTCTCCAAATCCGCCCAATGCACGAACTGCAGCGATTCGAACCATCTGCCCCTGTCGGAGTTTTTCTTGCTTCGTCGCAGCAGAGATCAGAACTTGGATTGCGTCTTTCGACTTTGCTTTACCGAGCGCTTCTGCGGCGATCGCAGCATCTTGGATCTCCTGATCGTCGGTGACGTCAAAGTCCTCAACTGCGGTAATCAGGAAGGGAATCGCATCTTCCCAGTACGGACCTTCGCCGGCATCCTTGCAGTCTTGGTTTGGGAACTTCTCGTGCCCTGTTTTCATCTCAGGCTGATCGGCAAGGCTAATGATGACTCGCAGAACACGGCTAGACTTGTTGTGCTTCTCCCAAAACTTACCGAGAGGTTTGATGGCCTCTGGGCACTTGAGACGTTCGAGTGTTGTTAGAGCTTCTTCAACCTCGGATGCTTCGTCGAGCTTGTCGATCCACGTTTGTGGATCGTAGGGGTCTTTAGAACATGCACTGACTGCCACTGAAGACATTGCCAGGAGCGCTAGCGTGGCTCGCAAGTGGGTTTTCACCATCGTCATAAAATCCTCGTATTCCGCCCCAAACTTAGCTGTGAGGGCAGGGCAAAATTAACACAGCGTTACAAAAGAAAGGGGGGGCACCGGTTACTCAATACCGTGCCCCCCGCTTTGTTGTCGTTAGCAGCTAAAAGCCAACAGAGAGATTCAAATCTACTCTGGTCGGCTTCCCTTGATGTTCACCGCGAACATGATGTTCGGGTACTCAGCAAGGTTGGCCGTCTTGATCACTTTGTTCAAGACCTTGGCCGGTGTGCCCTGATCCGCTTGAAGAATCAACAGACCGTTCAAGCAGATTTCTTCGGGCTTGGGGTTTGCCACAGGGTTGGTGCAGTACTTCTTCTCCTTGGAAGAAAGCTTCTCGAAGCCACCGCCAGGAATCATGAACTGGTTCTTCTCATGGCGAAGCCGGTCGAAGAGCTCAGGAATCTTCACGTCCATTGCGGAGTCATTCATGATGGCCTTTGGATCGGCCATCTGCACGCCCTCGAACGTCACTGCATCCCCCGTCACGATAATGATCGGAGCAATTTTCAGTGCGTCTTTTTGCGTAGCATCTGGAAGTGTCAAACCGCGTTGCGCGGAGATCAGCTCGCCAGAGGTTGAGAACACCATGAGCAGGAAGGTAACCAGAATGGTCATCATGTCGACGAAAGGTGTCACGTTGAGAGCAACGTTCACTGCCTTGCCGCCGCCACCTTTTACCTGCGCTAGGTGATGGAAGGGGATTGAATTATAGAGCCGTGGCCCTCCGGGATGTACTGCCATCGCTTACTCCTTAAACCGCACTGAGAGTGAAGTAGGGTCGACGTAGCCGATATCTCGGAATGACGATCCAATCGAGTAGTCCATTGCGCTAATCACGCTTTGGTAGGTAACCGCGTCTTCTGCGGCAATCTCGATATCCGAACGCATTGGAGGTCCCGCAAACACGGGCATCTCTCGGTACTCTTTGAGCGCCTCTTCAAGAGAAGCCCAGTCGTACTTGTCGCCTTCGTTGCGGATTTGGCGGCGGTCGCCCGTCGTCAATCCAACCCAGATTTCGTTTTCTGTCAGAAGAACCGAGATGTTGACCGGCGGCTCCTCGTCCTGTTCTTTTGTCGCGTCGCGACCAAGCCCCTTAGGCTTGATGTTGATTTGTGCGTATTGGCTCCACACCGCAGTAACCAAGAGGAATGCGGTGAGACAACTCATGAGGTCAATGAAGGGAACTACGTTTAGTTCCACATTAACTGAATCGCCATCGCCTGTTCCGACTGATGCACCCATCGTTTTTCCTTTGTTAGGAAGGTTGACCCGTGAGCCAGCTAGCCTCGGCTAGCTGACCTGTGAGCAGGAGAAGGGTGAATTATGCGCCGGGTTGCATCTGAGCACGATGCGACGTGACCAGGTTGACAACTTGAACGGTAACTTCGTTGATGTCATCGGTGACAGCAGTCGTCTTACCCGTGAGAAGCGAGAAGCCGAGAAGACCGATAAGAGAAGCACCGATACCAAAGCCCGTGCAGTTGAGTGCTTCGGCAATACCCTCAGCGAGGATGGCAGCTTTCTGAGAAGCGTCGGCGTCACCAACAGAACCGAAGGACTTAATCATGCCGGAAATGGTTCCGAGCAGACCAGCCATAACGGCGAAGTTAGCGAGCATGCCCAGGTATGGGGTGCGCTGGTTGATTTTTGGAAGCTCGCGAAGAGCAGCCTCGTCCATGGCAGCTTGGACTTCGTGATCGCTTTTGTTGAACTTCATAAGTCCAGCCTGAACGATGCGAGTCATTGGCGTTGGGTTACCCGAGCAAACCTTGATTGCGCCCTGAACGTTGCCACTCATGACCTGGCTCTTGAGAAGAGCGAGGAGCTTGTCTTTGTCGACAGAGGCTTTGAAAAGGTAGACAGAACGCTCAACGATCATGGCGATCATGATGATGAGAGTGATGAGGATGGGCCACATGCCCCAGCCACCTGCGTGGAATGATTCGGATATACTTTTTAGAACGCCCATGGTTTCTTAAAACTCCTGCTTGGTTGATTCGAAATTGCGCAAGTGCAATTTGAGAGACAGCACTTTGGCTATCACGGTCGGACAAAGCAAGAGCAGAGCCAAGGGAAGTAAGATCCTGGAATGAGCTACCGATCACCCTTTTGGGTGTTGTGAGCCCCGCTCAACTCCGGGGCACCACGGGACAACTTCAATAGCCTTGGGGTATAATGCCACGGTGGGTGAATGACGTACTCCCTCGGATCTGTAGGCCAATATCGGGCCAGGTAGGATACATCGCGAGTTTGCTAGTTTCGCGAGACCTGGTAATGATGGAATGAATGAGTTGGCGATTGGGGCTGGTCGACGTATGCGCGATCTTGGTGCTGTTGGTGGTGCTCTTTATGCCCGGCCAGGGCATGTCCATCATTGGCGCCTACGACCATCGAGCGAAAGGCGATAAAGCCCGAGACGTCGAATTCGAGCTTGCCCTTGCCGGTGAGCTGCAATCGGAGCTCTATGCCGACCCAGGAAACGGCGAGCTTGCGGAGCAATATGCGGCGATCATGAGCGATCTGGGTCGCCACGATATGGCGCTGCGGATCGCTGGAGCTGCAGCCGAGGTGGATAGTCCAACGCGGTGGCGCTCTCTTGGCGCTGTGAGCTCGGCATTTGCCGATCGCATCGACATTCCCAACTCCTTGGCGTGGGCCGAAAAAGCAATGACCGCGTGTGAAGCTGCGGGCGAGGTTGCATGCCCAGCACATGAGAAAGTCCGACTCAGACTCTACGTAGAGCAACTGCGATTGGGCGTGAAAGTGCTTGAGACAGGCGCAGATCCCAAATTCGATCCAAATGGCTTCCGCCGCGAGCTTTCGCGCGCGCACCCAACAACGCGAACGGGCAAGAGCGAGTAGGCACAGCTGATAGGGTTGGGCATGTCTATTGTCAAGCCGGCTTTGAGCGCCAGCGCGGTCTCGCAAACGCCATCCACCACAGCTGAGATCGACACGGCAATCGCCGACCTCGGGGCGAAATCAGAAGAGTTCGCAAAGCTTAGCCCGAAAGCGAAAGCACAACTCTTGCGGGCCTGCATTCCCCGTTTGGTTGATGGCGCACCTGAGTGGGTTGCCAAGGGCTGCCAAGCCAAGGGACTTGTCATGGACGAAGCCGGTGAGGAATGGCTTGCGGGCCCAATGCCGACGATCCGCATGTCGCGCTTGCTCGCAGAAAGCCTCGACGAAATTGCTCGCAGCGGTCGACCAACCTTGGGCGTGAGTGCCAAGACCGGAGTCGACGGGCGTCTTGAGGTCAACGTCTTTCCAAACAGCAAAATCGACAAAGCACTGTTTAGCGGTTTCACAGGGCATGTCGTCATGCAAGAGGGCATCGACCACAGAGCAGCAGAAGAGAAGCAAGCCAAGTTCTACAGTCAGCGAAATCCCTCTGGTGGCATCTCTCTGGTCTTGGGTGCGGGCAACGTTTCGAGCATTCCGCCAATGGATGCCTTCACCAAGATGTTCATCTACGGGCACGTGGTCTTGCTCAAGATGAACCCGGTTAACGAGTGGGTTGGCCCCTCGCTCGAGCGAGCACTGCAGCCGTTAATCGAGCCAGGCTATCTGCGCATTGTCTACGGTGGTGGTGATGTCGGCAAGTACCTCGTCGAAAACGAGAATATTTCTGATGTGCACATAACCGGCTCCGACAAGACGCACGATTTGATCGTTTGGGGCCCTGAAGGCGAAGAACGCGAGCGGCGCAAGCGCGAAAACTCGCCCATCCTCACAATTCCGATCGAGAGCGAGCTTGGCAATGTTAGCCCGGTGGCGATTGTGCCGTTCGACTACAGCGCCGATGAGCTCACCTTTCAGGCGCGAAATGTGGCTTCGATGATCTGCAACAACGCCTCATTCAACTGCAACGCGGCCAAGATGCTCATCACCGCGAAAGGCTGGTCACAACGAGAAGAGTTCTTACGCCAAGTGCAGAGCTTCCTCGACACCATCCCCACCCGCACCGCGTACTACCCGGGGGCATTCGAACGATATGAATCACTGGTCGGCAACCGGGAGGGCGTCATCAAGATCGGCCAGTCGGACGAAGCAAGGCTCCCATGGACACTCATCACTGGCGTTGATTCCGAGAAGGAAGACGAGCCGCTCTTCACCGTCGAGCCGTTCTGCAGCATCTTGAGCGAGACCCAGGTTGGAAGTTCCGATCCGGTGCAGTTTCTTCATGCCGCAACTGAGTTCATGAACGAAAGGCTTTGGGGCACGCTCAACGCCACCATCATCATCTCGCCAATCCTCGAAAAGGATCCGACGATTGCCCAGGCGATGGAGCAAGCGATCTTGAAGTTGCAGTATGGCACCGTCTCAATCAATCACTGGGCGGCACTGTGTTACGGCGCAACAACTCTGCCCTGGGGAGGCCACGAGAGTGCCACGTTGGACGATATTCAGTCGGGTCTTGGCTGGGTTCACAACACATACATGCTTGAGGGAATCGACAAAAGCGTAGTTCGCGGTGGCATTAAGGTCTTTCCAACACCGCCTTGGTTCGCAGGCAATCGAGCAACGACAACACTCGGGCCTAAACTCGTCAAAATGGAAGCATCTCCGGGCTGGGGAAAAGTGCCGGGCATTGCTGTGCGCTCCCTCTTTGGTTAAGCACGGCAAGCTTTGGACATTGCACCTCGATCGCCCCTCCAAGTGAGCTAGACTTGTTGCAATGCGAAAGGCGTTTCCAAAATGCTAAAGGCTTCACTCCGCGGCGCTCTCATCGTTGCTTCGGCGCTCGGCGTTTCGGCCCCGCTCGCTGCATGCGGTCCTTCGTCCAAGCAGGTGAAAAAGCCCGAGCAGCTCACACCACGTGAGGTGATGCACCGTTTCAAGCCCGCGATCGTGCGGATCGAAAACCACATGGGTGCACGCATCGGTGTTGGCACGGGCTTCTTTGTGTCACCCGAAGGACGTATTGCAACCAATCTACACGTCATTATGGGCGGTGGCATTCTCCGCGTGAAACTCAGTGATGGCTCAGTGCATTTGGCAAAGCGCGTTGTGGCGATTGATCAAGCGCGCGATCTCGCGATCATCGAAATCGATCCTCCCGCCGCAATGCCAACGGTCCAACTCGGAGACAGTGATGTTGTGGAGCCGGGCGATGCGGTGATTGCAGTGGGCAATCCACTACAGCTCGACTACACGGTGAGTGATGGTCTCATCAGCTCGGTGCGCCCCATTGAGAACGATGTCATTTTGCAAATCTCTGCGCCGATCTCTCAGGGATCGAGTGGAGGCCCACTGTTCAACGCTTTCGGTGAGGTGATTGGCGTCGCCACGATGGTGTCCTCTGAGGGACAGAACCTCAATTTTGGCGTGCCGGTAAACTACCTAAAACCTCTGCTCGCTCACGATGGTGGCGAAACGGTTGCCGAATTTGCCGCCCGCTTCAAGCCAAAGCGACGCCCAGGTCTCATCAAGACCGACGCTGGCATTGTCGAACGAGACGTTCCCAGTCACGACATCGCGATTCTCAAAGACTGCAGCCGCGAGGAAGTGCTGAAAGTCTTCAACGGCATTCAACGCGCAATCGAACTTGGTGCACCTCTCTATAACGACGGCGATCACCAAGCGTGTTTCAACATCTATGAGCAAACTGCCACGCACTTTGAGAAGGACCCACAGCTTTGCAAAGGTCTGCGTGACTCCCTTGGCGCTGGGCTTCTCAAGGCAGAGACGCAAGGTGATGTAACGCATAAGGCATGGGTCATGCGCGACACGTTTGATGGCATTCTCAAAGTCATTGTCGAACTAGCCCAGCGCGGCCAATAGCCCAGTTCACGAAAGCGCCAAACTCGAAGCGCTGCTGCCTACTCACGGCTCATTGAACGTTCCACACCCATGGCGAGCCTCTTGTCAAGATACGCATCGCAGCTGACAGAACCCTAAACTGCGTCCGCGACACCCGCTTGAAGTAAGGGCGCATACTGTCAGAACTGACGCCAAGGCTCTGGCGCTCTGACGGGGGAACGGGAGGACTTCGTGTGATTCTAGGATCTTGAGCAAGACGAAAACCTGGATCGACATTGGCAATACACCGGGCCAGTGGACGACGAAAGAGCTCAGGCATTCTTGCCATACGGTCGACAAAACATCGACGAATCCGACATCGAGGCGGTGATTGCCGCCTTGAAAGGACCACGCATCACCCAAGGGCCTCTCGTTGAGGAGTTTGAACAAGGGCTCTGTAACTATCTCGGCGCCGACTATGCCACCGTCGTTTGCAATGGCACCGCTGCGTTGCACTTGGCCTATGCCGCACTCGACATTGGGCCTGGGGACGAGATCATCACGACGCCGCTCACGTTTGCAGCAACAGCAAACGCCGCTCGCTACCTCGGCGCTGAACTGCGATTCGCTGATGTCGATCCAGATAGCGGCAACATCTTGCCCTCCTCGGTCGCAACTCTCATCGGACCAAAAACCAAAGCAATTGTCGCGGTTCATCTTGGTGGCCTTCCCGTTGACATGGAGGAGCTGCGCAACATCGCTGATCGCAACCACTTGTGGCTAGTCGAAGACGCCGCTCATGCCCTTGGCGCGACCTACCGCGGACGCCGCATCGGAAGTGGCCTAGCGGACGTGGCAACCTTTTCGTTTCACCCGGTAAAGCACCTAACGACGGGGGAAGGTGGCGCTGCGCTTACCAACAACAAGCGACTCAAAGATCGCATGGACCAGCTGCGACACCACGGTGTTGAGCGACGTCCAGAAAAGTTCGCAAAAAAGAGCCCAGGGCGCTGGTACTACGAGGTTCAAGAGCTTGGCTACAACTACCGCCTAACCGACATTCAGTGCGCCCTGGGACTCTCTCAGCTCGAGAAGCAGCCCGCCGCACTCAAGCGACGCCGCATAATTGCAGAGCGCTACCGAACGCGCATCTCGGCGGGCTTTGGCGACAATGTTGTTGCCCAGCGCAGCTATGACGACCGGCAGTCGGCCTACCACCTCTTCCCTGTTCTCATCGATTTCGATGCCCTTGGCATCACGCGTGACGAAGTTATGGAGTCGCTTGAGCGCCAAGGCATTGGCACCCAAGTGCACTACATCCCCGTAAGCTGGCAGCCGTACTACCAAGAGCGATATGGCCAGCCACAGGCGCAAAGCGGTGTGTACCGCTACTACCAGCGCACTCTATCTCTGCCCATGTATCCAGGACTCAGCGACGAAGAAGTCGACCATGTGGTTGACAGTCTTGCGCGGGCTCTTGGCCAACAGTTGCCAGCAAAGGTCGCATCATGAACGTAGCCAACGACACAAACCAAGCCCGCACTCTCGAAGGAAAGACCATCCTCATTACCGGAGGCACGGGTTCCTTTGGAAGAGCTTTCACGCGAGACCTGCTCGACGAAGGCAAGGCCAAGAAGATCATTGTCTTCTCCCGCGACGAGCAGAAGCACTACCAGATGAGCCAGGAGTTCAACGACCCTCGCATTCGATTTTTCGTAGGCGACATTCGCGACAAGAAACGCCTGCAGACGGCGTTTCGCGATGTTGACATTGTTGTGCACTCCGCAGCCATGAAGCATGTGCCGATTTGCGAGTACAACCCTATGGAGGCCATCCAAACCAACGTGGACGGAGCTCGCAACATCATCGAAGCGGCCATCGAAGCGGGCGTTGAGCAAGTCCTTGGACTCTCCACCGACAAGGCCGTTGCACCAGTGAACCTCTATGGCGCGTCCAAGCTCTGCATGGAAAAACTCTTAATCGCCGCCAACGCCTACTCTGGCAAGGGAGGAACTCGATTCGCATTGGTTCGCTACGGCAATGTCATGGGCAGCGCAGGAAGCGTCATTCCCCTGTTTCGCCGCCAACTCGAATCGGGCCGACTCACAATCACCGATGAGCGCATGACACGCTTTTGGATCGACATGCCGGGTGCTGTACAGCTCGTGCGACGCGGCCTTGAGTGCATGTACGGCGGCGAGATCTTCATTCCAAAGCTGCCCACGTCAGACATTACGACACTGGCCGAGGCAATCGCACCAAACGTTCCGCGTGAGACCATCGGCATTCGCCCTGGAGAGAAGCTGCATGAGACTCTCGTGAGCGCTGATGAGTGTGCGCGAACTCGCGACCTTGGTGACCTGCTCGTCATCTGGCCAGAGTTCAGTTTCCATGACGGCATCCCACAAAGCAAAGACGGCACAGCGTTGCCGCCTGGATTCATCTACCGAAGTGATCGGCCGGAGTTGCGGCTGGATCTTGAAGCCACCCGAGCCATGTTGAAAGAGGTCGCCTAATGTCCAAAGAGAACGCACTAATCATCTTCCGAGTTGACACCCGAGGGAGCAAAGGCAACCGAGCACTGCAGCGCTGTCTGATTTTGGCAGAAGCGCATATGCGTCGTGGCGGTCGTGTGCAGTTCGCAGTTCAGCAAAACCAGCAAACCGCTCGCAATCTCATTCGTGCTCGAGGGCTGCAGGAGATTGCGATTTCAGGGCCTGTCGGCTCAGACGCAGATATGCAAGAACTCGTAGACGCTGTCGCGGAGGGGTCGCCTTCTTCTGTCGTTATCGATGGCCGATGCTTTGGAAGCAAATATCTCAGTGCCGTCGCAAGCAAAGTCTTCACAGCGGTTATCGAAGACGATGGAGAGCGGGTGCTTCCCGTCCAGCTCATCATCAACAGTAACTTCTCCGCCGATGAGCGATTCTACACATGCCGCGCGGATGCCCGTCTTCTGCTGGGGCCAGAGTACAAGCTCGTTAGCCCAGAGATCGCGAACTGGCCAAAGCCTGAACGAACGCCAAAGGCAGCCATCGAGAGAATTTTTCTTACGAGCTCGGATGATCATGTCAGTGCCCGAGTTCTCGACGCCCTACCACGCTCCAACAAGACAACGATCGTCACACTGCTTGGCTCGCGCACATGCCCTGTTCTCGACACCGCAGCTCGCGCGGCCTGTGCCCGCGGCTACATTATCGAGCAAATCTCACGCAACACGGTCGCCGACTCACTGCTCTTCAGCGACGCTGCTATCGTCACAAGCGAGTCCATGAGCGGTCTTATTGGCTTCCTTGGCATACCAACGCTATGTCTTAGCCACGACCGGGAAGATGTGCGGGAAACCCATCGTCTTGCCGAGGAAGGTGCAAACGTTCACATGGCCCCTATGAGCCAGACGACGAGCCAGGACCTAAGCGCAGTAATCGAGAACTTCTTGCTGGATGAGCCACAACGCCTGCGCTTTGGCAAGCGGATTGGAAGCATGGTCGATGGCCAAGGAGCCGAGCGAATCCTCGATAGCCTAGCGGGCATTCAGACTCCTAAGCTTCGCATTCTCGAAGCCGCCTAGCTTGCCCCCGCCATCGACGTCTCGCTCGCGAGTCTCTGCAAGTCGGATGGTTTGCTGCGGTCCCCAAGCAAGTTTCGCGCGCAGCCCGTGCGCCCAAGAAAGACGCTTCGGAGAACAAGGAATTTCATTGCTACTCGCGATGAGAAGGGGGCGGCAATGTTCTCGCAGCCCCTGCCATCCATAGAGACCGGCTGCACCACCAACCCAATGGAGCCTGCCTTGGCGCGACCCGCTGAAAGTATTGGCCCTCTAGCGCTGGATTGAGAAGCTGAACTTCTCAGATGTATACACTCGAAGTGGTTTCCCATTCGCAATGATGGGTCTGAAACGCCAATTGCGTACCTTCTCAATCAGCCTGCGGTCATACAGGGGAGCGCCGCTCCTACGTTGCAGTCTGGCACTACGAATTGTCCCTCGTCTTGAAATACAGAACTGAACTTCGGCATTCAGTTGCGTCAGACCGTTGCGGCGCATGTTGTGCATGACGGCTGTTGATGGCCGTATGTCAGGTGTTCCTCGTAGGCGTGACAAGACGACCCTCACTGGCCCGGAGCTTGCTGGCGAGCGACGTTCCAAGTCGAGACGTGTGAGATCTAGTAGGCCATCGTCAAGAAACATACAGGCTTGGCCATTCCCCTCCTCACATGCGGCTTCCACGACGTTGTACTACGTTCCCGCCCTGGCCCATACAAGCCCTCAGTACCTGCTTCTCGATCTCCGGGTCCCGAGGGCCGTATTCCCCGGGTGCCTTCTCCCCATCGCCGACGGAAGCTTCGGACATTGCACACATGCTCTCCAGCACCATCTTCCGCCGACGTGCCTCAAGCACGGCTGAGACTTCTTCACGGGTCATCTGTGATGCATCTGGGTTGTTATTGAGGTTGGCTTTGATTCGCTTCTCGTCGTCCGTTCTTTTCACGGGGTCTTGGCAAGCCTCCAGCAAACAAGACGCAAGCACGGCTGCGACTAGCCCAGAAAAGATGAGAATGCGCCTAATGAACACTTTGAGCACCTTTCACAGGGCCGGCTATTTTGCCATTGCCCCGGTCTCTAGCGTACTTGGCCTTTGTGTCTCGCCAGACGTAGGAGAGAGAGGAGCGACCAATGGTGGTGGTTCGGGAGTATCTGGTTCACCTGGAAGGATGGGCGTCCCTACACTCAACTCTCCATCTTGCAAGCTCAACATGTGCCATCTTTCCAGAACCCTTCTCGGGATGTTACCCCAGATTACTTCGCCCTCAAACGTGTCATGCGCACACCCAGAGGAGAAGAAATCCCAATACAAACCGAGCAGGTTCTCAATAGCCAATTCACACACGAGGCTTTTGTACTCGGGGCTGTCAGTGGCACAGACCAAAGCCGAGAGCTGCTTCTCAGCCTTGATCTTCCAGTAAAGACTTCCACATTTGTTCCAAAGCTTTCCAGCTTCCTCATCCGTAGCTATGGCTGCAAGCCCCGTTGGATCGGTCCGCATCACCGGATTCTGCCCGGCGTATTCATACGCTACTCGGCGTCGAGCTTGGCGATCGTTGCTTCATCGAGATTGAGCGAGGCCTGTAGGCGTTCGAGAAACTCTGCTTCGGAATCCGCCAGTTCGCGATCCGAGCTGCTCGGTACACATTGAGCGCACAAAATTTGCGTGCACAAACGAGAAAATCGTAGCCGTAAGAGTTTCTCTTAGTGCATCCGCCGTCCCTGGCTGGAACGAGATTGATGCTATCGCTGTGCGCCCATGTCGCTAAGGGCTAGTTACCTGAACCACAGTCTACGCTGGGTAGGCTTGGCATGTTGGGAAAACGGGTGGAACCCGCAGGGAAGCGGTCATCGCCGTCCACTCCTGCAACGGTGTCAAGGATGTGGCAAATCCGGCTCTGTCGCATTGAGCGCAGAGACTCGCGAGGCTGGGAGGAGAGTATGGCCTGAACGTTTTGCTCAAGGCGAGCCCCTAGTGCATCGACATCACCTGCGCAGAAGCCGTCATTCTCGCAATTGCCGTTCTCAAGCTGTCCTTGGCTAGCCGCGCTTCGAAGGCGAGTAATGCTCCTATCATCGGCGTTTGGCATCATGATGATCGTTTCAGGATTGCTGCCAGCAAGTGGGTTGCCGTCAACACTCATGATTTTCTCAAAGAGTTCACTCATCACGTGCATATTGCGGGTCGCATCGCCAAAGTCAGGTGGTGAAGCTTTGAAGTTGTCGTAGGCATCTCTCCACAGATTGCAGCGGAAGTCAGAGAAGACGGGGTTGTCTGAATCCAAGGCGCGAGCGCGAAGAATTTGATGCGGGGTGAGTACTTTGGTCGTTACCAAGGATGTCTCCATCGTCACATCAGCGTTGCCTCGTACTGGAATCTGGACAACGGCATCATCATTGGGTGAACCGAGACGGACAACTTCGTCATTTAGCCAATCCCAAGCCCAGTCGTTTGGACGAATTTGCACATACATATTGCGGATGCCTGGGTCGACCAATGCAGAGTTGAAGAGAATGCCACTATCGTGGTCTTCGCTAACGTAGTTGACCTGCTCGCTGCAAAACACGGGTCGAAGCATGCCCATAATCTCATCAATGTTGGGTGCATTGCGACGATCGCGAATGCGAGCTGAAGCAACCTTGGCGTGTCCACCAAAGCGCACAATCTCTTCGAATCGCTGCGCAGGAGCTCTGCGTGCAATTGCCAGCTCAGAATAATTCGGTTTCTCGTCCATGCCAGGAGGCACGGAAAATTGGTGAGATGGGAAGCCAGGCTCAGCGTTCCAGTGCGTCCATGGCCTGTTGAGCTCGTTCATGATGGGTGTCATGCGCATGCCAATAGGGCTTGTGTCGGCAGGAGTGAGGTGACAGCCTTCGCAGCGCTGAGGGCCAACTTCGAGCCTAACGAGATCTTCTTCCTCTTCGTCGGGTTCAAAGGCGTAGAACATGTACTCGCGAGCAGACTTGTCCCAAGCAAACATCTCAACATCGTGAATATCGACATCGCCAGTCTCGGCGTCTTCAAACGAGGCTGCGATGAAAAAGTCTGAGGCTTTGGAATCGTCGTCCTTACACGCAACCGACACCAACCGTGGGAATGGCTCGCTGGCGATCAAGTCGTCGGAAACCGTGAAGACAGCAATGCTATCGGTGGAGCACCCCATGACCTCAGCGACACCAAAGAGAATGTCCTGGTAGCTGGAGGCCATCAGTCCCTCATCCGAGATGTCTAGAGTCTTGAGATAGGTGGCAATGGGATCGTTGCGCTCAGCGAGCGTCGGCTCCTTGTCGTCGCACTTGCCAGACTCACAGTCTCTGTCTGGCCCGACCTCACTTCCACAGCCAGTGAAGGCAGCCAGTGCTGCAACACATGCAAAGAGGGTGGAACGAACATGACCGGCGAGTGTGTACGTTGGAGCGACGGAAGTCATGGTCCACTATCAAAGCACATTGCATGCCACGGCTGGGGCTGGCTCGTATTGGCGTTGCGGGCACCTTAACGCTCTGCAATACAACATGAAACTGGGAGTCTACGTATTCCCCGGTAAGGCCACCAGGCCCTGAACCAGCGGTTTCCTGGTCCCCAGATCAACCCCCGAAACTCGTTGGTGGCGACTATTGCCGCCACCTTGACAAACATGAGCTTTGGGCCAGTTCCTATGATCATGCATAGATTCGAAGCGCAAGCAGGGGCCTGTCCTGGCGTAATTCGTGCAAAGGTAGGCTTCATGATGAGAGCAGCAACCATCATTCGCACCCTCGCCTTTGGCGGCATCGCGCTCGCTGCGGTTGGCTGTGGCTCAGAGCAGGACGGAACGGATGACTGCCTCGACTCGTTCAAGTGTGACATTCCAGAAGGCCCTGCAGAAAACCTCTGCGTGCAACGACGACTCGATGCATTTGACGAAAACCAGTATGCCTACCAACCTGATAGTCTTCGCTGGTCGTGTGCCGATGTTGCTGGTGTGACAAGCTCCGATCGCGGGCAAGAGTACTGTGAGTACTTTGCGATGGTGCAGCTTCCTACCGACGCCCCTGACGATGCCCCAATCGTCCTTGGGCGAAATCTGGGCGAAGACTACACGTATGGAACAACAGAAGAACGCTTAGAACTGAGCTTCGACGAGCTTGTAGCGCTTGAATCAGATGAATCCGCAATTGTTGGACAGTGCATCTTTACCTCGTGGAATAGTGACATCGAGGGGCCAGTTGCAGCCTGCGCAGACCCGGAAGAGGGGCGATGCCCAACGGTCTTCGGCCTTCCCGTTGAAGAAGAAATCTATCGAATGAAATTTGGGGTGAACTCCGCCGAAGCTGCTCAAGTTCTTGTGGAGGACTGTAGTACTGGCAAACCGACAGCCGGCGATTTTGCTGTTGCCAATGATCCAATGCACGATGACTTCTTCCGAAGCTGCATGCTCAATCAGCGCATCAATGAAACCGCATATCGCAAGTCTGATACGACCGTCTGTTCTGCATCTGTGAGACTGGCGGAGTGTGGCTGTGCCCCGGTTGACCCAGAGCTTGATGTGGCCGAGTACATCTCACCTTGGAACCGCTTGGGCTTCCCACTTGGCACTTGGTCCGATCCCTTTGGCTTGCCCGCTGGTTGCCAATACCTAGATGAGGGCGAGGGAAGCGATACCCTCGTGACCTGTGACCTGAGCGCCGCCGAAGTCATTCGTGGCGCCTACGATCTTAAGGGCTTCTGCATGCAGAAATATGCGGACAATGTTGTGGTTCACGTGCCGCTCCCACCAGCTGAGAGCATCTCCTGCGATCCTTCCGCGTCTAGCAGCCCCTACGCCGATACCTGTAGCGACACGCCATGGGTGCTGGAGCCAAGCACAGCGGCTGATCGCGACTGAGGCGCTTTGCGTTCTCTGGCGAGGGAAGATTGGGGAGTCCGTGAAAGGCGATGGCATGGCCGCCGACGATGAGGTGCTCAGCCTTGGTTCAGTAAGGAGATGAACTCCCACAAATCGCTCTATGCCTGCCCTGCATCTCAGTGGGAAGCCGATCGTTGGGACGAAGTACAAGCTCCATGCACAAGATACCGTGGGTATCAGACCCTGCTCTCGTGACAAGGGCGGGGACAATTGCCCCCCTCATTTTTCGCCTGTCTCAGACAACCGGCTACTTGATTCGCCAGTGGTGCACCTCGCGCTTCGCCGCAGCGCGTCTAAGTGGTTGGATCCAGAAAGACGCCAAAAGAAGGTGTCAACTTTGCGCGTTTTGGCGATGATGGCACACCAGTTGCTCTACTGGTCATAACTGAGCGCGCCTCGGACCTTTGCTCAAAGCGCGGAAATACCTTTTTATGAAACGACTAAAAAACATCCTCCTCACCACCCTCCCCCTCACTCTGGCATTTGGCATTGGCTGCTCTAGCGACGATGGCAACACCAACGCAGACGCAAGCTGCCGTGGCGACAAATGCGATGACCTCGACCTCCCCGATTCCGAGGTACCCGACAGTCCCTGCGATGGCATCATGATCGATGAAAGTGGACGCAACCACAGAAAGCTTTCAGGACGTCTTCACGATCCTCTAGCGGACTTCGTCTTCAACACAGGCGAAGACTGTCCGGTCACCTTCCAAGACATCATGGCCAAGCTTCGTGCAAACGACACCGAAGGTTGTCCTGATGAAGAGTCCGGTATCAGCACTCGGGCTGTTTCCGAAACCGCACAGGCAGCCGGTGAGCCAACAAGCTACCGGTTGGTGACATCGCGTCGCTGCAACGGTCGCGAGACACATGAATTGGTTTTCTCGCTCTTCGGCATTCGTGCTGGTGCATCATCACTTCCATCCGGAGTCGAGGTCATGGCCTTTGACAAGACTGCTGGCGTCTTCAACTACTACGAGACCGATGGCCGTGAGCTTCACTTCTTCGGCAACTCCCACGATATGGCCAAGGGCGCACAGGGCACGGTTCGACGCTGTGCAGCTTGCCACACAGGTGGTGGCCTCATCATGAAAGAGCTCGATACTCCTTGGATTCACTGGGAAGGCCACATGGACACTCCTGGTGCGCGTGAGCTCATTGATGCACACGCAGACCTAGGAAGCCGCGCAACTGGCTCTGAGTTTGAGGGCGTAGTGAAAGCAGGCAATCGAGCCTGGAATGAGACTCGTCTCAAAGGCCTTCGTGAGAACTCTTCTCTGAAAGAGGCACTTCGTCCTCTTTTCTGCACTGTTGAAGTAAACATTGACAACGGCGCCGACTTTGAAAGCCCCGTTGAAGGTGGCGAAGGCGGCAGCGAGATGAGCCGCATCCCATTTGATTCGCTTCTCGACCCACACCTTAAGGGCTTTGGCAGCATCAGCATCGACTTTGCTGATTACGATGCAGCCATCAAGGCAAACGGCCAGCGCATCCAGGGCATTCCCGGCGCAATTGACACAGTCTTTGACTACGTCTTCCTAGAGCGAGCCCACGCTGACAACGACTATGTAGACAAGCTCAAGGCTGCTGGCCTCATTGATGATGAATTCATCAAAGATGTTCTACTTGTTGACTTCACTCGCCCAATCTTCTCAGAAGATCGCTGTGACCTTCTCGAGTTCGCCCCAATCCTCGCTTCGGCTGACCAAAACGCTGACAGCATTCGCAAGGGCTTCCTCGACAACCTCGGCAACCCCACTGCTGGTACTCCAGAAGCTGAGCTGAAGAACAACCTGCTCACCGATGGTGGCCATGATGATGTAGTAGATGCCTACACAACTGCTTGTACCGACCTTGGCTCGGAAGCTCTTGTGCAAAACGCTCTGCAAATCACCTCGCTGAACCGAGCAATCGCCGGAAACCTTCGCGTCTTTGAGTTCCCTCAGACGATGCCTACCGACAACCTCTCAGTTGCACAGAACTCTCGCCTCAGCCCAATCGATTGCAACGTGACGACTGACTTCACAGCAGTCACAGCAGCTGTCACCGACCCTGAGCCTGAGCCCGAGCCCGACCCTGAGCCTTCTGCATGTCCTCACGACATTTGCGAAGAAGGTGAAGCGCTCACCACGAGCAACTGCCCAGACACCTGTGCTGCGCAAATCTGTGAAGCAGATGCATTCTGCTGCAACAACACTTGGGACAACCTCTGTGTTGAGCAAGTGGAAACCGTTTGCAACCAGGAATGTTCATAAGGAGCACCTTAGGAACGAGTCTACTCGCACTCGCTGCACTTGCTGCGAGCTGCGGAGGCAATAGCGCCCAAAACTGCAACGACGATCGTTGCAACGCTGCAGAAACCCGCGATGAGCTTCTCGAAGCCGTTGCGGGTTTTTCTGATCCCATCTCCGAGTTTCTCCGAGCTGAAGTCCAAGATGACGGCAGCCTCGTTGGTGACTATGAAGACATTCTCACAGGTATGAGTGCTGTGCTTGGCTGCGAGCCAGAGCGGCAAAAAAGCTTCATGGTGCTCTCCAACGAGGCACTCAATCCAAAGACCATCTTCAACCACTGCGCTGATGCACCCACGCGAGCCAGTGAATTCTTTCTGCTTCTACCAGAGCTGGCCAGTAACAAGGATTTCGAACCTCGCATCGTGCACATGACTGCATGGGATGAGGACGCTGGCGAGTATCGACGATATGCAACCGCACCTCGCCCCGATGGTGGCATGAGTGTGAACGTGCAACCCGCTTACTGTCTCGCCTGTCACGCAGGACCACGAGAGCTAGGCACCTGGCAGCCTCTCATGAATGAGATGACAAATCCCTGGTCACAGTGGAATGCTGAACCAGGATTTCGGTCGCACGTTTTTGACGAGTTCCTCCCAAGTGCCAGTGCATCGGGCGATGTCTTCGCAAAAGTCAGCGCTTCTGGGCTTCTCGACTCAGCCTCCAACTTTGAGCCAATCATCCGTGCGGGAATTGATCGGGTGACTGGTGCCCGTGTGCAGGTGCGCCACCAACCAGCCGAGGTTTCCAAGGCACTCTCCCTGCTGCAACCGCTCTTCTGCGATGAGCAGGCCAACTATGTCTCAGAGATTCACGGAAGCGGAGAATTCCGAAGCTCTGCAGTGATCGACGATAGCGTAAGAGAACTTCTGATTGCCCTCGATGTTGGTGAGTCGTTGGAGTTTGTGCGCCAAGACACAGTGCGGATCACTCCTGCCTCTGGAGACGATGCGAACCTAACGCTCATGGCAGTTCGAGGGGAATCAAGCCTCCGTGCCGAGCTTGCACTTGTGGCACGTCAAACACTGACTCCGCTGCAAGTGCTACAGGTGCGAAGCCTCGATTGGAAGCGCCCAGTGGGAAGTGAGTTCCGTTGCGGACTCTTTGACGACGCTGTGGTTCGCATTGCCAGCGGAGCACTCGACGCTTCCATTGCCGCCCTCCCGGAAGGCGCCATGAATGCGGATCTCTTACCCGTCGTGCTCGATGAAATCATGACACTGGAGGTAGCAGGAGAGCGCACTGCCCTAGCACCCGTTGCTGCGATGGTCTTCTCGATCCCTGACGCTGATGCTGCCAGCTTCGACAACCTCGCGCCCTATGAGGTGTCGGCTGCTCAACTCGGTGCACAAATGCAGGACGCACTGGATACAACCACTCGGGATGCTTTGGAGGAGCGCAGAAGAGATCGCGCTTGTGAGGCAGCAAAGATGTATCTGGTGACGCCGCTATTCCCGGATATCAACTGCTAGGCATCCGGCGACCTAAGAACGAACACCGTCTGCTCAAGTTCTCAGTCGCCACGCCGATGTTTGAGTTGAATCATGTGGTTTCAACTCCAAACCAGACTTCTGTGGTTGCCCCTACTGCTCTCCGTTGCATGCATTGTGGACAGTGATGACCGCTGTGGTGAGGACCAGCTGCTCAATGAGATGGGGGTTTGCGAGTGTAAGGAAGGCACTGTCCTATCCGAAGGGCGAGATTGCACTCCTCAAGTAAGCGTGCCGGCCGGACTTGGAGTCGAGTGCTCCGAGGACTTGCCATGCGCAGATTCGACCTATTCCTTCTGTGCCAGCAGCGATTTTGGGCACCCAGAGTGCCTGTGAGTCTAGCGACGATTGCGATTCCGAGTACGCATGCAATCTCCTCGACGTCACTTCGTACTGCCAGCGGCCACCGGTGGGACAAGGACAAGAATGCTTAACCTCCGAGGACTGTGCCACTGGCGAGGCAACCTACTGCGAAACGATGATTGCCCGACAGTGCCTGGTCCAGGGGTGCGATGTTGGAACGTGTTTCGAAGGCTGGGAGTGCTGTGACCTCACCAGTCTGGGTTTTGAAGACACCCTCTGCGTTCCTGAGGGACAATGCCCCGTATAGTTCTGAGGTTCCTGTTCGCCTTGCTCGCCCTCTTCGGGGGCGCTTCCGAGGCGTTGGCGCAACCCGAGGCTCCCAACCTGCCAGAAGAACCGACAGGAGCGCCCCTTCTTGACAAACCATCACCACCAGAGAAACCAACCGGGCCCACCACTCTTGACAAACCAGCTCTGCCAGAAGAGCTCGAGTCCGAATATGTGAATGCCGAATCGGGCGCGAGTCCCCTTTCTGACAGCGAGGAAGACTACGACCTAGAAGAATTCTTAGACGACACATCCCACATCGACATGGAAAACGACGCATTGCAAATCTATGGCTTCGCAGACACCATGTATCGCAACCTGTTCTTCCCAGCAGACAGCCCATGGGCTCTCAATCTACAAGACAACAGCACGTTCCTTGTGGGCAATCTCAACCTCTATGTCCGTGCCAACATCTCAACCAAGTGGAGCTCTCTGACCGAGGTGAGGTTTTCTTTCTTCCCCAACGGGGCGCAGCGCGATGGTTTTGGCATCGAGATGGAAAGACAGAACACGACCTTTCGTGACGATGCGGACCCAGCTGATACGGTGCGGGTCGGCGGAATCATCATCGAACGAGCCTGGCTCGAGTATCGCTACAGTGAGTACCTCCAAGTTCGCTTCGGACGTTGGCTAACCCCCTACGGAATCTGGAACATCGATCATGGGTCGCCCACTCTCATCGGAACACGAAAACCCTTCATCATTGGTTTGGACCTCATGCCCAGTGCGCAAACAGGAATCCAGTTGCATGGCGAGTACCGCACTGGCGAATACCGACTGAAGTACTTTGCTACCGTAGCCAACGGGCGGGGACCATTTGATGAATACCGCGATCTCGACGGCAACAAGGCTCTCGGACTGAGCTTCAAACTCGAAACGCCCTGGCTCGACGAGGCCACGATCGGAGGCGCTTCCAACTATGGACGCAGCTCCATCAACCATCCAGAGGCGACGGTCACCGGCACGAGCGTCGAGGACGTCATGGTCGAAACGCGAATCGATGAAGAGAGTAATGTCCTAACTCTCAGCGCCGACCTCAAGCTGCGATGGAAGAACCTTCTCTTTGCTGGAGAGCTTGTCTCTGAACAAATCGCCTACACGGAGCGGGGACGTCCCCAGCATTTTGCCGTGCCCGGGACACTACAACCCGACTCCACAACTCTTGGCTGGTATGGCCTCCTCGGCTACGAGCTTCCATGGCAGAACGCGATGGTGTGGGGAGTCTATGAATCAGCGACCAGCAACCGATTCGGCGTCAATGTTCATATGAACACAGGTGGCATCACACTTCGTCCGCTGCCCAAGGTCACCCTCAAGGCAACAGCGTTTCGCTTCGAGTTTCGCGAACCCGACGATGGTACCTCCTTTCTCCCATCGGATTCGGTCTTTGGCACCGAGCTCCAGATCGCGTGGGTGTTCTGATGCGACTGTTTTCAAGCCTTATTGCAGCGTGTCTTGCTCTCTCTCTTAGCGGTACTGACACTCGCGCTGCACTCGCAGACCGCCGAGTGCCCTTGGTAGTTGTTGTAGCAAGAGACAGCAAGATTGACTCGATGTCGCTCCGAGAACTAAGGCGAACCTTCGACGGAGACAATCCCTCACAATCTCGCAGGCCTTTCAATCGCCCTGCACGCACACAAGTGCGCGTGGCATTCGACAAGAAAGTCCTAGGACTTTCCCCCAGTGCAGTGGGCAGGTACTGGATCGACAGAAAGGTACGCGGCGAACGAGGCGCCCCACGAAGCCTTAGCAGCAGTCGACACGTGGCAAAGATCGTCGCTCGTTTTCCCGGAGCGATCGGATACATGCGGGCGGACAGAATGCCTGGCTGGGTGAAGGCAATAACGATCAGCGGCAAGTCATACACCGACGCAAACAATCCACTCTATGTGCTGGTGCCTTAGTGCGGCTGCGACGACAGTTACTACTTTTTGGACTCGGCACAACAGCAGTCTTCTCGCTGTTCTCCGTTCTGGTCTTGGTCTTGCTGCAGACGACGATTCTGCCAACAGTGCGAGACAATCTTCGCCGCAAGACGACGATGTCGATTGAGCGCCTGGGACAGCTTGACGTCGCTCTAGCAACCAATGATATTGGTGCACTCACCGAGGCCGTGGCCCAGCTTACTTCAGACGAAGAGCTACGCTACGTACAGTTCTTAGACAGCGACGGCACCACCATATACACCTACGGAACACGCCCAAAGCAGGCCCTAAGCCCTGCTGATGGCGTTGTTCGACAGTCGAAGGGGCTGGCGATTGGTGCTCGCACGGTCGTTTTTGAAGGATTGCCTCTTGGGCGGATCGAACTGGCCTACTCGACCTCAACGATCGATACCCTTCGGAGTTGGATTCGAATTGTCGCATTGGCCGCCGTCGTATTTGTGATCCTATCCATCATCGTATCGGTAAAATTCTCATCAGCGATTGTATCGCCACTAGACGCTATGGTGGAATTCACGAAGGCGGTGAAGAGGGGAGACTTGTCGGGCAGCGTCCCACAGGACGTAGGCGCGTCTGAGATGCGCTTGCTTGCTCACCACCTCAACGTCATGACTCGGTCTATTCATCAAAGAGACATCGAGCTTGCGCAACAACAAGGCAAACTAGAGGCAAACCTGCAGACGATTCACGAGACCCGAGAGCAGCTTCTAAGCTCCACACGACTTGCAGCCGTTGGTGAGATGGCAGGGCGCACCGCTCATGAGGTGCTAAATCCTGTAGCCAGTATGCACGGAAGGATTGTGCGAATTTCCGAAACCACCAAGGCAGCAAGCCGAGAAGAGCGAGGCCTCATCCAGGAAATCCTCTCGTGCTGGAAGGACGACTACCGAGATGGGGGCTTTGAGAAGCTGCTCCTGGGATTTCGGGAACCCTGCGCGGACGACCCACATAAAGCACTATTCGCCGAAGATCTAGAGAACATAGAACTCTTCCTAGGGAGCCTGGATTCGCAGAGCAACGAGCTTCAGGGCGACCTAGCCTTCTTGCTAAAAGAAATTGATCGAATCACCCACATAGTAGATGGCATGCGCAGCATGACTCGCTCGTCTGGAACGCCCATGGTCCACGAAGTAGAGGCTCTTCTGCGCGAATCGGCCGATATCCTCCAGGATGGTTTCAAGAAGCGAAACATCCTGGCCGACATAGAGTGTAGCCACGGCCTCGTCGTGTGCGTCGACCGATATGAGCTCATCCAAGTCATCACCAACCTCATGCGAAATTCCATGCTAGCCATCGAAGAAGATCGCGGTCGGTCTGGGGGACGCATCAAGTTGCGCGCTGAGAGTCGGGACGGCTATGCGTACATTTTCGTTGATGATGATGGCCCAGGGATCGCTGAGGAGCATAAGCCTTTCCTATTTGAATCCAACTTCACCACCCGAGGCTCAAGCGACGGAACCGGTCTTGGCCTAGCCATCGCCAGACGCCTTGTTCGAGCAGCAGAAGGGGACCTTACACTGCACAGCAGCGAGCTTGGAACGGGCACAGTATTTCAGATCGAGCTGCCACAGGCGGGTTGTTTGGCCCCTAAGAAATGTACTCAAGGATCCGAGCATGCCGCAGCCTAGTCCTAAGCCGCTCGTTGCCACACGGACTGAGGCGAAAGCTGAGCATTCGGGTGATGCCCAAGCAACTTCGCGGCAGATCAAGCCGACAATTTTGGTCGTTGATGACGAGCGGGGCTTGCTTGACTCCTATGTGCACTATCTGTCAGCCGAAAGTGGCACGGCACGACCAGCGCTACGCAGCAGCCGGCGGCGCAACAAACCGCTGCAGGTGCCAAACCCAAGAGCGGACTACAACGTGCTCACAGCGAGCACAGGCGAAGCCGCAATCGAACTTGCGCGTGAGCTCTACCTGCAGGGAAAACGGATCAATCTCGGGTTCTTCGACATGAAGATGCCTGGAGGTATTGACGGTCTAAAGACCATTCAAGAGCTACTTAAAATCGATCCGGACCTGTACTGCGTGATCGTTACCGCCTACCAAGACAAGCCCTTAGAGGAACTGGCAAAAGTCTTTGGCGAGCAATGCAATGATCAGTGGGACTACATCAACAAGCCATTCACTGGCAACGAAATTGTCCAGAAAGCCTCCAATATGATCGCCGCGGCACAGCGGCGACGCGACTATGCGCGTCTTGAAGAGGGACTACGCTCCTCAATCAATCGGTTTGAGAGTGACGCCCAAGTTCGTGCACGCGAACTCGCGATCGCCAATGAGCTCTTGCACGCCAAACAAGCTGCGCTACAAGGCGCTCTCGACAAGCTCGTCGAAACCAATTCTCGTCTGCAGCAGGAAATTCGAGAGAAGAGTCGCATCGCCAGAGAGCTGCAAGTTGCTCAGAAACTCGAAGCCGTTGGCCAGCTGGCGGCGGGTATTGCCCACGAGATCAACACGCCAACCCAGTATATTGGCAACAACATCCACTTCCTCGCAGAGGCCTTCGGAGACATCCAAACTGTCGTTGCAAAGTTCAAAGAAGCCTGCGATGCGCGCTCGGACGTCGAGAGTTGTAACCGGCTCTTGCGTGCAGCAGAGAAGGAAGCCGAAGAAGTTGACATCAGCTTTCTCTACGAAGAAATCCCAGACGCTTTTGCTGCGATCACAGAAGGCATCACGACCATCTCGACCATCGTTGGAGCGATGCGCAACTTTGCGCACCCGGACAGTGACTTAAAGGAGCTTGGTGATATCAATCGGGCGATCGAAAGCACACTGGCTGTTGCGCATTCGGAGTACCGCTACTTGGCAACGATCGATTGCGAACTCAACGAGATACCAGTAGTCCCGTGTCTGCTTGGAGGGCTCAACCAGGTCTTCCTCAACATGATCGTCAATGCAGCCCATGCGATTGCCGACGCGGGTAAGAGCGTTGAGACCGGCCTTATCAAGATACGCACGATGGTTGATGACGAGGCGCACATGCTCAAGATCAGCATTCAGGACAATGGATGCGGAATGGATTCGGAGACCCAAGAACGCATCTTTGATCCGTTCTTCACGACCAAGGATGTCGGGCGGGGCACAGGACAAGGCCTGGCGATCGCCCGCGACATTATCGTCGACAAGCACGACGGCTATATCACCACCGACTCCATCGTTGGTGAGGGCACGACGTTCACAATCTTCCTACCGCTGTAGCGCTTTGGCTGAGGAACCCTCCATATTACTTAGGAGCACTTTGTGTGCTTCTCCCTTTCGCGGCGAACGCGGAAAGACGAACTCAACCATTTTTTCCTCGCTTCCTTTGAACGTGAGTGAGTGGCGAATGGTGGTTCGCTCCTCGACAACGTTCGTGAGATCGGGGTTGCTTCACAGCTTGCGTACTCTCGCTTGGAGGATCGGCAAGCGGTTCAAGCGGTTCGGTTCGGTAGCATGCTCCGGCTCGGACGTTGAGAGCCTGAATCATGTCTCATTGAGGGAATAGCCTGGACCCGCCGAGTAGAACTACCGACCGCGGATTCGGCTCGAGCGGATCAAGGACCTGTCGACGATGGGTCGCGCACGCTGATCTGGCCTGTCGCCAAACATCGCGGGAAGTCGCAAGTGCAGATTTCGATAGGTCCCACTAGAAACCCGGATCGTCTGTTCAAGCACGAGCGCTGAGCCTCGGCGAACTCGCAAGGTGTAGGTCCCAGGCGCCAAATCATCGATCCGATAGATTCCCTGATGGTCGCTATACCCTGTGCGAGAGCCGGTTCCTTCATTGGAGATCGCGAGCACGGAAATTTCACTCAATTCCCAACCGTGCTCATTGCGAACCACACCGCGAATCATGCTGTTGTGAGTGGGCCTGGCTTCGGCAGTTCCACTTGGAAGTGGTCTCGAGGTGGTTGCAGCACACCCGCCAAGCAATCCTGTAGTCGCAAACACAATGATAAAAAGAAGACGCATGGGAACCTCGCTACTCCCTTGAATCTATCGGTCACTGGGTCCGCTTCTATAGAGCAGGAATCCGCAATGTGCAGCCATCAAATTCAGTGATGAAAGCAGCTCCAAACGCGAGCGATGGAGTCCTAAAACCGGCCTCCACTGATGCAATGCGCTCGGCACTGCTCGTCGCGCACTCCGCTGTAAGCGAGTAGCCTTCTGGCGCGGTGAGCGTTCCCTCGAGAGTGTTGCCCGCTGCGTCGCGGACCTGCCCCCAGAGTTCCGTCTTGCCAGAGGCACGTGCGGAGGCTCCAGGCCCTTTGACCTTGGCATCAATGAGTTTTCCGAGCTGCTTCTGGATAAAACGGCCCGTCATGAGTGGTCCGATGTGGCGCATGACTTTCATCTGCCGAACCGCCTTCTTGTTCGCTGAGGTGTAGACCCGAATCGTTCCGATTCCCGTTGAGCGATAGCCGGTCGATACATCGCCCCACGGAATCGTCATGCACTGGCGGCTCTTGTCGTGAAACTTGATCGTCTTGGTGTGATACGCAAGTGGCACCGTTCGAATGACGCCATCCTCCCGAATCGCACCACCGCTTCCAATGTGAGCGAGCATGGTCTTCGTGGTACCCTTGCTCAGCTGCCCAGCGGAAAACGCCAACTCGAGCGCAACGGCATCAGGCATCGCTTCGGCCAGTGATGCTGCCAAGCAGTCTGATGGCACGACATCAAAACCTACCCCGGGTAACAGAACGCTGCCTGCAGCAGCAGCTTGGTCATGCATGGCGTGCAAGTCTTCGAAGACACTAATCTCTCCCGTGATGTCTAGGTAGTGAATGCCTTTGGCGATGCACGCGTTTGCGACAACAGCGCTGGTGTGAACGAAAGGACCTGCAGCAAGAAGCACCGCAGAGACTCCTTCGAGATTGTTTGACATCGCATCGATCGGAAATACGCGACACTCCATGTCGTACTCTGCCCCCAACGCCTCGACTGCCTCCTGGTTGCGCCCAGCCAAGATCGGTTTAAGACCACGCCGCTTCGCCACTTCGACTATGAGTTTGCCGGTATAGCCGTTAGCTCCGTAGAGCATCCATGTCGTCATGTGCGAAGTGTAGCGCTTCTACTTGCCCTGCGCGATTACCGGAGATTCTTCCAGCGTCCGTCGCGGGTTTGGAGCCAGCGTCGTAGCCAATCACCCGCAGACTCCCGCACTCAGAGCGAGCGCGAGAGCGAGCACAAGGCAGCTTGCCACCACCGACATCCTTAGAGAATGCCACGGCCTGTTCGCGGAACGGCGTGTCACTTGGGGTCGGTAACGAAGGTGTCTGCCACACGGCGCATGCAGATTCCGACCAAGGTGGTGTGTAGTTCCTCGGGCACATCGCGCAGCGACGCGACGATGCGAGCGAGCGAGGCCTTCTCTGCCTGGATGACCGATCGGAGCATCAGAGAATCTCGTAGATGTCTCTCGACGAGACGCTGCAATTCGGCGCTCGGTTCGAGCATGTCGGCCCGGTTCACGATGCGACTCCTGCAGCCATCTTGCCCGGGTTGCCATTGCTCGCGCTATGAAGAACTCCATTGCTTGGACCTGAGATCACACCTGAGAGCTTGTCCTTAACGTGCTGCATCAGCATGCCTTTGAGTTCGTCTGCGATCTTGGGCTGCTCTTTGAGCCTCGCCATGACCTTCTCTCGCCCATGACCGAGCTTCTCGCCGCGATAGCTGTACCAAGCTCCGCTCTTCTCGACGAGCCCAAAGCCTTCTGCGGTATCGACGAGTTCTGCCATGCGATTGACACCCGTGCCATACATGATTTCGAAGTTGGCCTCGCGAAACGGCGGAGCCATCTTGTTCTTGACGACCTTCACCCGCGTGCACGAACCAATCACCTCGTCTCCGCTCTTGATGGCCTTCTTGCGGCGAATATCAAGCCGCACCGAGCTGTAGAACTTGAGCGCGTTGCCACCAGTTGTCGTCTCGGGATTGCCAAAGACAACACCAACTTTGAGACGCAGTTGGTTGATGAAGATGACTGTGGTCTTTGTGCGCGATGCGGCAGCGGTGAGCTTGCGAAGTGCCTGACTCATGAGCCGAGCCTGTAGCGCCATGTGATGATCACCCATCTCTCCTTCGAGTTCCGCTCTCGGTGTTAGCGCCGCCACCGAATCAACAACGATCAAGTCGACCGCACCAGTGCGCACCAGAGTGTCGGTAATCTCTAGAGCCTCTTCACCGCAGTCGGGCTGTGAGATCAGAAGCTCGTCCAACTTGATGCCGAGGTTCTGAGCATAGCTCGTGTCGAGGGCATGCTCTGCATCGACAAATGCGCACACGCCGCCCTTGGCTTGCGCTTCTGCGATGGCGTGAAGGGTGAGCGTCGTTTTACCCGACGATTCTGGGCCGTAGATTTCAACAATGCGCCCTCGGGGCAAACCACCGACTCCGAGCGCCATATCAAGGGCGAGAGAGCCAGTTGGAATCACTTCCACATCTTGGGCTTCGTCCTTGCCGAGTCGCATGATCGAGCCGGTGCCGAACTGTTTTCGGATAACCCGCAGTGCTTCATCGATAGCCTTGCCTTTCTTCGATGAGAGCTCGCTGGTACGGGCAGATTCCGTGTTCGATTTCACGGCAGTTTTTGTGTCTTTGGGCATCTTCTTCTCCATAGTTTTGGGTTGGGGTTCGCCCCATAGCCATCGCACAAAGCGATCCAAAGCCAAGGTGCCGAGACTCCTAGCGGCCCGATGTCCGTCCGGCCGCAACGCGGACGCCCATGCCTCTGTCCGATCGGACATCTCCGCGTTACCCTCCCCCTATGAAGACACGCGCTGCACTCGCCACCAAAGCAGGAAGTCCCCTCACCGTTACCGACGTTGAACTCGGCGGCCCAAAAGCCGGCGAGGTTCTCGTCGAGATCAAGGCCACTGGAGTTTGCCACACCGATGCATTCACGCTCTCTGGCGATGACCCGGAAGGCATCTTCCCTGCCATTCTCGGCCACGAAGGCGCAGGCGTTGTCGTCGATGTTGGACCAGGGGTGACCAGCCTCAAGAAGGGTGATCATGTCATTCCTCTTTATACGCCAGAGTGTCGCAACTGCAGCTACTGCACTTCGGGCAAGACGAACCTCTGCCAAGCGATTCGATCAACTCAAGGCAAGGGCCTGATGCCCGATGGCTCGAGTCGCTTTTCGATCGATGGCGATCCCATCTTCCACTATATGGGCACCAGCACCTTCGCCAACCACACGGTGGTTCCAGAAATCGCTCTCGCCAAAGTCCGTGAAGATGCTCCCTTCGACAAGATTTGCTACATCGGTTGCGGTGTCACCACAGGCATTGGTGCGGTCTTCAACACCGCGAAGGTACAGCCAGGCGACAACGTTGTGGTCTTTGGCCTTGGTGGCATCGGACTCAATGTCGTGCAGGGGGCGCGCATCGCTGGAGCAAACATGATCGTTGGCGTGGACATCAATCCATCCAAGAAGGCCATGGCGGAAGACTTCGGCATGACGCACTTTGTGAATCCCAAAGAAGTGGAAGGCGACTTGGTACCGTACATCGTCGACCTCACTGGTGGCGGTGCCGACTACAGCTTCGAGTGTGTTGGCAACACCACCCTCATGCGCCAGGCGCTCGAGTGCTGTCACAAAGGCTGGGGCGAGTCGATCATCATCGGCGTTGCAGGATCGGGCCAAGAAATCGCCACACGCCCCTTCCAACTGGTCACCGGCCGGGTTTGGAAAGGCAGTGCATTTGGTGGCGTGAAGGGACGCACGGGAGTTCCGCAAATCGTCGATTGGTATATGGATGGGAAAATCCAAATCGATCCGATGATTACGCACACCATGGGGCTGGACGACATCAACAAGGCCTTTGACCTTATGCATGAAGGCAAGAGCATTCGAAGCGTTGTGACATTCTAATGATTAGCCTCATCAAGACATCAGAGTTTCTCTGTTTCGGCGGTCGACAGATTCGCTATGAGCACCTCTCTACCGCAACCCGCACGAACATGCCGGTGTCGGTGTTTCTGCCACCAGGTGCCAACGAGAAAACGCCTGTGCTCTGGTACCTGAGCGGCCTTACCTGCAACGATCAGAATGTCGTCACCAAGGGCGGCTTTCAGCGAGTCGCAGCGGAGCTTGGGCTCATCATCGTGTGCCCAGATACTTCACCTCGGGGAGCGGGCATCGAAGGCGAAGACGATGACTGGGACTTCGGTACTGGCGCGGGCTTCTACCTGGATGCCACCAAGGAGCGGTGGGCCAAGAACTACCTGATGGAGACCTACATCACCAAAGAGCTGCCAACGCTCCTCTTGCCGGAGATCGGCGCGACATCGGCGCCTCAGGGCATCTTTGGCCACTCGATGGGCGGGCATGGTGCTCTCACCTTGGGACTTAAAGATCCCGACCGCTACAAGTCCGTTTCCGCCTTTTCCCCCATTTGCGCGCCTTCCCAGGTTCCTTGGGGCCGCAAGGCATTCGCTGGCTACCTGCAGAATCAAGACGAGTGGACAGCATATGATGCCAACGAGCTTGTGAAATCGGGCAAGCGCTGCCCCGACATTCTGATCGATCAAGGTGCGGCAGATAGCTTCCTCGCCGAGCAGCTTAGCCCCGACGTGTTCGTTAGTACCTGCAGCGAGGCGGGCCAACCTGTCGAGTTGCGCATGCATGAAGGCTACGACCACAGCTACTTCTTCATACAGACCTTCATGGAAGATCACTTGCGACATCACGCGAAATTCCTCGCGGCTGCAGCGCTGTAACTCATTGCATTGTCTGCACATACGAGGACCGATATCCCTTCGATCGCGAACGCTGGCGGCAGGGGGCCGGCTCGCACGAGGGGGGTCGAATCGGTGCGCGAGAAGCCTCAGCAAACACTGAGTTGGGTATCTTCTCGTTGGGCATCTCCTCGTTGCTTCTAGCGCCTCCTTTGGCGTTGAGCTTTCTAGCGTCTCTCCAGCTGTGCGGCACGAACTCCCGCGCCTGCGGCCACAGCGTATTCCGGCGCGATTCCCAGGACGATCGGCACCTTAAATACCGCCTCAAGTTGGCTGCGGATGAGGGGAATGTAGGAAGTGCCGCCACTCATGTAGACGGCGCTGAGCTTGGACTTTGGCACTCCGGCAACCGCAAGAGCCTGCATGCATGTGTTTATGGAACGCGCAATTACATCGCTCCACAGTGGCTCTACTTTGGCGCGGGTTAGCTGCATCCGCATATCACAAGCGCCTTGGGCATTGCGGAGAACTCCAGGAACGACCATGCGCGTCGCTTCCTGAACACTGAGTTCCCGCTTGGCCTGTTCGCAGGCGCGCAGCAAGGTCTGCCATTCCACGCTGCGACTTCGCAAATCGACACCTTGAGCACGGAACGCAGAGTCGGCCGCCGTGTTGGCGATTGCTAGGTCGAAATCGTCGCCGCCGAGCCAGCTATCACCGGTTGTGGCAAGCACTCGCATATCGGTAGCTGTGGCCTCGACCAACGAGAAGTCGAAGGTGCCACCGCCAAAGTCGTAGACTCCGACAATGCCTTCAAAGCCCTCCTGTCCCTGATTTGCGATGGCAGCCGCACAAGGCTCCTCGATGATCTCGACAACCTCAAGGTGTGCGAGTTTTGCCGCCAAGCGCATTGCGTCTCGCTGTGCATCATCAAAGCACACAGGCACAGTGATCACGGCTTTGTTTACCTCTTGACCCATCACGTTGGAAGCCGTTTCGCGAGCAGCAGAATAGAGATAAGAACAAATCTGAGGCATAGCGTAGAGCTCGCCCCAAAAATCCACGAGCACGCTGCCATCGGGCCCAGCCTGATGTGCAATGCCAGCACCAGCGACAAAACTTGCGATACTTGAATCGTCAAGCTGTCGGCCAATGAGACGCTTGCTGGAGCCAATTGCATATCGAGGGTCACGCAAGAGCCGCTTTCGAGCCGCATTTCCAACGAGCGACTTCCCTTTCTCTGGAAATGCCACGACGGAAGGAATGGAGTAGCTACCGTCGATCCAGGGAACCATTTGCACACGGTTGCCAATCGTGAAAGCTACCGATGTATTGGTGGTTCCGAGATCGATGCCGATGATCGGATCTTTGCTTCGAACAACAACGCTGCCTTGGGCAAAGACCGTCTCTTCGGGTTCAGCTGGGGCGAAACGCGGGGAGTGCTCTCGCAGGTGCAAAAGAAGAGCTGTTATGCCTGCTTCGTCGCTTCTCCCATCTTCGGCAAAGCGAATTCCGATACCCGAGTCACAGCCTAGACGCAATGCTTCGTCTTTGCCGCAGTACGAGACCACCTTTCCGGTTGCGGAAACCCATCCATTGGGCGCGGCAATTACGATGTCAACAGGTTCGCCCACAAGGGCTTGTCGGTCGCTCAGCAAGAACATGCCGCCACTGCTCACGTCCTGTGACACAGCCAACTCTGGCTCGGCCCAACTCGCGCACTTTGTCTGAACAGAAAGCCGAACGCTGTAGCGGAGCCCTCGTCGCGCGTTCTTGTCGCCTGAGCGCTTCATCGGCATGGTTGTACGACGATCACTCAGAGTTTTTACATATTGGGAAAGCGCAGCAAAAACCGATTCTAAGACGGGCTTGAACGCACCCAGTTCTAGTCCGTGGTAACGGTCGGGATGAAGCTCCTTGCTAAGTACGTAGTATGCCCGCTTGATGTCCTGAAGCTTGGCATCACGTGGTAGGTCGAGCAGCGAGGATAGCTGCCCACTATCAACAGCTCGCACGACGAGAAGAATGCGCTCCTTGAGAGACGATTCCAGCTCGCAGTGCGACTCGAGAAGCTCCTTCTCTTTGGCGCTAAGCTTTCCGAGTTTTCCATCAACGCCTTGGGGAACCTCTTCGAGAACGATGACACCGCGCTCAAGCAAGCCTCGCAATTCGGCGCTCAACTGTGGGCTGGCGTATTCCTCTTCAAGCTTGGCAACAGTCTTTCCCCAAAGTCCCAGGCCATTCCACAGCTGAAGCTGCTCCATGCTTAAGCCTCCGAGCTTTGCAGCGCTCGCGTCGGCTTTTTGCTTAACCAAGAGCAGTGTCTTGGATACTTCGCTTTCGTTCGCCACCTGTAGAACTAGTATAGGAAGCCAAGCCCCTTCTGGGTAGAGGCGAGTTGCTGTCAAGCAAAACCTGAGACGCGCAGTATACTGTGCCAACTGTGCGAACTCCCGACTTTAAGAAGGTCAGACAACTGAACCGATTTCGCAGCCCCATATGGAAAGGTGCACTCGTGCTTCTTGTGAGTGCTTGTGCCCTCGTCTCGCTCGAAATGGGAGTCGAGTTTTCTGAGCGACCAGGCACCGTGGACTCAAGTTGGATGCTTCGTTTTTATGACACGATAGGTCTCTTTGTGCTTGGCGGACTCGACCTCGGTGAGCCAACGTCTGGCACCACATTTGCGCGCATGCTCATGTGGTTTGCGTACTTTGGGGCGCCAGCCATTACGGGACTTACCGTTGTTGAGACGCTACTGAAGACGATCGCCCCCGGGCACTGGCACTTTCGAAAAATCCGCAATCACACCGTCATCGTTGGTTCTGGAAGCATCGGCGAAATCTACTTGAACCGGCTGCGGATGCTAGATCCAGGTGCGTCGATCATTGTGGTGGAGCCTGAGCGCGATGTCGTCGAGGGCAGCGCGGTGTTGAGCGAAGGTGGGCCAATTTATGTACACGGCGACGTACAGTCAGACATTTTCTTAGACCGCCTGCGGCTCGAAAAGGCGAAAAGAGTTGTTGTCGCAACGAGTGACGACTTTCTCAATCTGGATTTGGCCACCCGAGTTTTGGCTAGAGTTCCAGCGCTTGGCGAAAACATCATCGTGCACGTGTCGGACTTATCACTCTTGCGGGCTGTCGACGCGACCCGTGTGGCTCGTGAGTGCACGACCTTCAACACCTTTCACATTGCAGCAACTCACCTCGTTCACACCGAGCTTCTCGAGTGGTTTCATCACACAGTTGAAGACGACATCGTAGTGCTCGGTGGCTTCGGCCGTTTTGGACAAACGGTGCTGGGAGAACTGCAAGAGCACGCCGGCGAGCGCTTCAACAAAGTGATCATTATTGACCCACAGATCGATGCAATGGCGGCGCTATTCGAGGAGCAAGTTGGCTTCCGAGAAGATCACTACGAACACTTCCTAATTTCATCGGACCTCGCGAGCCCTAGCACTTGGAAGGAAATTGAGCAGCGCTTTGCTCTCCAAAGCCATACACCTGCTTTTGTGCTGGGCTCGAGTAACGACGCGACAAACATCCGCAGCGCTCTATCGGTGCAGCGTATGTATGAGCAAACGAGATCCTTTGCGAGAGTCTCCGAGCACTCAAGCTTCGCTGAAGACCTTGCAAAAGACACCGGTGTGCGCATCATCAGTCTTGCAGCGCTACTCACTGAGAGCATGCCTGGCAAGTGGTTTGGTCGCTAGCGGCAACCTTTCCAGCCAAGCTGTACTATGGTCATCTCGTACGACGGACACTGCGACATCTGAGTTTTTCGAGGGCACACTCTCCCTCCGGCTTGCCGACCGACGAGCCTGCGGCCGATTACGCATTTGTGATCATTCGAACGTAAGCGTTCTTTGCCGCGTCGCAAACTTCTTGAATGCCTGCAAGCTGTTCCTCTAGCGAAGCGTCAGCTGAGGCTAGATGCCCATAGAAGACGTTGACGATGCGGTTTCCAATGCAAATCGCGCGGACCACAACAGACTCCGGCTTGCCGCAACACAAGACCTTGAAGAGGTATTTGTGCAGCGTCGCTGGGAATGGCGCACCGTGAAACGTCTTGTCCTCACTGGCAATCGCCTTTGCGAACATCGAAGGTTTGTCTAGCGGAATGAGCAGCGTTTCAATGCGTTTGCGGTCAAGCTCTGCCCCATGAGCCTTCCAACCGAAGGCCATGTTGTCGCGAACAATGCACAGTGCTGCCACATCAAAGACGCCACTCGCGTAGGCCATGAGTGCTTTCGCGATTTCGTTGCGCCCACTCGCCTCCTCCATCGCTGCCATCGTGTCCGCAACCGAGATGGCGCGATACTCCTCGTGGGTGGGAGCAGGTGCAACGACCGTGGCCGCCTGCTCATCTGCAAAGCTATCGGAAATCGGAGCGGGCGCTGCTTCTTCTTCGTCATTGTCGAGCTCAAAGAGCAGGTCCGCTGCCTCGAGTTCAATCTCATCAAACGAATCATCGCCGTGGCTTGCATCGGCTTCGCCCACCGAGGGAGTTGCAGATTCGTCGTCAATAGTGCGCAGGGGAGGTGCCTGCGTTGGCGCTATTACGGGGCTCTCCGTCATCTTTGGCAAGCCAGGAAGTGGTCTCGCAGGCGCAGCAGCTTGGCTCTCCCCTTTCATCGGGAAATCAGAGATTTTCGCAAATCTAGGATTACACTCCACTCCATAGTAGCGCTCAAGGTACTTGTGAATACGCACTTCGGGAGCCACGCGTGGCACAACCCGATACCCTGTGATGCGCAGAAGCTCGTCGAGAGACTCCATGTCATGCGGGTCGTCGATCGCAGCGATGACCTGTCGTTCTTGGATGAGCAGAGGCACACATCGGTAGTGAGCCGCTTCATCCGGTTTCAGAATACGCACCGCCCGCTTCTTGGCCTTCTCAAGGGCTGCCCGTGTGGCGATCGGTGTGCTGAGCTCAACTCCCAAGAAGAGCGTGAGCGTGTCAAGGTCGATAAAACCCAACTCCACCATTACGGTTCCGAGACGCCCACCAACGGCACGTTGTTTGGCAATGGATTGATCGAGTTGTTCTGTTGTTAATCGCCCGTCACGTACAAGCATTTCGCCGAGCTTCATCGCGGGGAACCGTACCACCACGGCAATTGCGACTGCTACAGCACGCTCCTATAACCAGTACCAAGCGAGTTCTCCAGCCGAGAACTGACGCAGTCGCTCTAGCATGCTTGGAGCGTTCAGTTCGCTACGGGGAATGCGCCGCGCTCTCGAAGGATCAATATCAACTGCAACCATGGCATCGAAGTCTTTTCGCAGTTTCTCGTCTTGCACAACGACCACAGCCTCCCCGTTGTGCACAAAGCTCTGTGCATCCAGATTTGCAGACCCGATCGCCATGGGGCCATGAGTGCCAAAGCTCGCTACCTTCTGGTGCAGCATTTGCTCTCCCAGATCTGGCCTTGGCTTGCGCTCATAGAGCACAAACCGATCGGTCTTCATCAGCTCGCGTGCACTGTAGCGCCCAGCGTCTGTAATGACGGTGATATCACTCGAATCAGAAGAGTTCGTAAGAACAGAAATCGTTCCGCCGCTGTCCATGTGGTCATGCATGGCCTTGCGCAGTTCTTTGGATGGCGCGAAATACGGCGTCGAGAAAAATATGTGTTCTTTCTTTGGGGTTGCCTGGATAAGGATTCGAAACACTCGATCCATGTGCTCCCGCTCGCCGAAGAGGGGATTGTTGGTGACGAGACGCAGGTTGACATCACCTGCGTGGATTGTGGCATCAATGCGCTCGTAGATTGCCGTCCGAAGCGGCTTTGATGCAGGCTCACCTTGGTGTCGCCCAATGTCCTCAAAAAACTCATCAACCACCAACAGCGCTGTGGGACCTTGAATCTCGATATCAGTATCACGCCAACCACCCCGGCCTGTTTCCGGATCTTTGACATTGGGAATGCCTCCAAACGCGTACTCGGAGGCGATATTCAAACCTCCGAGAATCGCCCGCACTTCCCCACCTTCATGGCCGGTCACGAAATATTTGTCATGGTCGACATGATCAAAGAGCACTAGTGATTCCAAGGACCGCAAGACAGCTTCGCCGGGGCTGTGAAAGAACCGCTTAGAGTTCTCGACCCATTCCTTGAGTTCCATGGGGCGACCTGGAGAGTTGGTTGCGACAATGGTGACGCCTGCAGCTCGCATATCCGCGATTACCTTTGGTTCGCCCACGGGATGTGCGGTGCTGGCCCGGGAAAGCATATCTTGTACATCCGCAACACTGCCGATGTTGCCCTTGACATCGTATTGAACAATCACGGGAATGCCGGCCCGTGCCCGTTCTGCAATCGTATCTGCCATCTTCCGACCCGCAGCATCGTCGGTCCAGATGAAGGTCTTTACGAGAACAAAGGTCGCGGTTTCGAGATTCTCGTAGCGTCTGGCAAAGGCCGCTTCGCCATTGATCAGGAGATCGATCGAGTTGCCTCCCATCACTTCGGAGGAAGTCTCTTTGTCGAGAAGACGCTCCAGCCGATGGGCCTCATACCAACCCTTGCTATCGGTTGCTTTCGGAACCCCCGGGATCGCAGACGGCCCGCAGGCAGGAGACAATAACGAAACGACAACAGCAAAGAGGAGGGCAGAGCGATGGACGTTCACACGCACCAGTATACCCTTGCTGTCATGAGTATCGGCCGATTCGTCATTCCTCTTCTACTTCTCGTTTTCGCGGGCTGTCCTACCCCACCGCCAAACTCGGCCGGAGGGCCAGCGAGAGCCAGTGGTGTGAACCCTGCCGCCTGTGGGCAGCTAAACACCACCGACGTTGGACGGAAGGTGCACGCATTCTTGACGGCGTCGGCCGAATTGGATCGCGGTTCCATCAAGCTTGAAGCCACTGTGCGCGAAGCCTGTGCGCGCATGGCAACTGAACTGCAGATTGCCACCGATGGTGACACCGCCACCCTCTGTGATCGAGTCGCAAAGGAGATCGAGGCGAGCCTCGAAGTTTCAGTTAGCCAAGAGCAGCGATTGGTAACGCGCACTGAGCCCGCAGTTTGCACAACCGAACTTGACTTCGCAGCCGAGGTAGCGGCTGAGTGTGAAGCGAGTGTGAGCGCAGATGTGAGCATTCACTGCGATGGCTACTGCGGCGCCACATGCAATGGGCAGTGTGATGGGCAGTGTTCTGCAACTGCCGCCGATGGAAGCTGCGCAGGCACGTGTGAAGGCACATGCCAGGGGAGCTGCAGCGGGTCTTGCCAAGGCGGCGCCACCGTTGATGCATCAGCGGAGTGCAAAGCATCGGCCGAGATTCGAGCAGACCTTCGAACAACCTGCACGGAGCCAAAAGTTGTTGTTGTCACCGAGAACGTAACGGTCGTGGATGCTAGTCGCTTGGACCGAGCTGTTAAGGCCATCGAGATTGGCATGCCTGTGCTTCTAAAGGCGGCAGCAGAGGCAAAGCTCGTCGCCAAGGCCTTCGTCCACTGGAGCAAGACAGCAGTTGCCTTGGCAGGTGCAAGCGGCAAGCTCGTCTCCGACCTTGGGGCGCAGAGCATTTGTGTGGGAGCACAACTCGCTGCAGCCGTCGCTGCCTCAGCCCAGATCTCTGCACGTATCGACGTGAGCATCAAAGTGAGTGCCAGTGTCTCTGGATCGGCTGGCGTTCAATAGGCGCCTCTAAGAGATTTGCTTAGCGGGTTGCCCCATCGCTCGAGTCGGCCCGTTATTGTAAGAGTGTTGCCTGGGACACCGCGACCACGGCACGAAGCATGCGTCCAATCGCGATCCGATCTCCGCTCTGTGCAGGAATGGGCAACTCGGTCATCCAACGGTCTCGTGGATCAATGGTCGGGACCTGATCGGCTAGCTCGATATTGAGCCGCGCTTTCTTGAGAACAGGTAGTTGCTCACCCCAGCGTGCAGCGGTATCAAAGTAGCGCACGGTAAGCTCGATTGCCGCTTCCGCACTCTCACCGCTGAGGTGTTGTTCAATCCAAACCAGCACCTCAGGCTGTGCCTTGCTGAGCCGATCTCGGAACGGAGAAGCGGAAACCGTGGTTGGTTGTGAGTGCGTTGCCCTTGCCATCGCTATCGAATTTGCCGCGCCGAGGCCTTTGTGGGCCAGTTATTGAACGAAGAAAGGCGCGACCAGATTGGCCGCGCCCCTTCCATTCGTATCTCGTACACCTGCTATAGCTGGTGCGAAGTAGGCCTACAGGCCGTTTGATGCAACTTCGTCCAATGCTGCAAGCAGGTCGGCGTCCACGTCTTCAAGCCGTGGCACACCCAGGTCGTCGAGACTCATGTTGAAATCGCCACAGTCCTCAGGAACACCAAGCGATTGCACTTCGCTGCTTGTGCCGTTCTCACTTACATTGCCACTTATGAAAGTCTGATTGAGCGAAGTATCCCAACACTCGATGGCTTGAAACGACTGACCGCTGGCGAGGCTGCCACCCAGTGCATCTGCCTCGGCTCGACCTGTACCGCCATCAACGAAGGCCATGCGGATGCCAATGCGCTCTGCAATGCCATCGGTGGGCTCGGTGACATCAATGTCTCCCTCAATGTCTACGAAATCAAAGGTGTTCTCCGCATTCTCGACATGACCGTAAAAGTAGTCGAGGTCTACGGGAAGGTCGTCTTCACTGTCCTTAAAGACTGCATCGCGAAAGACAGCAACCACTGCGGTGACCGTGCTCTCGGGGTCATCTTCATCAGGACCGGCGGCAAAGAGCGCTGCAAAGCGACCCGACTCGGCTTGGGAAGCATCGTAGTTCGGATCGAATTCGGCGGCAAAGGCATCCGCTGCCGTCATGTCCCAAACAGTCACACCAACGCCGTGATCTTCATTCAATGGGTCGGGCGTTGCGCCACCGTAGACGATAGGCGTTAGCGTCGCGAGGTCATTGCTCACACCACGAAGAAATGCGTACTCATATTGGAAGTCGGCGCCGGGGCCCGCCTCGCGAATGTAGGCAGCACCATATCCAAAGTCATCGTCTTGGTAGGGACCCCAGAAAAACTCGTTGGTATCACTGTTGTATACCGTTGGTGGAATCGAAGTGATGATGTCTAAGAGATCTACTGTGATTCCGACAGTACCATTGATGCCGAGAATGACATCGGCGGAGGCATGTGGGTACACCGCTGGCTCACCGAGAAGTGTTGCTGTGGTGGCGGTTGCTTGACCCGCCTCAAGGCGAGCGCGGGTTGGAAGTGCGCTGCGATAGGTTGCGAGCTGCGCTTCGTCGTACCCCAAGTCGTCGTCTTGAGCAGCACAGGCGCCAGCGAGGAGTGTGGTTGCGAGGAGAGAAAGTCCAAGAGTCTTCATAGTGTTTGTTCCTAGGTCTGGTGAGAGAGAATGGATGTCTTGCCACGCTCTAGAGCAGGCCCTATGCCAATAGGCAACTAACTGAAATCATACAGATCGGTACATCAAGAGCCCGCTACACTGTTGTGGCGGATTCCAACAGCGTAGGACGCTCCCACACTGCTACCCTCAGAAGCTGGCGTGCCTACTCCCCGATTCCTCTTCGCCCATCCTGGCGATCTGCATGCCTCTCCGCTTGATGCGCTGGTGCCGCATCTGCGAGGGCATCTTCACTGTGAGTTCGTGCAGCTCCGTGTGAACTGCAACGATGATGAGTTGGTGGAGGAGGTTGTTCGTAGGCTCGGGGAAGGTAGCGGTCATGTGGTCGTCGGTGGATTCTCCTTAGGAGCTCGCATTGCGGCGATGGCAAGTCTGCGAGTTCCTGTCGCGGGACTCATCGGCCTCTCGTTTCCCTTTCATCGTCATGGTCAGCCACTGGAGCAACATGGATTGGCCACGCTTCGTTCGGTAGTGGTGAAGACCCTGCTCATTCAAGGGACAAGGGACTCGCATGGGAGCCAAGCCCAAGTGCGAGGTGTAGGCCCCCTGCCCTCACAGATCGAGGTGATGTGGCTTCGAGATGCGAACCATCGCTGGAGAAGTCGCCAGCCCGGGCTCAGTGTGCAGAACCACGCAAAAGATGCTGCACTCGCCATCCAAACGTTCCTCCAGGGTTTGGTATCAAGACCTCATGTCTGAACCCGCCGACGGCCGCTCTGCCATTGAGCTTGGCGGATTTACCTACGCGCCGCAGTTCATGAGTAAGGACGAGGGTGATGCCCTCATTGAGTATTTTGCGAGCTTGCAGCCCCTTTGGGAGCAGCGCTATCGAGACCAAGGCAAGGAACGCAACCAAGAACACCACCGACGTCTCACACGCCCCGTGTATTGGCTGGGAGCGTGGCAGTTTGCTTGCCTTGGGTACTATTCCGAGCCAGATCACACAGAACACCGGTGTATGCGGGCAGAAGCGATACCGAGTGTTGCAAGAACAATTCTTAGTCGCCTAGAGCCTAGGCTGGCGCAATATCACAGCGAACCTAGCGACACCAGGCTTGAAATACTGCCCAACACGGCGCTCATAAACTACTACGGTCGCGAAGTTGGGAATGGCGTCCCACGAGACTACGCACGCTTGCGCATGCACCGAGATCACGAACCGGGTCCGGTCATCATGTTCAACATTGGGCAGCCTGCGCTCATCGAGTTTCTCGATCCCAACCGTTCCCCTGAGCCTGAGCTGCGTTTGTGGATGCGCCACCGCTCAATTTCAATCATTAGCGGCCCGGAGTTTAAGGACCGCCTGTATCATCGAGTTACACAGGTCCGCACGGGCGCATTGCCAGCGATGCGCTGCCAGGTGGCAAACTTCGAACTCAGGCGTGTGAGCGTTTCCTTTCGCCATGTGCCACCAAACAAGATTGAGAACTTCTCGGAGCTTCCACAGAGCTCGCAAGACCAAGTTCGCGACTATGTGGAGACGCTCGCTAGAACGTCCGAGCACTTTCGCTCCCAACTCGACCCCGCCGAATAAGAGACGACAAGGTGCACGCCGCTCGGAGAGTGCCGCACTCGGGCAGGGTATAGAATCACGATCCGCTTGCGCGCTACAGGCCCATCAGCTCTGTGATTCGCTTAACGACGGCAGTTTCGTGGGGGCTGATTTTTCCATCCGCCAATGTCGCAGCAACGAGCCCATCTCGAAGTCGCTCTTTGTCCTCTTGTGGCATCTGGCGAACCACCTCTTCCGCCCCATCATTCTTGAATTCGCGAACGAGGACACGCTCTTCCTCACTGAGGCTAAAGTCGCCCATTGCTTCTTCAAGGAAGGCGCGCTCGACTTCTTCCATAATGCCGTCGGCAGAAACTACGGAAGCGATTACGTGACAAATAGCAAGGTTCTTGTGCATGGTGAAAATCGAGTCTACCAGACGCAGGGGCTGGTAGACTGCCCCCGGTCATGCGCTGGATTTGCACACTTGCCCTCGTGCTCGCAACTGCGCTCGGGTGTGGCTCATCAGCGAAAGCTCCAGAACCAGCGCCCATCCCCAGCACTCCAATCGGCCCACCCTCATTGGTAGACGAGCCGTCCACCGAGGCAGTCCCAAAGCCTGAGCCACTTCCAAAACCACCGATTGTGATCCCCAATGGGCGACTCCACAATGGCTACGTCGTTGGCGGCCTCCCTAGCAAGCCGCAGTTTGACGACGCCTTTGCCGCAGGATTTGAATCTGCCATGAGCCTTATGGCCAACGACGAGGAAGGCATCCGTGAGATTGCCCAATACGCATCGTCAATAGGTGTTCGCTACATTCGATTCACCGTTCGACGCAACGAAGATCTCAATGAGTCCATGGCTTGGCAGTTTGCCTCGACGTTGGGAATGCTTGGGCAGCCCGCCATCATTCACAGCGCCAATGGGGAGCGCGTTGGAGCAATGTTTGCGCTCGTAGCATTCTTCGTAGATGAGCTCAGCGCCGAAGAAGCATTGGAAATCGGCAAGCGTGCCGGGATGGGCTCTCTCGAGTCATATCTTCGCGGTCTCTTTGTGCGCGAGTGAGCGGTGCTACGATGCGACCATGCGAAGCCTCCTCGTCGTCTTGGCCCTAGCAATTGCTGGCTGCGGACCGCGTGCACAGATTCCAGCACCTGCCGACGTTGCAGATCCACCGGACTCCGCTATCGTGACGAACAGTGGCCTGGTGTACGTGCCGCTAAAGAAGGGAGGTGGCATCACCCCTCGTCCGGACGACAAAGTGATCGTGCACTACACGGGATGGACAGTCGACGGCACGATGTTTGACAGCTCGGTATCCAAAGGCAGACCCGCAAAATTTGTTGTGAATGAAGTGATCGCCGGGTGGACCGAAGCGCTACTGCTCATGAAGACCGGCAGCAAGTACCGGCTGTGGATTCCAGAGCCTCTCGCCTATCGCGGTGAAGAGGGCTTTCCCGCGGGCACTCTCGTCTTCGATGTCTCGCTTATCTCCATCGAATAAGTCTATTTGCCTCATCGAGAAATCTCCTCCCCAATCTGGTCATCTCGCTACAAAACGCCTTCAGCATCGAAGACGCAGTCGTTGGAGATTTGAGCTTCTGCCCTGGGCCTCGCTGGCTTGTAGCTACTCGTTAACTACGCGCGCCGTTGGCTTGTCCATCTCGCTTCTTCGTAACGAGCGAATCGGCCCGAGTGCGCGAATCATTGGCACCATGAGCAACACGCGAAAGATGATGCCACCGGTCGGAATTCGGCCTGTATATTCGAATGAGAGATAGATGACGTAGATGCCATCCAGTGCGAAAAGGCAAACTCCGAGCAGTAGGGCGATGAAGTGTCGCTTGTACGTGCCGTATGCAAGCAGCGCATATAGGCCTCCCGAGATTGCTGACGCCCATCCGATGCCCATTCGCACTAAGAACTCTACTGGACCAAGTTCCGCCGCTGCGCCAAGGACAATGTTGAGTACCGCGACGAAGGCGAGCAGTTGCGCAGCAGCCTTCACCATCGTGGCCGGGTCACTGCCACTGCCAGGAAGCGCGACACCATCCAAGTCGATCGAGAACCCACCCGAGTACGCGCCGGCCCACCCTACCGACAGCGTCTTGCCATTGGGGAGCACCACGGACTTGCCTGCTTGAAGCTCCTCCTTGTTGGCGAGTGTCATGACTTCGGCACCGTCAACAGTGACGCGGAGGTTCTTGAAGTTCCCCTTCCAATGAACTTCCACAGGCCGACTATCATTTGCAGCTAAGGTCAATTTCTTAGATGGCATCTGCGCATGCTATCAAACAACTGGAGTTCCATGAGTTCGGGAGTTCGAGAGTTTATGGGCAGCCCGCAGCCCGCAGCACTCGCATATGCGCTGCTCACGCTTCTCGCACGGCCGCACTCCCTCCGGTGTTTGGGCAAGTGCATCTGAACGCGCCAAAACCACGCTTACATTGTCTCGATAGACTACGTCACGAGGAGGCTCCTGTTTGCCACACCGCTATCTTACTTCCACGGCTTTGCAAATCGGCACATTGTTCGCCTAGCTTGACCGCCTGACAAACAGGTGCGCTCGAATTGCGCATTCGCTGCTTGCTGGTGCCCTGATCATTGGTCCGAGGCATGCAGCCCATAGACGTCTCGATGCTAGGCAACCTCACACGCGTTGGGCCGCAGCGCTCGATTCTCCGAGCCTCTGGAGCATTGTTGGTTACCGGCATTGCTGGCACGATCGGCTACAAGATCGTGGGCGGTTCCGAGGCAACCTGGCTCGATGCCCTCTACATGACGACGGTTACCCTCACAACCGTCGGCTACTCCGAGGCTATCGAAGTGGGACACAACCCTGGGGGGCAAGTGTTCACCATCGCGCTGCTTCTCTTGGGAGTAGGTAGCTTCTTGTACTTTTTTTCGAATCTCACGGCGTTCGCCGTCGAAGGCACATTGGACCGACTGTTTTGGAGACGGCGCATGCGAAGAATCACTAGCAACATCAGCAATCACTTCGTCGTGTGTGGCGGAGGAAAGACTGGCAACTACGTCTTGCAGGAACTTCTGCAAACCAATCGACACTTTGTCTTGATCGAACGTGACGAAGAACGCGTTGAGTTCCTACTGGAACGTCTGGGCAAGGACATTCCTGTGGTCATCGGTGATGCGACCGACGATGAAACTCTCATCGAGGCGGGGCTTGAACGTGCACGTGGTCTCGTGAGCTGCATCAGCAGCGACAAAGACAACCTGGTCGTCGCCTTTTCCGCCCGCAACCTGCGACCAGAGCTGCGAATCGTCTCGCGATGCAGTGCCCAGAGGGACGTGCAAAAACTCAAGAAGGCAGGCGTTGACGCCATTGTCACGCCCGATCAGATTGGCGGACTGCGCTTAGTCTCAGAACTTGTCCGTCCCACAGCGGTTACGTTTCTTGACTCCATGTTGCGCGAAGGGGGCCAATTGCGAATCGAAGAAGTGATAATCGCACCTGGCGCCATCCTCGCGGAGCAGACGCTAGCGAGTATTCGAGACGAAAAGACCCTCGACTTGATGGTCATTGCAGTGCGCCAAGCGGATGGTAGTTGGCGCTACAACCCACCCGATACGACGCCCCTCCCTCCTGGCACTGGGCTCATTTTCATGGGGAATCCAGAGGCTCGCACTATGATCGAAGAGAAGGCGGGCGTTGCTCGCAGAGCCGACTAGTGCGGGATCCAGAGAGATTGAGATGGAATCGCGAAGTACCCTTGTTCGCTGGCAAGGCGCGCGAAGGGAGCGTGCTGGGGCAAGTGACCGATCAAGCAACGATGAGCGTTAGCTCGTCAACACGTCCAGCGGCGAGAAGACAAGTGAGCACGCTCAATCTCTTTGAATCACGCACTAGGCTATGAAGACAGGGCCAGAGTTTATCGCAGTCCTCTTCGTTTGTGTAGCGTTGGGGCTCGGGGCACTCGCCCGCTATTTCGGGCGTTGGCTCAAGCTGCCCTACACCATAGTCGTTTTGCTCGCCGGCCTCGCAATCGGCGCTGCACTGCACTCTCCAAGTGTGCATGCATCTGCCGGCGTTCTTACAGCACTGCAATCGGGTGCAAGTCTAGCGCCCGACTTGATCATCTTTGTTTTCCTGCCAGCGCTCGTTTTTGAGTCCGCCTTTGACTTAGATGCCCACGCGTTTCAAAAAGAGCTCGGTGGAATTCTGATCTTTGCAATCCCTGCCCTGCTTGTAAGCACCATTCTTGTTGGAGCTTGGACCCTCCTTGTAAGCGGTCTGGCCTGGGATTGGTCGTGGATAACAGCATTGGTCTTTGGTGCCTTGATCAGCGCGACAGATCCCGTCGCGGTGGTCGCAATCTTGCGAGAGACCACGAGTCCGAAACGACTCGGGATGCTCATCGAGGGGGAATCCCTCATGAATGACGGCACAGCCATCGTCGTCTTTGGCGCACTCATGGCTGTTCTCACGAGTACCTCGGGCGACACGGTCGACTTTGGACACGAGGCGCTCGGCTTCTTGTGGGTTGTCGGTGGTGGCGTGGGGGTTGGCTTGGCGATCGCCTGGACGGTGTCGACGCTGATCGCTCGAACCTTCAACGACGCAACCATCGAGATCTCTCTAACGCTTGTCGCCGCCTATGGAGCCATGTTCATCGCAGAGGGTCTTCTCCATGTCTCGGGCGTAATGGCTGTCGTGACCACTGGCCTCTACCTCAGCGGCCCAGGTCGCACCCTCATTAGTCCCGAGGTACGCCATTTCCTTCATCGGTTCTGGGGCATGGTCACCCATATTGCGAACACCCTGATCTTCTTTCTCGTCGGACTTGTCATTGCCGCTCAGCAACAGCAGGCTGACATGGGAGACTACGAAATTATCTTAGGTGTCTATAGCGGAGTGATCGTGCTGCGATTTGCCGTCATCTTCTCATTTCGCCCACTGGTCTCACTCGTCGCAACGCCTCTCGGCGCTCGAGAAGCGACCGTGATGGCATGGGGAGGCTTGCGAGGCGCCGTATCGCTCGCCTTGGCGTTGATTGTAAGCCAGCACCCTGCCCTTCCTGAAGCTCTCCGTCGACAGGTCTTGCTCGTCACCGCCGGCGTTGTGTTCTTGACCATTCTCATCAACGGCGCAACGGTGGCATGGCTACTCCGCAAGCTCGGCCTGGCTTCGCAGTCTTCCGCAGAGCGAGCATTGGCGCTCGAAGTTAGAGGAAGCCTGCTTGCGGCCGTTGAATCCCGCCTGCGCGACCTCGCTCAGCAGCCCGACCTTGCGATGGTGCCTTGGCAGGATGTGCACGAGGAACTCGATCAAGACAAGACCGCGGTAGAAGAATCAAGGCTCGCAGAACTTCAAACGGTTGCGGAAGCATCGGGCGCGGACAAGCTACGCACCGAGTGGAACCAAGCATGTCGTATCGAGCGTCGAGCCTACTGGAACGCCTTTGCAAGCGGCGTGCTCTCACGCGAAGGCACGCGAATTCTCGATCACGCTGTAGCACTGCATTTCGACGACCTTGCCTCGGGTAAGCAGGCACCGCGAAGTCGGGTCTTGGGTCGCGTAGGGCTCCGAGAACGCATGGCGAGGCGCTTCGCAACTCGGACGTTCTTTCCGAGATGGCAATTTGAGAGGCTCACTCTCACCTACGATCTGGCTCGGGCACAAATGCTCGCAGCAAAACGCGTGATCGCGAGGATGGACCAGCTCCACAAAGGATGTGACGGCTGGGATGACAGAATTCGAGACACGTATTTGCGGTTCCAGTGGCAGGCAAAAGAACAACTCGAAGACCTGCGAGCCTCGCTCCCCGAGGTTGCCCGAGCAATTGAACTGCGACTTGCACACCGCATTCGACTCAATCTCGAACTATCGAGCTATCAGGCACAGCGTGAGGCTGGCGCCATTGAGGCTGAGGCAGCAGAGCGAGCCATTTGCGACATCGAACGTAGAATGCGCGAGCTCATGTACGCACCGCATCGCCACTCGCTTCCCGAGACCGCAAACATTGTGCGTTCAATGCCACTCTTTCAAAACCTGGACGAAGAGGCGCTAGGCGAGCTGGCTCGTGCCACCAAGGAAATGTTCTATTCACCAGGAGAGATACTCATGCGCGACGGCGAGTCGAGCGACTGCATGTACGTAATCGCCCGAGGAGCTGCCGCCGTTTTCAAACAGAGTCGCGGCAAAGAAATTCTCTTAGACACGCTTGGCGGTGGAGACATTGTTGGAGAAATGGCGCTGCTAACAGGAGAGTCCCGCAACGCCACCGTCCGCGCCGTCACAACCCTAGCCGTTGGAAGAATCGATCAGGACGACTTTCAGCGCATCATGAATCATATGCCGAGCTTGCGAAGCAGCGTTTGGAGTGCGTTCTCTCATCACCGCTTCGACAACCTAGTTCGCAATGATTGGCGATACTCACAAATGAGCCATGAAGCCGTGTCCACTTGGTGGGCAACCGCCGAGCCTTGTGACGAGCTCGAAGCTGGAGAAGTGGCCAGTCCCAAATTTTCGAGAACAGCAGACACCGCGAAATTTCTCTTCCTCGCGTCTGGCCAACTCGACATATCGGGATCCAAACGCTCAGCACCGGCGCTCCTCAAGGTCGAAGAGCACAGCGTCTATCGAGTGACATCTCTGGCGTATCTCGTTCGCTTGCCAGAACCGCCAAGCCCGCTACCACCTTCAAACAAATCGGGCTAGCCTTGTTGCATGCGCGTGCTCATGCCCATCCCGAATACTGACTTCGATCCGACAGAAGCTGCAGTACCTTGGAAGATGCTCTCAAGCGCGGGTGTCGAAGTTGTGGTTGCCACACCAGATGGCAACGCCGCGACAGCGGATCCGATTGTGCTCACTGGGAAGGGGCTTGGACCGCTGGGGTTCTTGCTGCGAGCCGACCGCAATGGCCGAACGACATACCGCGAGTTTGAGAACGCCATGTGTACCTCACCAAAATCCTATGCAGAGGTCTCTGCCGATGAGTTCGATGCATTGGTCTTGCCCGGTGGGCACGCTCCAAAGATGCGCTCATACCTAGAGTCGAGCACGTTGCACAGCTGTATTGCTTCGTTCTTTGCCAGCAACAAGGTTGTCGGCGCGATTTGTCACGGCGTTGTGGCTGCCGCCCGATCAAAGCGTGAAGATGGAAAGTCAGTGTTATTCGGAAGGCAGACCACAGCCCTCACCGAGGCGATGGAGTTGTTTGCGTGGCGTGTCACAAAGCGCAAACTCGGTGCGTACTATCGCACCTACCCGCAAACGGTGCAAAGTGAAGTCACCGAGGCGCTCGGCGAGGAAGGCGCGTTTCTCACCGGCCCAAAGCCTCTCTTTCGCGACACGCCAAAAAAGCCAGGGCGTGGCTTCATCGTGCAAGACGGCAACTACATCTCGGCTCGCTACCCAGGCGATGTCCACCGGTTCTCACAAGCGCTAGTCGACGCACTCAGCTAACCCTTATGCGCAGGATTTGCAGCGAGGCCATTGGCGGTGAGTGTCACTCCGTTTTCCGACCGCTCAGAAGAGCCCCAATTCCTCTGCCAGCAGTTGCGTTCATGCGTTTGCGCGCTCACGCATCTGTGAAACAATCAAGCCACGATGAGCAATGACTCTCTCGATGGTGCAGAGCGCCGCGCGAACACCGCAGCGCTACTCGAAGACCTGCAAGCACTCGAAGTCTTGCTAGATGCCAACCGCATCGAGACAGGGATTCGACGCATCGGAGCAGAACTGGAAATGTTCTTAGTTGATGGAGCGATGCATCCGGCACCTCTAGGACCCGAGGTACAAAAGGACGCCAACGACTCACGCATCACCGGCGAGCTCGCACGGTTCAATCTTGAGGCAAACGCCACCCCGCTCATGTTCTCGGGCAAGTGCTTTTCTGCGATGCATCGCGAGCTGCGAGAATTGGTTTCCATTGTGCGAGGTGCAGCCAGCAGCCATGGCGCCGATGTGGTGCTCTCGGGCTTCTTGCCTACCCTCGCGCAATCGGACCTTGGCCTCGAGAACATGACGCCAGCACCGCGGTATACAGCGCTAAACGAAAACCTCGTCGCCTTGCGCAACGGCCCATTTCACATCGACATCCGAGGGCAGGATGAACTGAGTACGAGCTGTGACTCGGTGATGATGGAGTCGAGCAATTGTAGCTTCCAACTCCATCTTCAAGTTGATCCAGACGATTTCACAGTGCTTCACAACACAGCCCAGCTCATCACGGGCCCTGTCTTGGCTGCTGCGGTCAACTCACCACTCGCCTTTGGGCGCAGGTTGTGGCATGAGAACCGCGTTGCACTATTTCAAGGCGCAGTAGATTCGCGCTCAACGCTCCAAAAGACACGAGGAACGCCACCTCGCGTGGGATTTGGCAGTCACTGGCTCGAAAACGGCGTTTTAGAAATTCTCCGAGAGCAAATTGCGCGCTTCCGCATCATGATGCCTGCAATGGGAACCGAGCGCTCCTTGGAGATCGCGAAAGCCGGTGGCATCCCGGAGCTTTATGCCCTGCGTGGGCACAATGGCACCGTTTGGTGTTGGAATCGCGCTTGCTACGGTGTCTTTGCGGGCAAGGCACACCTCCGCATCGAAAACCGGGCCCTTCCTTCGGGTCCAACACTCGCGGACCAAGTAGCCAATGCGGCCCTCTATTATGGCTTGATGATGGCAATACCAGAAGAGTTCTCAGACATTTCGAGATCATTTTCTTTCGATGATGCCAAGGCAAACTTCTTCGCCAGCGCCCGCGAAGGTCTCGATGCACAGTTCTCATGGGAAGGTGGCGCGACAATTCCCGCCAGCGAGCTCATTCGCGACAGACTCTTGCCCCTCGCGCGTCAAGGGCTTTTCGCTGTTGGCGTGGACAAGACCGAGGCAGATTCGTACCTCGATATCGTCGAGGAACGGATCGAACGCAGACAAACTGGCTCCTCATGGGTGCTAGGAGCCCTTGCCCAATCAGATGCAAACAAACCCTTCGATGTTCGAGCCCGCGCCCTAACTGCTCATATGCTCCGCGAGCAGTACCGCGACCGGCCGGTTCATTCGTGGGGGAAATGCAATACGAGCATCGACTTTGCCGAATCGTATCGACGCGTTGAGCACTTCATGGTGACCGACTTGTTCACGGTGAGCTCTGAGGACTTGCTCGATCTGGCCGCCAGCCTCATGGATTGGCGCCACATCAAACACGTTCCCGTCGAAGACAAAGACGGTCGCCTCGTTGGGCTCATCACACATCGCACGCTTCTGAGGCAGCTCACGAAAAGTGCCTCAGAGCGGAGCGAAGCGCTGGCTGTCAAAGATGTGATGACGCGTTCTCCAATCACCGTTTCGCCCAGCACAGCCACGCTCGAAGCACTACGCCTTATGCGCCAACATCGAATTGGCTGCCTACCGGTGGTGAAGAACGAAAAGCTGGTTGGACTTATCACGCAAACCGACCTACTCGACGTTGCCTCGAGCTTGCTTGAAGCGCGCCTAAAAGCGTAGCTTCTCAGAGCGATGCGAACACTCCTAGAAACTCCTGTTCACGACTTCATGTCCGTGCCGGCAGAAGCCGCAGCACCAACAGATTCTCTCTCAGACGTGTACCAACGCCTCCTCGACGCAGGCATCTCATGCTTGGCGATTGTGGAGAACGACACCCTGGCTGGGGTGGTTTCGCGAACCGATCTGCTTCGCGTGGGTCGCCGCAGTTCCAATCCTGCATCGAGCTCAGCACTTGAGCGCAGTGCAGATGCGCGTCATGTGCTTCTTGAGTTTCCGCCAACCGCCGTCGCAGAAATCATGACTCGCAACGTTGCCACTGTCTCGCCCAATGACAGCATTGCGCTAGCCAGTAAGGCCATGCACGAGCAACATGTTCACAGAGTCTTTGTCAAAGGTGATGGGATGCTCGGTGTTTTTAGTACCCTCGATATCATGCGCTCTCTTCGCACTCAGACTGCAAAGGAGCCAATCTCGGAGTTCATGACATCACCGATTTCTGTCGTTGATGTTGAACAGACGGTTGCGACAGCAGTCGAACAACTTGAGAAGAGCGAGGTGAGTGGCCTTATCGCCGTCGAGAACGATTGGCCGGTTGGAGTCTTCACACAAGTTGAGGCGCTGGCAGCTCGCGAGCTCGACGACAACACCAGTGTGGAAGAAGCCATGGACCCGGCACTCATTTGCATGCCGGTCTCGACAACCATGCAACGAGCCGCACAGCAGGGGCTTCGGATGCGCGTACGAAGAATCGTTGCATCAGAGAATCGCCACATGCGCGGCATTCTCTCAGGGCTCGACTTCGCGAAGTACGCTGCACGTGGCGCATAGGCCTGATGGATCTTGCGCTGCTACCAGCCCTTGCGCTAACCGCAGGAGGCCTCGTTGCGGGCTTCATAAATGTCGTTGCTGGCGGTGGCTCACTCATCACGCTTCCTCTGCTCATCTTCATCGGTATTCCTCCGACTTCGGCAAATGGCACCTTGCGCATTGCAATCCTCGCTCAAGGTCTGGTGGCAACAACTCGATATCACCGAGCCGGGGTAATCCCATGGAAGACTGTGGCCATTCTTGTTTGGCCTGTTTGGTTGGGTGCAATCTCCGGAGCGCTTGTCGCTTCGAACATGGCCGATACCGACTTCAAATCAATGATTGGCTGGATCACCCTTGTGGCCGGCGGGATCGTCGCAATTGATCTAAAGAAGTTCCTCGCAGACAAAGAGTCACAGCGAACTATGTTCCGCCGCCTCCTCTTTTTCATTGCGCTTATGATCGTTGGTTTCTATGGAGGACTGGCACAGGCTGGGGTCGGCTATCTTTTCTTGGCCGCCCTCGTTTTGGCTGGTGGCTATTCACTGGTCGGAGCCAACATCCTAAAGGTCGTACTCGTGATGGCATTCACGCCACTTGCAATTGTCGTCTTTGGCATCAACGCGAAGATTCACATTGGCTACGCACTGATCCTTGCTGTGGGTCAGTCGGTTGGTGGTCACCTTGGTGCAGGCGCGACCCTCAGTCGTGGTGCAGCCCTCATTCGCCCGGTCCTTGTCGTTGTTGTTGTTGCAGCGGCCATCAAGCTGCTCTTCTTCTAGCGATTGCTCTCGCATCCACCGACTCATTGATTTCAGAACCTTAGCGATTGAGGCGGGCCCTGCATCAGCCGGTTTCTGAGATTCGCACGAATTGCTCGTGGATTGCTGATTCGCGGAACGGTAGAACGTAGCCGCCTCGTGTATCCCCTCGCAAAAGCACTTCACGTCATTGGATTCGTCTGCTGGTTTGCAGGACTGTTCTACGCAATTCGGCTCTTCATCTACCGCGTCGAAGCGCAGGAGAAACCTCCAGAAGTTCGCGACATTCTCGAGGCGCAACTCGCAATCATGACCAGGCGCTTGTGGTTTGGAATCACCTGGCCATCCATGATCGCAACTGTGGGCTTTGGCCTATGGCTACTCTACCAATACAAACTCTGGAACCTACCGTGGGTTCACATCAAGCTAACACTCGTCGCACTGCTTGTGATCTATCACCTGGTCTCGCATCGAATCTACCGTCAACTTAGGGCGGGTGAGAGCACGTGGTCATCCAAAGCACTTCGCATTTGGAACGAAGTGGCCACACTCTTGTTGGTGGCCATTGTCTTTGTTGCTGTCTTCAAACAAGGACTCGATGCGCTTTGGGGCGTCCTGGGATTTTTCGGTTTTGCCATCGTCCTTATGATGGGAATCAAGATCTACGGCAAGATTCGCAAAGGCTAGCTCTTTGGCAGACTTTAAGAGGTCTCCTTAGAACTAAGAAGTTTCCTTAGAACGCTCTGAACCGCCTCAACGACTGTCGGATGATAGTACGGTAGCCTTAGCGCCTCCCTTGCGGTCATGCCCGAATCCACCAATGACGCCAGAAGGTGTCCTAGGTATTCCGCATCCGGGCCAAAGGCGGTTGCGCCCAGCAACCTGCCATCGCTTCGAGCAGAGTACATCCGCAGACAGCCCTTCGCCCGACCAAGCACCTTGGCGCGGGATTGGTTTGCGAAGTCAGTTTCAGCCACAATCACATCGTCTGGCAGCTCGTCGAAAGAACAGCCCACAGTGGCAATCTGGGGTTCCGAGAAGACAATGCCAAGCGGTGTCTTGCGCTCGGCGTGACGCGGTTGCTCTGGATGGCGAGCAGCGTTCTCTCCCGCAATGCTGCCTTCGTCGGTGGCCTCGTGCAGGAGAGTTCGCGTGCCGGTCACGTCGCCCGCCATGAAGATGCTCGCCGTTCCCACCCTCGCGGTCGCTGGATCAATCGAAGCCAGGATTTCGTCTGCATCGCCAAGCCCCAAGGACTCAAGTCCCAGCCTCTCCAGGTTGGGCCTGCGTCCAGTGGCCACCAGGGCGTACTCGTACTGCTCATCGCGTGCTCGCCCGTCGTCATCGACAAACTGCAGTCTCACCCGGTCGTTCTCAAGCTGCACGCTGCCAAATTCGTGACGAATCTGCAAATCCAGCTCCTCAGAGAAAATCTGATACGCACTGTCACGGACCACAGGGTCGGCGATTCCAGCGAGTCGACCTTCGAGTTCAACAACTGTTATGCGAACTCCTAACCTCGCAAAGGCCATCGCCAATTCAATGCCGATTACACCCGCACCAACGACAAGCAAGCTCTCGGGCAAGGTTGGCAACTCAAAGATCTGATCGGTATTTAGAAGCCGTTCGCAAAGAGAACGGTAGGGAGGTGGCGTCCATGGGCGCGAGCCTGTTGCGATTACGATCGCATTGGCGTTGTAGCTCTTCTCCCCAGCGCTCAGCGTATTTGAAGACGTAAGCCGCGCCATCTCGCGCACGAGGCCCCCCTTAGCCTCAATGCGTTCGATGCCGCGAATCGTCTTGTTGACGAAGGCGTCACGCATGTTTTGAACGCGCGCCATGACTGCCTCTCCATCAACTTCAATGCCCGCTATCTTGACCCCAAAGTTGCCAGCGGTTTGCGCACTATGGACAACCTCAGCGGAGGAGATCAGAAGTTTGCTAGGCATGCATCCAACACGAGCGCAGGTCGTACCCAAAGGCCCCGGGTCAAACATCAAAGCCTTGGCCCCAGCCTTTGAGGCGGCTCTGTATGCATTGAGACCGGCCGTGCCTGCACCGATGATCGCTACGTCAATATCTGTCATTGCTGGGATTAATCGCCCATCTTGGCAAGATTCTCAAGTGCATCCTCAAGCCGCTTCTTGCCACCCCAGCCCACCATTTGGTCCACAACCTCGCCACCTTTCACGGCGTAGAGGGCAGGAATGCCTCGAACTTGAAAACTCTGAGCAAGCCCCGGCTGCTCATCAACATTGACCTTCGCAACCTTCACTCGGCCTTTGTACTTTGGAGCGAGCTCGTCCAATACGGGACCAATCATTCGGCAGGGGCCGCACCAAGGCGCCCAGAAGTCGATGATAACAGGCTCGGTTGACTTGGTGACTTCTTCTTCGAAATTCTCGGCAGTGACTTGTACTGTGTGCTCACTCGACATAATTGCTCCTTTTCCGCAGGAGAACGCCCTGCACTGATAAGAGCCATCACAGCCGAAAAGTGTGTCACGACTCGATACGATTGGTCTCTTTTGGGTCCCAATCGCGCCAAAGATCGGTTAGCTGGTCACGCAGCTTCCTTCGACTTCGACTTAGCCGCGTCCGCACCTGACCTGCAGTTAGCCCCAAGGACTCTGCGATCTCAGGCCCCTTCCATCCGTTGACCTCGCCTAAGAGCACGATGGCACGATCTTCTGGCGACAGGGTAAGTAGGGCGGTGATGAGTTGCTCACCAAGACCTTGGTTCGAGGCAAGATCCTCAGGATCCAACGATGGTGCAGCTTGGTCATCACCAAACTCTTCATGCAACGAAGCATCGGCTTTGCGACCGCGCTGCATGCGACGACATGCGTTGGTCACCATTCGCGAAAGCCAGCCTTCAAGGCTACCGTCCCCTCGAAAGTCATTGAGGTGCGTTGCGGCTGCCAACAAGGCATCTTGTACGGCGTCCTGTGCACTGTCGTTGCTGCTGCATTGCTTGCGCCCCACTTCAAGGAGTCTTGTGCCATAGCATCGAGTGATCTTGTCGAGAGCATTCGCCTCGCCGTTTGCGATGAGGTCTAGGAGTTTCTTGGGATCGCATGCAGCCGCGATTGGCGACGAGCCTTCGAAGATCGACATAGGTTCGAGCCTCGCACAACTCCTGGCCCAAGTCTCCAGTGGGAATTTCTTTCGTCGACCATCCAGGCAACATTCTCGGAATGCACTGCATGGACACACAAATGATTGACAGAGACGCTAGGTGGCCGTAGTGTGGTTTCACCATGAAGTTCGTACGCATCTAACTCGCGCACATCAATGTTGCACGGCACGTCACCTGATAGTGCCGCAAGTTGAATCTGGGACTGCCACAATCGTTCTGTGGCGGTGTTTCCTACGTCTATGTTCGACGGCCGGAGTCCAGGCGCTTGAGTTCGCGGATCTGCGAGTACAAGGCTAGATAGTGCCATAGGGGCCGATTCTAGCCCGGTTTCGCAACCCCTATACCTGGAGGAGCACTAGCTGCCCCTCTTGGAATCAACTCATGCAGAGCATGAGAGTACTTCTGGTGTGCCTCGCTCGTTTGAGACGTGTCGTGCAATCCAGTCAGGAGAGTTGTATGTATTTTAGATCGAAGCCAGCAGAAGAACACCGAGATGTACCCGTTGCCGATGGCGAACGTTGGGAGGATCTGGTTGCGCATTGGAAACGCCGAGAGGATTCGAAAACGAAGCGCGCTGAAGTTCAACGCTCGTACGTAGTCTCTGTTGTTCACGGAAAGGATGTGTTTCCAAAGGCAAGGGAGAGAGAAATTCTCGCTCTCGCTCGCGCCCAGGGGGACAACGTAGTTGGTCAGGAATTGTGCAGGCTGCGCACGCCAGACCCTCGCGCGCTGTTTCGCAAGGGCATGGCAAATCGGATTGCTGCGGAGGCAAGCCGATGCGGCGCAAATACTCTCCTCGTTGACGCACTCCTCACTCCTTCGCAAACGCGAAATCTAGAGGACTTCACAGGACTGGCGGTTCGAGACAGAGAGGCGGTAATCCTCAATGTCTTTCAGCGACATGCCAGGACTCGCAAGGCCCGTATTCAGGTAGAGATAGCGCATCTGCAATACCTCCGGCCGCGAATCCGAGGTCTCGGGCTGGAGATGGACCAGCAAGCGGGTGGCATTGTGGGATCACGAGGACCAGGCGAAACGGCCTCAGAACTATTAGCAAGACAGCTTGATAGCCGCCTCGCCGCGCTCCGCAAGGCGTTCGTTCAGGTTTCGCATGAAGCCGAAATGCAGAGGAAACAGCGCTCCACCTGCAGACGTATCGCACTTGTTGGCTACACCAATGCGGGCAAGACCACGCTAATGAATGGCCTCACCAACGCAACACTGTCCGCAGCCGATCAACCCTTTGAGACGCTAGACACAACCTCGCGCTGCCTAAGTCGACATGGTGGTGACGTACTCCTAAGTGACACTGTTGGCTTCATTCGGGACCTACCAGAGCGACTCTTCGCGAGTTTCGAATCGACATTGGCAGAGATCACAAACGCTTCACTGCTTGCGATTGTCGTCGACATCGCCGATCGAGAGCACGAAGCACACTTGGCTGAAACAGAGAACGTCTTGCAGAGGCTTGGCGCCACAAACATCCCTCGATTCTACATCTTCACAAAGGCAGACAAGTGCAGCTTCTATCCAACAAGGTGGAAACAGCGAATGCTCAGTTGTGGGGCTCCACATGCCGCGCTCTGCGCACAAGACTCAGACGCCCTTGATGTGCTGCGAGAAGCCCTTCTCACTGAGGCAAGACGCGATCAAGTCATACGGACCGTGGAGATTCCGTACCACGCAACGGAAGCCACGAACATCGTGCACTCGCAGTGCCGGGTGCTTGCCGCGGAGTCCCAGGCACGTGGAATGTGCTTTCGAATTCAAGCGGACGCGCGTTGGCTAGCGTCGATTGAAGCAGCCCTCGAAAGGAGCGCCCGATGATGACAGTCGAATTCCTGCTCTTACTCGACGAACCTATTCAAGATCTAAGCGAACAGGGAGTCTCTTGGCTCGTCGGGTCACTACGAGAATGGCCAGGTGGCTTGCTCGTGGTTTCTCACGACCCGCGAATTCTCTGCGAATTTTTCAACTTCTTCATCTTCGGCGAGTCGGGCTGCCAGTATCAAAAGAGGTGCGAGGAGCTCCGGCGGGTCACCCCTAGCTCAAAGCAGCTCGAAACGTAGCTCGCCATGGTGTTTGCTTGGTCCTGGGCAAGCCATGAACCCACACTTTTCCAGGACACGAATCGATGCGATATTGTCAGCCGAGACGTAAGCCGTCAGAGGCCTTCTTGTTTCGTGCTGTGTAAGAAATTCCCCAAGGGCACGAGAAGCCACACCCTGCTTCCAGAAGGCTTTGCCGATCCAATATCCAACACATCGCTCGCCGTCCTGAGACCAACGAACGATGTATCCCTTTAGCGAGCCCTGTTCAACGATGGCAAACTTGCAAACATCTTCACAGGACAATACCTTTTCGTGCCAGTGAAGCATGAAGGCCGACTGATCTTGTGAAGGGAAGCCCGCCATTGCGGCTCCTTCCGGTTCCTGTTGTTGCTCATAGAACGTCTGCAAGTCGCTTGGAAGGACCTCTCGGAGAATTCGCGCCCTTGCATGCTCCGCACGATGGAAACGTCCAAGGTCGATTCGCGGTGTCTCAGACTGCCCCTGCAACTCGCCAAAGAGAATCATTCTCGATACCAGCGGGCCCGAATCCCAATCCACTTGGCCGTAGTCTACGTTCTCGGCCGCCTTGGTAAACTTCTGAGACGCCTTCTTGCGAAGGCTGGCAAAAGATTCCCACTGACCTTGGCCAGCTTTGAGCATAGCTGCAGCGAATTGGATGAGCCCCTGCAACACAAGCCTTGAGGAAGACCCTTTGGACGCAAGAAGCCAGAGTCGCTCCCATGCCTCGTGCGCTTCCCAATAATACGCGTGATTGAAAAGATCGACAGCCCAGCGGAACCCGAGCGAATTGCACAGTGAAGATGCCTGTGCATTCCAACCAACCTCACAACTGTCTTCTTGCGGCCGTGCACTGGGTGAATCAAGGCCTGGCTGATACGCACTCGTCGGAAGGTCTCGCTCAGCGCAGTAGCGCGGATGGTTAGGCTCAGCTGGCATGCACGATGGCCGAGTATCGCACATAACGCTCACAAACCTCACCTGCATCACCGCTGTCGAGGGGTTCGATTTGCGAAGGTTCCAAGGTAAGGTGCGCTCTTGTGATCACGTTTGACAACAGCTATGCGCGGCTACCGAAGGCGTTTTTCGCCCGAACCAGTCCCGCGCAGGTTCCCGCCCCTTCGCTCGTTCGGCTCAACAAGGGGCTCGCTAACGAGCTTGCTTTGGATGCAGAGTGGCTTGCATCTGACGATGGTGTTGCCATGTTGGCTGGCAACAAGCTCCCGGACTCTGCGGAGGCACTCTCGATGGCCTACGCAGGACATCAATTCGGAGGGTTCAATCCACAACTCGGAGACGGGCGGGCCATCCTTCTTGGCGAGATTCGCGACCGCAACGGCATTCGCCGTGACTTTCAATTGAAAGGCTCGGGACGCACTCCGTTTTCTCGAGGTGGTGATGGCAAGGCCACGCTTGGAGCGATTCTTCGCGAGTACCTATTGAGCGAGGCGATGTTTGCTTTGGGCGTGCCCACGACACGGGCACTCGCCGCAGTTACGACGGGTGAGACCATCTACAGAGAAACCCCTATGCCAGGCGCGGTTCTCGCTAGGGTCGCGCAAAGTCACGTTCGGGTTGGTACTTTCCAGTTCTTTGCGGCACGAGATGATCGGGCATCGCTTATCCGGTTGGCCGACTATGTCATCGAGCGCCACTACCCACGCGCCAACGAATCTAGCAATCCGCTTCTTGCCCTCTTAGAATTTGTCGTAGAGCGTCAGGCGGAGCTCATAGCGCGCTGGATGCAAATTGGTTTTATTCACGGCGTGATGAATACCGATAACATGCAGATTGCAGGAGAGACCATCGACTATGGCCCTTGCGCATTTGTTGATGACTTTCACCCCAAGTGTGTCTTTAGCTCCATTGACCGCAACGGGCGATACGCGTGGAACCAGCAACCCGTTATGGGCAAGTGGAACCTAACTCGTCTTGCAGAGGCACTCTTGCCTATACTCTCAACGGATGAGCAGACTGCGCTGAACATGGCCAAGCATGCTCTTGACGGATTTGACTTGCGATTCAACGAAAACTACATCGCTGGGTTCAAGCGAAAACTAGGACTGATGGAGGCTTCCGAGGGCGACGATGCCTTCATTGCATCTACCACCGATGCTCTCGCGAAAGGCGAGGTGGACTTCACGCTCTTTTTCCGTCACCTCACCAGGGTCGCAGCAGGCGAATCCGAGGAAGCCTTGCTCTCCCTGTTTGCGACGCCAGCCAAGGCACGAACATGGCTGGCCTCGTGGCGTAAACGTATTGCAGGCGAACCGAATGTGGCAGCGGATCTACGTGCGGCCATCATGCAAGGCGTTAACCCGATCTTCATCGCTAGAAACCATCGAGTTGAAGAAGCAATTTCTCACGCCCTTCGTGGAGACTTCCAAACCTTCCACGAACTGGCAGGCGTCTTATCCAATCCCTATGGTGAGCAGGCCGAGTTTGCTGAGTACGAGCGCCCTCCACGAGAAGAGGAGAAAGTGCGCGAAACGTTCTGCAACACGTAGGTCCACTTTGAATGCCCGGGCTCCCGAGTAGGACTTTGTCTTAGCCCTGTACTACGGGTCCACCGATGGTCTGAGTATCGCGTAGTTGCCTGTAACGTGGGCAACGGGTCTCTCCTCATCACCTTCCACCCACAGAAGCACTCTGCCACACAAGCGTGTCTTGCCCGCACGCAACAGCTCCGCTCGGGCAAGCAAGTCGCCTCCGCTCGCTGGCCTCAGAAACGTAATCTGCATGTCAGAAGTAACGGCCATTGGTTCAAGCCCAAGCACTGAGAAGCTCATGTACCAGAGCGCGAGGTCCGCCGTGGCGAACTGTGTGGGCCCCGAGATGAGATTGCCTGGTCGCAGTCGCGCCTCATTGTACTTCCACCGCGCGGTAGCAGTTCCCTCGGCAATCGCTTCGCAGCGATAGTCAGCTGCGGCCGATGGGAACACCTGAGCCACGAAGGCATCGACTTCGGAAGGTTCTAAGAGCATGCTCAGATGGTGCCAGCTCTTGCATCACGTACCAAGTGAAGTACGTCCCATCGTTCACCCTTCGTTGTTGCGGCTCTCCACACGCCCTTTGCTTGGTCGAAGCACATGCCCGCAACGTCGGCCGCATCGTCGAAGTGCATGCCCGCAACATCGGCCGCATCGGCCTCTAGTGGCAGGAAATATTCTTAGAGTCTCTTTTCTCGCTGCCCACCGCCTCATCAAATCGCTCAAGCACACTTTGGGCGCCATCTGGGCCATCAATCCGATGCCTATCGGTGCATGACGCCTCAACGAGCAGCTTGCAGGTCTCCGTTGCGACGCAACAGAACCCAATGCCCTGTTGGCAACCGATGGGTGAAGCCCGCGAAGCTCAAGAGCTTCCAGAAAACGGAGTTCGGCCTCTTTGCAAGAAAGACCAGCGCCAAGATTGGTTGTGGGAGAACCAAGTGTTACTTCGGATTCCAAGGAAGACTCGTGGGTCCAGCTATTCCTCGGAAGCCTCGCTGGCCGATAGTGCATGCAGCACCAACATGCACGATCCTGCGCGGCCGCGGGCGGGCGTCATTGAGAGGCGAACACGAAGTTCGCGCCCGTCTTTGCGACGCAGCACAAGCCTGCGATTGATGAGCTTGCCCTTCATGGCAACGAGGCGAAGGTCTTCGCGAATTCCCGGATGCAACTTCGCCAGGGTTGTTTCCTGAATGGTGCGCCCTTCGAGCTCTTGTGGCGAAGAAGCCCGCATGAATGTTGCAAACGACTGATTCACAATCCCGATGGTGCCATTGGAGTGAAGCCCAGCAGCTGCGATGCCCAGTGCATGAAACGCGTCCGCAGCAGCCTCTTCGCGAGTAAACTCCTCAAGACCAATTTGCTCTTCGGCAGCGCGTTGCCTGGCTCCTTTGGTCTCCAGGTAGGACTGCAGCGCGTCGACAATCTCTCCAGCGCAAGCAAATCGATCATCAGGGCTCTTGGCAAGGGTGCGCATCAAGATCGCATCCAGTTCTGAATCGAGAGGCTCTCCCCTAGCCTCACCGGCGCTCGGTGGTTCCAGCTCCAACTGTTTCTCAAGGATGGCACGTGGGTCATCACCTAAAAAAGGAACCTCACCAGTAAGCATTTCGTACAGCAGAATTCCCACAGAGTAAATATCATTGGATGGAGCTGGTGGGTTTCCTCGAATTCTTTCGGGTGACATATACTCGGGTGTTCCAGAGATTTGGTCGTCCTTCCCGGATTGATTGGCGAGCTGTGCGGTGCCAAAGTCCAACAGCTTAACTTGGCAGCCGTCCTCCTCTGAGAGGAATAAGACATTTTCTGACTTCACATCCGAGTGCACTACGAGGTTCTCGTGGGAGTGCTGAAGAGCAGATGCCACCTGAATCGCGACATCGCAAGCCTTCTCAACGGCGAACGCTCCGTGTTCCAGGATTCGCTTTGAGAGTGCTTCGCCCTCAAGGTACTCCATGGCAATGAAGAGCCCCCAATCAGGATCTTCGCCAAAGTCGACAACTGAGACGATGTTCGGGTGACATAAGGTACTCGCAAGATGGGCCTCCGATCGGAACAACTCGATAGCACTAGGATCAAACGCATGCTCAGCCTGCATGAGCTTCAGCGCAAAGCTCTTTCCTAAGCGAATGTGCCGAGCACGCACGACCTGTCCCATGCCACCAGCACCAATTCGATTCACGATCTCGTACCGGCCAGCAATGAGCCGACTGCGATCGACTTGCGTTGCAGCTGCCTGCGCAAAGAAATCGAAGACGCCTGTATCCTCTTGGTACGGGCCACCGTGATCTTCTGAAGACTCTCCGAGAGGAACCAAGCGTGACGATGTCAATAACTTCTCTGCCATGCTGATACTCCGCAAAGGACGCGAGGCACTCCCAAGCAGCGCATAGAGTAACAGAGCAACGCCCATGGGCCAATGAGCCACTGGACGTCCCGAGGCTACTGCCCATTCACATCCTCCTACAGAGGAGCATAGCAGCACACGCGTAGCGTCGTCCTCACAGCCCTATAGAGCGGCACACGAGTAGCGTCAGCCTCACAGCCCTAATGAGAACGCATCTTCTTGGTTCTGTTTGACTTGCGATGCGGACTCGCGCGGGGCAGCCGCTGGAGCGAAGCCACCGCTGCCAGTGCTGAGTGCATCCGTCGACTTGAGAAACGCGTCGTCAAACTCTCTTGCTCGACCCATTGGGAGATTGCGAGTTGCCGACCTTCGCCGCTTTGAGGCTTTCACCTTTTGATCCTTGAGAATCCTCCGTGCGCCAGAAGAGTCGCCGCTCTCAAAAGCCTCGTTGGCGGCCTGCAAGCTGAGCGCCGTTTCACTTTGAATCAAACGCCCAGACACAAGTCCGTCAAGCTCAGAATTCTTCTCATCATCCGAGGTCGCCAAGGCAATGAGTTCCCCTTCACATTCTCCATCTCGCCCTTCCGCTAAGTCGTCGTACCGGAAGGAGACGTTGGCAATCGGACGCTCGCCTTCGGCCCCCGCTGGAACACGTAGCCGGACAAGCAACGTCTTTCGGTCGTTTTGCGCAAAGGTGCCAAATGGCACGATGAGTCGGTTTCCTTGGCGTTCGAAGGTGCGATCGAAGACGTGGTCAACAAAAACGCCGGGCTCAAGATCAACCGTCACTTCAGCATTCAGGGCCACGGTCTTCGCTAGCGAGTCCATCTCCTTCGTGAAGATCGCCGCTAGTTGATCGGGGCGGTCAACAAAATGGTGACGACCATTGGAGTTGCGGGCAAGGGCATCCATGATGCGTTCGTTGTAATCCACGTCGACACCGATGGTCGTAATTGCCATGTTGCTCTTGCGACATCCCTCCGCAATGGCGCTGAAGCCACCAAGATCACGCACACCCACCGTCGCCTCGCCATCACTTAGCAAGACGATACGAGAGAGCTTGTCATCATTCGCGCGGGCCATTCGCATCGCAAGTGAAATTCCACAGGAGATGCATGTCTCGCCCTTTGCGCGAATCTTGCCAAGTGAACCGAGGATTGTGTCCCGCGAAGTTGGAGAAACCACCGTGGGAGAAACGATCACGTCAGCATTTTCGCTGTAGGTAATCACGCTCACCACGTCGCCATCGCGCAACTCACCAATGGCTGTCTTGGCGCCTTCAATCGCGTTCCGCAGACGCTTGCCTCGCATCGAGCCCGACTTATCGATCACGATCGCTAGATTCAGCTGTGCCGGTGTTTTGGCCTGCTTTGTGGCATCTGCGTTGATGTCGAGGAATAGAAACGACTCACTTCCTCGTTGGGAGGGAATCACAGAATGTCCCAAACGTCCTTCCATCATCAAGGTATCGCCGGCGAGAAAGGATGACTTGTCAATCATCGGCGGTTCTTGGGGCGGGACCAACTCTCTTTCCGAAGGCGATGATTCGGCCCTCGCCTGTTCTGATCCGCTCGGTCCTGTTGCCGACCACACGGCCATCGAAGTCCCAGTCATTCCGGCCATTGCGATTGCTACAAACACTGTCAGTTTCATGCTCTGTTCTCCTTATTCGCAGTGTCTGGCAACACGCCAGCACGCGTTAGAAAGTCAATAGGCGGTGTTGTCCCGATCAGCACGAAGACCCCATCACAAGGCACGTCTACGTCTCCTTCGGCAGAGGTCAGTGTCACGGAACCACTTGCAATGCGCGCCACCGTCGTTTGCATTCGAAGGTCAACGACACCCGCTCGCGCACGTCGCTTCAGCTCTTCGATGTTGCGCGATTTACCCCGAGAGAAGCCCTCGCCACGATGCGTAACGATTACTTTGGTCTCAGGTTGCCGCGATAGCGCGATGGCAGCTTCCATGGCGACATCACCTAGCCCCACAATCACAACGCTCTGCCCGGCAAAGGCGCGAGCATCTACCAGACTGTAGTAGACCTTGTCATCCACCTCATTGGGGATAGTGATTGGAAGCTTTCGCGAAGAGCCGCGCTTTCCGATTGCAAGCAGTACGCGCTTTGCCGGGAATCGTTTTGGAGAGCTGGCTCCGGCCACTGTGCGCACCTCGAAGCCGCCGCTATCTCGGGTTTCAACGCCCGCAACCTGCATCCCCTCACGAATGTCCAGCCGTTCGCTGCGAACAATTCTTAGCCATCGCGCAAGCAACTCTTCTTTGCTCGATTCTTCAAGCCACAACTTACCGACCAACGGCAAATCCAGCGGCTGGTCGAAAACCAACTTCGCTCTGGGAAAACTCTGAATGCTTCCAGCCACAGTCCCCTGTTCGAGAACCACGTAGCGGAGTCCTAGGGATTTTGCTTCGAGAGCAGCACTAATGCCGGCAGGCCCGGCCCCCACGATGACGACATCGAAGGCAAGAGACTCATCCTTCTCCCCAAGTTCGCTGTGAAGGGAACGCATTGCATGGGCGCCTTGATTGATGGCATTGCGAATGAGAGGCAGGCCGGTGACATCACCCGCGAGATAGATTCCCGGAGCATGGTCAGATTGCAAGGAATCGCTCAGCGCTACCGCATCTTGAATCTGTGTGCCATCGCCCATGACTAGCGAACCATTTGGACAGCGCTGCTCGCACAATGTGAGCCCGCAGCAAGCCGCAGGCCTAGCCACTACGGCGACATAGCGTCGGATTTCGAGAACATCAAACGGGCACGCATCGACACAAGCATGGCAACCTAAGCATGTAGCAGTGTTGACAACCGGAAGGCGCAGAACCTCTGGAGCTCGCAGAGCCGGCTGTTCCAGCTCATTGGCGTGGATTCGTGACGAGCGAAGCCGAAAGGCCGCAAACACTCCTAGACCAGCGAGGCTGCCCATTCCAATCCATGACCATGGCCCGGTCGCAGGCCGATTGCGTGGGCGAGATGGTCGTGGCTTCGTGGCAACAACGTGCCTCGCAGCTTCCCAGGCGGCGTCACGTGCACCCCCCACTCTTACATGCTCATCAAGGCACAGCGTGGACTGCCAAGACCCTAGGTCTTTTTCTGATACCATGAGGCACGCGGCAATGGGGTCCTGCGTGGAGTTGATGGAGTGACATTGGGAGCAAGCGTCGACAGCAATCACCGAGACCTTTGTGTACGCCGCGTCAGGTGCCGTTGTGCTGGCATCAACGTCGCTATCGCGCCACCAAGATCTTCCTTCCGAAACCAACACAACGTTGTCGTCACCACCATGCGCTCGGTGACAAGATGCGCAGTTCATCGCAGCACTTGAGAGAAGCGCCGCATGTGGCCTTCGGAGGGATACATACCCCGAGTGGCAGGATGTGCATTTTGGCGCAGCTGCCTTGTTTTCGGTGTGGCAACTTTCGCAGGTCAGCCCCGCCTTCGCATGAGAGGCGGACAGCGCCCCAGGGGCGCCACGCAAGCCGTTGTCTCGCGTAAACGCGACAGAGGCCACGACGCATGCAAGCGCAGCGACTAGAGCCGCAGCCCACACACCACGAAAGCGCGTCACATCACTGGTGGTCTCAAGGAGTTTTGCCTTGCTTACCAAAGCAGCACCAGGGCGATGTGAACAGCAAGGAGGACGCTGGCCATTGCAGCCGCAACAATGTGAATTGGAAGCCAGCCACGAAGACTCGCGCTGAGTACTCGACGACTTGGCACCGCTCGCAAGTCAACGACGATCTCGATGAGTTGCTCAAGCCCTGCCAATCGGTCAGCTCCACGCGACTCAAGCATGCGATCGATACGTGCTCGCAAGTGTGCTCGCTCCTCGGCGATCGTACGACCTGATGCAAGCAGCCAAAGGCTGCCGAGGGGCATACGTGCGTAGGGAACGAGCACCTTGGCGGTGATGGCCTTGACCAGCTCTTCTCGGCCACTCGACTGACGATAGAGGTCATCAAGCAGTGTCTGCCGACAGCCAACCAAGTCTTCGGGCAGTGTGCTCGATCTCTCGAGCCTTGTGAGCCTCTTTGGTGCAAAGAAGTACAAGAGGCCACCGAGGCCGCCTGTAGCCACAGAAATCCAGAAAGCAAGATTGAGTGCACCCGCGGGCGATGATGGTAGCCGCACTCCAGCGTGTACAACCGCTGCCGCGCAGGCCAAAACACCAACCACCACGTGCATCGTGAGCAGCGGCCGAATACGCGATCGAGGTACGCGAACCATTGACGTGTCTACCTTGCGCATCCACAGCCGGACCATTCGCTTGGGAATTGCATATCCGGCCAGTAGGACCATACATACCCCAGCACAAGCCGCTGCGAGAGTTCCTACCGTGCTACTTGGATACCATGCACCCGTTCGTTGCATCGCGAAGCCAACGCCAGTGAGACCTATCGATGCTACAAGGAGCAGTGCTACGAGGACCGATTGCACGGAAATCTCTCGGACCGACGGGCGAGTCGCAGGACTCTTGGCATCGGAGGTTCTAAGCAGAGTTCTGATATCGGCAATATCTCGCTCTGGATCGACTCGAAAAATCGATTCAGTTGGACAGCCTTGAACGCATGCGGGAGCCTCGTACCCTCGGCAAAGATCGCATTTTACGGCGACTGTCGGCGAGAGAGACAGTGTTCCACTGCGGGGAGCGATCGAAATGTTCTCCCAAGGGCATGCTTTGGCGCAGCTGCCGCACCCGGTACACAACTCCTCGCGAATGAAGACTTCACCTCGGATATCGCGGCCAATAGCACCAGTAGGACAGTCGACCATGCATGCCGCGTTGCGACAGTGCTGGCATGTATTAGGCATTGAAAGGGTCGAGGGCGCGGCGTCGCTGTGCCCTAGAGAAACTCTCACAGTATCCCCGCGACGCACCAGGCGACTGTCACCGTGAACCTCAGAACAACTCCAGGCGCAGTGACCGCAACGCACACACGAATCCTGATCGATAACAAGCAAGGATCGAGCTGTCTTGAGCCTATACAGGTCGTCAAACCCTTGTTTGGCAGCAGGCGGGCGCATCTCGCTGTCGTCGGCTACGCGTCGCAAGCGCGCTAGAACCTGAGTATTATTCTGAGCCACGTAGCGAAACGACTCGGCCGGAATTCGAATACACCAAGTATCACCACAGGCAACTGCATCGGTCCCCCTTGGGCGACATTCTGCAATCTCCTTGTCTCCAAAGAAGTCGCCACGCGAAACGTATGCCTGAACAGAGATGCGCGAGTCCTGGTCAAGCTGAAGCTGCACAAGCCCTTCGGCGATAAGGTAAAATGCCTCGGCGCTATCGCCTGCATTGTAGATGTGCGTACCTCTGGCGATTCGACGGAGTTCTGCCGCATCTAGAAGTACGTCGAGATACTCCTCTTCAAGCCCGCGCCCAAGCGCACTTGAATGCACAATGTCGCGTGTGACCGAACGATGGAGATAGCGCTTTTCGCGCTCCGCCTCGTGGCCTCCACTGCGTCCCATGGCCCGTCGAAACACGGCGATCGGAACCTCAACAACAGCTCCCATTGTGGTCGCTGTCGCTCTCGCGCGACGAGCAAGACCAGGAAGCGTTGCTTCCTCACCAAATGTATCGCCAACGCGAGCAACCCGAATCGTGCTTCTGGCATCTTCTCCTCGACGTGTCGTCTGCAGCTCGATCGAGCCAGAGAGCACTACAAAGAAGGACTCACTAACATCGCCATCCTCGTAGAGAACCTTGTCGGCTTCAAAGTCGCGCACTGTCGCTGCGGCAATGATCGCCTCACGTGATAGGGGATCGAGTTCTCGAAGCACGGGGCTGTCGAACACCTCATGCGGGAAACTCGAGAGTTCGCGCGCGGCGCTCATGGAATCGACGACTCCGTTCTCGCGATTTCGATTGCTTCAAGACGCTGCAGAGTCTCGCTGCCCAAGAGAGGCCCGCTCGGCCTTCGACCAAGCCGCTCCTGCCCGCGCTCATACGCTGCAAACGCTCGCAGCAGAAAGGGCGGAAATGCGCGAAACATCATGCGCGCCTCGATCTTGTATGGGCCTTGTGTATTCTCTCGGGAGATTTCGTAGGAGTACCGAATCGGAACCCCTGGGGGTGCGGAGCGTGAATCTACAATCGCATCAGGTCCTCGCACCACTCCGCGAGTCGCGTCAAGAGCACCCACAGGGAAGAAGATTTCAAAGAGCGCCTCCTCGCCTCGTAGGTTAGAGCGACACTCGCCGGTATCGATGTCATAGTCGCCATCCGCGTAGCGGTCTGCTCGATGTGCACCTTGCCCGGGTCCCGCTTGGCAATGACCATCTTCATCAATCCGTCCAATGCAGCGCACACACCGAAGAAACCCATTCTGCAAGTTCACCAAACCGCGGCCACGGAACTCCGTTTCACTTCCCCCAACCGAGCTCCATTCGGGCACATCAGGTCCATCAACAATGTCGGCTCCAAAGAGCCCGAGCGGCCGACCAAAGCGATCTGTTGTACGATCCGATGTATTCACGTCCAGGAAGATCTTGTCGGCTAGATCTTCATCACCGCGACCAACTCGGCCAACTTCGTATACGAGTTTTCCCTGTCCATCGGTTACTCGAAGATGAATCCACACTTCGCGCTCTTGGCTAAAGCCGGCGGGTACTCTATGGCCTGCACCAACGTTTTCGAAGACAACAGGAATTTCCAGGGTGTCGCCGCGGACAGCGGGTCTATCAATCTGCAAGTCGAAGGTATTGGAAAGAAGTACATCTCTCCGTTGCCTTGCGCCTAGGGGAATTCCCGAGGCATCAAGCGAGGGGTCATCAAGAGCCTCTATCGGAAACACACTAGAAAGAGGCACGTCGACTCCGGAGAAGTAGTGGTTCGTGACACGGTCTGCAATCGATGCCGCTGATGCGCTTGCAGTGGCGTACTCGCCTGGAGCGCGAGGCGAGAAGGTAGTCCCATCGGGACACGCACCTCTCACGCCTGGTTTGTCGCCTTTCTCGCAGATGCCAGGATAGGTGCTCATGTGGCAGTCCTGGCATGTGGCAGCCACGCGTCCTTCGCGAGCTTCTTGCCGACTCCAAGCTTGCCACTCACTGTACGCATTGCGCAGGCGTTTAAAGTTCTCGCCCCGAGCCGCGCCAACAACATCGCTCCCAAACAAGCGAACATCGTGACAGCTGCCACAGAACTCACTTGAGCGAAGGTACGCCTTGGTATCGAAGCTAGGTCGTCTATGGGCGCCACCAGGCACAAGGTCTGGATCCTTTACACCACTAGCAAGGAAACCAAATGGATTGAGGAAGTAGCCGCTGTTGGAAATCCCAAAACGTCCTGCCCGATCTTCCGGGCGCATCGAGAAGACGCTTCCTGTGACGAACGATGTCCAGCTGGGATTGCCCTCATACGTTCCCACGCGGCTATTGCCAGGTTTTACTGGGCCCTCGACCTGGTGGCAGAAGCCGCACCCAATTCCCTCCATGCTGGTATCGGGAAGCAGATCCTTTAGTGGCCGTCTCGATGCAGAGAACGCACTTGTGCCATCCCAGGCAGGTAGAGAGCTTCTAAGATTTTCTCCGGGCGAGTGACAATTCACACACCAAAGCTCGCCGCCAGAACCTGTGATCGCGTGCCCAGTCGCTGGATTGCGGCACGCGGTATTGGCATTAGCACTGCGAAGAATTCCCGCCCCCTCGGGACACGCGCGACTCTTGCCGACTTGCTCTTGAATGAGCATCTCTAGCGACTGAAAGAGCGGGCTCTTTGCAGAGTGCGCCATCACCGACCGCTCCCACTCCGAAGTCTGACGTGGATGGCAGGAGGTGCAATCCTCGACGGAGAGCGCCGAGGAAAGCGGCTCTCGGGGCCGTACTGTTGTCTTGTTTGTCTTTGTAGGCTTGATTGAAGCGATGGCGAGGCTTGCCGACACAAGTCCGAGCACGACCGAGCCGGCTACCAGCAATACCCGGGGATTGCCTTGAACGCGCCGTTTTGGTGGCCGCGTCTGCTCTCCCTTGGCCGATGTCCGCACATTCTTCCGTGGAGTCTTGGCCAGCGGCAGAGGCGCTGACCCACGGGGACTCCTAAGAAATTCTCGCAGTCGAGAAGAAATCGATGCTGCCGCCTTCGGCCGATCTTCAGGCTTGGGTGCGAGCAAACGGAGACAGAACCCTTGTAGTCCTGGGGGCAGGGTTCTTTGGATTTCTTCTGAGAACGGTGGAGCGCCTCGCAAGGCTCGATCGGCAAGTGCATGCCGAATCCCACGCCCAGAGAATGGGTGCTCGCCACCGAGAAGGCGGTACAGAATAAGTCCTAGAACGTACCGACAACTTCCGAAACTCTCCGACTCTCCCTCGATCTGTTCTGGGGACTTCCAGCGTGTGCTTGGTGTATCCTGAACGACCTCAGCGCCCACGAGCCCATAAACCAGCCCATCCGCACGGACCTCACAGACGTCTCCAACCACGTCGATTGCCGATGGCCGAAACGCCCCCGGTGAGAGTGCGCCCTTCTCACAAGCCGCAAGTGAGTCGGCAAGGCTCGACACCATCGCGACAGCGGTCATGCAATCAACAGGCTTGGACTGCTCGCGAAACCAGTCAGCAAGAGGTGTTGGCGCACGCCGCACAAGCCACAGCCCAGAGTCATCAGAGCCACTGGCAACGAAGCCTCCGACACCACGCTCACCCAGCTTGTGTAGACGTTTGGAGATCGCCTCAGCTCCCTTCGGGAGGCGCCAAAGCTCGAAAGATGACAGCGTATCTCCTTGCCGGCAGCAGCAAGATCGCTCAGCGCGACCGATCGGCGCAAGGGGCCTCCCAACAAGGAACCCCGCTATTGCCAGCGTGTCGTCACTCACCTCGTAGGCTCCACCTTTGCGCTAGTCTCAGGAGTTTTTGATGCGCTGCCCGAGCCATTTGCGCGCACTAGGTATGTTGCGACTCCAGCGAGCAGACAGGCCATAGCAACGAGGCCAATGGCCCAGGAGGTAGGAATTTGTCTGGGTGCGCTCGCTCGTTCGAGAAGTGCGATGGTGTCTGATCGAGCTGGGGCTTTTGTCCTCGGCTGCGTCTTTGCTTTGACGGTTTTTGCTGGCGCCTCTTCCAGCGGCTTCGTACTCGGCTCGGGTCTTGACGCAACGGCCGACTCGGCCACGGAGAATGGCTCCAGCGTGCGAACAACCTCCGACGCATCGGCTGGTCGATCCGCGGGTTTCTTCTCGAGCAGCGCAAAGAGAAGTCTTTCCACACCCTTTGGTAATTGGCTTCGCACTACGCTTGGCAATTCTGGTGGAGCGCTCGTGCACTGCATGTTCAGCAGTTCTCGAGGAGATTCTGACTCGAATGGAGGATTCCCTACGAGCATTTCGTAGAAGACGAGACCAAGTGCATAGAGGTCAGAGCGAGCATCCACACGATTGGCATCAATTTGCTCGGGGCTCATGTACTGCAGAGTGCCAACCGAGTGTGTGGTGCTCTTGCTCATGGCATGCATGGCAGTCGCGATACCAAAATCCATGACCTTGACTTGGTCGCCACCAACCAACATGAGGTTCTCGGGCTTGAGGTCACGGTGAATGATTGGCGGCTCTTGTCCATGTGTCACATCCAAAGCAGCCGCAACCTGAGCCACGATATCCACGGCAGTCATCCACGATAGCGGCCCATCTAGAGCAAGCCGATCACGCAGGGTCTGGCCTTCGAGAAGCTCAAGTGCCATCACCAGTTCGCCGTCGATTTCTGAACAAGAGAGGCATCGCACAATGTTGGGATGGTCAAAGTGCGCGAGAATCGTCATCTCGTTAAGAAACAGTTCGCGCCCTTTCTCCGAGCGTCCAAGCTCGGGTTTGAGCACCTTGAGGGCAACCTTGCGTTTTGAGAGGCGCTCTTCGGCCTCATATACTTTGCCCATGCCACCTTCGCCGATGAGGCGTTTGACCAGATATTCACCAATACGATCCATCGCCGGTACCAACGCATGACATCGGTGATAGGTCTCGGCGATCTGTCGATCCCATTAGACATGAGCAACTCAGCCAAATAACCTTTTAATTCCAATACGATATAGCATCCCTCCAGGTGCACAAGGCAAGGCGATTGAACTGGCCCTCAGCCCACGGACGTTGTGGTCAACCATGCAAGGCAAGATCTGTCTAATCACGGGAGGGACCTCGGGAATTGGCAAGGCTGCCGCCACAGCCTTGGCGCAACAAGAGGCGACAATCGTTCTAGCCGCACGTACGCAGGCGCGAGGAGAGCAAGCAGTTCGCGAGATTGCAGAGGCATCCGGCACAGCCCCCCATCGCTGTTCTCGCGTGCGACCTTGCCTCACGGGCATCAATCTGCGCCTGTGTCGACGAGTTTCTCAAGCGCTTCGACCGATTCGATGTGTTGCTCCACAATGGAGCCGCGGTCTTTGCGCAGCGAACGCTCACCGAGGATGGGATAGAGAGCAACTTCGCCGTTTCCTACCTAAGTCTTTTTCTTATGTCGAATCTTCTTCGAGAACGGCTCATGGCGTCTGCACCCGCAAGAGTCGTGAGGGCGCGAAAACACCCATCTACCTTCGGCAAGTACTTCATCGACTGCAAAGCGATTTCTCTGCTGAAGCGATGGACACCAACATCGCAGCTCGCCTTTGGGAGAGTGAGGCGCTCGTTCGCAAGTCGATCAAGTCTTGATCATCAGAGGTCGGGAGCGCTCAAACTGAGGAGATGTTAGCGTGGTGACGGTGCCACCAATTTCGATCTCAACTTCCAACGTGTACATCTGATCAAAGCTGCTCCTGCCAACCGCAGTTTCGACAGCGGACCACTCGGGTACCGACAGCTTGTAGCTTGCTTTGGAATCGGAGTCGGCGCTCAGGACGCCATCCCAAGTCTCATAGCCGCTCTTCTTCCAAATCGAAGGCATGCGCACGGCAAGAGTAGCGAGCCCTTTGCCATCGGCGCTCTTGAGGCGCACGGCAGCGATCTTCACCGTTGCACTGCCCGTTCCTTTGCCAGTAAATGCGATCTGCACAGTTGACTGCGTACAAGGCTGGGTGAGTGGCCCTGAGCCCTTTGCCCGCTTGGCTTTCATCTTGAGTGCGGCCCTGTCCGCCTTGGCCTCGCGCTTTGGGTCTGGGCAGTCTTGAGCAATCTGAACCGAGGCAATCGAAGCGACGGCCACCTTGGCAGAAGCAGCAGCATCCAATGCTGGAGTGGGTGCGGTGACCGCTGGCGTGCTCCCAGCAATTGTCTTGGGTTTGCTTTCTTCACTCGCACACGAGGCAAGCACGAAAGTTAGGCATAGCCCCGCATATCGTCGTTTCATCTCCCAACCATAGCGCATCCTGCAGCACGCCACTGCTGTTTGTTCTGAGCATCGAACAACTCCAGCCGTTGACGTGCCAACGCCGCCGCTTTCAATCGTTGTAGAAGAGCATCGGTTTCTCGAGCTCTGTGTCGCAAGCATTGCATTCCTGCGTCGTAGTGCTCCCTACGCACGTCCATCGCTTGGCATGTCTCGCCACGCGCATACTGCGAGAACTTGGCATTGGCTCTTAACTACCTCCAGAATATTTCGTAGACGAACATCGAAACTCGTTCTTCTTGGGTTGGTGGACCATAGGTGCCACTCGCCTCGGTCTTCGATGAGCGGAACACAACGAACTTCGCGAGAGGGCTTCGATTGCGCTCACTTGCAGTCGGCAGTGTTGGCCCGGCTAGGTCCATGTCGCGTTGCGCGCAACACTCACGGCAACTCCTGGCAAAGCGCGTTCCGATTGAACCTACCTGCGCCCCCGATCGTCATCATGCCCATGCCTCGGCTCCTCCTCCTCCTCCTCCTCTCCCCTGCTTGTTTCTCCGCCACAGCAGGCATCGACGCAACTCCGACCGTTGACTCCAGGGGGACCCCCGATGTGACCTCAGTGGGCACGTTGGGTCTTGGGTATTCCTTTGCGGGGAACAGCGCACTTAACCTCGAAGTTGAGGTGGGCCCGTCCTTGCGCTCACGACTGGTCGTTGGGGAATCGGTGAGCTACACAGGAATGGGCGAGAAGCGAGGATGGCGCGTTGGATTTGGTGGCCGAGGGACGCCAATCACCAGTAGTGACATCAAGCTGCGGGCCTACGGCCAGTACCTAGTTCCGTTTCGCAGAAAGACGTCAAGGAGTCGGCAGGGCAACAGTAAGTTCACTCTCTTTGACTTTCGCACCACCAGCGTCTGGACTCTTGCTGTTGGGCCAGAGGTTTCGGGGTTCGTTGGTAAGGAGGCTCCAGGAGTCGCAATGGGGCTGGGATTTCGGCTGGGCTGGTTTTGGATGAACCGCGATACCTAGAGTGTGGTGAGTGTAAGGAACCGGTCCTCGGGCGAGTTTGAACAAGAGATCGCGGTCGTTGACGAGAAGCAGTTCACACAACTGCACGCCGCCGAGATCGTTCGCTCGCAACCGCGCTCCTCGAAGTCCATCGCAGCATCTCGACCAATACCGTTGCAAGACTTGGCCTCGCCGTAGAGGCGCAACAAAGGTGTCGTCGTCGCCCAGGTTGCTCCTCAGCATTTCTCTCAGCCACCGAGCTCGCTTTGGGGAATGCCATCGCATCGCAAGTCCAAACCGGGCTCCCACCCAAGAATGCAACCAAGTGTCACGAAGCGCTTGGTCCTTGCTGCGACTCGGTGTTATACTGATATCCACTTCGGCGGAAGCATCGCCGACAACAAAGAGAGCCTCACAGAATCGATGACTAGAACCCTACATAACGCTGAGATTGCCGATACGTGGAGCCATCTCCCGTATTGCGAGTCGGATGCGAACGTCATGAGTTCTCAGGCCATTGAGTGGCAGTCCTTCATGGCTGATTCCAGTGCGATCAATCCGCTGGCCGCCAAACCCGGGAGAGTGCTTTGTCGTATTTCCTGTCAAGGGCTCAGCTCGCAAGCAACAGCCAGCAAGGATTTCCGTTTTCAAGTGGAGAGCCAAACGGGGGTAGCAACCTAGCGAAAGAACACCATATCTTTTGTTAGCACGCCGCCCAGGGAGACCTCGGTGGCGTTCTTCGTTTCGGGCCCTCGGGCAAAATCGACTAGCAGCAAACCTTCCGTAGTGGGCCTCTGGGTCCACATTTTGGGGAGTCATCCAATGGCAGGATGCCCGGCTCTGAACCGGTCCATGGAGGTTCGAATCCTCTCTTCCCAACCATGTCTATGGCGTTCGTATCCAGCCGTCTTGATTGACGCGCTCACGGCGTTGCACGGATAGCAGATTTGACAATTGAATAGCATAACGATGAATGGGGACATGCGACGTCCCCATTACGGGGGCCAGTTGTGCCCCATTTGCTAGCGGCGCAAGAATTCTCTGGCGCTAGCTTAGGACAAACAAACCCGTGTCCTGGCGGCAGGACGCGACTAGTGTGCAGATCGAAATGATTGACCGGAAGATCGCGCCGGGAGCTCGTTTTCTGGCAAGGCGCAAGGAGTGGAGCGTATCGAGATACGTGACCGACGAGCAACTCAGAGCGAAGCGCCCAGAAGGTGAGAAACCAAGCGAGGGCCGGTCAAACATTTTGGATCGCACACTAGCTTCCGGAAGGAAGCGAACGACTCGCGTTTGGCAAAGCCAGGCGCATTGAAATTGGGTGCCGGAATATTCTGGTGCCCGGTTTCAAATTGCCTCGGTAGCACTACAGGTCAGTGCGTCTGGTTGAAGCCCGGAAGAACTTCGTTCGATTCGAAGCTGAGGCACCACATGGTTGTTGTAGCTCAATGGTAGAGCCATCGGTTGTGATCCGATTGACAGGAGTTCGATTCTCCTCAATGACCCCAATTGCCCCACAAGGCTCGAGAACCGCGAAGAATGGTCTTTGCGAGAAACGGCCGCACACACACCACTTGGAGAGGTCCAATGACAACTGATGCAAACACACTCGGGCCTGCCGAAACGATCGTCCAGGCCCTCCTTACCTATACCGACCACATGGTCCACAACCGACCTGGCGTTGTGCTGACAGATAACCGCCAAAATCTCGGTCTGCGTTGGATTCCCGTTACCCACAAGGTCGAGAACGGCACTCCGATTGTCTACAAGCAAGTCAAACAGGGCGCAAAGTCGACGCGTGTTCGGCTTGGTATTCTTCTTAGCGACGGCCGAGTACAGAACAACGGAACCACCGTCGGGCAATATCGCGCGGCCGGCATCTTCCCCGAAGTTGCCACCTGGCTCTACTCACAAGTCGCTGAGGTCTGGAAGCTTGACAACGAGTTCGCTGCCCGATGGGCATCCTTCGCGTTTGCCGAGGAACACCGCGATCTGAAAGTCGTGCTGGCAGCCTTTATGCTTGTGCAGTCCCGCAAAGGAGACCCGGTAGTGGAAGGCGGCAAAGCTCTCTTCTGCGATGAAGACTTCCGCAATGTCGGTGAGGCGATGATTCTTCTGCGCCGCAAGGACAAGAAGGATCTAAACCCAAAGCTTCTTCTGCGCGTACGAGAAATTCTTAGCCTTCCTGGCGTTGCCAAGATCAATCGGGATCTCGGATTCGGCCGCTCTACTCGACATGCCTTCTACGGTCGTTGGCCAAAGGCTGTTGAAAAGTGGCTCCGCTACCGCGAAAAAAACCCAAGAATGCTCGAGGGGCTGGTGAAGGCCGGCTTCCGCACAACCGTGATGGAACTTGCACGTCGAGTTGGCTACAAGCCACTCACGCCAAAGTTCTTCGAGGTTCTGCGATGGAAGCAGAAGCAGGCAGAAGATGGCCGCCGATCGCTCGCGGTCGGAGACGTGGTTTCTGCAGCTGAGACTTGGGGTGGACTCACCGAAGCGGACATCTGTGAGAAGATTGTCGCAGAGAAGCCGAACTGGAAGCGCATCGTAGGCCTTCTTCCCAAGGATGTTGGTGTGACTCGCGCAATCGTGGCTGCGGCCATGGAAGCACGAGCTCTCTCCGACAAGGACATCGTCATCCTCACTCCGACTCTCGAGGACCTTGGCCTTCTTGACGTTCAGGACGTTCGTGATCGCTGGACTCTCGCGGTCAAGGCTGCCGAGGACATGCGAGCTGTCAACATCGCACGCAAGGTGCGGTCACAGGCAGTGAAGGAGGAGCTTGAGAAAGCCAGCGACGGTGCAATGAAGAAGGCGGTCGCTGAAGTCGCCAAGGACATCGAGATCTACGTTTTTGTGGACATCTCGGCGTCTATGCAGGGAGCAATCGAAGCAGCAAAGAGCTACGTCTCAAAGTTCCTTCAGGGCTTCACACTTGAGCAGCTTCACATTGCGACCTTCAACACACAGGGACGAACTGTCGAAATCAAGCACGCATCTGCGGCTGGCGTAGCGAATGCCTTCCGCGGAATCCGTGCGGGTGGCGGAACGTCACACGGAGCGGGTATCCGCGCGCTCAAGAGCGCAAAGCCAAAGGACGGCGCGGATGTTCTCTTCTTCTTCGTAGGCGATGAAGAGGAGCGAGGAACCTTCACAAAGGAAGTTCGCGAGTCGGGGCTTGCCCCAATGGCTTTCGGATTTGTAAAGACAACGGCTAGCACCGGTGCTGCTAGTGGTCGATATCGTCAGGGATATGACTACTCTGCTGTTCGCGGTACGGCCGCTGAGCTTGGAGTTCCTTGCTTCATGGTCGAGGAGGATACGTTCGAGGATCCCTACGCAATCCCGAGAACCATCCGCAACCTCGTTGCATCAACACCGGTCGGCCAGAACTTTTCTGGTCGCCGAGCACCAAAGCGCGTGAGCCTTGTTGAGACAATCCTCAAGACTGACCTGCTTGTGAAGCCCGCCTGGGCGTAACGGCGGCAAAGGAAACACATGGGATGGAGAGATCTAATCACAGAAGAGGAACAGGCAATCGTCGCTCCTTGGATGGGAGGACGGTCTCTCCACTCCGGTGGACGAACCAGAACGATCAAGGGCGACTTGCCCGAGGAGCACGACTGGTACCTGTTTCGACTTGAGCCGCGTGCTGCATCAATCACCCAAGCCGCAATGCCCGCGCCGGAATCGCTTGGCTGGGTACAAACCGGCTTCCTTGTAGGAAATCGCTTTGTTCCCGACCACGCGCAAGCCGGACAGCTCGAGCACCAGTGGACTGGGCGTTTCAAGCAAGTTCATCTTCTTGAAGAAGGGCTTGAGCGGTTCTCGCGCATCGAAGTTGGTGCTCTGCGCCAACACGGCCAGCTCGTATATCGCGGACTGGCATTTCCCTTGGGCCCTGAGGACGATGTTCTCTCGGCGTTCTTGGATAGGAATACTTCTGTACAGAACGTCAAGGGCGTTATCCCATCGCTACAAGCAGCATTCGATCTTGAGTGTTACGAACGCGACAAGGCAGAGGAGCGGCGTTGGGAACTGCAGCGACTTCGAGCCGAAGAAACTGCAAGGCGCGAAAGAGAAGAAGAGCGCAAGCGCTTGGTCGAGTCGCTCGGAAACGGCGCAGGTCGTCGTGATATGGCCCGTGTGGACTTCCACACCGCCGCAGCGGCTGCACTTGCCATTGGTGGCGCCGAGCTGCTCGATACACGAAGCGCGCGCAGAGGTGAGAGTGTCGTGCGATACCGTCTCGACGGTCGACGCTATGAGTGCGTTTGCGACTCGCAGATGCGCATCATCGACGCGGGCGTTTGCCTCACCGATGAAACAACCGGCGAAAAGGGCGACACATTCTTCACCTTGGAGTCACTCCCCGCTGTAATCCGTCAAGCCGACCGAGAAGGCGTCCTGGTTGTCTACAGGCATGCCTGAGGGCCTTCTCGTGCGGTCTATTCTTAAACAACCAAACTCGACTACGGAGAAACGACAATGCACAACCAATATCGAAACGATGAAGCACGGGTAAACGTCACCTATGCAGGACAGAACGGAGATCTTCCAGACTCTGTTTACACACATGCAAGTGATGGCGACATTCGGGCATGGGCAACAGAGGCCGTTCGCAATGGGAGCATCCCAGGGATTCGCCCATCACCATCCGCGACCTTCCACGGATTTGTGGTGGACCGATTTCGAGCCACTCGGGACCGTCCGTACAATCTGATTCAGCTGCGTCCAAAAACCCCCTTTGGCTAAGCAGAATCGAACCGAACTCACTCGTTCCAAAGGAGGAACTCATGACTAAAAACATAACCGTCGTAGGAGTCGGCGCTCTTGGGTCGCACGTCGTCCAGTTCCTCCGGAGCGAGGATGTGGCGATTCGGGCAATCGACTTTGACCGCGTTGAACAGAAGAACGTCTACTCGCAGTTTCACAGCAAACCAGGCGTTGGCAAGAAGAAGGTCGCATCTCTCGCACAGAGCATGCAGATGCTCTTTGGAGCTAAGATTAAGACAATCTCGCACAAGCTATCTAAAGACAATCAAGATGCGCTATTGGGTGGAGATCTTGTAATCGACTGTCTGGACAATGCGACATCTCGCTCGCTCGTTCAAGAGTGGGTCCGCAAGCACAACGTTCCGTGCTTGCACGGTGCCCTAGCTCCCGACGGATCATTCGGACGCGTTGTTTGGGACGAGAACTTCGCAATCGACAGCGAGGGAGAGCCAGGCTCTGCCACCTGCGAGAGCGGAGAGTTCCTGCCCTTCATTGCGATTACGTCAGCGTACCTTGCGCGTGCCGCTCAGGAGTTTTTCTTAGACAACCGAAGAGTTGGATATGAAGTTTCCCCGAGCGGAGCGACCAAGACATAGCGACAGCAAGACACGTTCGAGATTGACAAACCCAAAGAACACAACTAAGATAAAATCTCAATACCGCCACCACGCGAAGCCTTACACGCAAATCCAGGTTCGAATCCTGGGTTCTCACCAAAAACGTGGAACTAGCCTAATGGATAAGGCACTTGTCTGTGAAACAAGCAAACCGCTCCAGGCTCGCGACTCGGCGGTAGTGAGATTTTCAATTTGCTGTTATGGACCACGGGGTCCAACGCCCTACTAGGGAGATGTATAAAGCACAAACCAACAGGGCCACTCGCTTTTGAGCGTGCCCTTCTAGAAAGCCCAAGTTCAACGTCTTTAGGCCTTGCCTGACGGCGAGGCCCAATATCCGTTTTTGGAATCGGACGCAGGAGAAAGCCGGCTTGTTGCCATGCAACAAGAAAGCGGTTCGACTCCAGGGTCCGGAGCCACGAGAGCGACCCCTACTAGAGTGCTTACAAGCCAATGTAGCTCATTAGGTAGAGCGTCAGTCGTCAAACTGAATGTAGCTGGTTCGAAACCAGCCATTGCAACGAAACTCAGCACCTTCACTCGGTCGCTCTCGCATTCCTTCTCACTCCCTCTCGCTTTCTTGCGCCAAGACGAACGGGGGCACTCCACGGGCTGGTTGCCGCGTCTGTAAAGCGCTTGCACGAAGGTTCAAGTCCTTCTGCCCCCACTTCACGCATAGGAAAATGTATGACTACTGGACAGCAAAAACACGGTCCCACGGCGCCATCCAAAATATGGGCCTATGACGCAGTTGGTTAGCGTGTCTGCCTTTTAAGCAGCGAGTTCCCGGTTCGACTCCGGGTGGGCCCACGACGAAATGACACAACTATGGGCGACGATCTGGGATCAATGTGGCTTCCAACACCGCTAAGTGGAGTTCGATTCTTCAGTCGCCTGCCACGCCCTTGTAACTCAACGCAGAGTACCCGGTTCTTACCCGGTTGGTTGAAGGTTCAAATCCTTCCGGGGGCACCACGATCGACATCGTAGCTTTGGAAGGTTGCTCGAGCGGTAAGAGGTCAGGTTGCTAACCTGTAGCCGGCAAATACATGTCGCAGGAGTTCGACTCTCCTACCTTCCTCCAATGCCATCGCTCTGCTCAGGCAATGCGGGATGCTCGCTCAAGCGAGCACGTGCGACCCTCCCGCTACAACTACAAACTCATGCAGGACAGCTCACCTGGCGGTGGGACTGTTTTACATGACGGCCGTGCAGAGTTCGATTCTCTGGTCCTGTACCAAATGCTGGTTCCACTTGCGGGGCTCGTCTAACGGCAAGACCTGAGTCTTCCGAGCTCATGATAGGAGTTCGAGTCTCCTGGCCCGCTCTCACTTTGCTCCTCTAGTGCGCAATCCATGGACATTGACCAAGCAAACTCGATTCTTCGCTCTCTGGCTGCTTTGCTCATCGTTATTCATCGGTCAATGGCCTCGCTAGTGTGCGGCTCAGAGGAATAGAAATGTGCTGGCAACGGGAGCTCGTTCTTTGACAAGGCGCGAAGGACGACCTTGCTGGGGCAAGCAAGGATCT
>JANTGM010000015.1 GCA_024762925.1 Kofleriaceae bacterium | reverse complement strand
CTCAGATCCTTCTTTGCCCCAGCAAGGTCGTCCTTCGCGCCTTGTCAAAGAACGAGCTCCCGTCGCCAGCACATTTCTATTCCTCTGAGCCGCACACGTCGGGTATTGCAGACTTCGCGGTCTCTTCCTTCGTCTCGGGGGGGCTCGCCTCGATTAACTCGGGCGAGAGGCTGGCAGCGTCTTCTGCAGGAGCGTCCTGCCCACCTCGGTGCGCAATGAGCATCGTTAGAACTGGGGCGACAACTGCTGCCACAAGAATCCAGGTTGGAATCGGAATGAGGAAACCTATCCACGCAAAGGCGTAGAAGCGCGGAAAGCGTCCAACCATCATCGCCGCCACGTAGCGCCAAACCGAGAAATTGGATGCTGGAGCCAAAACTCGCACCACGGAAACTGGTAGCGGACTTATGGCAAAGAGAACCACAGTGGCAAAGGGGCGCTTCATAAATGACCCCACAGCCCAGCGGAACCAGCGTCCACGACTAATGCGAGCCACCCACTCATGTCGCAACGCGCCTCGAACGATGGCGTAGTCCGAGAAGGCTGCAATGCCGCTGCCAGCGGTGGCGGCAATGGCGATCCAAATGGGCCGATAGAACTCGGCGAAGAACAGGACACCAGGCTCGTGAGGCAAAGGCGCGACAGAGTTGCTTGGAATGCAATAGGCGCCGAGAATTGCCAGACCAGCGGTTTGCTCGCTAACGAGGACGGCGATTAAAGCGATGGTGCAGCCCAAAGTGAGGGCGGCGGCAAATTGGCGCCAATGAAGAAGGGCTGTACGATGCGCGGGCTGCAAGGCGATGCCTAAGACTCCGGCTCCGGCGCCGGCGGCGGCACCATAGCACGCGAGATCAGCGCCACCATGAGCGAGAGCAGTTCCCATAACCAGAGCGAAGAATCCCCGTCGCTTCCGCTCGTTGGTCGTTTTTTGGCGGCGCTTGCGATGGCAGGGTATCGGCACCCACTTGTGGCGACCCTGCTCATCCTGGTGGCAACGGCGCTCTTGGGAGCAGGAGCCACTCGACTGCGGATCAATCCAGATCTGAGCGAACTGTTGCCTCGGAGTTTCGAAAGCGTTCAAAACCTCGACGCTTTGCGAACGGAGTTTGGTGGCATCGGACATCTCACGGTGGTCTGTGATGGCGAAGACCCAAAGGCCCTTCGGACGTTTGCGGATGCATTGGCTCCAAAAATCGAATCACTCGAAACCGTTCGCTATGTCGAATACAAGCGGCCTATCGAGTTTTTCTCGGACCGCGCCCTCTACTACTTGGATCTCCCCGATTTGCGAGTCATCGAAGAGCGCTTTGCTGCCCGAGAACTCTACGAGCGCCTGCATGCAAACCCGCTCTACGTTGACTTTGAGGAAGTAGGGCCGCCCACTCTCGACTTCTCCGACATTCGCGAGAAGTACGAAGAATTCGGAGACGACGACACCCCCGAAGCGTACTTCGTTGGCTCGGAGGGCAAGCGGCTTGTGCTCTTTGTGAAGCCCACGCAACTCGCATCGGACCTGGACTTTGCAAAGCAGCTCATCGCCGATGTCGAGAACCAAATTGCCACCGTGCAACCCACCAAGTTTGATCCAAGGATGACCGTTGCGCTCAGCGGTCGATACAAGAAGCGAACCGACATGCAGGCTGTGGTGCAGCGAGACCTTCGCACCGCCTCCTTGCTCGCTCTGGCACTCATGCTCGGCTACCTGGGCTTGCACTTCCGACGAGCAACCTCGGTGGTACTCGTTTTTCTGCCACTCGTCATTGGCCTCACCTGGACCTACGGACTTGCGGGCTGGACGCTCGGAACCTTAAACATCCTTACCGCCTTTGTTGGCACCATCCTGCTCGGCGTTGGCATCGATGTTGGCATTCATGTCTTGGGTCGAGCGGAACAAGAACGCTCACGGGGCCGCGAAGAAGCGATTCGAGCGGCCTTTGGCCAGACGGGACAAGCTGCTGCCATCGCCTCACTCACAACGGTTGCAGGGTTCGCCAGCCTAGCCCTGTCGGATTTCCGGGTGTTTCGCGAGTTTGGGATCCTCGCAAGCAGCGGTCTGCTGCTCGTGTTTGCCTCCTATCTCACCTGCCTCCCCGTGCTCCTGCGTTTGCGGGATCAGGCACAGGGCGAACCAAAGAAGGTTAGGAGTGCCCACTTTCTGCCTGCGCGCACCATTGTCAAGTTTAGCCCCTGGGCGTTTTGGCTCTGTGCAGTTGGGCTCTTCGGAACACTCACCTGGGCCAACTCAGCTCGCTTCAACTACGACTTCGCATCGCTCGAAACACGCAATCTTCGCTCTTACCAGCTAGACCAAGAAGTCAACGAGCTTTTGGGACACTCGCAAACCCCGCTGGTCTTGATGACGAAGGACGAAGTTGCCGCACATCTCGCTGCCGACGAGTTGCGAGCACGGGCAGCTCGGCTGGGTGAGTCCAGTGGCATCGATCGGGTGACAAGCAGCGCCGATGTTGTCCCCGCAAACCAAGAGGCCAAGGCTGCGACGTTGGCGAGACTCTCGAAGACGCTCTCTCTTATCGATCCAGAAACGCTTGAAGACGAGGAGCGCGAACAGCTGGCAGACCTGGAACGCCGAGTGAGCATGGCTCCCTTTGCTGAGGCTGATCTGCCAGATTCTGTGCGCCGTTCCTTTCACGCGGTTGATGGGTCCGGAGACTTTGTCTTGGTTCTGCCCGGAATTTCTCTTACCGACGGAGCGAAGATTCGTGCCCTCGCAAGCGAGCTGCGAAACCTCCCGGTAGGCGAAGGAGACAATCCTCCAACTCTGTCAGCAACGGGGGAAGCCATGGTGCTCGCAGACGTGCTCGACAGCGTCTTTCAAGAAACGCCGAGAAGCATCGCCATTGCATTCTCAGCAATTCTCTTAACGCTCTGGATTCTACTTGGCCGGCTCTCAAAAGCGCTTCTTTGCATCTTCCCCGCGGTTGCAACCGTGAGCGCCACCATCGGTGTCATGCCGCTCGTTGGCCTGGAGTTCAACTACCTAAACATCATCGTCCTTCCGGTACTTCTCGGCATGGGTGTGGATGGAGGTGCTCACATATTGGGGCGCATTGGCCACCAGGGAGGGGTTTTGCTGGGCCTACGCCACGCGGGACACTCCGTGGTCGGCGCGCTCACCACAACAGCGCTAGGCTTTGTGGCACTTCTTGGAGCCTCGCATCCGGGGCTTGCCTCCATCGCAAAGCTGGCGCTACTCGGGCTCGGAATCAACCTCATTGCCACTGTCGTCTTCTTGCCCGCTGCAATCGCTTTGTGGGGCAAAGCCTCTGAGCACGCAAAGACAACCTCGGGGTGGATTGCGCAGTTGGTTACGGTGGGGCGCGCCGGATGCGCCCCTGTCGGCCCTGGAAGCTTGGGAGCAGTTATTGCGCTCCCCATTGCTTGGCTTCTGCAAGATCAGCCTGTGTGGTTGTGGGCCGTCGTACTTGTTGTCTCTTCCATCGCCTCCATTTGGGTCGTTGACCTCTACACGAAGACCCAACCAAGCAAGGATCCACAAGAGGTCGTGCTGGACGAAACCATTGGCTGCCTCATCACGCTAGCATTCGTTCCATGGGAGTTTTTCTGGGTGCTTGGCGCCTATGTCGCATTTCGATTCTTCGACATGGCAAAGCCCGGCCCCATCGGGATTCTCGATCGCAAAGCCCCGGGCGGATACGGCGTCATGCTCGACGACATTGCCGCCGGACTCATCGCAGGGCCCTTACTCTACGTGCTTGGCCTCTACCTCTAAGAGCGAACCATGTGGTCGACCGCCTCGCCGATCGTATCGAAGAAGACACAAGGGCCAGCTGCGCGGAGCTGTTGCAGTGAGGAACGTGGCCCGGGAATCGCGATTGCGCGAAGACTTGGCGCGACTTGCGGATTCGCAGCAACCGCAGCGCTCACATCAACCGGGCTATCTCCGACGTACCACATGTTCTCATCGGCAGCCGCGATCTTGGATGCAACTCGAATTAGCCCATCGGGCGCGGGCTTGGGACGCCGCACCTCATCGCGAGTCGAGACGACGAAGTCGGAAGTTGTGTATCCAAGCGCGGCAAGCGCTGGAACGATGCAGGCTCGCGAATTGTTCGTAACGATGCCGAGCGGAATGCCCAATCGGCGCAAGCTCTCGATCGCCTCTACGGCTCCTGGACGTGGTGTGGCGCTCTGAGCCGCGAGCACCTCTGCCTTGTCTAGAATCGCTCGCGCTCGAATAATCAACGGATAGATTTCTTCATCACGCGTTGCCACGCTGGCCGACGCACGGTTGATTGCGTCGAGAATGGGGCGCATTGGCTCGTGGTAGCCAAACTCCGCAAACATCGCTGCAATCTCAGCCCGTGCGCTCTCGATGTTCACAGGGAGGTCCAAGAGAGTGCCGTCGAGATCAAATGCCACTGAATACTTCACGTTGCCTCCAAGCCTGCGATCGGATAGCTATCAAAATCTTGCTCGCGAACCAAGGCCGGACCACAGTCTAGCGTTCGAATCCAATACTGGCCGCCCGCAACACAGGATCGCGCATTCTTGAGCGGCTCCAGCGAGCCTTCAAAAGCGAGTTGGGTGAGCAAGTGCGGAAAGTTGCATCCAGCTTTGGTGTAGAAGTGGATGGTGGTGCCGCAGCGACCTCCGTTAATTTCGGTGATGCGCGGCCGATTTTCCCTGTCGCCCTTGAAGTCCACAAAGTAGACACCATGGGCGGCTTTGTCGACAACGTGCACTGCGCGCTCCCCCATGCTAGCAAGCTCAGAATTCTCAATGGTTCGGCTCACTGCGGGCGCCCCCGTGATGCCGGAGGGTGAGACATGCGGCAAGACGTATTCAAGGCGTTCGCGCGCGCCGCTGGCCACAAGCTCGCCGTGGCTAAAGAGGGCCATCCAGCTCAGGTTGTCGCCCGGTAGGTACTCGCTGGCAGCCATGCCGCCAAAGCCTTGGTAGTGCTCAATCCAAGCCAGCGCCACGGACACGCTCCGACATGGCAGAGCCGCGCCGCCGATGCCCAGCCCCGGAGCCCCCGAACCGCGAACCCAGACTGGGTCATTGTCGTGCTGCAGCTTTGCAAAGGCTGAGTGGACATCTTCTTCGGTGTGAAGAAGATGCGTCTGTGGCACCGGCAAGCCCGCCTCAAGAAGCATGGCCTGGGTCTTTGCCTTATCGTCCGTAACATCAAGGACTGAGGAAGTGGGCAAGGCTGTTTTCATGCCCGCCAACGCGCCCAAGTCACGAAGCGCGGCGACTGCACGTACCTCAACAGGATGAGTGGGGACAATGATGTCGACCGATTCGTTTTCTGCAATCTCCCCCAATGCCTCTCGGTAGCCTTTTGTCTCTTTGGCGAGGGGAATGAGGTACGTTTCATCACAGAGGCTCAGTGGCAAGTGCCAGCGATTGGCATCGGTTCCAATGAGGCGAAGAGGTTCCCCCGCAGCTCGGAGCGATCGACAGAAGTTCACTCCAAGCGGGCCGCCAGCACCGGTCACAAGGATGGTCTTCAAGACGAACTCCCCTGCACCGGCGTCCCAAAGAGAGCCAAAGCGTTTGCAGACAGAATCTTCTCCTTCTCGTGGCTGGAGAGGTTCATGCCCTGGACGGCGCCGATGTACATCAGTGGGTGAGCGAGACCGTAGTCGGATCCCATCAAGTAGCGGTCGGCACCGAGCAGCGCGCAGTTGCGTTCAATCACCCAAAACTCGCGAAGCCCCGAAAACTCGAACCACACATTCTCTACGCGCTGATCGTGCACCAGTTGGGCCGCGCTGGTTGCGAGCGGAGGCGTATCACCACCTGCATGCGCTAGGAGGAACTTTGCTTGCGGATATCGCTTCGCCGCCTCAACCGCGAATCGAAAGCTCGCAATCTCCTGCCAACGACCACAATGCACAAGCACGACCAACGAGTGTCGATTGGCAATCTCGAGCAGCGGTGCGAAGCCCTCATCTGTGATGCGAATTCTTGAGAGTGAGGGGTGAATCTTGATGCCGCATATCTTGGCGCGATTCGCCTCTAAGAACGCGATGTCTGCGTCCGAAGAATCCCCAGGCCGCACCCAGGGAAAGACCCATAGCTTGCCTTCATAGCCATCATCAACTGCAGCATGTGCATCGGCGAGAAGTGCTGCGTTCTTGCACTGATCGGTTGGGCAAAGCGCAGCTCCATCACACCCCGCCTGTTTGAGTACTGCGATGGTGTCTTCGAGACTGACGGACCGCCCCAAGAAGTCGGGGTGGTCCCAGCAACCTACGTGGATATGTGCATCAATAATCACTTCTGGGCCATTCTTGGGAATGGTCCAGCTTACTGCACTGCCAAGTCTCTAGTCGATTTGGTCGGTGTAGTCTTTGAGTGCCTTGGTCGCCTTGTCGGCGGTGATCTTGACGTTAAAGCTCTCTTTGATGCCAAGGGCGTTGTTGAGAAGCGTAATGCGATGCTTGCCAACAGGAAGCTTGATGTTGCGTTGTGGCGTCCGCTTGCCTGTGTCGCGACCATCGATGAAGATGTTGCACGGCGGCTTGGCGCTCAGCAGCAAGGTACCTGTTGCATTGCTATCCACAACCGAAGGCTTGGGCTTTGGATCCTTCGGTGCAACCGGGTTCTCAAGTGGCTTGGGTTTTGGCTCAACTGTGGCGACCCCGCCAGTATTGGGCTTAGCAGTATTGGGCTTGGGCTTGAGCCCCGTTCCGCCCGGAATGATGGGCTTGGAGCTAGGACGCGCTTTTGCCAACGTTCCAACCACGCTCAGGGCTGTGTCCCCTGTGATCTCCACAGGTCGCGTAACTGTCGCAAAGCCATTCTTCTTGAAAACAACCTCGTAGCGCTTTCGCGGATCAATGACCGCATCAACAGGAGCAGTTCCCAACGTCTGGCTCACACCATCGGCGATCAACACAACCTCTGCACCAGCAGGGTCCGAATCAAAGGTGCCTGTGATTTTCATCGCGACCAGTTTGATCTCGACTCGGTCAGCTTTGTCTTGTGTAACGGTGACTGTCTCACTCTTGCTGAAGAAACCCGCAGGCGCTTCAATTTCGATGAAGTGCTCACCGGGGCGCAGGCTGCGAATCTGCAGAGGAGCCTTGCCGATGGGGCGACCATCCAAGCTCACTTTGACCCCAGGGGGATTGACGATCAGATCGAGACCGGTCTCGGCGTTGGCGATTCCTGTCACAACCGGCCCAGGCTCGGGAACGTCCGATTCGAGCGGGTTCGCGACATTGTCTTCGACAGTCTTGCCAGCTATGTCATCAACAAGTCCGGGCTCGCCCGTTGCCACGCCAGCCGAATCGGAGGGTTTGCCATTGGTGCTTGCCAGAACGATGGCCACGATGCCACCGGCAATCAGGATCGAAACCGCAATCAATGCATAGAGTAGATTGCTGCGCTTTGAAGTCTGAGGAACCAGCGGTGCACCAAAGTCGCTCCCAGTGCTGGCCGGTGGAGCGATGCTCGCCATGCGCAGAACTTCGGAGACACCTCCAGCAGCAGGAACAGCTGGCGCCTTGGTCCGGTTGGAACCATCGGCCACCCGATCGGGAGCTTCCGCCAGCTCTGCTGGTGCGGTTCCAAGCTCGGGGGTGGGATTGGGGGCATCCCAACCTTGGGAGGTTGCCACCAATGAGGACAAGTCGGGCTCTTCGGTTGACGTGTTGACAGTATCTGGACCAGAAGAACTGAGCGCAGAGCCGGTCAACGCTGGAGCAGTAGGTGTGCCAGTAGCAGCGGCTGCTGCCAACGCAGCAGGGGCCATCGCAGGTGTAGGGTGACTTGGCGGCCCGACTTGCTCGGCATCTTCAAGCGGCGTTTCCTCATCGTAGATTGAGGTTTCCAGCTCATCTTCATCCCAGTCGAGGTCGGTGCCTTTTGCCGAAGCGCCGTCGGGACGCATTGGTGTGGTCGACTTACCTGGCCGGCCCTTGATTGGAGGCGGAGACTTTTTCCCGGGAATGGGGGGAGGATTGGTCTTCTGAGCGTTGAGCGAGAGCGTTTGTGCTCGCACCTCTTGGCTGCCTGCGCTTGTTGCGACAACCTCGCCACCGGCAAGGGAAGGAGGAGCCATGTCACGATAGGAAGCGAGCTTGGCGCTTTCTTCCTTGATCTCTTTGGACCACAGCTGCTTCATCCAACTTGCGAGGTCTTTGCGAGAATAGAATTCGCCCGAGGTGTACACAAACGCCTGCAGCTCATCGTGAAGATCGATCGCGTTTTGGTAGCGATCTTCAACATCCTTAGCCAAGGCTTTCAGAACAATTCGCTCAAGCTCTGGCTGAATCTTGCGGTTGTAGGTACTCGGCGGAAGGATCTCAACATTGCGCACTTTCTCCAAAGTGGAGAAGTCGGACTCGCCCACAAAGAGGCGCTCGCCAGTGAGCAATTCGTAGAGAACGATGCCGCATGAGAAGACATCTGAGCGCCTGTCGACGGGCAAACCGCGCACTTGCTCGGGAGACATGTATCCGAATTTTCCCTTGAGGATACCTGCTTGTGTTTGCGAGCCACGACCAGCCGCTTTCGCGATGCCAAAGTCGATGAGCTTGACTTCACCTTCGTGCGAGACGATGACGTTTTGCGGGCTGACATCTCGGTGCACAAGCGATAGTTCGCGTCCGGATTCGTCGCGCTTGTTGTGCGCGTAGTCCAAGCCTTCACAGACTTTCATCGTCACGAAACACGCTTGAGGAACCGGCATCGGCTCCCCCTGATTGCGATTGCGATCGAAAATGGCTCGAAGGTCGCGGCCGTGGATGTGCTCTAGTGCAATATAGTACGAGCCCTCTTCGTGTCCCAGATCGAATACTTGCGCGATGTTGGCGTGGTTGAGTTGAACAGAAATCTTCGCTTCATCAACGAACATCTCGATGAACTCTTTGTCCTCGGCAATGTTGGGCAGAATTCGCTTGACCGCTACAAGACGTTCAAATCCTTCAACGCCAAACTGCTTGGCTCGAAAGACTTCTGCCATACCTCCGACGTTGATGCGTTCGAGGAGATAGTATTTGCCGAATGGAATGGGCTTGTTCAAGGCCGTACCTTTGGTTCTAGAAGAGGTTATGTGGCCTGGCGGCCGGGGGAGTGGGACTTGCTCTCTGCTAGCTACAAACATGCTCGGAGCCAAAATGAATCGCCCTCTAGAGGGTGAATCCAGGCGGACCGTACATGAGATGACATAGGGGGGCCAGAGAATTGCGAAGCCCTAAAATGTACGCATGACCACCTAAGAATGGCTTAGGTCTGGCCAGAATGCAGCTGTTATTGTCTCAGAGCCTCCGCTGGCTGCATTTTCGCGGCCTTACGTGCCGGAAGTGCACCACCGATTACTCCAAAGAGCACTGCCACCCCAAGGCCACAGAGCGGGATCCACAACTGAAAATCAAACAATGTCTTAGGCTTGAAGGCAAAATCGGCTGTGTGATTCACAAATGCCCAGTCACCGACCATTGCGATCGCAACCCCCAATGCCACACCAACAAGCCCCGCAAGAAAGCCCAATAACGCAGCCTCACCCACGAACAGCATGCGGATGTTGTTTTGTGTACCACCAATGGAACGCAAGAGGCCGATTTCCTTACGCCGCTCACTCACCTGCATGAAGAAGGAGTGGGCGATGTTGATGGCGGAGATGGTCACAATGACCAAAGCGATCACAATGAAGATGAGGGTGATGATGGTGATAATGGAGGCGAAGCGCTCACCAAGCGAGTCTTCAAGGCGGAGATTCGGGACATCGATAAGCCACTTGCCAAAAGGAGCCACATCTTCTTTTCGCTTGAGCTCGACAATGATGGACGAGTAGGCAGTCGCACTTTTCTCACCGACATACTCCCGATTCCAGCGTTGGACATAGCCAATCGGAATGGTGGCTCCTAGCGGAATCGCACGTTCGCTGATGCCCAGCAAGACCCCCTCGACCCGCTTTGGCTCAGCTTTGAGGTTTTTCTGATTCATATCGACGACGGATTGGCCGAGGTCGAAGTACAGGCGCATTTTGGAAAGGCCGCCGCGCTGCACGATGAACTGCTCCATCTCACCAATGACGGGAAGGCCGTGAGACTTCGCGTAGTTCTTGTTGTAGACCTCGATGAGGTTTCGCGAAACGACCACCGGCACGCGGTGGTGGCACTTCATGTCACTGCGCTCGCAGTAGTAGAGCCCGTCACATGAGAATTTGGGAAGCTGGCAGTCGAGCAGTGGCGTGTCGTCGGCTTCCCAGTCTTTGAACATCTCACCAATGTCGTCTTCGCGAACATAGGCAGGATCGACCCCGTCGCCAATAAACTCCAGTGCCATGCGATTGCCCTCGAAGTAGCCTGAGAGCGAGACCGGGAAGTCGATGGTCATGCGTGGAATGATCGACGCAACATCAACAACCTTCTGATTCCGGATCTGCTCGACAGTGGACTCATCCATACGACGGGTGAGATCCACGCCGGCCATGCCCGCGGTAGGTGCAATGACCTCGACGCGCTCAAGGGGGAAGACTTCGAGTACCTTGTTGCGAACGCCCATTGAGAGCGCGAGAAAGAAGACAAAGGCCGCAACACCAACCACGATGCCAAAGCCCGAGAGCACAAACTCTCGCCGATGGCGGCGCGCATTGTCGAGCACAAGCTTTAGGAGCTTGCCTGTGGTCATGAGACCTTCTCCTCTCCCACAGAATCAGAATTTGTCTTTGATTCTCCTGAAACGCCAGTCTCGTCGCTTTGGATGATGCCATCTCGAATGTGCACCACACGCTGGGCAAATTTTGAGAGGCGTTCTTCGTGCGTGACGATAAGCAACGTCACTCCATCTTCGCGGTTGAGTTCCCCAAAAAACTCGATCACATTCTCGCCAGTTTCCGAGTCGAGATTGCCAGTTGGCTCGTCGCAAAGCAGGAGCTGCGGCTTGTTGTAGAGAGCTCGCGCGATTGCCACACGCTGTTTTTGTCCGCCGCTGAGTTCACCAGGAGGCCGGTGGGCGAGCTCGCCCAAGCCAACGCGTCTGAGCGCCTCCATGCCCTGCTCTCGGGCATCGTTCTCCTTGATGCTCGTAAACGAGGCTGGGAGAATGACGTTCTCGATGCACGTGAGGTGTTCGAGAAGATTGAACGACTGGAAGACAAAGCCGACCTTCTCGTTTCGCATGGCAGCAAGCTCGCTCTCTCGCGCCTTGGAGAAGTCGATGCCCATGACCTCAACGCTTCCTTTGTCCCAGGTGTCGAGGCTGCCGATGATATTGAGTAGCGTTGACTTACCGGAGCCACTCTGCCCGATCAGCGCGACAATCTCGCCCTGTTTGATCTCGAGGGAAACCCCACGCAGCACAGCCGTTGTCGCCTGGCCCTTACCGTAGGACTTGTGCACGTCGCGTACAGAAATGACCGTTTCAGAGGCTTCAGGTGGCACAGCGCACGAACCGTACCACAGGACCAAGCTTGAGTTGTGCGGTGACGCCGACTAGCGAGCAGGCCGAACTGACAACTCGACAATCATCGAGTCACCGAGACCAATCGTCAATCTGGCCGACTCGAAGAGCAGCAAGAGATCGTGCCACTGGTCGGCGAGCTCGTGACTGGAAGCAGCACCACGCAACAATTGACGCAACTGTGGGAAGCGGGCTGGCCAAAGCCCCATCGCTGCGACCTCGCGATTTGGTGCTGCGCTCGGTGCCACGATGGCACTCATCAAGGCCCGCTTGGTCGCAAAGAGAAACTGGCTATCGCTTAACTGATAGTAGATCGAGGACATGGTTGGTATGGAGAGCTTCTTGACCGAATGCCCGTCCACGCGAATGCTTGACTCGAAGAACGACCGGCCGGGAATACGATCAAGCTGATTGGCGATGAAGCGTTTGCTGCGAAGCGGGACTTGCAACGCGATGGAGCCGCCCAGATCGCTCGTACTTAGACGTGTACCAACGGCGTGAAAAGCGCGAGGCGGCGGACTCATTGGCATGCGCCCCAAAATCTCATCGATCTCATACGCAAGTTCGGGACACGAGTTCTCGCGAAATGCTGCAGCGGCCTTCGGCAAGTCAATGCCCAATGAGAGGTGTGCTGCCTCGGTCTCTCGCAGGGCGATGAGACCAGGCCTCGCCCCTGGCCCCAACACTCCGACGATGCCAGCGCGGTCCGATGCGGAAAGTGGCACTTCGAGGATTGCCTTCGCCGTTCCGTCCGGCTGGAGTCGGGCCTCCAGACGCAGGCCCTTGACAGCGCGCAAGAGCGGCAGACAGCTGAGAAACTCTTCGCCTCCAACGGCACTGGCAAGCAGGGGAAGTAGGGGCAAGTGACCGCGGATTGCCGCATCCCCCTCGCCAACCAAACTCTGCACTGCAGCAGGATCGGATGAAAACCCGGTCGCGTCGGCGGCAGCTTGCATGGCCTCGAGCCAGTCCCCCGACGCATCAGAGCCTCGCATATGCCACGTCACAGCTGCAGCTTTGGCCGACGTCTTAAGTGGCGTCCAAGCGGCATGAAGGGCTGCCGGATTCGAAATCGCTTCGGCTGTTTGCGTCGCGACGAGGGTAATGTCCTCACCTCGGGTAAACAGCAGCACATCGCCCGCGGGCTCAATTCCTTGTCGAAGCCATGGGCTGGAGAAGAGGTCTTGTGATGAAAGCCCTATTGCCGCAGCCAACGGCTCAACCACGGCTGAGAGTTTTTCTAATGCGCTGAGACTCTCGGCGACGATCACTATTTCGGCGTCTGCAGGGACCCAACGAAGAAGGGGCAGCTGTTGTTCCACAGCCGGCCTTGGAGTGGCTCCTTTGCTGGCCTCGCCCCCGTTCACTGGTCCCGATTTGGGGCCGCAGCCAGCACTCATGCCGACGACAGCAAGTAGTGCGCATGCAAACCGGCTTCCTGTTTGCCTAATAAACAATGTCCCCCACTGACAGCGTCGCTCGAACCGAGCCAGCTGGGCCGACGAACTGCACCCCCCGGCGGGCATTGCGTTCAAGGCGAAATACGGTAGACGGCCTCTCCATTGGCTTGCCTTCCTTATTGTAGAAGGTTGCGAAGACCAGAGCTTTCCCTATGCGATTTACGGTGTTCTTGACGTAACCAGCAACCACGATTCGGCCGTTGTCCTCGTACTCGTTTAGATCCGTGATGATGATCTGCTCGGGGTAGTCGAGTTGCACCGCGCTCGAAACTTCGATCGTTGCACCGCTCGCGTCCTCGTGCGTACTCTGCTCCTCATCCACAAGGGCAAAGGTTCGCGTGCCACCAGCGGGGATGCGCAGCGACTGACGATGAATCGCCCCCACTTCGTTTCCCTCGGCATCGAGAAAGCTACCGCCCAGTGTCACTGCGAGATCGAGCTTGCCCGGGTTTGAAGCGTCCACGAGGACATAGGTCGCATTCCCTTCAAACTCCCCTGTTCCGACGCTTCCGGTGTGGAGCGTCATGAGTTCACCGTGAACCACAATTTGCTTGCGATCCGCTTCCTTTGGCTTCCACGTATCCTTCTCGCATGCGGTCAAGAGCAGCGTGACCAGCACTAGCCAAGGGGCGAGCCCAAAGAGCGAACGAGGTTTCATGGACGCTCGCCGAGCTAGCCCGAAGCCGCGACTCGCTGACTGCGAACCGCGTAGTAGTCGAGCAAGGAGCGTGCACTTGCGCCAATTGCCTCGAGCCCCGAGAAGTCGAATCGCGCAAGAGACTCGGCCAGGGTATTGGCGCGCTCCTCGGCGTTGAGTCGCTTGTCGATGATGACCCGATATTGCCCTTTGACCTTGCATAGCCCACCGCGCATCATGGATGAAGCGATCGATTCGTAGCTCACTTTAACATCGATTGACTGAGCTGCACTTTCGAGCTCAGCGAGCATCTCCTTGGGCTTCATGCGCGCCACACTAGCAGGAGCGTCAATCCGGAACCAGTATTCTGCATCGTGAGCACAGCAATCCCAGCAATTGAGATCACTTGGAGATCGGCGAGCGCTTCAGAGATCGTCTAAGAGATCTTAGGGGACGCGACTTCGGAGGGAGCAAACATCGGTACCGCACATCGGAACTCTGCGCCCTGGCCAAGGGTGGAATGCAAGCTCAACTCGCCACTGTTGTCTTCGATGATGTTGCGCACAATGCACAACCCCAGACCGGTTCCTTCGCCGTTGCTCTTGGTTGTGTAGAACGGTTCAAAGATTCGCGCCTTGTCCTCGTCAGAGATCCCTGGTCCTTGGTCTTTTACTGAGAAGATCACTCTGGAGTCGTCGTCGAGGTAGCTGCTCACCTGCACCAAGGTTCCAGATGGACATGCTTGCACGGCGTTGGTGATGAGATTGATGACAACCTGTTCGAGCTGACCTGGGACAGCTTCGATGTCGGGAATGCTCTGATCCAGATTGCGCTCAAGGCGAACCCCCGACTTGCTAAAGAGGTGCTCGCAGAACGTGAGGGATTGGTTGATCACCTGATTCATCGACAGGCGCTCAGGCTCGCCAGCTGACGGCCTCGCGTACTGAATCAGATCTCGCGTGAATGACTTAATGCGCTCGGCGCCTTCAGCAATGGTGCGAAGTTTGCTCAAGTCGTCGCCGTCGAACGCTCCTGATTCCGAAGCCACACTCCTCTCGGCCTTTCGCAAGAGAAAGTCTGAGTAGACCCCGATGGCAGTGAGCGGATTGTTGAGTTCGTGCACAACACCAGCGGCGATCTGCCCGAGGGTTGAGAGTTTCTCTGCATGCACCAGTTGCTTCTGCAAATCGCTAAGTACGGTTTGATCTTGCCCCACAGCAACCACGGCCTGAACAGCCCCTCGACTTCGAATCGAAGCGACCCGCCAAACAACTTCGACAGTGCGGCCGGACTGAGCGATGAGTTGCGACTCACCATTGGCGCCATCATTGCCTAGCATGCCATCGGCAAACACCTTGGCGAGTTGGTTGCGGTCTGTGACAGGAAAGTGGTCTCGCAGGTCCTTGCCGATTAGCTCAGAGCTGCTCATTCCGATGCGGTCGGAGAGCGCCTTGTTGCAAACGCGAATTCGCCAGTTGCTATCAATGCCTAGGATGAGCGCACTTGCGTGTTCAATGAGTCGAGACTGATAGTCGCGAAGACTCTTCGTGTCGTGGTAGAGCCGCTCGTTGCGCAAAGCGCTCGAGAGTTGATTGGCGAGCGGGAGAATGCACTCCTCATCTGACTTCGATTGATCAAACCCGAGTGGATACCCAACGTCGAGCACTCCATAGAGTTCTCCAGCGATGGCCAGGGGCAGAGCAAAACCATCGGCGACACCGCGAAACGGTGAGTCCCAGCGCTCGGAAACTCGAAGCATGGCGCTATTGGCGACTGCTCCTTTTATGTGTGTTTTCTCAATCGCACTCTGACGCAGACGGAGCTGCGATGAGTTTAGGTCGCGTCGTGCCTGGCTTTGGTCGCCGTAAGCGCGAGCCGATTCTTCGCCTCGCAAGTCCACTATCCGCAACATGAAGAGACGCTTGGGAAAGAGCTTTGCGAGCAGGGCGACAAAGCTCTCAGCGGTTTGCTCTTCGGTTTGATCTAGGAACAACGTCCGACCAAACTCCAGCACTCCCTTGAGCATCTGCTCAGGAGTTGGACTCTCTAGACTGTCTTTGTTACTGCTTGCCATCGGTACTATCGGCCTTCGCGGTCTTTTTCGGATTGTCGCACAGGGTCGGAGCCCGCCTCGCGCATTTCCTCCTCATAAGAATCGGCAATCTGTTCGAGGCTTATTTGCGCCGTAGTATCTCCATCATCGGTGAGCAAGACAGCCGGCACAGGGGCAGATTCTGAGGCTTCTACGGATCGATCGAGATCAACGATGCTCGCAGACCCCACGTATTCCACCGTCTCGTAGTGCGTTATCCTTCCGATTTTCTTTACGATTTCGGCCATTCGCTCGGCTTCATCGACAATCGTCTGGGTGTAGCGCAGGTGTTTTTCGGGTAGGTCGGCAATGCGCTCAATCAGCTGGGCATAGCCAATGATCGAAGTGAGCGGCTGATTGAGTTCGTGAGCTGCGGCGCCAGCGAGTCCAGCGAGTAGGCTCCGTTGCTCCTGATCCTTGAGCTGTTCCTGAGCGACCAGTAGGCGCTGCTCGATGCGAATGCGATCGCGCAAGTCACTGAAGATACCTACAGTCGCCACCTCACGCCCTGCCTGATAGATGATTGCCGCCGTCATGTTCACCGGCACCATCTCACCGGTGTTGACCAGCACTTCTCGGCGCACTTGTTCAAGGCGTCCTATCCCTCCGTAGCCTTCGGAACGCAACATCCGCATGACCTGACGGGCGACTCCCTCGGGATACAGGCTCGTGACCTTAAAGTTGCCGACGACCTCAGCGGCATCATAGCCAAAGAGCTGCTCCGCTCCCTTGTTGAAGACAATCACACGCCCTTTCATGTCTACCGCGATAATCGCGTCGACAGCAGAGTCGACGAGGTTTGAAAGGAACTCGCTGGAATGGTGCAGTTGCGCCTCGAGGGACCTCTCTTGCGTCACATCCCGAAAGGAGAGAATCACGGCCCCGTGTTTTCCCAACACAGTTGATGTCGTCACGCATACGGTCACGAACTCACTCGTGGTTCGAAGTTGCATGTCATGGGGCTTGATGTTGTTGCCATCGAAAACAAGATCCATCACCGCAGCAATGGTCTTGCCGTCTTCTTCTGGCATGTGCTCAGAGACGTTTGTCCCCAAAAGCGCATCCCGGGCGAAGCCCGTGAGACGCTCGGCGGTCCCATTTACGTAGATGAGCTTGCCGTCCTTGTCGACGACAAAAACGCCCTCCGACGATGCTTCAAAGTACTCGCTCAGCGAATCCAGACTCCTCGCTCTGCGCTCGGCCTCAAAGCCCGCTCTGGTCAACCTGCGCGTTTGATCTCGGAGGCGGTCAAAGAGGCTTGAGTCGCGCAATTGCGATGCGAGTTGCGCGGCCAGAAGAGTTCCGAAGTCCTGTGCATGTGCGGTTAGATGCGAGACGCCAGATGTGCTCTTTCGAAACAACAGAGCCCCCATCGAGCGCCCCTTCCAGGCCACTGGGTACACTGCAATTGCGACGACTCCACGGCGTACGAGATCTTCGGAGATGGCCTCCGTTGTTGGATTGCGTCTCACATCGTCGATACACAAAGGAGTGCCTCTGCGAATTGCCTCGCCAACTTCAGGGTAGTCCTCGATGGCCAACTCGAACTGCGAAAGAGTAGGGTCATCGGTTGCGGCGATCACGTAGGCCGCGCTCGACGACTCGACGTGAGCCATCATCGATGCGCGCTCGAAGCCCAGCAATCGTGCGGCGGTCAAGAGAATTTCTCTTAGTACATCGGCGCCATCACCTCGCTCTGCGATGAGGGCCCGCATTCCCAACAGGGCCGTGTGAAATTTCTGCAACTCGTCGTACGAGCACCGCTTTTTGGCTTGCTCCGCGGCCAGCTCAATTCGCAAGAGTGTCGCTTGGTGCCCGCTATCGAGCCACAAAATGTCATCCGCCCCAAGAGCCAGAAAGCCCGCGGCGTCCTCAGTGGGTTCACATGCAATCACCAAGGCCGCCTTCACACCGCCTGCCTGCTTGTGAAGGGAATCGAGAAAGTTGTGACGGTCCTGCCCTGCCAACAAGAACACATCTGGCTTGGGTCCTATCTCATGGCCTTCCGAGGCATAGGCGCCTGCCAGCCCCGCGGCGACCAATTGGCTTGTGAGCGTTTGACGAATCTGGGCCTCCGAAGCCAGAACAGCGATGGCAAGATCCGAAGGCATAGTGCGAGGGCTACTTTATCACGCTCAGCGAAGTGCGATTTCCGCAGCAGCTATCGCCGATGCATAGACGTCTTTGAGAGCGGCATCGGTGGATTGCGCCAATTGCCGGCACTGCTCGAACTCTGGTGCAATATTGACAATGCGACCCTCGTGGCGCGCGATCTTCACAGCAACCGGGCCAAAGCGCGTCTTCACCTCGCCCATGCTTCGCTCGAGAATGGTCCGTCTCACGCTTCGATAGCGCAAGCCAATCGAGGTCGTCTCGCGAAAGAGAACCGCAACCACGGCATCCTTGGTGGCCTCTTCGCAAAGGACCCCGAGCCCAAGTGCGGGCCTGCCCTTTTTCATGGTGATAGGAGTCCACCAAACATCGAGGGCGCCCGCACGCATCATTTGGGTCATCGCGTAGTCGCAGAGCTCTGGGCTCATGTCATCGACATTGGCGCTGATCTCGACGACGGTATCTCCCGCTTGCACAGAGGTCGTTTCCCCAATCATTGCGCGCACGACGTTGGGACGATCGGGAAGGTCAAGATCGCCTGCGCCGTAGCCGATCACAAGCGGCACCATCTCGGGCATGGCTCCCCATTGTGTCACGACTGTCGCAAGGACTGCTGCTCCGGTTGGAGTGCAAAGCTCGATCGCGAGTCCGCCATCAGTAATCGGGGCTTTTGCCAGCCGCAGAATCTCTACAGCTGCCGGTGAAGGCACAGGGAGAATCCCGTGCGCGCAATTGACAGTGCCTTTGCCCATTGCAACAGGGCTGCAGCTCACAGAAGAGGGAGCGAGCCAATGCAGGGCCGCAGCGCAACCAACTACATCGGCAATGGAATCGACAGCACCTACCTCGTGGAAGGCGACCGTCTCGAGCGAGAGCCCGTGCATTTTCGCCTCGGCAACCGCCAGTTTCTCAAACATCGAAATGCTCAGTTTGATGACGGCAGCATCAAGTTGCGAATTCTCAATACGCTCACGGATCTCAGAATAATGATGATGGTCGTGTTCGCCGCTGTGTTCCTCCGCGTGGTCGTGCAGCCCCCAATGGCCGTGGGAAGAGGTTTGCCCCTCTTCGCACCGCACCCAGACATTTGTCGAAGCGATGCCCGATTTGACAGCGGACTCGACGCGCAAGCGATCGTCGCCGAGTCCCACCGCTGCAATGGCTGCTTCTATGACCTTCGGAGGTACGCCAGCGTCGATGAGCGCGCCCATGCACATGTCCCCAGCGATTCCGCTAGCGCAATCAAAATGCAGGTGCCTGCCGCGAATACTCATACCTCTCCTCTGTTAATCCGCGCAGCGACCATTGCGGCCCCGACGCCATTGTCAATATTCACGACCGAGAGTCCAGGAGCGCAGCTGCTGAGCATGCCTGCCAACGCGGCGAAGCCACCGCTTGAGACGCCATAGCCAACGCTGGTAGGAACGGCGACAATCGGTTGTGGCAATAGTCCCGCAATGACGGTGGGCAGCGCTCCCTCCATGCCAGCGGCGACAACGAGAACCGAACATTTCTGAAGCTCGGGCAAGACGTTCAAGAGCCGGTGTAAGCCAGCAACTCCGACATCGCGAATCTCGATTACCTCATGCCCCAAGAACCGCAGGCAGACCGCAGCCTCTTCGGCAACGGGAATGTCACTGGTGCCCGCACAAACGACTCCCACTTCGCCGCGCCCCAAAGGCCGTGGCGAAATGGCGGCGATTTCGAGCGTTCTAGCGGTTGCGTTGTACTCGCACTGCTCCAAAGAGCGCAGCACGTGTTCTGCCTTCTCAGCATCGACACGTGTTGCCAGCGCCCCGCTACCATCACCCGCAAGAGCCGCCATGAGAGTCGCGATCTGCTCTGCGGTCTTGCCCTCGCCATAGACAATTTCTGGTGCCCCAACACGCTGCTCTCGAAGGTGGTCTAGCCTTGCGATGTTCTCGACCTGCCCATTCGAGCGTCCTGCGAGGGCTTTCGCAGCATCCTCCACACTCACCTCTCCATCCCGGAGGCGCTCCAAAAGCGTCACTAGTGGCGTGGCGTAGCTCGATCCTGACTGGCTCACGGCGAGGCTTATACACCGAACTCTCATGCTTGGGCGCGCAGTCTCTTGCCCATTCGATCAACCTCAAGCCGCCCTGTCTTTCCGCTTGGGTACGAGATTGTGCAGGCAGCAACGCCCGGCGGACTTAGCGCTTGCGACGCCGAAGCAACTGGACTTGCTCGACGGCTCGATTGCTTGCCTTGGTGATTCGCAGAGTCACATCACCAACAAGGACGGTGTCGCCCTCATTGGGAAGTCGCCGAAGCTGATGCAGGATGAGCCCCGCAATCGATTCATAGGAATCATCTTCGGGAAGCGCAATTCCGAGCTCATCATTGACCCGCTCCACAGAGACCTTCGCCTCCACCGTCCACACACCGGGCTGATCCGCGACGATGAGGCTCGTCGCATCGTCATGCTCGTCCTCGATTTCCCCGACGATTTCCTCGAGCAAATCTTCGATGGTCACCACACCAACAGCTCCACCGTACTCGTCAACAACGATAGCCATTGTCTTACCCGAGCCTTGCAACTCGCCCAGCAAATCAACGGCCAGAAACGACTCGGGGACGTAGTGAGCCGGCCGAGCGAGCTTCTTGATCTCGGCTTCGAGTTCATGAGCGCCAACCTGCAGAAGATCGAAAACATGCAAGACACCAACGATATTGTCCACCCGCCCCTCGTACACCGGCATCCGCGAATGCTGCTTGTCTGCAACTTCACGCACCGCCTCCGACACGGAGGTCTCCTGAGGAATCGCGGTAATCTCTGAGAGCGGCAACATGACCTTGTCGACCGTCTCCCCCGACATGTCGAGCAAGTTGGTAATCATCTCCCGCTCTGACTCGGTTATCTCGGCTTCCGCAGGGCCGTGATTCTCGGACGCCTCCAAGAGAAGTGAGAGTTCTTCTCTCGTTACAAATGCTCGCTGCACATCCGCACCAAAGACTTTCGATGTGAGTTGGGCAAAGCCACCAACCAAGAGAATCAGCGGCCTCAAGACAATGGAAGCGGCGTGTAGCGGAAAAATCAGCCGAGTTACCAAGTCGTCCGCGCGTTGCTGAAACAGGGTCTTCGGGATTACTTCGCCCATGATGAGGGTGAAAGGCGTCACGAGAATCACCGCTAACAACTCACCGCCACCGTAGCCCCCTTGGGCAAGATAGACCGTCACGACTACAGAAAAGCTGACCACTGCCAAGTTTGTGCCCAACAGTGTCGTTGCCAAAAGAGTCTGCGGAGAATCTAGGTACTTTTCCGCCAAGACTGCACCACGATCTCCCGCTTGTACCTTCGATCGCAGCAGGGGCCTGGACGCCGAGACCATCGCAATCTCCGAACCAGAGAAAAAGGCCTCGATGCTGATGCATATCGCCGCAACCAAGAGCACCAACGCAAGCGAAATCACGAGCCACCCCCTATGGGAATCACCGGTTCAGTGGGAGTACGCAGCTTGGAGGCCATCGACTTCTGAAGTTCGCGTTCGTCCTTGATGTCGCCGAAGAGTTCTTCTAAGAGATCTTCCATCGTGACAATTCCGACAAGGGTGCCGTACTCATCGACCACCAGTGCCATATGAGTTTTGCCCTGTTTGAAGATGGAAAACAGGCTCTGCAATGGCGTTGTTTGTGGAATCCAAAACGGCTCGTGCAGCAGATCAGAAAGGCGATTTGGTGGCGTTTGCCGGCAACTCGCAATCACCAAATCCTTTGCGTAGAGAACACCGCGAATGTTGTCGATGGAACGGTCGTAGATTGGAACCCTTGAGTAGCCGCGTGCAGCAATCTCTTTGACCAGTCGAGCCAAGGGAAGCTCATACGCCAACGCAAACACCTTGCCCCGCCGACGCATGGCGTGGGCAACGGTTTTGTCACCAAATGCAAATACATTGTGAATCAGGCGGCGCTCTCGATCGTTCACCTCGCCCTCCGCTGAGCCTGCATCCACAAGCACTTTGAACTCCGCTTCACTTATGTCCGAGTCGTCTTTCTTCTTTCCAGCCAATGGCCCAAGCACCAGACCGGAAATGCCGCGAACCACAACGCGAACGGGAGTCACGACAAGACCAAAGACCCAAAGGAAGCGAACGCTCTTTCGAGACCACCGCAGGCCCTTGCCGTAGGCAATGCTCTTTGGCCCGATCTCCCCAAAGAAGAGCAAGAGTGGCAAAGCGAGGAACGTCGCAACAAAGGCAGTTTGAAGCTCGCTACCGCTGTAGAAGTGCTCGATGAAGCCAGCCATCACGGCAGATATGGCAACGTTCACACTCTCGTTTCCGATGAGCAGCGTTGCGAGCAATTCACGCGGGCGACTAAGGATCCGCAGAATCAATGCGTCCGTCTTGCGTTCGGATTGCCCCAAAAGTTCTCGATCGCTTCTGCGAAGGGAGAACATGGCGACTTCTGTACCTGAGAAGAATGCTGAGCAGGCAACCAGCAAGCCAAGCACCAACACATATTGCATGAGGTCAGACACGGGTAAGTGAGTTAGGGATCAGTGAGTTCCTAGGCCTTGGTCGAAGCGGTCGCGATATCGCCCTCAGACTGACCTGCCACGTATTCATCAAGCTCTTCGGGCACAGCAGGCAAGCTGAAGGTGAAGGCACTACCACTCGATGCCCCTGTTGCACCGGGGCTCTCCAGCCACAGGAAGCCGCCATGCGCGACAACATAACTCTTTGCCAAGCTGAGCCCAAGGCCCGTGCCACCAAAGGCTCGCGTGGAGCTCGAATCCGCCTGATAGAAGGGCTCAAAAATAGAAGCCCGCTGCTCAGACGCAACACCAATCCCCTGGTCCTGTACTGTCACTCGCAACCCAAATCGCTCACTGAGCCGCTCTCGCCAGAACGGCGAAGTGGGGGACGAGTTGTCCTGTGGTGAGAGGGCTCCAACCGCCACGGAAACGCGAATATCGCCCCCCTTGGGTGAGAACTTGATGGCATTTGCGAGGAGCTGCAAGACGACCTGGCGGAGTTTGCCTTCGTCTCCGAGGGCGTGCGGGACGGTGTCCTTCGGAAGGTCCAATACGATCTCGCGGCGCTGCAAATCGCGCTGCATCGTCTTTGCAACCGAGGCCAATAGGTCACCAACACTCAGAGGCTCGATACTGAGGCGAAGCGACCGAGCCTCGATAAGCGACACATCCAAGATGCCAGTGATGAGCTGCAGTAGGTGCTCGGCCTTGGTAAGAATTGTTCGGATGAACTCACTCTGCTCTCCCGTGAGATCGCCGGCGAGCCCTTCCACCATCATTTCGCTGTAACCGATAATGCTCGTGAGCGGCGTGCGCAGTTCGTGGGAAATGGTGGCCAAGAAGTTAGACTTCAGGCGTTCAAGTTCTTCTAGGCGCTCCACTGCAGAGGCAAGCCGCTGATTGCGATCGCCGATTTCCGAGAAGGACTCTTCCATCGCGGCCTCGTGAATGGTCGTTGTGAGATGGCGCGCGTAGGCCGAGTGAACCAGTAGCTCGAGAATGATTCCCACGTGATCGGCAATGGATTCCAAGTCCACACTGGCGTCTGGCAACGCTGAGAGAATGAGGTGCCCGATGATGTCACCGCTGTACTCCAAGGTCTTGCGGTGTTCGGGCTTGCCATCGATCTTGCCTATTTGACTGAGAAGAGCTCCCTTTCGATCCAACACACCAATCGCGATAGGTTGCATGCGTGTAACACTGGCCAGTACTTCGGCCAGTTGGGGTGCATCAACCAGTTGTGCCAAGTCGATGGGATCGTCCACCGCCGCAAAGCGCTTCACCCGGTTATGCTAGCACGCCCGGAAGCTAGGCGGCCGGTCCCAAATGCTTTGCCAAGGCCTCAGCGAACTCGGCCTCGGTGACCCCGAAGTGCTCGCTGAGCTTGGCTTCTGCTTCGGCCAAGCCCCATGTCGCTTGGACCAACCGCAGAAACGTCTGCAACACCCCCTCGCCGACCTCTGCAATTGCCGCCTCCACTGGTTCCGAGGCAAATGCCGTCATTTCAATGGGAGACTCGACATCTCGCTTGTTGAACTGGGTAATGAGCGCTACATGTTCGATACCGTCGCTCAGCTGGGCCAGGTTGTTCGTGAGCTCGCGATACGAATGTTTGTTCTGTGCCGCCAATTCCCGTCCCGAATCAGCGACAAAGACAACGCCATCGGCACCACGCAGCACAGCACGCCGGGTCATCTGATGAGCGGGCTGCCCAGGAACCGTGTAGACCTTGATCCGCACGCTGAGCCCCGAGACTTGAAAGAAGAGCGGCAGCAGATCGAAGAAGATGGTCCGATCACCCGTGCCTTCCAAGGTCATGAGCCGACCACGGTTTTCGGCGTGCACAATCTCGTAGAGCTTGTTCAGGTTGGTCGTCTTGCCCGCAAGCGGCGGCCCGCAGTAGACAATCTTGAACGTCACTTGGCGCTCTTCGATATCGACCAGCGCCACTATCTTCGCTCCGGGGCTTGGAACGAGGGTTCCAGCGGAGGAGCGGGTTGCTCGTCGCCCTTGTTCATAAGAACAATTCCAGCACCCGCCGCCAAGAAGAGCATCACCATCAAGAGGATGACGACATTCTTGTAAGGTTGCTTCTCTTCCTCAACTTTGGGCTTGATCGACATTAGGGCGGCGGTAGCCATCGATTGAATTCGGTCGAGCATCTCCTCGGCTTTTTGCTTGCGCGCAGGATCTGAGGAGGCCTGCCGATACCAAAGCGCGCCGAGCCGATAATTTCCACAGAGCGAGACCTCCGCCACAAGGTCTTCATGGGCGGAATCTTGATTCCACGCCGATTCAACCCGCCCCCACGCCGAGGCTAGCTCTGGTGCTGCGCTCGGTTCTGCATCAGAGTAGCCTGAGAACTTTTCTTTGGTTAGCCCGCAGCTTGGGCAGCTCGTGCTTTCCTCTCGAACGGGGCTATCGCATTTTGGGCAAGAAGCTCCACCAGAGGCGCCAACGTCCACGAACTCGTTCTTTGGCGCCGATTCCTCCTCAAGCGTTGCCTTGACTTCGCTACGACACCCGCCACATGCGAATGTTGCGGATTGGGCACTCAGACGCAGCAATCGAGCGTCACGAACCTCGTGGCAGAATGGGCATTCAATACGCAAGGGTCGATTCCTACGGCAGTGCTTCACGCAGAGGGATTGGAGTGAAGATGAGTATCAAGACCAACAACAATACCACCACCAACGCGTTTCGGCTTCGGGACAATGGGGTTTGGCCAACTGGCGGGTGATAGATACCGCCGGACATTCGTCGCATGAAGAGCAGCATTCCCGCCCACACGCACCACGGCAGCCCGGCCTTGCCTCCGGCCAACAGCGCATCTGCAAACGCGAGCCCCTCATCCATGTACTCCACGGTAAGGACCGTAGCCACAAGCCCTCCGACCGCAAGCAACAACCAATGCAACCAACCCGAAACCCGTTCGTGCTTCTCGCCAATCGCACCACAGAGTATGTGCCCGCCATCGAGTTGCCCAATTGGCAGCAGATTGATCATCGTGAGAAGCAAACCGACCCACGATGCAAAGGCCATTGGATGCAACTGCACATCTAGGCCCTCGGCCGTTGGCAGCACCTCACCATGCACCAGGTATTTGAGCCCAAGATAGAGTAGCGAGTTGCCCTCAAGCATCGCGCCCTCATCGGGTGGTGTCACCGCTACCGTGGAAAGAGAGAGACCATAAATGAGTAGCGGGATGGCGGCGCAAAGCCCCGCAAGAGGCCCCGCTGCACCAACATCGACAAGCTTATTCCGGTCTTCAATGGGCTCGTCCATTTGTATGACCGCTCCGAGAGTGCCCAAGGAGATCACCGGCGGGAGCGGGATGAAGTATGGCAAGGAAGCGGGGATGCCGTGCATTCGAGCCACAACGTAGTGCCCCATCTCGTGGCACAGCAAGATCGTCATCAGTGTGCCCGAGAAGAACAATCCGCGGTGCAAATCGAAGTTGTCACCAAGCCCTGCTCCCGAGAGGAATGTGGTTGCACAGGTTAGGGCGAAAAGCAGCAAGTGCTTGCCTCGGTTTGGCTTCACAAACACACCCTACCGCCGTTGGAGATCTGGTGCCAAGAATCGCTGATGCAAAGCTGGCTCGCCAAAACTGGAACTTCCGAAGCGGATGAGGACCACAGCCCGGTATGCCGTCTTTTGCGCTACTCTTCTTTGCATGAAGATCCCCAAACGGCCAACCGTCATTATCCGTAGCTGCCCAACCTACGATACCGCGGTCATTGAGCAGATCATCCGCGAGGGGCTTGAAACACTTGATTTGACCCCTTCCGGTCGCACGCTGGTGAAACCCAACTTGGTGGCAGCGGGCGAGTTCTTTCCGCATGCACACACCCGCCCCGAGTTTGGCGAAGGAGTTCTTCGGGCGCTCAAGGCACGTGGCGGCGATGCAATCACCGAGCTCGCGGTTGGTGAGCGCTGCGGCATCACGATTCCAACTCGTATGGCGTTTCGCGACTCGGGCTTCTCCAAGATGATCGAAAGTCTTGATGGCATCGAAACCTACTATTTTGAAGAGTCGTCTCAGGTGGAAATCCCGCTCACTCACCCAGAGCGACTGCGTGACTACGTCTTCACACCGGAACCCGTAGCGCGCGCAGACTTCTTCGTGAACATGCCGAAGTTCAAGGCGCATCCGTGGACCACCGTTACCTTCTCCATGAAGAACTACATTGGGATCCAAGATGACCGCCATCGCCTCATCGATCACGACCACAGGCTCAATGAGAAAATTGCTGATCTGCAGTTCATCATTCAGCCGCAATTCATAGCGATTGATGCGATCACCGCGGGAGAAGGTCGCATGCTAACACCAACCCCCCGCGATCTAGGTCTCATCATCATGGGCAACAGCCAGGTTGCCTTTGATGCGGTTTGCTGCAACATCATCGGCGTCGATCCGCTGAGCGTAGATCACATTCGCCTCACCTCGGAGTACGGCTTTGGCTCCACCAACATCGAAGACATTGAAATTGTCGGCGACGTTACCTTGGCCGAAGCGCAAGAGCGCGCACAGGGATTTGAAGTGGGGCTGATTCGAGTTGAGGAGTACTTTGAGGGCTCGAAGATCACGGCCTATGCGGGACCGCCCCCCGATGAAGAGCACAGCAACTACTGCTGGGGTGGGTGTCCTGGAGCCATCGAGGAAGGCATCGAGATTCTTCGTCAATACGATCATGAAACCGACGAGAAAATGCCCAAGATGCACGTCGTCTTTGGCAACTACCAGGGCAACATCGACGCAGCACCGGGGGAAAAAGTCATCTTCATCGGAGACTGCTGCCAATGGGAGGGAGAACTCGGCGGAGAGCTTGTGCAAATCAAGAGCACCTATACCCATCGCGCTGCCAAGGATCCGCACAAGGTGAAGCACGAGGACATCTACTCAAAGATGCTTAAGACAAATACCAAGCTCGCGCGTGCGAAGAAGTCCACCCATGTGCGTTTGGAAGGCTGCCCGGTCAGCGTTGCAGAGCATGCACTGGCTCTTGTGAATCTGGGCAAGCTCAAGAATCCCTATCTTGATCCGACCCAGGCGATCGCCTTCAACAAGAGTTACTTGAGCTGGCGTGGACGCACGACGCTCAATCGGCTAATGGGAAAGAAGTACCAACAACACGGCAGCTACGCAGATCGCGGCAAAGCACAGCCCGTTCTGCCTGATAGCGATGAGTAGCATCGCTGGCATCGCGCGCTAGTCGCGAAAGAGCGAGCGCAACTTGTCGACAAACCCCTGTCGCTGAGGATGCGCTTCTTTCGCACCGCCTTCTTCCGCGGCAAAACGCTCCAGCAACCTGCGTTGGCTCTCGGTGAGGTTTGTTGGCGTCTCCACAACGATGCGAACCATGTGATCGCCACGACTTGCTGATTTCGAGGCCGACTTCGGCATTCCCTTGCCTCGCATGCGCAAGATGCGCCCACTTTGCGTGCCTTCGGGAACCCGCATACGAACTTTTCCATCGAGACTTGGAATCTCAACCACGGCACCCAGTGCTGCCTGCGGAAAACTCACCGGAACTTCGCACCAAACATCATGGCCCTCTCGGCGCATTACTGGATGGCCCTTGACTCGCAGGATGACATGCAGGTCACCTGGCGCGCCGCCGTTTTCGCCGGGACTGCCTTCATTGCGGATTCGACGAATGGCACCATCCGCGCTCGCAACAGGAACGGTCACCACAAATTCTCGATCGGGCCCCGATGGGCGCGGAATTTTGATCGTTTTCTCGCAACCGAAGGCCGCTTCCTCTAGGGTGATTTCAAGCGTGTATCGAAGGTCCTTGCCACGCGACTTTGGCTTCTTGCGCCGTCGGAGAATGTCGCTAATGAGGTCATCGAAAGCGTCGACAACATTGTCGAAGCCGCCACCACTTTCCCCGGAACTCACCGCGGAGTGACCATATCGATCGTAGCGCTGCCTCAGTTTCGCATCGGAGAGTACCGCGTAGGCCTCGTTGATTTCCTTGAAACGCTCTTCGGCCTTGGGCCCTGGGTTGAGATCGGGGTGGTAGCGACGCGCGAGGTCGCGATAGGCACGCTTGAGTTCGCTGTCATCAGCCTTCTTGCCGACCCCCAAGACATCATAGTAGTCGCGCTTGCCGCGGCGTTTGCTCATTCGGCTGGCTCTACACCTTCAGCGGGGTCGTCGACATCGCTCTGTGCGTAAATGATCTCACCAATGCGCTGGGCTGACATTTCCAGGCGGTCGACGGCGTTTAGCACTTCCTCAAGCGTGCCTTCTTCCACCATCTGCCGCGACTCAGCGAGGTCTGCCTCAAGCATATCCCTTTCAGCATCACTAAGAACATCACCGAACTCAGTGAGCGCGCGTTCGGAGGTGTAGAGCAGAGACTCAACCCGATTGCGTGCGTCGGCCAACTCGCGCCTAGAGGCATCGTCCTCGGCAGATTGAACGGCATCATTGATGATGCGGTCGATGTCGTCCTCATTGAGTCCACTTGTGGGAACAACATTGACACTCTGCGCGTGCTCGGTTCCCAAGTCCTTGGCGGACACCGTCAAAATGCCGTTGGCATCGATGTCGAAAGCAACTTCGATCCGCGGCACGCCTCGAGGTGCCGGCGGGATTCCCACCAGTTCAAAGTTCGCTAGCGACTTGTTGTCATCCGACATCTCACGTTCCCCTTGCAGAACGTGCACGTTCACGAAATCTTGGTTGTCGACTGCAGTAGAGAAGATCTCTGTTGCCCGGCAGGGAACGGTCGTGTTGCGATCGATAAGCTTTGTAAAGACGCCTCCAGCAGTCTCGACTCCGAGGGAAAGTGGCGTCACGTCGAGCAGCAAGACTTCCTGCACCTCACCAGTGAGAACGCCGGCCTGAATCGCCGCGCCCACAGCAACAACTTCATCAGGATTCACTCCGCGATGCGCCTCTCGCCCGAAAAACTCTGAGATCACTTCTTGGACTCGAGGCATGCGCGTTTGCCCACCGACAAGAATCACGACATCCACATCCGACGGCTGCATTTCAACATCCCGCAGCGCGGTGCGACACGGTTCCAGACTGCGTTGAATATGAGTCTCGACAAGCTCCTCTAGCTTCTCTCGTGTGAGTTGCAGCTGCAGGTGTTTTGGGCCGCTGTCGTCCGCCGCAATGAAGGGTAGATTGATGTCGGTTGAAGGAGCGCTGGAGAGTTCGTGCTTGGCCTTTTCCGCAGCCTCTCGCATGCGCTGGAGAGCCATCTTGTCTCCGCGCAGTTCGGTCTCGGCATCGGTCTCGGCGAAGACCGCGAGCATGTGTTCAACGATTGCGTTGTCGAAGTCTTCTCCACCGAGGAAGGTGTCACCATTGGTAGAGCGCACGCGAAAGATACCGTCGGCAAGCTCAAGAATTGAGATATCGAATGTGCCGCCTCCAAGGTCGTAGACAGCAACGGTCTGAGCGCTCTCAGCCTCAAGCCCATATGCGAGGGCAGCTGCAGTGGGCTCGTTGATGATGCGAAGCACATCGAGGCCCGCGATGCGACCGGCAGCCTTGGTAGCGTGCCGCTGCGCATCATCGAAGTAGGCGGGAACGGTGATCACCGCTTGGGTGACTTCTTCCCCCAGAAAATCCTCGGCGGTCTCGCGCATCTTGCGGAGAACCATCGATGAAATCTCGGGCGGGGAGTAGGCCTTGCCACGCACCTGCACGTGGGCATCCTCGTTGTCCGAAGGTGTGATTTCGTAGGGCGTTGTCGCAATGAGACGTTGGATATGCTCGTCTTCGAACTTGCGCCCCATCAGTCGTTTGACGGCGTAGATGGTGTTGCCGGGATTGGTTACGGCCTGGCGTTTTGCGATTTGGCCAATGAGACGCTCGCCTCCATCGGCAAACGCCACAACCGATGGAGTGGTGCGGGCGCCCTCAGAATTCGCAATGACGATTGCGCCATCGCCGTCCATGACAGCAACACACGAGTTTGTCGTGCCAAGGTCAATGCCGATAACACGGCCCACGAACTACTCCTCGCCCTCGGACTCCGCAGATCCTTCAGAAGAACTCTCAGCCTCTGCAGTCTCGCCTTCATCAGTAGCATCCTCCGTCTCGTCAGGTGCTTCGGGCATGGCCATGGAAACCACGACCAGTGCAGGTCGCAGCAAGCGTTCCTCCACCATGTAGCCGGTTTGCAGTGCCGAGATTACCGTGCCTGGAGCGTGTTCTGCACTTGGTGCCTGAGAGACAGCTTCGTGAACTGCTGGATCGAATGGCTGTCCAACAGCCTCAACCGCCTTTACGTTGTTGCGCTCGAGAGACTGTTGAAACTGCCGAAGCACCATTTGCACGCCTTCAACGATGCTCTTGGTCTCCTCGGTTTGAGTCTGCGCCGCATGCTCCATGGCTCGCTCGAGATTGTCGACGACCGGCAGCATGTCTTTAAGAACTTTTCCACGTTCGTCAATCCGGCCCTCCTTGACCTCTTTGCGCGAACGCTTGCGCACGTTCTCAAGGTCAGCTGTGGCACGAACAAACTTATCGTAGTTGTCCTGCTTGCGTTTCTCGGCGTCTGCAAGCTTAGCTTCGAGTTCGGCGATCGGGTCCAGTTCGGGCTCGTCGGGCTCATCTTCATCGTCGGGCTCAACTTCAATGTCGAGACTCTCGTCGTCTCCATCCACATCGGGAGCAGCGTCGACAGGGCGAGTGCCTTCCACATCGACAGTCACCTCAGCCTCAGAAACTTCGGAACTCTCGGACGTGGAACTCGCATCCACAGGAGTCTCGGAACTCGTGACTTCTTCGTTCTCTGTTGTGCTCATTTCGCGAGCAGCATCGTACTCAATACCGCACAAAAGTACACAATTGGGGGCTACTAGCGGCCCCGGGCAAGTTGGCTCACAAGCTCGGCGGTGAAATCCACAACGCTCATGATTTTGCCGTAATTCATTCGAGTGGGCCCAATCACCGCAATGGCCCCCAAAGGCTGCTCGTCGGGGCCATATGGCACGGCGACGATTGACGACTCCCCAAGAGCGGCATGGGCTGTTTCGGCCCCAAGAAAGACCTTCACCCGCTCATTGCTCATTGTGTCGTCGAGCAGCTTCAGAATGAGTTCCTTCTGCTCCAAAGCAGCGAGCAGCTCACGCATCGTACCTACATTGCTCCCACCCTCCCCCTCCACCAAGAGATTTGCCTGCCCAGAAACGAAGATCTCCCCCTCTTCCTCAACCCCAGAGACCGCTGCGGCCCCCAACTTGAGTGCCGCTGAGACCATGGCGTCATACTGATTCTTTTCGTGCCCCATTTCCTCGAGCACGCGCTTGCGCACCTGCCCCAAGGTGAGGCCGCCGAGCAACTGGACAAGGTAGTTGTGCACCCGTTCGAGTGTCAGTCGATCAAGCTCCTGATCAAGCTTGATGAGCTTGTTGACGATTTGCCCAGACTCGGTGACGAGAATCGCGAGCAGGTTGCCACCGCTCATGGGCATAAATTCGATGTGCTGGAGTTGGTCTTGGGCTGGGTTTGGCGCCAGGACAATGCCAGCGTAGTTGGTGATTTCGGAAAGCATACGACTGGTGTTCTGGATGATGCTGTCGAAATCCGCTTCGCCCTGCCCCAGCCCCGAGTGCATGCGAATGTTGTCTTTCTCTTTCGATGAGAGCCCACGGACTTTGAGGAGTGAGTCGATGAAGAAGCGAAGTCCTGTACCAGTTGGCACTCGACCAGCCGAGGTATGGGGTTGCTCTAGAAGTCCCGCCTCTTCCAAGTCGGCCATCACGTTGCGAACTGTGGCGGGTGAAAGATCAATGCCATGCCTTCGGGTGACCTTGCGCGAGCCAACAGCGTCGCCAGTGCTCAAGTATTCAGAGACAACTGCGTGAAGGATCTTGCGAGAGCGGTGATTGATGTCGGCCATCGGTGGCGGTACCCAGGGTAGCTTAGCGCGAAGCCAGACCAAGTCGGGAAATGAGCTGATTATTATAGAGAAAGCCCTTGGTTGTTGGGGAAATACGCCCTTCTCGCTCGGCCAATAGGCCATTGGCGAGAAGCGCATCTGTAACGGATTCTAGGCCATGAAACGCCTCTTTGGGCGCCCCATCCACGGTTCGCATCGCAAGCCAGAGCTTCTCAGCGGCAAAATCGTCAGCATCGATCGGATCTCGAGAGTCCACATGTTCGGTTGGATCGGCTGTGAGATAGGCCTTCACAGAACGATGGTTTTGCCAGCGAAGCGCCGACCCATCATCGTTGCAAAGCAGCGAGGCCGCCCCATTGCCTAGCCCAAGGTAGTCTGCGCCCTGCCAATACAATGCGTTGTGGACCGCTCGATGGCCGGGTTTTGCAAAACTTGAAACTTCGTAGTGCTCGTAACCGCGCTGGGTCAACTCGGTGTGGCAACGCTCATAGAGCTCCGCGAGCGTGTCCTCATCCTCGGGCATCAAGGTGCCTTCGCGCACGCGACGCCCAAAGCTGGTGCGATCTTCAATCGTCAATTCATAGGCAGAAATGTGTGGCGGCTCAAGTTCGGCCACATCGAGAAGGCTCGCGATCGCATCCACGCTGCCTGGCACACCGAGGATGACATCGGCACCAACACTGCGAAACCCCGCGTTCAGAGTGCGAGCCAAGCCAGCCAGCCCATCGCCCATCCTGTGGTCTCGCCCCAGGGAAACGAGGTCCTTCTCGTTCGTTGCCTGGACACCTACCAAGACTCGATTGATGCGAGCAGATTGCCAAGCGGCAAACCGCTTATCATTGCAGTCGCCCGGGTTGCACTCGATGCTGATCTCCAAGTCTCTAGGTCTTGCCGCGAACCGCCGACAGCAGGCCTCCAACACGCTCGCCACGCAGTCGGGCTCCCACAGCGATGGAGTCCCGCCTCCGAAGTAGATCGAGACAAGCTCTTTGCCATCGAAGCGCGGCGCCATGTGGACAAGCTCTGCCAAAATCGCCTCCAGGTAGGCCTCGTGTGGAGGCTCCTGGTCCTTGCCCGGCACCGCAATCGCAAAATCACAGTAAGGACAGCGGTTGCGGCACCAAGGAAAATGTATATAGATGCCGAATCGCATGGCAAAGCCCCGGCAAATCTACCTAGACAATGCTGCCACGACCAGAGTTGACGCCAACGTCGCGAAGGTCGTGAGCGAATGCATGCTTGAGACCTTTGGCAATCCATCGTCTGCGCATCAAGCAGGCATCGAAGCGGAGCGCCGAATCAAAGTCGCAACTGGACAGCTGGCCAGAGCAATTGGCGATCCCGATGGCAGCTTTGGACGCATTATTTGGACGTCTGGTGGTACCGAATCCGATGCCATGGGTGTGCTGGGTGCCGGCCGTACTAAGAAGAAGGCAACGAAGGTGGTTGTCTCTGCCATTGAACATCCGGCGGTCAAGCAGTCTGCAGCAATGCTGTGTGAGCTTGGTTGGCAACGTGTTGAGCTACCTGTTGATGGTCATGGCGTTGCCACGGTTGAAGGCGTTCGCAAGACGGTCGATACCGACACCGGTGTCCTAGCTGTGATGCTGGTGAACAACGAAATTTCGACCATTGCTCCAATTGCAGAGCTCGCTGCCGTGGCACGCGCGATTTCTCCGGACATCCATGTGCACTGTGATGCGGTTCAGGCGCTTGGGAAAATCGAAGTCAACGTGGCTGAGCTTGGCGCTGACTCGGTCGCCTTTGCTGCCCACAAGCTGCATGGGCCAAAAGGTGTTGGTGCACTGTGGCTGAAGAAAGGTGCTCGCATTCAGCCCTTCTGGGCCGGTGGCGGCCAACAAGATGGGCTGCGCTCGGGTACCGACAACGTACCAGGAATTGCCGGCATGGGCGCGGCCGCCGAGCTTGCATCAGAAGATCTCGCAAGCCGCAAGAAGCGACACAAGAGCTATGCCGATAGACTAGTCGCCGCTTGCGAGGAGGCGGGCTTGCGCTTTCTTGTGAATGCCGCTGATGCACCTCGCGCCCCCCATGTTCTGAGCTTGGCCTTCGATGCCTGCCCAGCTGAACCGCTCTTGCACGTGCTTGAGAGCCGCGGCGTCTTGGTCTCCGCAGGCTCTGCCTGCGCCGAGAAGAGCCGTAAACCAAGCCCTGTGCTCACAGCCATTGGAGTCCCAAAGACCCACGGCACTCTGCGTATTTCCTTTGGCCGTGACACGACGGACGAAGACATTACCTTTGCAAGCGAGATTCTTACCGATGCCGTCCGAAGCTTCCAATCCTAACTCGAGCCGCTTTGTTGGCACCATCGTTCTGCGGGTCGCAGAGATTTTCTTAAAGGGAGCCAATCGCAAGGTCTTTGTGAAGCAGTTTTCCAAGAACGCTCGCCGACTAATCGCCGATACCGGTGCGGAGCTTGAAGTGATGTATCTGCGCTTTTTAGTGCACTACCCCGAAGGCAAGAAAGAGCTCGTACTAGACCGCTTGCAGCGTCTCTTCGGCTTGCACTCGATGTCGCCAGCGATTCTCGTCGAGAAGGACATTGAGAGCATTGCCACCGAAGCGATGCGCCAAGCCAAGGAACTGCCAGCAGGCTCTTCATTCAAAGTGAAGACAAACCGCCGGGACAAGCAGTTTCCCTTGGGCTCTATGGAGGTATCGATGGAAGTCGGTGGCCGCATTCACACCGAGCTCGGTCTTCCCGTGGAAATGCGCAAACCGGACTACGAGGTGCAAATCGAAATCGGTGACACGCGCAGCTTCGTCTATACCCAAACCATTGCCGGGCCCGGCGGGCTACCTGTGGCAACAGCGGGGCGCGTTGGCCTCTTGCTCTCTGGGGGGATCGATTCTCCCGTTGCGGGATGGGCTGCCATGCGACGAGGCTGTGTGCTCTCTGCAATCTACTTCCACTCGTTCCCCTACACCGGGGACAAGAGCAAAGAGAAAGTCCTTGAATTAGCAAAACACTTAGCGGCATACCAAACCAAACTACGCGTTCATGTCGTGCACTTCACCGAAGTTCAGAAGCAACTGCGCGAACACGGCCCCGGCGACCTCGCAGTTCTCCTCTACCGCCGCATGATGATGCGCACAGCGAACAAGATCGCCCAAGCACATCACATGAAGGCACTGGTAACGGGGGAGAACCTTGGCCAGGTTGCGTCCCAGACCCTGGAAAACATCGGAGTAATACAAGACGCCTCCGAGATGCCAATTCTAAGGCCGCTAATCACCTACGACAAACTCGACATCATCGCCAAAGCGCAGGAAATCGGCACCTATGAGACCTCCATCTTGCCGTACGACGACTGCTGCTCACTCTTTGTTCCCAAACACCCCGCGACCAAGGCTAGAATTGCTGATTTGGTGAGAGCGGAAGAGGGTCTCGACGTGGACGCGCTGGCGCAAGGCCTTGCCAACGATGCTGAAGAGATTGTGATCAAGGCGTAAGGAGCGAAATTCCCTTGCACAACCGCCACTGCTAGTGGCTTTATCAACTGCATGGGGCAGCTTCGAACACACGAGCATTCCGATGAGGGAATGTGTGAGGAGTGCAAGGTGCGCCCGAGTGTTGGGCCATGCGCCTCGTGCCACGGCATGGTCTGTGGCGATTGCTGCACGATGACGACCGACCCGGCAGGCAAGAGCGTGATTTGCCTCAGCTGCGCGCGTCTGCTGGCAAAAGTCAGCAAGGCGCCGCTTGTGCGCCGAAGTTCACACTCGAAGAACACCGCTCTGATGATCATTGCCGTGCTTGTTCTTGGCATCATCGCCGCCGTGCTCCGCCAATAGCCAACTGCGCTCGACCGTTCGAGGACTCGCAATCCGATGGACTTTGAGGTCCATGGGCACTTCAAAAGCAGTTCTCGCCGCAGTAGGACTCAAAGGGATTCTCGCAAGAATCCTTTCCTTCGCTCAGCAAGGCGCCATACTGCCCCAATGAAGCCCATCGCCGAAACCGAACGCTGGCTTGAGCGCATTGTGATTGGCTTGGGAATTTGCCCATTCGCCAAGAGCGTTTTCGTCGCGAAGACGATCCGCTATCTGGTTTGCGAGCCACAGAGTGTAGCGGCGCTTCTTGAAGAACTCCTCGAGGAGCTTCACTACCTCGACAGTCACGCCGAGGTCAGCACAACACTGCTCATCTACCCAGAAGGTCTTGAGAACTACGAAGAATACTTAGATGTGCTGGCGGCTGCGGGCGAGCGTCTGGCAAACGAGGACTACGAGGGAACGTATCAGCTCGCAAGCTTTCACCCTGACTACGTATTTGATGGCTGCGACCCCGAAGACGCAGCGAATCTCACCAACCGAGCCCCCTACCCCATTCTCCACATTTTACGAGAAGACCAAATGGAAGCGGTACTGGCCACGCATCCAGCCCCTGAGAAGATTCCTGAGCGCAATGTGAAAACCTGCAGAGAACTTGGTCACGAGGGAATTCGAGCCATTCTTCTAGGGCAGCAGCAACGGTAGGCTCGATGAAGTTCAGTTTGCATCGGCGGGAGGCATCGGCAAGCGCCCAAAGTCGGCGGCGAAGCGCTCTCGAAGTTGTTGAGGCGTTGACTCAGCGAGTTCCCTAGCAGAGAGTTGAAGCACCAGATAGTCGACGTCGGTCTCGTCGAGAACGATCAAGAAGCTTCGACTACAAACGCGGCAACAGTAGAAGCAGCCCTCCTGCAAGTAGTTCGCTACACCGTTTCCACTTGAGACACGCCATCTACGCGCGTACCAAGGGTCCTTGGCGATCAATGCCAGACTCGTCTCAACGCAGTGCTCGACCAGTGCAAAAGCAGAATCCACGAGCGGCGGAAGCGCAATGTCACCTCGATCGGTGGTGGTAGAGGAGGGAAATCGCAGGCAAGCGCAGGGCATCTCGATCGCCGCAATGGCCTTACCCACATCAAAACGCAGGCGTGCAACGTTGGCCTTGGCGAAGTCTAGCTCCATCAGCCTTGTTACCTTCTCGTCCGCAACGATCGATGAGAGCGACTCGTGTTCTTCGTAGACGAGCTCCTCAAATTGCCGAATCGAGGTTCGTCCGTGAACAAAGTCCCACAGGCGGCTGATGAGTTCTGTCGACGACATGCCTGCTTCCCTAGCGTTTCTTGCGCCGAGGTTTTTTTCCCGGCTTGCCCGATGAGACACCTTTGGGCTTTGACGCCTTTCCACCCGATTTCTTCCTAGAAACGCCTCGGTGATTTACTGCGCTTCCAGACTTGGGTCTGCCGCCAGACTTGCCGCCAGACTTGCGCTCTGTCTTACCCTTGCGATGGCTTCTCGTGCCACCAGGGGCCTTTCTTGGTCGGCCTCGTGCTCCCAACTTGGTTGCGCGGCTTGCGGCAATTTCCATCTCTTCTTCGCTCATCGACAGGCCAAACTCAATTCGCTTGAGCGCCACCGAGACATTCTGCACGACCACATTGACGGTATCGCCAAGAGACACCGTGAAGCCCGTGCGTTTGCCGGAGAGCTTGAGCAAGACTGGGTCGAACTCAAACTGATCGTCGCCAAGGGCATCGAGTTTCACGAGCCCCTCAACAAATGGCGCATCGATTTCGACGAATGCCCCAAAGTGCGTCACGCCCGTCACCCGTCCTTCGAACTCTTCGCCCACATGCTCACGCATAACGTAGGCTCGATACATCGCCACCGCCTCTCGCTCCGCTTCAACAGCTCGGCGTTCGTGAGAAGAACACGCAGCGGCAAGCTCTTGCAGTTCGTCCTTGAGAGGTCGCTTCCACTTGCCACCGCCACCAGATGCCTTGCCTTCTTTGTGAAGCTGCATCTTCATGAGCCTGTGCACGAGTAGATCAGGGTAGCGGCGAATCGGTGAGGTGAAGTGCAAGTACTCTTTGGAGGCGAGACCAAAGTGGCCAACGTTGCCCGTGTCGTAAATTGCCTGGGTGAGCGAGCGCAACACAAGGAAGGAGAGCGCCGGCCCCGAGGGCAGCTTGTTAACCTGATCGAGCACTCGCTTCATGCCGATAGGCTCAAGAGCCTCTTCTACATCGACATAGATGCCAAAGGCGCTCAGTATCTCCGCGAGTTCCTCGACGCGTTGCTCTTTTGGCTGAGCGTGAATTCGCCAAACCGTGTCGAGCCCTCGCTTCGTGAAGAAGCCACCGACCGCTTCATTTGCCGCAATCATGAACTCCTCGACCAGCTGATAGGCCTCCTTGACGCCTTCTGTGCCCTTAGAGCGAACCACGTCTCGAACCAAGAGCGGATTGTCAGCGTCGAGAATCACCTTCGCTTCAGGAATCTCAAGCTCGAGAGTGCCCCGCTTGCGGCGACGGCGGCGCAAGGTTTGGGCGAGATCATGCATCCGTCGAAGATTGCTCTCCCACTTGCGATACTTGAGCCTTGGCCCTCGGAAGTCGCCACTGAGTGCGGCCGCAACTCCAGGATAGTCGAGTCGATCCGAACTCTGAATGACTGCAGCCGAGAAACTCGTCTCTCGCAATACGAGCTTGGCATCGTAATCGAGGCAAGCGACCATCGCACAGCGGTCTACGTGCGGATTGAGTGAACAGATGCCTGCCGAGATTTTCATCGGTAGCATGGGAATGACTTGGTCCGGCAAATACACCGATACTCCGCGAATCTGCGCTTCTGTATCCATCGCATCCCCGGGCTGCACGTAGTGTGAAACGTCTGCGACCGCGACCCAAACTCGAGGGCCTCCTCGGGGTCCATCTTCAATGCAGATTGCATCGTCAAAGTCCCGAGCCGTTTCGGGATCGATGGTAAGAAAATCTCTGTCGCGCAGATCAATTCGGTCGACAACATCCTCCGGCTGAAGCTCCTGACGAATGCCATCGGCCAACGCCAGAACTTCATCGGGCAATTCGTAGGGGATGTCGGCGCAGATGATGATCTTTTGAATCTCGGTTCGCGGATCGTCTGGCGCTCCCAGAACCTTGACCACTCTCCCGGCCAGGTGCGGCCGAACTCGATCGGGATACTGGGTGATTTCGAGCACCACACATTCTCCAAAATGCGCATCCCCTGGCCCACCTTCCACCGTTACACGACCAAAATCCGTCGCGATGCGAGGATCATCGGGCGTAAGAAAAATGCTCGAACCGCTCTTTTCTAGTAGCCCAGTAAGCTTTGCGCGTCCCCGGTCGAGCACCTCCTCGACGCGCCCTTCGGTGCCCTTAAAGCCCTCCCAGGTGTAGAGAGAAACGCGATCGCCGTCGAGCGCTGAGCCTCGATACTTGGCAGGCACGAAGACGTCTTCCTGGCCATCTTCCCGCACCACAAAGCCGTAGCCAGCCGGGTGAACGCGAATGCGCCCCTCGCAATGGGGCCCGCCTGTTGGGGCATTTGGGGTCTTGTCCTGGGTGCGAGGTGACGTTCGAGGTGTGGAATTGGGTGTGGAGCGGCGCTGTTTTTTCCGCGCTTTGGCCGGAACTCCGTACGTGCCACGCCCCACTTTTTCCACGAGGCCTTCCTCTACCATCGATTCGAGCAAGCGGCGCATGCGGCCCTGCTCTTTGCGGCTCATGCCGAGTTCGTCGAGGATGCCGCCAACTTTCGAGCCTTCATCCTTTGCCTGCCGGAGTACGGACAGGATTGTTCGTTGTTCTGATGTCATAAATCTTCTTTCGTTTTTCCAAGCACTCGTTCTTGGGTGCTCTCACGCGGATTCGGGGAGCCATCAGCAGTCGAGTACTTGGTTTGTTGGTTTATCGATAGGCTCGCAGGCTTCGGTCATCACCCACTACGTAGAGGGTGCCGTCTTGCGCGAGCGCGGGAGTTGGGTCCACATCCCCATCGCGGGGCAGGTACCAGAGAAGCCGACCATCGGCGGCAACTGCATAGAGGTTGTCGTCTTGTGAGCCAAAAAGCAAGACCCCATTTTGCGCGACACCCACCGAACCGTGAATCTTATCAGCGGCGGTGAAGCGCCACTTGACCTGTCCGTCGGGTCCTATGGCATATAAACGCTTGTCATGGGAGCCGACATAAATCGTTCCATCGTTGCCAATTGCGGGTGACCCACGCACTGGTCCGCGAGTAATCACCATCCACACTTGTTCGCCAGCGGCATCAACTGCATAGACGCCACCATCATCGCCCCCGAAGTACACGGTGCCATCGGAACCGACGGCAACCGAGGATTCGATATCTCGCTTGGTGCGAAACTCCCAGGCTTTGCTGCCATCGGGGCGAACGGCATAAACCGCATCATCAAGGCAACCGATGAAGATTGTGCCATCCGCGCCAATCGCAGGAGCGGTGGGTACGTGCTCTGCCGTGGCAAACTTCCACCGCAGCTTGCCGTTGGGCCAAACCGCATAGAGACCATCGCCCCCAACGTAGATGGTGCCGTCTGAGCCAATGGTCGGCCCGCCATCCACGTCGCAACGGGTACCTTCAGGGCCAAAGCCCAAGGGATCGCTGCAATCCCCAACTCGATAGCGCCACTTCTCGGCACCCGTCTCTCCGTCGATTGCATAAAGATGATCGTCATCGGATCCTGTGTAGACGGTGCCATCTTCTGCCACCGCTGGGGTGCTCCACATTCGATCCTGCGATTCGAAGCTCCACAGAAGAGTACCTAGGGAAGATACTGCATGAAGCCTGTGGTCATGTGACGTGATGTAGATCGTGCCATCGGGCCCAACGGTTGGCGACCCCACGATCGGCTTCTCAAAATCTAGGCGCCAGACTTCTTTCGGAGCTTTGAGTGGAGCCTTGCCAACCAAGCTCCCAGTATTCCGCGCATCGCCGCCAAACATGGCGTAAGGGCCTGGCCCGCTCACGGGAACCATTGCGTCGGGCTCGGCAGGAAGCGCTGCGTCGGGTCCACCGTCGGACCACAGGGCTGCAGAGCCAGGATCGGGCTCGATGCAGCGACCATGTTCATTGCAGATGCGTCCACCGAGGCAATCTGTGTCTTTCCCGCACGCCGCTGGCCCCTGTTGGCTACCAGAGCAGGCCCCAAAAACAGAGCAGGCAAGCAGCGCAACACGAATCCCCAGGGAGCGAACCGCGAAGCTCATGGCTTGGGATGCGTGGAGCGATGGAGGCCTAGTCGTGGGAGACGAAGTCGTCGGAGGCGAAGTCGTGGGAGGCAATGTGCTTTCGAGAGGCGAATCGCTAGGCTTGAGGCAGCTCGTTGGTGAAGCGCTCGGCGAGTTTTTCGAAGTAGCGACGGGTTTCTTCGAGCACTTCAGGATCCTGGTCGGGAAACATGCGAATGCCGTGCTCGCCCATGGCCTCAGTGCTTAGCGGGCCAACTGGCAAGCCACCAACGATACCGGTTTGCTCGTGATACAGGAGGGCCAGAACCTCGGAATGATTCTCCGGGACCAAGAAGGTTCGGCGCCCCAACTCGGGCTTGCCGTCTTTAAAACCTTCTACAATTTTGGCCATCTAGAGGGAATTCTTTCACATCCCAAGCGAAAGTCAAAGCCCCACCGACGATCAGCAGTTGACCACCCATCGAAGGATGACTGCCCCATACCGTCATCACGCAGAAACGCCGAAGAGGCCCAATGCTGTTGCATATGATAGGTGTCTTCGGCGAGGTGGCGAACCTGACGTTCACCGCAGGGCACCGCAGCTTGCGATGAACCGCTATGATTGGCGTGTGCCCACGAAGGCCACAATCGCTGGAAAAAGAACTACTTGCCGCTGCGCTTTTGACGGCGAGCTTTCGAGCGATTCAGGCCACGCTTGCGAGAAGCAGCCAATTTGGCCTTCTTGCGGCGAGTCTTGAGTGCGCGCTCTTGCTTGTACTTTGGTCGGGATTTAAGGGACTTCTTAGTTCGTCGAGTGGCCACAGGTTTTGCCTTTCAAAAAGAGCGGGCAGTCTACGTACTTTGAGCGCAAGGTCAAGGCTCACGGCCCCAGGACGACATAATCACGCACTGAGCCTCACTCAGTTCGCTGAGAGTGGCAAACTTCGCGGTCTTGGGCACCAGGGTACGCATAGCGATCGGATTGGTCCTGGCTGTGTTCGTGGCCATGATCTTGGCGAAATTCACGGACATTGGGGATCCCGCACTGGCAACCGCCGGCATCACCACGCTGTGTGCGTCGTGGTGGATTCTAGAACCCATCCCCATCGCAGCGACCTCGATTATCCCGTTTGCGGCATTTCCGCTCCTCAACGTCACTGACCATAAAAGCGTCGCAGGTGCTTATGGCCACCACCTCATCTTACTCCTCATGGGCGGCTTTGTACTCTCGAGAGCCGTTGAGACGGTTGGTGCGCATCGTCGCATTGCCCTTGGAATGGTTCGGCTAACTGGCGGGGGATCTCGCAACGTGGTCTTGGGCTTCATGATGGCAAGTGCGCTGTGCAGCATGTGGATATCCAACACCGCTACGGCCCTCATGCTCCTGCCTGTCGCGATTGCGGTCATCGACCAAACAGAAGACGATCGCCTTGCAATCCCGCTGCTGTTGGGAATCGCCTACGCCGCAAGTATTGGGGGCGTTGGAACTCTCATCGGCACACCTCCCAACGTCTTCTTCGCCAGCTTCTATTCGGACAAGATGGGCCATGACTACGGCTTTCTGGAATGGATGAAACTCGGTGTCCCCATTGTGGTGGTCATGCTGCCTCTCGCGTGGCTCTTCTTGACGCGAAACTTGAAAGCGGATGACCAAGATCGCAAACCTCTAGTGCTTCCCAAGGTGGGCGCTTGGTCCTCTGCCGAAGTGCGAGTCATGGCGATTTTCGGTTGTGCGGCGCTCATGTGGATGTTTCGAGGCGTGCCCAATGGCGGTTGGGCGGCGCTCATCGGCACAGAGGGCGCAGGCGATAGCACGGTCGCATTGGTGGCGGTCTTGGCGCTCTTCCTGATTCCCGACAACCGGGGAAAGCCGCTCATCACGTGGAAAGAAGCCGAATCAATTCCATGGGGGTTGCTCCTGCTCTTTGGTGGTGGCATCGCGATCGCCAGGGCGTTTGACAGTAGTGGTCTGGACGTTGTGATTGGCAAAGAGCTCGCTGCAATCGCTGGTGGCAAGAGCTATTTGGTGGTTGGTGTCATCTGTCTCTCGGTCACCTTTCTCACCGAAGTGGTTTCAAACACCGCCACAACCACCTTGCTCATGCCGCTGCTCTTTGCCGCGGCCGCGGCTGCGAGAGTGCTCCCAGAGAGCCTGCTCATTCCGGCGGCGCTCAGCGCGTCTTGCGCCTTTATGTTGCCCGTAGCGACAGCCCCCAATGCCATCGTCTTTGGCACTGGCAAGGTTGCCTCCACAACGATGCTGCGCGAAGGCTTTGTGCTCAACATTCTTGGCGTCATCGTCATCAGCTCAGCCTGCCTGCTGCTCTTGTAGTCCCTTAAAAACGCTGCGGGTAACCACCTGCACAAACAAGACGTAGTAGGGTTGCCGTGTCCAATGTCGGCGGATCTTTCCCAATTGATGAAGCGCTATTGCGAGGGTGATCCTCAAGCCTTCGAAGAACTCTATGCCGCCTGTGCCCCAAAACTCCTACGCTATTTGGTCCGACTCTGCGGTGAAGTCAGTACGGCGGAGGATTTGCTTCAGTTGAGTTTTCTCAAAGTCCATAAAGCCCGTTCCTCTTACATTGAAGGAGCAAAGCCCCTGCCCTGGATGTACACGATTTGCCATCGAACGTTCTTGGACGAGGTGCGTAAGCGCAAGCGCTCCAAAGTTGTGGATGTGGGTGGCGATGTGCCTGAGCAGAGCGCTGCGATTGACGGTCGCCTCGCTATCGAAACCGAGAAGCCAGAAAACAGCGAGCGCCTCAATCGAACACTTGAAGCGCTGCAATCTCTCCCGCCCTCGCAACGACAGGCTGTCGTACTAACAAAGCTCGATGGAAAGTCGATGCGGGAGGCCGCCGACATCGCTGGCACCAGCATTGGTGCCATGAAAGTTCGCGCTCATCGTGGCTATGCCGCTCTCCGCAAAACGTTAGAAGGTGCCAAATCATGACCGAAGTCGGTGACATGGATGGTGACATGACCCAGCTCGCCCCAGAGGTACCGGAGCAAGCAGTTCCACCGATGGGTGCGGCGCTCCGTGATGCAATTGCCAACGTCAAACCTGTCAAGATGCGAAGGCCATTGCGAGACCTCGGTGTTTTTCTCGCCCTCTCGATTCCGATTCTGGCCGGCGTAGCTGTCCTCATTGGCATTCGTCGAGACATCTCCGAGGTCTCACCCCTGTGGGTTGGCAGCGTTGCAGTCATTTGGCTCAGCAGCTTCGCGGCATCCTCCTACCTGGGATTCGTGCCAGCGAAAGGCCACGTGCGCCCCCGCTCTCAGAACATTTATCAGGTCGTTGCCATCGCCAGCGTTCTGATCATCAGCGTTGGCCTCTTTGCCACAACAAGCGCCACCACCAGCATCACGTACCCAGCAACCTTCTCAAACGTCATGGCCCACGCCCCAAGTTGCTCGATTATGGGTGTAACAGCGGGCATTCTTCCCGGGCTCATCGCATTGGTGCTAATGCGCCGCTATGTGCCTGTAGGGCGCCTCAGCATTGGTTTGAGCCTTGGCGCAGCGGGTGGCTCGCTCAGCGGTCTCGTGCTACACCTACACTGTCCCATCAGCGAGCGCTTCCATGTTGGCTTTATCCACGGCGGCTCTCTGGTGCTCTCAGCGCTCTTCGTCGCTGGGGCTAGCCAAGTTCTTCTCCGAGAACGCGACTCGTAAACATCTATCTACTTCTCGGATTTCGGTCCCTGGCGTACACTTGGGCCAGCGTGACGATTGGCAAGCAACGACTCGGTCTTTCACTGGCATCCCTTCTCTCGGTGGCAGCACTCACCGCTTGCGGCTCTTCCGATGCAGCAAACGACGGTGGCGGAGGCGGAGGCGGAGGTGATGGTGGTGGTGGTGGCGAGTTTGATGGTGATGGCTCGCTTCCAAGTGGAGCCTGCAAGAAGATCGATCTTGTCTTCTCAGTTGATCCATCTGGATCGATGACAGAAGAACTCGCAGCCATGTCAAGCGACGTCTTCCCTGCCTTTGCAACTTCGCTGCGCGATGTCGGTGACGGATTGGACGATTACCGAGTGGCGGTGATCGATGGCTGCCCTACCCCAGCCAACTTTCACACCCAGGGACAGTCAACCGCCGACTGCGGATTTCAAAGTGGCGAAGTCTGGATGGATAGCGCGTCGTCGGCTCTGGATGCCGAGTTTGGCTGCGTCGGTGACATTTACAAGGCCAGCAACTGCTCGGGGGATAACGACGATGAACAACCCATCGGTGCGGCCATTGCTTCACTCACCCCACCGTTTCGCAATGGCGCAAACGCCGGCTTCCTTCGCGACGATGCGCTCTTGGTTGTCGTTACGATCACCGACGAAGACGAATGCCCATCATTCCCCAACTGCAATGACACCTCTAACGCCAAGGCCATGGAACTCTACAACGCAATGGTTGGCATTAAGGGTGACGTCCGCAAGATGGTGTACCTCGGTATTGGTGGTGGGCTTCCGAACGGATGTCCTGAATCCGGAGCTGGCGCTGGCGTGTACGGAGCCGCTGATCCAGCAATTCTAACGGACAAGGTTAGCCAACTCTTCATCGGCGACAATCGCGGCGTCTCCTGGGATCTCTGTGATGGACGGCTTGAAGACGGTCTCACAGAAGCCCTTCAAGTCATCGAACAAGCCTGTCGCGACTTTCCGGATATCGACTAGAGCGTGATCCAGCCAGCGCGTCCAGAGGGTGAAGAACCGAGCGAGCGAGCGTCGATCAACCATTCTGGACCTGACACTGGCTAGTTTCCGTCCCGATAGGGACAAAAACTAGCTAGCGCGCGATTCATGAATATGGAACGCGCTCACTCGTCTTCTCGCCCGCTGGACAGACTCCAGCGAACCTACTGGCCAAAGCCCGCGCCGATCTGCGCGCCAATCACGAGCATGCCTTCACGGAGTTCACGCGCGGGCCCCGGAGCGATTTTTGCGCGCTTCATGGCCAGCTCCAGATCATCGAGAAAGGCCCGCATGTGCCTCTCTTCGATTCCCAAGGACGCATGGTGCTCGCGAAGTTCGGCTCCTCGATAGAGACATGGGCCTTCGGCAAGGACACACAGTCGTTCCACGAGTCGAAGCTTGACCCGGGCAATGTCCGCTTCGACGAAGAAGTCGCGAATGCGCGGATCACTTCCAGCCTCGAGAATCCAAGCATCGACCAGCCGCCGGAGCACGTCGATTCCCCCCATGCGCTGATACAGCGAGTCATTACGAGTTTTTCCGAGGGACTCCATAGTGCTAGGCGCACTGGATGTACCGCAGCCCAGAAGTGCTACGAGAACGCATGCAACGATTCGAGTGGCCATCATCGATACGGTCCCACGAGCTTTGCGCGCTTGCTCGAATACGCGGCCATTGCACTGAGGCGCGACTTCACTTCGGCTGGCGCTGTTTGTGGTGGTAGCTCCAGCCAGTCCTCGTGCGTGCCCGAGGAGAAGCTCATCGCGCCGACAAGCACTCGTTCAAGGAGGGGCAACGAAGGTACCTCATCGCTCGCCAGATCCGACTTTGATAACGCTCGCCCATCGCGAGTCTCCACCGCGAAGCAATCGTTGGCGTCTTGCTTTGTGAGTCCCACAATTCCAATCGTACTCGCAATCAAGACGTTGTCTTCCCAGCGGTGCCCAAGCTGCACCTCCAAGCCGCGAAAGCTGCCGTTAATGGACATGTCCCCCGGTTCTATCGTGGTGCCCAAACTTGCGGCAAACTCCCTCCAATCTGCCTTCGCCTCAATAAATTCGGCGGGTGGGGGAACCTGGGTGCGTGCCTGGGACAAAGCCTTGGCTGCCGCTTTTGCCATCCCCGCGAAGGCGAGGAGGCGACGGCGCCGGAGCCCACTATCAGAGCGCTCAAGCGTAAGCCGCGTATCGTCCATGCGAACGTTCGAGAAGTTTGAGAGGTGAGGAGCGAGGGCGCGAAAAAACTCCTCACACTGCACTTGCGAACGAACACTCACGTGATGCTTGCGACCCCAAGTTCCTCCCAAGACCTTCATGCCTCCAAAGCTCGTGCCTCTGAGAAGCGACGACTCCCTAATGCAAGCATCCAACCCGAGCGACGGAAAACGCAGCGTGGCAACTAGACTCCATCCGCGCCGCCCCACTTGCTGGCGCTCGATTTCCAAGCTGACATCATCTACTGCGGACTGCATCTTCGTTCCAAACGATTCCATTTCCTGTGCAGCAGCGACCGCCTGCCACAGGGCACGCTGCCGCGCTGAGCCAACTCTTGGGGCCTCAAGTTGCATCGGCGCCTCCAAGTGCAGGTGGGCTGGAGCAACGGTAATGGGCACAGAGATCGACTCATCGCGCCCAAGGCGTACCCTGGCAATGACTTCGAACGACCAAATAAGCGACCAAAGCGCAGCGCGTGCACTTGGCGCGAGGTTCATCGGCAGCTGTAGGCCAAAGGGGAAGCTCTCACCTTCGGCTGGGCTCCGGGTGTCGATGTCAACGGAGAGTCGTCGCACTTCGCGCTGTTCATGGCGACGGCGGTCATGCAAGACCTCAGTGCCAACAAGCGAGATGGTCACTTTCGTGTATCGATTGTACTCAGTATTGAGAAGCGCAATCGCGCCACGCAAGACATCGCCAGGTGCAACAACATCTGTCGCCAAGCTGCCCTCAACGTACGCCTTTCTTGCTTCAAGACCACCTTTTCTAGACGCAAAAACGAGTGGTTCGCCCGGATACCGAATCGTGTTGCTCGCCATCTCGACGGACAATTCGAACGACTTTCGTCGGTCGATCCACCACGACAAATGCAAACGCAGTGCAAGTGTGTGCCGTGTTGAACAACGCCTTCCAGAATAACTCGGAGACATATTGGCTGGCACGACCAAGTCCAACGTGTGCTCGTGGTCCCCAGCCTCAAGCACAGTTTCACCCAGTATCTGGACACGCCCTTCTGGTGCTCGGTACTTCTTTCGAACCGTGTACTCGCCCGATCCAAACCGCGCCTCCTCCTGCCCTATCCACTCTGCAGAGAGTCCGCTAATTTGCACCCGCCGCTTAGCCAGAATGCGCACTGTGGCTCGCAGCAACTCTCCGGTTCGAATGCCGGATTGGGCAAGCAGAACAATCTGCGGTCTGTGCTTGAGCGGCCCCACGAAACTTCATCCAGTGCCTAATGCATTGATATTGACCAAGCAAACTCGATTCTGGCCGCTTTGCTCATCGTTGTTCATCGGTCACGCGCCCCAGCAAGCTCCCTCTTCCCGCCTTGCCAGCAAACGAACGCTCTTCGTTTCTGATGACCAATGTCAACGAACTAGACACTAGCATAACAAGCGTCGAGGGTGTCGCCGAAATGAGAAGCGCCCAGTCCGAGAGAGGACTGAGCGCATCCAATTCGTGGAGAATTTCTTAGTTCTTGCGAACAGCCTTGAAGCTGGATGGAGCAGCAAAGCCCGCGTTGTTGATGGCGAGTTCAGACTGCCAGTCACCACTCATTGTGCCGACCTGCGAAGACCCAACATCATCCACCTTTGATTCCATATCAACAATGCCATCTCCCCCCATGAAGTGGAGTCGTGCGAATTCGAGCTTGCGAATCTGCTCATCAACCTGCTCCGCGGCAAGGTCGAGTCCTTGCTCACAGAAGTCGTCGAGTTGAGCTTCGTCAACAACGGTAAAGCCTGCCACCGAAATGTCGCCAATCGATGAGGCAAGGCTAGTGCAATTGACCATGTCGCTCAGTGCAACACTAAGGTCGCCAATGCCAAACTGGGCTTCGAGCGCACTGTGGAAGGCCGTGACCGCAAAGTCCCCAAGCGGAAGTTCAAGAGTATGGTCGCCAAAGTTGATGGTGCTCGCGTCCAAGTTCACGTTTACAGAAACGTCACGAGCAATGCTTAGTGCGTTAATGATTTCTGGGGTTGCAACCACAACACGGTTGCCATCTTGAGGGTATGCGATTGCCAAGAGCCCATGCTGAGCGTTTGCATTGCCCGCCGCATCTCCGTTGCCGACCTGCAAGCTCGTCACAACCTCAAAGTTTGTGAGAATCGACGAGACCATATCGGTGATGTCAGCAATTTGGCCCACAACTGGCACACCATCGTAGACTTGGTTTTGAATGTAGTCGTTGATCTGATCTTCAACAAGGCTTCGGACTGCTGAGGGAAGCGAGTCGAATACCTCTCCAACGCTAGTGCCTTCGAGCGCATCAAGAAGAGTTCCAGCGGGGTCATCGGCGAGGCCACTTAGAGGACCAAGTGCGCCTGCAACGATGGCAGGCATATCGGGACTATTCCTAAGATCAAAGGCCGAAGTAACTTCGTATTCACCAGAGATTTGCGCGACAGCATCAGGGCCATCGGGATTGTTGGGATCGCTTGGATCATCCGAGCCAGGTCCTTGGGGACCGACATCACCTGCACAAGCAACAGCGAAGAGGAGTGGGGCGAGAATGAAAGACTTGGAAACCATGCCAGCCTGTAGAGCAAGCGTTGGGCCACCTTTTCTCCCCACGGGGATCGTCCAATAAACTATTTGATTTCAGACTCTTAGCCGCGCCCGCTTTCACCTACATAGGGGCTAATGTGCCGAGGACTGCTGTTTCTGGCGACCTTCGACCTGACCAACCTGACCTAGGCCGCTTCCCAAAGCGGTCCCACGGCCGACATGAGAATCGCCTCAGGAATTGATCGCAACTCAACTTTGCGTTCCGCCCCCAGCTTCCGTGGCATGGCTTCGACCGCACAGCTCGCAGGCCTGCGTGGAGCACTTGCCTGGCACATCGGGCCTATCCGTTCGAATCACGCTGCGGGCATCGAAGGGGTCTCTTGCTTCACCAACAACAGAGATGTTCTTAGTGCATCTCAAGACGACGAGGAGTCGGCCCTCGCATGAAGGCAGAATCATCGACCACCACACCTTGGATCACTTGCGGATCACTTGCTTTTGCTGGAACTTGAGACCACTCGCAGCCAGACTTGCACCAGGTGTTCTCCGTCGACCAAGACGCCCAAGCGAGTGAGCCCCTCCGGGGGGCCCGATGGCAATTCCATGACGTTTCCGCTCACCGTCGGGCTGCTGAGTCTTGCGTGTCGCCGACGCCCGTATAGAAGCGCCATAACAGAGGAAGAAAGAATATTTGTAGTCTCGCCGACAGCATCAGCTTGCAGCGCAGGATTCGTACGCGCCTCTTCCCCAGCCATCACCCAAGCCAAGACCTCTGCGTATCCGGTGGGCACACACACACCCACGCTACCAACGCCTGGGCCGCAAAAATCGATCACGCCCTGCCACCCTGCGAGCGGAACTGCCATCTCTGGAGAAATCGACTCGCAGCTACATGGCGCAATTCCTTTGAAGACCCGTGCCACAACTTCAAAAAGAAGCGCTGGTGAGACAAGCCCGTCGGAGACCGACCTCGATGCAAGAGTCGACACGTCTACCCCACACTCTCAAGTGCGTTCTCAACCATCGTGCGCAGTTCATCGGCGCGAAATGGCTTGATCAAATAGCCCTTGGCTCCCACGCTCCTAGCTCGCTCGATGGACTCAGCACTTTTCTCAGATGTCACAACAATCGTTGCGATGGCGCCAAGCTCATCACTCTGCTGCATGGTCTCCAGCATCGTGTAGCCGCTCATGTGAGGCATGTTGATGTCCGTTAGCACCAAGTCGATCCAGGCATCGGCGAGAATCTGTAGCGCTTGCTCCCCATCTGACGCTTCGATGATCTTGCCAAGCGGCGTATCGCACACCGCTAGCGCTCGTCGAACCATGCGCCGCATCACGGCAGAATCGTCCACGATTAGGACGTTGTAACTCATAGCGACTCTCCGTTGATTGTGTTGTGACCCAGCATACGACCTCTCCCTGGCATGGGAATTCGGCAACGATGACTCAGGCTTTAGTCTCTAGATCACCTGAAACTTGGCCGATACGTGAAGTGGATCATGGCTAATGATGACGCACGCCAGCTGCTCGACGAGCTCTCCTCATTGTTGCTGCTGTGCAAGGTGCAAAATTCTAGCGACTTGCGAGCGATTTTCGTATCGCTTGGCAAATTGGAGCAGGCCTGTAAATCCGAGCATTGGGAGATCGTTTCCGATGCGGCAAACCTGTACCGAGATGCGGTTCGCGCGGATGCAAGCGAACGCATGGGCGAACTCATAGAAGGGTTGGCGCAGTCTTGCGAAGAGCTCGATGGCCAAATCGCTTGGGCTCAACAAGCACACAAACCGGATCCAGAGACTGCCTCTCCCCCTCGTGAGAAGAGCCCCGTGGTGCCCAGCTTTGTTATGGGCGGCGCGATCAACGTCAACACAGCACACGATAGCGCGGGTGAAGTTCGATCCGTGAGCCGAGCGACAGAGGAAGTCGAGAACATGATCGACTTCTACTCGGAAGCCCAAGACGCCATCGACCAAAACGAGCGGCTGCTTCTGGACCACCAAGATGGAGAACTCGACGCCAACAGCATTGCTGCGCTCTTTCGTGCGTTTCATACCATCAAGGGCGTCGCAGGCTTTGTCGGACTAACACAGCCAACCAAACTCGCTCACAGTACCGAATCGCTACTCGGTGGTGTGCGCCGTGGTGACATGTCCGCGGACCAGGTGATTCTCGATCTGCTCTTGGAGAGCAATGAGCGCATGCAAACGCTGGTTGCGTCAGTTCGGTTGGCCATCGAGGCATCCACTAGCGTGCCTCTTGATGAGCGAGTCGATGATCTGTGTCGCCGGATTGATGCGGCCGTTTCGAGAGAAGCATCGCCAGAAGATCAGCCCTCACGGCAGCCAGCGATTGCAACCAGCGCTGATGATGATGCCGCCGTACCACAACGCCTTGCCAGCCGATCTCAAGGTTCCACTCAGATACGAGACACCCTAAAGGTGGACGTTGGTCGAGTCGATTCCTTGGTTGAGATGGTGGGGGAAATGGTCATCGTGGAGTCCATGATCACGGGTGACCCAGACTTGCGACACGTTCGCTCTCCGAAGCTCGCGAACAACCTGCGGCAGATGGCGAAGATTACCCGTGACCTTCAGAAGATCGCCTTGCAACTGCGCATGGTTCCCGTTCGTGGCCTCTTTACTCGCACAGCACGAATGGTTCGCGAGCTCTCGCGCCAGTGCAACAAGCAAATTCGCTTCACAGCGGAAGGAGAAGCGACGGAGATGGATCGCAATATGGTGGAGCTGCTAGCGGACCCACTTGTGCACATCATTCGAAACGCGGTGGACCATGGCATCGAAGACGCGGCGGAACGTGAGGCAGCAGGCAAACCTGTTGAGGGCTCGATTCGCATCTCTGCCTATCATGAGAGCAGCAACCTCGTTATCGAAATCGCTGACGATGGCAGAGGACTCGATGTGGACAAGCTTATCGCCCGCGGCTACGAACGCGGACTAATCTCGACGGGTCAGTCACTTAGCGACACCGAAGCGTATGAGCTTGTCTTCGCCCCTGGCTTCTCTACAACGGACACAGTCACCGCCTTTAGCGGTCGCGGGGTGGGCATGGATGTGGTTCGCAAGAACATAAAGTCGATGCGTGGCAGGATTGGAATTCAATCGAAACCCGGACAGGGCACGGCCTTTCGCTTGGTGCTACCTCTTACACTGGCCATCATCGATGGCACCCTGATTTCCTGCGGCCGAGAGACCTACATTCTTCCAACGCTCTCAATTGTGGAGTCCATTCGCCCAAAACAAGGCATGGTTCGGGCTCCCGGTGGGCACAGCCAGATCTTGCAGGTGCGCGGAAAAACTTATCCTCTCTACAAGTTATCGGCACTGCTTGAGATTCCCGAGGCGCGGGAAGACCCACAAAACATGCACGCGGTGATTGTAGAATCGGCAAGCCACAGCTTTGCTCTTCAGGTTGATGATGTTGTTGCGCAGCAGCAAGTGGTCATCAAGGGACTAGAGAAGCAACTACAGAGTAAGATATTTTCTGGTGCAGCGATTCTTAGCGATGGCCAGATCGGTCTGATTATAAACGTCGACGAGGTGGTTGCCATCGCCAATGACTATGGACACTCCATGCAAGGAGTTGCATAGATATGCCGCATGCTGAGCAGGGCGCACAGTCCGAACGGGCTTCGAAGCTTGCCCAACCAGGAAAGTACCTACTCTTTCAACTCGCGGGCGAGACCTATGGTTTTCCGATCTTGCAGGTCCGAGAGATCATCAGTCTTGAATCGATAACGCGTGTACCTCGCACCAGCCAATGTGTACTCGGCGTAATCAACCTTCGGGGAAAAGTCATTCCTGTCATGGACCTTCGCACGCGCTTTGAACTCGAGCGCATTCCCGCCACGGACGAGACGGTAATTATCGTGCTTCAGTGTGAGCTATCCGATCGATTGCTGACGATTGGAGCCGTCGTCGACGATGTTCGAGAGGTGACGTTTCTGGGCGCAGAGCACGTTTCCGCCCCTCCAGCGGGCACTCATCTTGAGGACGAATTTGTCGTTGGAATTGGAACGCCCCAAGAAAGTCAGATCATTTTCCTACTCGACGTCGATGCCATTGTTCGCTTCGACGAGGAAGGCGTGCTGCGAGCAGCCGCTGGAGAAACGAGTCCACCGAACATCACCGAGAGAGAGCCCCATGAAGATACTAATCGTAGATGACAGCAAAGCCATGCGAATGATTGTGAAGCGAACCCTTCGCCAAGCCGGATATGGTGACCACGAATTTGCCGAAGCCGTTGATGGCAGCAATGGCTATGAACAAGTATGCGACTGGAAGCCGGACTTGGTGCTCTCAGACTGGAACATGCCCAATATGAGCGGCTTGGAGTTTCTTCAGAAGCTAAAGGCCGATCGTAACAATGTGCGGTTTGGTTTCATTACGTCGGAAGGCACCGCCGAGATGCGTCAAGTGGCGCAGGAGAATGGTGCGATGTTTCTCATCTCCAAACCATTCACCGCCGACACAGTCAAGGAAACGCTCCGCAAGGCGTTGCCATGATCCCTGCAGAGGATTGGCTCGACGCCACGACCAAGTCTCTGCTTGAAGTTGCGAATACCTACTTTGATCTGAGCACGATGGAAGCTGGTAGCGGCGCAGCCGATGCCCCAAAGTGTGGTGCGATGATCGGTTTGGCGAGCGAAGACAACACGGTACAACTGATGCTGATTTCAACCCGTCTTGGATCGGAGAGCCTGGGGAGGGCCCTGCTCGGGTTTGATTCCGACGAGGCGATCGAGACTGGCGACTTGGCCGATGCGATCGGCGAGATCGTCAACATCGTGGCTGGAATGGTGAAAACGGCTGTTCATGATCAAGATGATGCTCTGAACCTAACGCTCCCCACGTTCTTTGAAGGAACCGTCGAGCCTCTAGCAGGCCAAGTCGTCCTCGAGACGATGCTCAAGATCGGCCCCGTGGAAACACGAGTCGTAGTGAGCAGTGGAGTTCGGCGGGTGACACGCAAGCCCCGGAGTTCGGCCGCTTGATGTTTCGCTCGCTGATCCCTGGCCTGCTCGCAGTTGTGCTTCTTCCTCTATTGGCGGTTGGCGCAACGCTCACCATCCTCGCCCGCGCAGGCGCTTTGAGCAATCTGGCCCTCTCTGAGTGGTCTATTGTCGTCGTGAGCAATCTCATGTGCATGGGCGGAGTCTCCTTCATCGCCTGGCATCGAGCATCAGAACTTCACCGAGCCAAGACGATCGCGTGCACACTCTCGTCGATGAACATGGAAGAAAACACGCCGATCGAGAGCATTCTCGAGCACCTCCAAGAGCGCCACAAGTCGATTGAGGAATTCTTGCGTGCCCTGGCAACGGGCAATCTTCGAGTCGGAACGGTTACGGGTGCTGGGCCACTGCAAGACGCCTGCAAGCAGCTGCAAACAACGCTCAAGCAACTCACGGAAACCGCTACCTTTGGTGAGCGCGCTCCACTGGGTCTCGGTGGCGACTTCGCAGAATTCTTCCGAGGAATAGCCCAGGCGCGAGATGAAGCACTAGCTCCGCTCGCAGCCATATCGGCAACGCTTGGCCGAGTGGCAGAGGGTGACCTTACCGCGCGGCTCGAAGGAATGACAGAGGGGCCGTTTAGCGGGGTTCGGGCGTCGGTGAACAATGCCACAGCAAACCTCGAACAGATCATCACACAGATGCAGAGAACGGCCGAGCAACTTGAGCGCTCCGTCATTGAGATTCGCGAAGGCAATCAGACTGTGGCGTCGGGTGCGGCGGCACAGGCGAGCTCTGTGCAAACGGTAACGAGCAGCCTGGGCAACCTGGCGGATGCGAGCCGAACGGCTGTTTCCATGGCAGAAGACATTCGTCGACAGAGTGCTGGCAATCGTGAAACGGTCGCACAAAGCGTTGCGCAGATGGAGCGACTGCAAGACTCGATGAGCGAGATCAAGACTGCTGGTGACCAATCTGCACAGATTGTTCGAACGATCAATGACATCGCGTTTCAGACCAATCTCCTCGCACTCAATGCGGCAGTCGAAGCTGCACGGGCAGGCGAAGCGGGCATGGGCTTTGCGGTCGTTGCAGAGGAAGTCCGCAACCTGGCAATGCGCTCGGCGGAGGCCGCCAAGAACACATCGCGCCTCATCACAGCTTCCGCCAACAAGGTGGCCGATGGCGTCGCACTTTCACACGATGTGATGGCCGAGCTACAGCGACTGGATGAACAGGCAAAGGCCGTGGACAGTTCCATGCGCACCATCACCAATGCCGCCGTAGAACAGAGTCATGAGGTGGAGAGAATTGGCGCAGCGGCTAGCGAAATTCAGAGTATGACCCACCAGGCGGCAGCTACCTCGGAGCAAACTGCAGCGGCTGCCCGCGAAGTTCGTCGCCAAGCGGCAGACCTAACCGCTGCTGCCGCGCGATTCACCATCGGGAACAAAGAGACTGTCCACTTCTGGGGAGGCGAGGGAGACTAACCCCTGCAAATCGTGTCATGGTTCGCTCGCATGAGTGAGACTGATGGCGGCGCGATTATCGCACGGGTCCTAAAACGGCACGATGTAAAATTTCTCTTCACGCTTTGCGGCGGGCACATTTCACCGATCCTCGTTGGAGCCAAAGCCGAAGGCCTGAGGGTCATAGACGTTCGGGACGAAGTCAGTGCTGTGTTTGCTGCAGACGCAACCGCGCGGATGAGTGGTGTCGTTGGGGTTGCTGCGGTTACCGCTGGCCCTGGGGTCACCAATGCAGTGACCGCTGTCAAGAACGCGCAGATGGCACAGTCACCACTGATTCTCTTTGGAGGAGCGACCGCAACCGTTCTGCGTGGGCGAGGCTCGCTGCAGGACATTGATCAACTGGCCATCATGCGCCCCATAACGAAGTGGGCAACGAGTGTAAGGACACTCGCCGCCGTCGAAGCAACCGTGCAACGAGCGTTCGAAGTCGCGGTCTCTGGCACCCCAGGACCAGTATTTGTCGAGGTTCCTGTCGACCTGCTCTACCGCGAAGAGGTCGTCAAAGAGTGGTACATGAAAGAGAGCGGTGTGGAGAACGCGACGGGACTTGGTGCCAAAGCGCTTGGACTCTACTTGCGCGGGCATCTCTACAAACAGTTTCATGCCCCAGCTCTGCCTATCACCGGACCACTCCCCGAGGTTTGGTTGCCAACTCGCAGCACCGACGAGGAAATCTCCAAAGTTGCGGCGGCTCTCGCGAAGGCTCAGCGCCCTGCCCTCGTCATCGGAAGCCAGGCCTTGGTGAATTACCGAGATCCTGAGCCCCTCGCGCTCGCAGTGAAGAGCATGGGCGTTCCAACGTTTCTCGGAGGCACGGCCCGAGGGCTCTTGGGGCGACACTCCGACATTCAGTTCCGACACAAGCGCTCGGCGGCCCTTAAGAAAGCAGACCTTGTCATCGTCGCGGGCTTTCCCTTCGATTTTCGGCTCGGCTACGGACGCAGCATCTCGTCGAAAGCGACTCTCGTAGCAGCCAATCTCAACCGAACCGACCTGCGCAAAAACCGGAGACCAGAAATTGCGGTTCAAATGCATGCAGGCACTTTCTTGGAGCAGCTCGCGCGTAAGAACTCTTCCGAGTCAACCAAGTGGGGCCCCTGGTTTGAGACACTGCGAGAACGGGAAGCCGCACGCGACGAAGAAATCGCGGCAAAAGCGAACAAAGATTCCAAACTCGTCGACCCACTTCACTTCTTTCAGACCCTAGAAACCCAGATGGAAGATGATGCTGTGCTCGTGGTGGACGGGGGAGACTTCGTAGCGACCGCAGCCTACATCTTGCGTCCGCGCAAACCGCTCTGTTGGCTGGATCCTGGGGTCTTCGGAACTCTCGGTGTGGGGGGCGGATTCGCCCTTGGTGCTGGCTTGTGTCGACCAAGACAGGAAACCTGGCTCATCTATGGCGATGGCTCCAGCGCTTATAGCCTTGCTGAGATGGACACCTGTGTACGCCATGGCCTCGCTCCCATCGCGGTGATCGGGACGGATGGCTCTTGGGCCCAGATCGCTCGCGAGCAGGGAGAACTCCTAGGCGACCTTGTCGGTACGGAGCTAAGGCGCTGCGACTATCACAACGTGGCCGAAGGGTATGGTGCTGCGGGTCTCCTGCTCGATGATCCGAAGAATGTCGAATCGACCATCGCTGAGGCAAAGGCTCTCGCCAAATCGGGAACACCAGTTGTGCTCAACGTTATGATCAATTCCTCCGACTTTCGAAAAGGCTCAATCTCGATGTAGCGCTCGCCGCTCGCTACCGCCCATGAGAGACTTGCGACATGAAGCTCGGATTTGAGCGTGCTATTGCGGCCTCACCGGCACAAGTTTGGGCTTCCCTTTGCGAGCCCGATCGAATGAACCGCTGGTCGCTGGCGAAGGTCAGTGTTGCAAGCGTTGGCGACAGCGACCACCCAGGCAGCCCAGGAACTCATCGCCGCGTCTACCTTAACGTCGCTGGCCGCAAGGTGGTTCTAAACGAAGTCATCCGCGACGCCTCGCCAGGAAAACTCCTGATCTACGAAGTCGTCGACAACCCCCTCCTGCGCTCACATAAGGGAACCATCATTTTGACGCAGGCTGGCCCAATCACCCATCTGCGCTGGGACGTGGCCTACTCCTGCAGCGCTCCGGGAATGGCCAGGCTTGTCGCAAAGGTGTTGCACGGGCAGCTTGGGCAAAGCCTCGATACGCTCAAGACGCAGCTGGAGTCCTGCCCCAAAGAAGACCTCACACTGCCCGCGTGGCAAGCCATAGCTCCACCCACGAAACAGCAATGGACAGCCGCACAACAGGTTCACACTGATCTTCAAGACCTAGCGAAAACACTCGATGAGAAGGGCGATGCAAAGAGCATCTTTCCTCACATCTACAGCTTTGTGAGCAAGGGTATTCTCGACGCATGTGAACGAGGCGACTTTGTCTACCCAAGTTGGCCTCTGCACCTGGTGCCTGTCTTCTATGGCTACTACCTTCGCAATTATGAGCGGTGGTGTGGTGAAGGGGTCGGTGAAGTTGAAAGCCATTGGAAGCGGGCGTTTGCTGCTCTCGATGGAAAATCGCGCAAGCACGCAACCCCATCGGAGCGTCTCCTCGGTGGGCTCGCCCTTTCGGTGCACGCACATGTCGAGTCGGACCTGCCTCGCTCGTTCGCCGAGGTCTACATCGATCACTTCGCCGACATGTGTCACTTCAACAGATTTCGCGGGGACTACTACAGCATGGGACGAATCTTCATCGATTCTCTCGATCGGGTGATGGAGCTGATTCCCGGTGACGTTGTGCCAAGGTGGGCGCGACTCGCTCGAGGCGCCCTCCCTCCTGAGCTTATGCAGCAGGTTGCCTACCGCAAAGCGTACGACCTTCCAAAGCATCGCCGAGCCGCCTTTCGCCGAGGGGCCGAACTCGCGGAAATGCTGCAGATGCGCCAAGGCCGCCCACAGAGCTCCAATCAATGACCGTTGAACCGCAACCAGGTTGCGCCCACACAAGAGCGTCTCAATTCATGAAGATAGAACGCGCTCACTCGTCTTCTCACCCGCTGGAGAGACTGGCTCAGGCCAGCCTTCTTCGTTGTTCATCGGTTGCTCGCCCCAGCAAACTCCCTCTTCCCGCCTCGCCAGCAAACGAGCGAACTTCGCTATCACGAGCCAATGTCCATGGCTCACGTCTCTAGAGCTCCTTGCTCAGCTCCGCGGTCCAAGCTGCGACGTCGCTATCTGCGCTCAGCTTGCCGACGACTTTCTGCGTCTTGGTGTTGTAAATCAAGGCAAAGCCCGTTTGCGGAGCGTACTTGGCGTAGGTTGCAGCGACACCCAGAGCTTCAGCTTCGGCCTTTGCCTTCGCCTTTGTCTCATCGGTGGTGAAATCAAAATTCACAAAGCGAACCGACTTGCCGTCGAACGAACCAGCAACTTCCTTAGCGATGGGACCCATCGCAATGCAGCCGCCTCATTTGTCGTGATGAAACTTGAGAACCAAGAGCGTTTCCTGTGCGAGCCCCTGCTTGTTGGTTGCAGTGACCTCTCCTTCGCGTGTGTTGCTCTTGTCCTCTTTGACCGACTTTGAACAGGCTGAGCCGGCTGTGAGCGACAATCCTGCGACCAATAGTATCGTGCGCGTGAACACATTCATGATGTGCACAATACGCGGGGCCAACACATCGGTAACAGAGAAAAGGACGAGAGATCCCATTGTGTAACTCTGGCGGTCGAAGCTGCGTAGCAACCAATGTACTCTTGTGCCTTCCAAAGGACTCCAACTATGCATCCAAGCTCTCTAACAATTCGTCTCGCGCTAGCAGCAGCTCTGTTGGCACCGAGCGCTCTGGCCATCGGCTCCACGGTCGCCTGCAGTCAGGGTTCGGCAACTGCCGCGTCGAGCTCAGACACCGTGGTGGCTAGCAATGACTCACCAAAAGCCAACAAGGCCGATATGAAGAAGGTAATCCTGAATGTGTTCGGGATGACCTGACCAAGTGGTTGACCTCCGAAGGCCAAGAAGGCCCTCGAATCCGTGCCGGGTGTACGGAAAGCCAAGATCAACTTCGATAAGAAAGAAGCTCTTGTTGAGTTCGACGCCAGCCAGGCGACGATCGACAAGATGGATGAGGCCCTTAAGAAAGTAGGCTTCTCCGGCAGCGTCAAGTCTTGGCCCAAAGGCTAGGACTCGGACGCCAGCAATTGGGCGGCTCGCAATCGCGGGCCTACTGATTGGGCGGATACTTCTGCAGCTTGCGCTGAAGTGAGCGACGGTGAATGCCAAGCCGTCTCGCGGCCTCGCTGATGTTGCCGCCACAATCGCTGAGCACTCGGTTGATGTGCTCCCACTCGGTGCGAGCCAAACTCGGTGCCGTGCTGTAGTCGGGCTCGGGTGGCTCAAGCGGCGGAGCCTTGGCTCGGGCAAAGGCCGCAACAATGTCATCCGCATCTGCGGGTTTGGGAAGGTAGTACGTCGCCCCCAGACGAATCGCGTCTAGAGCAGTGGCGATGCTTCCATAGCCCGTGAGAACGACAGTCTTGGTCGACGGGTCGATGCTCGCCAGCTCTTGCACAAGCTCAAGCCCAGAGCGGCCAGGCATGCGCAAATCAACAACGGCGAATTCGGGCGAGTCCTCACGCGCTTGCACCACCGCTTCATCAAAACACGAGGCGGAGCGGCAGTCGTAGTCGCGCTCCTCAAACGCCCGAGCCAACCGAGTTCGAAAGACTTCGTCATCGTCGACGATGAGTATGGATGGACGGCTAGACATTCGTTGACACTTCCGGCTGCAGACCTTGCTCTGAAGCGTACTGGGCAATGTGCTGCAGGTCGACTGCGATGGGCAACTCGAATGAGGCGGTCGTGCCTTCGCCAAGCGTGGATTTGATGTGGAGACTGCCGCCCAACCCTTCCACAACAGCTCGTGTGAGGTAGAGACCCAGGCCCATTCCCGATCCTGGTGGCTTGGTTGTGAAGAACGGCTCGGAGATTCGGGAGAGCACCTCGTTGGACATGCCTGGTCCTGAGTCGATGACAGAGATGCGAACCTGCTCCCCCTTCACACTGCCGGTGACGAGCACTCGGTCCTTGCTCGCATCTTGGGCGTTGGTGATAAGCGCTCGGAGCGCTTGGGAAACGGCCCGCCCAGGCAGACGCAAGATCTTTCCACGAGCGGCATCTTCCACTTCGACGAAGACTGCAGGCTCGGGACGCACGCCTGTAAGCGAGTCTCGTATGAGTTCTGGAAGCGCGATGTCCTCCACCACTTGCTCCGAACTTCGTCCAAGCCCCGCGCCCATCTGATCAAGAATCAAACGACAGCGAGCAACCTGTTCACGGATGAGTCGCAGATCTTCGAGCGAGGACTCGGTAGATCCGGGCTTGGGAAGACTGCGCTCCAGCTCTTTGGCTACCAGGGCGATGGTGCCCAGTGGGGTGGCAAGTTCATGGGCGGCTCCTGCAGCGACGGTTGCCAATGACGCGAGTTGCTCCTGCCGTTGGGTGACCTGTCTTGCAGCGCGCAACTCACGATCGCGCTCGGCAAGAGCACCCGTGACCCGCCAAAGGAAGTGCACAATGAACCCCGCAGTCACACCAAAGGCTACCCACATGCCGCGCTGGGCGATCGCCTCACGCTCCGCCGCTCCCAGGTGTCCAAGCGGGAGTTCTCTGTAGCCAACCAGCGGCAAGACGCCAACTCCCATGAGGGCCAGCGCCACCAGCATCCAGGTCCATTGGGCTTGGAGCGCGATGGAAGCCAGCGCAATGTTGACCAGGTACAAGAAGGTGAAGGGGTTTTGCGGTCCGCCAGTGAAGTAGAGCAGGAGCGTGAGCAGCACGATATCCAACGCCATGAGAGCGGCCACCTGATGCTCCCGCACTTCCGCCTTGGTTCGAGAGAGCCAGAGCGTGACAGCAGCATTCGAAGCAGCTTCGACCGAGACGATTAACAGCAGTGGAATCAAGGGCAGGTGAATGTCCACCAAGCTCATGACACCAAAGATGGTCGCAAGCTGCCCTGCCACAGACCCCCAACGCAGCTTGATCAGCCATCGAAGGTTGACGCGATTTCGCTCTGGAATCGCGGAGGCCGCGGTATCAGGTTTCATAGTTTGCATGGCTCAGAGTTCTTCGCAGGTCTCGCCCAGCACTGTCGAGACCTCATTGGCCGTGAGATGCCCATTCACCAGCAGATGCTGCAACAGGAGTTGGGCATCCTCCTCATATGTGCTCTTGAGGAATTCGTCGAGGCGTCGACGCAGCATCGTGCCTCGCTGCAGAGCTGGTCGGTATCGAAAGGGTCGGTACTCCTTGCTCACCCGCACCGCGGATTTCTCAACCAAGCGCCCCAGCAAGGTCATAATTGTGGTGTAGGCCGGGGCAAGCTCACGGGTGTATGCAGCTCGCACCTCGGCCACGGTTGCGACTTCCTGCTTCCAAAGGATCTTGAGGATCTCGAACTCCCCTGGGCTGAGTTTTGATGGGACGGATGGCACAGGATTTGTGTTTGTCAGTACTACAGATCAAAAAAACGATCGACGGATCCTCTTCTACGTTTGTAGTAATTGCCATTCAATGCTGCCCTCGATCCCCTACTGGAAGCCCCCAAGAATGTGATGAAATCTTATTCACCTACAACCTGAACAGCCTTCACTCTGAGTCCCGAAACGCACGGAAGTGCGTTATTTGCGACACTGGCCACTCCTAAAGCCGGTTGACGCTTTCTCTTAAGTAGATAGGGTCCCGCTCCGATACATCAGGCAACCCACCAGGAAGTCCTGGACGAGAAGCCCAATGCAAATCTCTCGACTCTCAAAAGCGCTAGCCCCACTCCGTTTCTTGGCCCCTTTGTGTCTTGGCCTGGTCATCGGATGCGGCCAAGCAACACACTCGGCCGCGGTGGAGGATGAGGGCGTGGTCGCGTCATCCGGGCCTCGAACCAAGGTCGAAGACCTTCGAGCCAAGCCAGCCGTTGTTGAAGAAGATGTCGAACCTGTGGTCCAAGCTCTCGGCAAACCGATGGGGGAATTCCACATGACCTACTACTGGATTGCTGCTGAGACCAAGCGAGGCCAGCAGCCCATCGTCGACAAGCGTTGTAAGCGTATCGCCAAAGTGACCAAACACTTCAAGCGCCGCCTCACCCTTGAGGGCAGTGGCAAGCTCAAGGATGGCCGGCTCGTGACCACAGCTGGTGGCTGCAAATGTGGGACCCCATGCTTTTGGGTTGCTGATGAGAAGTACCCTTGGGGTTTGGGTGTGGCGCAACGACCGCTCGCCCCCTTCCGAAGCATTGCCGTTGATCCCAAACGCATCAAGATTGGCACTTCACTCTACGTTGCCGAACTCGACGGCCTCACCATGCCTGGTGCTGGCAAGACGGGGGGCTTTGTTCATGACGGCTGCGTGGTCGCCGATGACCGAGGTGGCGGAGTTCGCGGACGACAGATTGATTTCTTCGCAGCTCAGCGTGGGCACTACCGCAACTTCTTCAAGCGGCACAAAATCAATACCGTCACGGTTTTCGAGGGCGGTGAGCGATGCCAAGAGCACGCAGAGCAACATGACTCGAATCTGCTAGCTGTCCGCGGATCCTCCTAGAGTCTGCCGACGGCGGGCTCACGAACGGCGTTTCCTCGCGGATTCTTCCCCGAGATTGCTGGCAGAGATAGGAGCCGCGCTGCTGCTAGTGCGCGATCCATGGACATTGATTCGTGATCGCGAAGTCAGCTCGTTTGCTGGCGAGGCAGGAAGAGGGAGTTTGCTGGGGCACCCAACCAAGGAACAACGAAGAAGAGGCAGAGCCAGTCTCTTCAGCGGGCGAGAAGACGAGTGAGCGCGTTCTATATTCATGAATCGCGCACTAGGGGGCGGGTCCAGCATGGTTGATCGACGATCGCGACGGAGTTCGTTCACTGGCAAGGCGCGAAGAATCGAGCGAGCTGGGGCAAGGGAGGCGGAGCAACGCTGAGCCGAAGGCGTCCAGAGCACGAAGAACCGAGCGAGCGCGAGCAAGAGTTTTGTATCCAACACTAGGCAACAAAAACATCGGCCGGCTATGTCTCCCGACTACCGAGATGTCGGGGCATGTGTCATACAGAACAATGGTTTAGGTGTGGCCTGATAACAAGAATCATGTAATATGAGTAAGCAGCGTTACCAATATTACACTTAGCTGGATTTAGCGAAAGAAGGGACGAGTTGGAAATCTCAATCAGCCAAGAGCAGGATCTTGTCTCGGTGAAACTCTCAGGAGTCATCAACGAAGACAATGACCTTGCAGACCACCTTGAGCAGATTGTGGGATCGTTGGTTGCCATCGACCTCAGCGAGGTGGATCGAATCAATCCCTGTGGCGTACGTGATTGGGTCAACTGGATTCACGCGCTAGAGGCCAAGGGCGCCACGATGCTCTTCTTGGAGTGCTCGCCCTCAATCGTTGCCCAGATCAATCTGGTCAATAACTTCACGGGAAGTGGGCATATTAAGAGTCTCTACCTGCCCTACTACTGTGAGAGCTGCAATGAGGAGAGCACCCTGCTCTACGAGGCTAAGGACTTGGCACCCGAGCAGCTACCTCCGGTCTCACGCTGCAACAGCTGCCAACACGTCATGGATTTTGATGATATGCCGGAGTCGTACTTCGCGTTCTTGGCAAACAGTGACCGGCTACTCACCGACGATACGTTGACGCAAAGGCAGCGCCTGGCCATTTCCAAGAAGAGTGGCCGGACAACTCCGCCCGTGTTTGCAATCGGCTCCACGCCGCTCCCAGACATCGACGAGCTGTTGCAAACGTCAACGCGCGAAGCGGCACGCGAGAACGCGGCCGCGAAATCGATCCCCGCAGAATCCGACATTTCTGAATCCGCAATCGCGCTTTCAACGAACATGCCTTCCAATCGAGAAGAACCTGCCAAGAGCAACAAGACCATTCGCGTTGTTCTCCCAATTGTGCTGCTCGGTGCAGCGGTAATCGCCGCATACCTACTGGCCTGAGACTGGCATCCCTAGGGAAAACTCCGACTGCTCGCCCACGACTCTCATGAGCTTGGTGCCCGGGGAAAGTAGAGCGTGTTCATGCACAGGCAGCGCCTCCCGTGCACACACGGCACTGCGGTCGATGCACCGTTTGATGATCGCACCGCGATTGTCGGGGCCACGGTGGGCGAGATAGCTCTCCATCGCCAACGAGCTCTCATGGGTTTCTCGCAACGCCAAGGCCTGAACGCGCAGCAGGTCTGCATTGCGAGGACTTAGTTGCAGCCCGCGTTGAGCAGCGCGCATCGCTTTCTCGCGCTCGCCAGAACTCCCAAGAGCTAGTGCGTAGCGACGCCAGAGAGAGGCGTTGCCCGGAGCCAAGGCTACCGCATCTTGGTACGCTGCTGCGGCTGCTGTCCACCGCCACACTCTCGCAAACGCATCCCCCCGACTGGCAGCAATTGCCGGGTGCTTGGAGATGAGCTGTGCCGCAAGATCGAAGTGCTTCAGGGAATCATCAATGCGTCCTTGTCGCGATGCAACTTGGCCAAGCGCGACGAGTGCCATTGCTCTCTGCTCGTCACTTTGCGCCGCGCTAAGCGCAGCCTGCAAACTCACCTCTGCACTGGCCACTCGCTCCTGCATTTCGTGAAGCAGCCCAAGTCCGTGCTCGTACATTCTCTGAAAGTCGCTACTGGCAGAGGTGTCAAGAATTCGAGTGGTGCTCGCAATCACGCTCTCAGGTTGCGGCACACATCCATCGAGCGCTTGCCCTTCCAGTGATGCCGCTGCCCGCGTGTAGGCCTTGCCTCGTCGGCTCCGAGACTCGGTGCAGGCAGCCTTGGCGACCGCCTCACTTCGACTTCGGTGCACCAACTCGACCTCAACCGTATGCGCGCTTTGCTCCTTAGGCCGCTCGCCGCGGTATCGCACAACCGCAACATCTCTGGGAGCGATTGTGTGATCCGCAATGGAAGCGGCAAAGCGGTGAGTCTCGCGAGCGTTCAACAGGCGCCCATCGACATCTGCCATATACGAGCGGAGCACGTGTGCGTGATCGCCTTTTGCGGACTGCAGGATCACGCGTCCCTTTGCATCTCGCACGGTCACGCGCACCACGGTATTTGCGGCATCGCGAACTCCGCCAGGGAATCGATGTCCAACGCCAACGTTGCGAATGACCACGTCGAATGCCAACTCTTGGTCGCCATGCGGAGCGCGAATCACATCGAGAGTCACAGCCTTGGACAGCACGGCCCTTTGCTCCCTCAGTTGCTGCGCGTCAGTTCGCATCGCAGCGAGCCAAGTATGGCCACCGAGACTCTGATGCGAAGCGATGCGTCCGTTCTTCGCAGCGACATCTCCAAGCGGAGCTGGAACTCTCGGCATGTGACAGTCAACGCAATCGGCGGTGGCAACAGAATCGATGCGCGACGCTCCCTGGCCTGCATAGGCGGAGTCGGCCCAAGCTCGCAGCTCGTTTTGGCCGTTGAGAACATCTTCATTCCCTGAGGCCCTCGATAAGAAGCTCTGGTGACACCCCCCGCAAAGTTCTGAGACTGGTGCCGGTTTCACCGCACGTTTGTGCCTCTGTAGGCTTTCCTGGTCGCCGTCCGCAGGAATTGGCAAGGGTGTGGCAGTGAGGGTGAAATGACCGTTACCATCGAGGACTGCGCTAGCAACGCCATGGCAGAGCCGGCAGGTCACGCCTTTGTGAGCTCTTGGGTCCGAGGCCGCCACAGGGCGTTCCATGGCCTCATCGGCGAGAAGCGCGAGATCGTGACACCCAGCGCACACCAAACTCGGCTTGTGCCCCTCCTCTCCGCGGAGGGTTTCCACGGCCGCTCGGTACACAGGGTTGTTAAACGAGGCAAAAGCGTGAGCACTCGCCTGCTGTTGCGCAAACGCATCCGGGTGGCAAGCACCACAGCTCTCGACATCTCCCAGATATGCCCCGCTGTGCTCCGCGAGGCTTGGGGTGGCGTGCATGGGTAGCTGCGCCTCTGGCCCCCCCTCAGCATCAATAGAGCGAGCCGGGACAGGGCCCGCATCCATCGTGGCTTTGGGCTTGTCACCATGGCATGCAGTGACAAGGCCCAAAAGTACCGCGCATCCTATTGGGACGTATTCCAACGGCGTCTGCGAAGAAATAGTCCAAGCACCAACATGGCTAGAGCACTCGTGTTTCCGCCGGCGTTTCCACCGGTATTGCAGCCTCCGCCATCAGACTTAGACTTCTTCTTAGTACCGTCCGACTTCATCGAGTCGGGCAGATGGGTCTTCGGTCGCGGGGACGGAACCTTGGGTCCACTTTCCACGGGCGGAGCAATCTCATCGTTGTAGACGGACGTTCCGCGGCGCCGCAATCCAAGTTCGGGGATGCCCTCAGGCACCATTTGTGTGAGCGACATGGAGCCGCGGGCCGCAAAGGCCAACTCCAATGCGGCCTTGGGAGGTGGCTTGTTGCCATTCGGTGGACCGCCCCAAAGTCCGCGAACAGGGTTCTCGCACTCAATTGGCCCTTCCCACTCATGCCGCATGGCGTAGCGACCTTGGAAGTTGTTTGCGTAGCTCTCGGTTGCTCCCTCCTCGAGCTTCCCTTCGCTCACCAGGTGCTCGCGACCACCAGCGATGGGGTTTGCTTCTTTGAAGACAAGGTCCTCGCCAAGATCGTCCTTTGAGTAACGGGCGTGTAGCCGAGTGAGCACAAACGCACTTGGACGTCCCGAGACGCGCCTGCCCCGACTTGGCATCGGACGCCGCCCAATTCCCGATGGCTTACTCGCAGGAGTACTGCTGACAACATCGTAGCCAAGAGTTGCAAGCTCAGTCCAATTTAGCGCTGGCGTGGGACAGGGATCGCAGCTCGCGGCTGACCACGAATACTCGGTGACAACGGCCTTAGGATTTTTCTCAAGCGTTCGATCAAAGAGCGCAGCGTAAAACTCACCAAAGCTATCTCTGACTTTCTCATCAACATTGAGGTTTGTCGGAATCGTGACATTGGGATAGTTCGCCACTTCATAGCGCTTTCCCTGTGCCAAGATATGAATGATGAGGTCTTGTTTGCCCTCGGAGTTCATGAGCCCCAAGCGCACTGGCAGCGAGAATGAATCGCTTTGGTAGTGAAATCTCAGTGGTGACAACTGGGCCAAACCATCCCTGAATGTCACCTTCTCAACGTTCACCTTCGCGACGAAAAACTTCGACCCACTCTCCACATAGGGGCGCAGATATTTCTCGGCTCCGGCTGGAATCTTGTACTTCTCTTGATGCAGCCACTCTTCGAGCCCCGTCGAGAACTTGGCGCTGAGTATCACGACTTCGTACTCGCCAACGGTGAACTCGGCCTCAACCGTGACACCAAGATCTTTCTTTTCTCTTGCACTAGAACGCGAGGGCGATGCCATCGCGGCCCTCGGCAGCGCTTTCCCAAGCTCATAGCCGTAGCCTGGCGAACACGGGTCTTGTTCCCAGTACTCCACCAAGCGCGGAGCAGCCAAGCGATCAACCCGCTTGAAGACCTCAGCTGGCAAGATCTTCACATTATCTTCGCTAAGAACTTCTGGCACGGGAACCACCATCGCGAAATTCGAGGGCGGTCCCTTGTAGCTATTTTGCATGGATAAGACGGTTGTCTTGCCCGATCGCATCATCACGACCTGAGTTGCATTGTTGTAAAGGGCGTCGTCGGCCCCCGCGACGTAGAAGCCGCAAAACGCATGCGCGGCAGACGGAGCCACCAAACTCACAAGCGCTGCCAAAACTCCACTCAGTACAATTCTTACACTTAGCATGTTTCTTCTTTCTTGCGTCGTTGCCAAATCAAGAGCCCAAGTGACGCGAGTGCCACAAGGAGCCCTCCACTGGCACCAGAGCTATGGCAGCCCTTGCTCTTATTCTTCTCTTTGCTCGAAGACTCCGTCGCACCGGCCTTTGCAGGTTCTTTCGCAGGAGGCTTAGGAGCGGTTTCTGGGGCTTTTGCCGCAACAAGCCCAATGGCGGGAATGTCCTGCGCCACAACGTTTGCCAGCTGCATGCCGCCTCGGGGAGCAAACGCCAGATCGGTCGCAGGCTGCGGGCCTCCGTGCTTGCCCGAAGGCGGCCCACCCCAAATGCCACGGCGAGGCGAGGCGCACTCGATCTTTCCCTCCCACTCGTGACGGATTGCGTAGCGGCCCTGAAAATTGTTTACGCTTGCAGGCTGGGAACCGCGTTCCAAGCCGTTCTTGCCCACAAATTCACGCCCTCCTGCAATAGGGCTTGCGGCCTTGAAGACCAGATCCTCGCCAAGCGTCTTGGCTGAGTAGCGAGCGTGAAGCCGTGTGAGCACGAAGCTTCGGGGGCGGTAGGAGTCGTTATTGCCTCCAAGCACGTCCGCGCCTAGCGTTGCGAGCTCGTTTGCGCTGAGGGCTGGTTCTGGACATGGGTCACAGCTGCCCGCATCCCAAGAGTACTCCGTCACGACGGCCTTGGGGTTTTTCTCAAGCGTGCTATCAAAGAGCGCCGCGTAGAACTCACCAAAGCTCTTGCGCACTGCATCCTTCACATTGATATTGGTAGGAATGGTTACGTTGGGATAATTCGCAGTTTCGTACCGTTGGCCTTGAGCGAGCAAATACACGAGCAGGTCCTGTGTTCCCGCCGAATTCATTAGCCCCAGGCGAACTGGCAGCTGAAAATCATCCGCATCGTAGTGAAAGCGCAGAGGCGAGAGCATGGCTTGCCCGTCCTTAAACGTGACCTTGCTTGTGTCGACTTTCGCTACGAAGAACTTGGAACCAGACTCGACATACGGTCGAAGATAAGGAGCTGCGCCGTCGGGAATCGCATACTTCTCTTGGGTGAGCCAAGTCTCGAGTCCCGTCGAGTCTTTTGCGCTCAGAATTACTACGTTGTACTCGCCGACATCAAACTGCGCCTCGATTGTCACGCCAAGGTTGCCACCACCCGAGGGAACTGGGATGGCACCCGACTCCTCAACCGCCATGATCCGATCGTCAAACTCGCGCTCCGGAGGAGCACAAGGATCCTGCTCCCAATACTCCACGAGCCGAGGTGCTGTGAGCTTGTCGACGCGCGCGAAGACCTCATCAGGCAGAGTCTTGACGTTGTCCTCTTGCAAGACGACTGGCACCGGCACCACCATCGCAAAGCCTTCTGGCGGGCCCTGATAGTTATTGCGCATGGAGAGGACGGTTCGGCGCCCTTCCCTCATCATCACCACTTGGGTGGCATTGTTGTAGAGCTTGCTATCCGCCCCACTCACGTAAAACCCGCAAAATGCGTCAGCTGTGGCTGGCGTTGCGATCACAACTGCAGCCGCCACGAGCCCGCTCAAAATCCCTATGAACCCCAATCTCATCCTGCATTCCTCCCTAAATGAGATGGAAGGATAGACCTGCCCCCCAGGCCCGGTACACTCTGACAACAAGCAAAACGGGAATTCGTGTCATCTCGCTCTGGTTATTGGACACGCACCATGACGACACACACCATGCAATCTCCAATGCCTCAGCATGGCGGTTCTCATCCGCCCCCCTCGCACAAGGCTGCTCCTGTGCGGATCATGGCTGTGCTGCTGCTGCTCTTGGCGGCCGCCCTGGTCTTTGTGGTGGTTCGCAAACAAGCTCCCACACAACTGTCTCAGCCAGCCCAAACACAGGTCAATCAACCCCGAACTGTGGTCGCTCGCGGTGACTTGGCCAGCGACGAGACCAGCACCATTGCCCTCTTTAGCAATGCATCGCCATCCGTTGTGCACGTGACAAGCCTAGAGCTGCGTCGCTCTCGGCGGAGTCTCAACATCACCGAGATTCCACAGGGCACGGGCTCTGGCTTCATTTGGGACAAAGAGGGCCACATCGTCACCAACTTTCACGTCATCAAAGATGGAGGCGGCGCGGAAGTCACCCTTCATGACAACACTGTTTGGAAAGCGCGGATTGTTGGGCGGGCGCCCGACAAAGACCTGGCGATTCTCAAAATCGAGGCACCGATTGAGACCCTGAGCCCATTGGCGATTGGCAGCTCAAGCAACTTGCAGGTTGGCCAAAAAGTCTTCGCGATCGGCAACCCCTTTGGTCTGGATCAAACTCTTACCACTGGAGTTATCAGTGGGCTTGGGCGCGAGATTCAAAGCGTAACGCGACGCCCAATTCAGGGCGTGATTCAAACCGATGCCGCGATCAATCCCGGCAATAGTGGCGGTCCTCTGCTCGACAGCGCTGGACGTCTAATTGGCGTCAACACGGCCATATACAGCACTTCAGGCGCGTATGCCGGCATTGGATTTGCGGTCCCTGTTGACACCATCAACCGCATTGTTCCGCAGCTTGTGGCCAACGGTGAGGTCACTCGTCCCGGCCTTGGCGTGCAAATCGGCACCGACCACCTTGCCGCACGAGCCGGTGTTCAGGGCGTTATCGTCTGGGAAGTTCCGGAGGACACCGCCGCTGGTGCCGCGGGACTCGTCGGGGTGCGACATGACCGTGGTGGTCGTTGGCTGCTCGGTGACGTTATTATCGCCGTTGACAACCAACCCGTTCGCACCGAGAAGGACCTCTTTCGCGGGCTTGACAATCACGAAGTGGGTGACACGGTGGTGCTGAGATTGAATCGACAAGGCGAAGAGCGCGACGTCAATGTGCAGCTACAGCCGCTAAACTAGTGTGCGGCTCAGAGGAATAGAAATGTGCTGGCGACGGGAGCTCGTTCTTTGACAAGGCAATCTCTCTGGATCACGCACTGGCGCTTGATTCGTCGACATTCCTTGATGGCACCAGCTGTGTCGAAGCGCTAAAGATCACTTTGGGATAGCCGATTTACGCTCGTGCACGTCAGAGGCTTCATGTCTTTGAATCGGTCCATGAGCGAAAAGCCTCCCTATTTTGAGTATGTACGCAAGCTTGTCAAAGAGCAGGCGCATCTTGAGATCGGCGAACAGAGTGCTCATGTGGTTGATTCTGGGCTCGCACACATCCTGCGAGTACATGGATACAACTCGGTCAAAGAAGTGATGGACTCGGTCAAGGAGGACCCAGCGAGCACCTTGACGATGCATGTGGTCGAATCAATGACCACGAAAGAAACCAGCTTCTTCCGCGATTCCCACGTGTGGGAAGGACTGCGCACACAGGTAGTTCCAGAGCTCATTGAGAAACGCCAAGCGACTCGGCGACTCAGTGTCTTGTCGGCTGCCGCTGCAAGCGGTCAGGAAGCATTTAGCTTGGCCGTCCTACTGCGCGAACACTTTCCGCAACTAGCAAATTGGAATGTGCGCATTGTGGCGAGCGATATCTCTCGGGAGATGGTCGCGCGCATCCGCGAGGCAACCTATAGTGCGCTAGAAATCGCACGAGGTATGCCCGAGCACCTGCGGGATACATACTTCAAGAAGGTTGAGGGTGGCTACCGTGTGATCGATAGCGTGAAGGAATTGGTGCGTGCGCAGCGAATGAATCTCGCAAGCCCAAATCTATTCCTACCCAAGTTTGACTTGATCTTGATGCGCAACCTACTCATCTACTTCGACATGACGAGCAAGAGAAAACTTCTTAGTCGCATCAGATCAAGCATGCATCCCTGGACGTCGCTCGTTCTAGGGGCGAGTGAGACGACAGTCAACATCGACCACGCGTTTGAACCAACACAGCATGGAAGTTTTCGCTGCTTCTCACTGTGCGAGGAGAACCTATGAAAAAGCATGTCGTTGTCGCACCACTGACGCAGACCTGGACGCAAGACAACACCGACCTTGCGACGCTGCGCAGGCGCGTTTCGCTGTTGGAACAAGTCATCGATGGCCTTGGCCTTGGTGTGGTCTTCTGTGACGCGCAAGGCAACACAGAACTCAACAGCGCCGCTGTGACAACGTTAGGCACGACAGGAATGCGCGATGGACTCGTCTCGGCAAGTGGCGACTCACCAATCACCTGGCGCGATTTCCCCCTTCTTGACGCACTTAGGACCCGTGAGGCAGGAGCCGTTGAGTTCTGCACCGACAGCAACTTCCTGGGAACACGTCAGCACATACTCTGCACCGCATGGCCGCTCAGCGAGAAGGAAGACGGCGGCAGCGCGGTCGGAGCGGTAGCGATTCTCGAGGACATCACCCTGCGAGAACGCGCCTTGGCACAGCTGGCAGCAGCGGAAAAGACGTTAGGTCTCGCCCTGGAGCATGCCAATGATGCGGGCCGAGCCAAGAACGAGTTCCTCGCCACCATGAGCCGTGAGATTCGCACTCCGATCAACGCAATCATCGGCACAGCAGAGATGCTCACCAACACCTTTCTCGATGCTCAGCAGCGCGAGTACGTGGACCTTGTACTAAAGAGCTCCGACCAGTTGCTCGCACTCGTAAACAGTGTGCTCGACTTCTCTGATGCCAAAGCAGGAGAAATGGATGTTGAGGTTCGAGACTTCGACTTCCTCGACGTCGTTTCTAGCGTGATTCGGCTGTTCACGCCCATGGCCCAAAGCAAGGGACTCGCCCTGGGCTATACGTACCACTTCTCACTTCCACGACGAATTCGCGGCGACGAAGCGAAGATACGACAAATTCTGATAAACCTTGTGAGCAATGCTATCAAGTTTACGGAAGTGGGCGAGGTGCGTATCATGATCGAGAGCATTGAGGACGAGCAGCATCGCTACCTCCGATTAGAGGTTTGCGATACAGGGCCTGGCATTGACGAATCCCAGCATGAATTGATCTTCGACGCATTTGAGCAAGGCGAGCAGGCCAGTGCGCCCGAACAGACTGGCACCGGCCTTGGACTCGCCATTTGTCGGCGGTACTCCACGCTTCTTGGTGGCTACCTCGGAGTTCGAAGCGCTCCCAATCAAGGCTCCTCCTTCGTGTTCGAAGCCCCTTACGACCGCCCGCAATCCGCGTGCGCCGTCCTTGAGCCGAAGCCCATAAAGAGGGAAGCCGAGTCGATGCTGCGTGTCTTGGTCGTCGAAGACAATCCGGTGAATCAAAAACTGATTCATTTGCAGCTCGAGACGTTGGGGCACAAAGCTAAAATCGCAACGAATGGCGCGTCGGCGCTGGAACGTTTCGCGGTCGGTGGCTATGACATCGTGCTCATGAGTTCGGCTCTGCCAAATTCCACTGGCAGCGAAGTGACAAAGCGGCTGCGCGCCATGGAGCAAGAGGAAGGCCGCGTTCCGGTTCCTGTGCTCGGGTTCAGTGCCAACGTGACCCCAGAGCATCGCGAGGCCTGTCGCGCAGCTGGCATGAACGGCTTCATCGGAAAACGCAGCAGCCTCGCTACGCTCTACGAGTCACTCCATGCATTTCGACGCAATGGCGCTAGCAAGTCGCCGAGGGTAGTACTCAATCGTGGCACCGTGTCTGAGTTGCGACGCCTGTCTCCAGAACAAGACTTTTTCGCAGAGATGGTGAAGGTCTTTTGGGGCAGCGCCACGCAGACCATTGCGGACCTGAGAGCTGCAGCTCGCGACGACGACACAGCGACAGCGGGACGGCTCTGCCATCGCCTAAAGGGCGCCTGCGAGGCCCTGGGAGCCGACTCGTTCGCCGACGCATGTGCGGCAATGGGCGCCATGTGTACCGCAGAAACTCTGGCTGTCGAGGATTGGCTCGAAGGGCTTCGAGAGATTGATGATGCCTTCAGTGCCACGACCACCGCAGTGCAAGCGGAAATGGCTGGCTAGATCGAAGTAACGAGGATGCCCTGAAGGAAACCGACGGCGCCACCAAGCACACCACCAACGAGGATTAGCGTGAGCTCGTCTTCTTCGAAGATTCCCCGAAGTACTCCCTCAAAATCATCCTTAGGCATAGTTCCGAGTTTGTCTTCGACGGTGTGCCGAACTTGCATCTTGTCCGCCAGGTAGACCTCGAGTTCGGGCATCGCGGCAGGAGCTCGCTCGATGAGGCGCCTTGTCACAATTGCTTGTGCCTTGACCAACATCTCATCGGTGATTTCGATCGGTAGCATCGCCTTGAACTTGCCAACCTCACCTCTGATGCGTTCCGTTACTGTACCGACGATCATGTTGGTCATCTCCTCGGCCTTCTCGCCCTCACTGAGGGTCTCGATAAGAACCTTCGGAGTAAGAATCTCGGCTTCGGCGACCTCGCCGTAGTCCCGAGCAATGTCCTTCTGCCGCTTGGCGAAAAGCCCCTGGTAGGTGATGAGGCCAAAGAGATACTTTGTGGGCTCTTGTGGCCGGAAAATCATCTGGATGGCGAGCCAGTTGGTCACCAACCCGACAGCAACCCCCGCGATAGGCATGAGCCACCAGGTCTGCATGATTTGCCAGGCGGCAACCTGTCCAAGGCCGATCACAAAGCCAAAGATGCCGCCATAGTACTCGATGAACTTGAACTCTTTTTTGCCGATGCGCTTGGTCAGCCTTGCCAATCGCTCAACGTTCTCTCCAGAGAGCTGGTCGTAGACAAGTTTGTGAATGTCGAGCACGTCGGTGGCATTGCCCTGAACCGTCTCAAAGACCTCGCCCGAGATGGTTCGGGTTTGCATCTTCACCTGGCCAACGATCATGTCCTTGACGTTGTCGGGCAGGTTATCCCAGGTTCCCTCGGCAATGAGGGCATCGGCGATTTCCTCGCAGGTCGCCGGAACTTCCGGATCCATGTGCTTGCCGATGATCTCCTCGAGGTCCTTGCTGCTAAAGCGCGACGCCAGTTCTTCTGGTGTAATGAGATTTTCACTCACCATGTCCGCAACGCCAGTCGCGAACTTGTGCCCCTGCTTGTAGATAATGCCCTGCCAGCCAGCGGGCCCAATGCCAATGAACTTGGCAGGATGAAACATCATTTTGACTGCGGCGAGATTGGTAATCCATCCGATGATGGCAGTGACACTTGGAACGGTAATAAAAAGTATGAGCCAATTGGGCATGGTTTGTAGCGCCTAACTTATCGCTTCTTGCGGGTAATCTTGGCTTTGGTCTTGGGTTTCGTCTTGCCCTTCGAGCCGCTCTTGGAGTCGCTCTCTCCGGACTTCTTGCCACCAATCGGAGGCAGCTTGAGCGCCGCCAAAGACTCGTCTGTCTCCATGAGCGACGCGTTCTTGGGGTTGCGCATTGCGCGGATCGTCATGACACCACCCAACACCGTGAAGATGCACAGGATCTGCGCGGGCGTGAGCCCAAAGTATTTGGGATCAGAATTGGGAAAGCGCAGAAAGTCGAGGAAGAAGCGGATTGGCGCGTAATAGAGACAGGCGACAGCAATCATGGTGCCAGCGGGTCGCGTCTTCCAAAACTTCCGAATGAGCATCAGAATAATAAAGAGCGCAGCGCAGATGAAGACCTCGTAGAGACCCAGGTCGTGTGCCACCACGTTGGCAGTGCCATCGGGCAGTCTCCAGTTCTGACATCCCATCGTCTCTGCCATCTCAGCCGGCTTCAGCTCTGGACATCGATTGAGTGGAGGCAGCTGCACTCCTAAGAAAAAGTCGGTCTGTGCGCCAAGATGATCGTGTGCAGTGGCACAACCGACGCGTCCAAGTGTGAACCCCGGAACAAATCCAAAGACCACCGCATCGCCATAGCGCAGATAGTTGGCATTGATCTTCTTGGCCCAAATGAAGAACGCGATCGTCGCACCCAAGATGCCGCCGTAGGACGAAATCCCCTCCCAAAAACGCACCAGCACGAGCGGATCGTCCATCACTTTGCCGGGGGTGTAGAACAGCACGTCCACAACGTGGGCCATGATGACGCCAACCACCACGACTCGCATACCAAGATAGCGCAGAGCGTCTTCATCGCATCGATGTTGCACCGCGTATCGAGCGGCTAAGGAGGTTCCCACCAACACGCCGGTCGCCACCAGCACACCAAAGGGCTGAATAGGAAGAGGGCCGAGGGGAATGGAAGTGAGTTCTATAAACGGCAACATGGGTTTGGGTGCAGCGCGTGGCAAAACCTTATACTCACGGTGCGGCACAAGGGTAGCCCCCATTGCACGTTGTGGCCAAGCCGATGGGGGGCCGCATCTCGCTCAGCAAGAGGGCCACCTGTGTGATAGCGTCCGAATGTAGGCAGTTCTCCGATCCCGATTCCCTTGTGAAGCCAAGCGATCCAATACGTCGCATTCTCGCCACGGACTTTCGCCCCTTCACCCAGGGCGTCACCCAGGGCATCGATGTGCAGTCTCTTTGGAAGTGGGTCAAGCTTTCGGTTGCGGTCGGTGCGCTCACTGGACTGCTGGCAGGCCTTGTCTACTTTGTTCTCGAGTGGTCCGAAGCCACATTCTTCATGAGCCTGGCAGGTCACGAGGAGCCGCTCTTTGGACACTTCTTTGAAGTTGAACAGGGCCCACGGGTTTGGTGGCTGCTCGTGCTCCTGCCTGCCGCTGGAGGCCTGGCAGCAGGTCTGGTCTTGCACTTTCTTGACAAGCGCTCAGGTGCTGGTCGGGGCACCAACGGAATTATCGAAGCCTTTCATGAGGGCCGCGGCGAAATCAGCACACGTCATGCCTTGTGGCGGGTACTGGCCGCAGCGCTCACTCTCGGCAGCGGCGGCTCTGCTGGACGCGAGGGCACCATGGCCTATGCCGGAGCGAGTTTTGGAAGTCGCCTAAGTCGACGCTTTCGGCTCACATCCCACGATCGGCGGCTGCTCATGCTTGCCGGGGCTGCTGGAGGCATCTCTGCACTGTTTCGAACTCCGCTCGGGGCTGCTCTGTTCGCGCTTGAGATTATCTACAAAGAGGACTTTGAGACAGAGGGCATGTTCCCCGTCATCGTCTCTTCGGTAACCGCATACTCGGTCTTCACATCCATCTTTGGCACCGGCAGCTTGTTTCAGGTTCCTTCCGGCGGCTACGCATTCGAGCCAAGCCAGCTGGTTTTCTACGGCATCATGGCACTCGCTGTTGCCCCGATTGCAGTTCTCTGGTGCAAGGCTAGCACTCGCTGGGGGCCCAACATATTTCGCAAGATAACGGTACCAGCATGGGCTAAGCCCGCGCTTGGTGGGCTCATCCTCGGTACGCTCGCGCTGGTTCTCCCCTGGGTCATTGGCACCGGCTACGGCTGGATTCAAGATGCTCTTCTGCCGCCCGACTCTCCGAGCCGTCAGCTTCCCAGCGGCTACGAGGGCTTCGGCATTCTCATGGCCATCGCGATCGCAAAGATGTTTGCCACGACGCTGACACTCAGCTCTGGGGGCGCCGGCGGCGTCTTTGCCCCAACGCTCTTCATTGGCGGATTTCTCGGCGGAGCCTTTGGACTGCTCTTTCACGAGCTCGTGCCCGGTATCATTACGCAGCCTGGCGCATTCGTTCTGGTTGGTATGGGTGCTTTCTACGCTGGCGCTGCCAAGGCCCCTCTCTCCACGATCATCATGATCTCAGAACTATTCGGATCGTACGACCTTCTCGTTCCACTAATGCTCGCGATTGTAGTCTCGATCTTGCTCTTGCGCCACGTATCCTTGTTTCCCGCCCAAGTGCCAACTGCAGCCGAGTCTCCAGCGCACGCCGCTCGCTACACGGTGGATGTGCTCGAATCGCTCCTCGTTCAAGACTATTTCATCAAGGGCAGAGCAAGCGAGCCGGTGCAAAGCAATCTTCCCCTGGCCGACTTTCTTGAGCATGTGTCCGCAACCGCTGAGTCGTTCTTCGTTGTCGCCAACGGAAAAGGAGAGTTCGTTGGTACCGTTTCCCTTGATCATGTCCGCTCGGTCGTCTCAGAAAACGAGATCCTCGATTTTCTACTGGTTAACGATGCCATGACACCGCTCTACAGCGTGAGCCCAGAGGCGACTCTTGGGACAGCGTTGGCAGCCATTGTGAAGCACGGACATGAATACGTTCCCGTCATCGATCCCGGTGGTGATGGGAGCATTCTTGGCACGATTTCCCAGCGTCAGATCGCCGCGGAGTACAATGCAGAGATTCTGAGGCGTCGGTTGCAACAGAACCAAGCCGTGGCAGAATAGTCACGGTCTCATGCTCCGCTCTCGCAGCCACCCCATCTCTCGGGCGATCGTCATTGCAGGAATTCTCCTCGGAGCATTCATGGCGACCTCGGCTGCGCAGAACATCACCATCCTGGAGCGGAGCCCAAAAGCAAGACACCCAACCCGAGGTCCTGACGACGCCCCGGTAACATTAGAGTTTTTCTTAGACCTCAGCAACGCCCACAGCAGGCCCGCGCACTTTCTTATCGAGGACCTCATCAAGCTGCACCCGCAACGACTGCGAGTCGTCTATCGCCTCACAGAAAAGGGCAAGCGCTCGGCGAGTCTGGCGCAAAACTTTGCGCAAGAGGCATTTGCACAGGGGCGCTTCTTCGAATTTGTCGAGGCCTATTACAAAGGAGGTTCCGTTCCAAGACCAGATGCCTATCGCGATATCGCAAGAGCTTCTGGCGTGAACTACAAGCGCGTCGAGCAGGCCCTTGACTCGATGGAGCACGAGGTGGCGTTTCGTGAGAACTACTACTACTGGCGGCGCACCCTCATCAATCAAGTTCCCGGCTTTCGATTCAACGGTCGCAACGCCGATCGGGTGGGCTCCTTGCCCGCACTCGAAGCACACTATGAGGCAGCACTTCGCGATGCGCGCATCTTGGAGTACAGCGGCGTCGCGCGAGAAAATGTTGCACGCGAAATCTCTGCAGCAGAAGAGGCGCGCCGGTATGCCGGTAGACGCTTCCGCGGTCCGCTGGATGAGGCGAGTCATGAACCTCCCAAGAAGCCATCACCTGTCTCAATGGGGCGAGTGGCGGCCGGTGCTCTCGCACAGGGGCCAGACAATGCCAAAACGACGATCGTCTTCATCTGCCATTTTCAAAGCATCTTGTGCAGGGGCATGTCCCGCAACCTTGACGACATTCGCAAGGCCTATGCCGATGAGGTCCGAGTTGTCTTTCGCCCGCTCTACGACTCCACAATTCCCCGGCAAGAGAAGGCTCCCCTCATGCATCAGGCGGCTCTCTGCGCCGACGAGCAAGGCGCATTTTGGGACTTCTATCAGCACGCCTTCGAGTACCAAAGGCGCATTAACTTCGATCAGAGTTTGGCCGTTGAGTTGGCCTCGTCTGCCGCGCTCGATCTCGATGTAAAGAGCTTTGAGAGCTGTCTTGAAAGCGGCCGTCATCTCGAGGCACTGGACAAGGAGATTGCTCAGATTCGCAAGGCGGGCATTGAGCACACCCCCGCGCTCATTGTTGACGGGGTTGCATATTGGGGCCGCCTGCACTTCACCGACATCAGAGTGCTTCTGAACTCAACCTTGCGGCCTGGCCTTCTCGAACGCTTGGGATCACGCTAGACCACTGAAATGCATGGGCTTCCGTTGACCCTGCGGCAAGCTGCATGATATTCAGGAACTGCGATGGAGCTTACATTTGCGGCGGCTACCGACGTTGGTCGAGAGCGAGACCACAATGAGGACAACTTCCTCATCGACAAGAAACTCCGTCTCTTCGTCGTCTGTGATGGCATGGGTGGACACGCAGCTGGAGAAGTCGCCTCCTCGATCACCGTGCATCAAATTCGCGATGCGGTCTATCACAACCGTGACCTCATCGATCGCTTCGTACAAGACGATGCCAAGGTGCAGGAAGTGGAGATTCTGCGTCTGCTCGAGCGCGCCATTCAAGATGCTTGCGCAACGGTCTACAACCGCGCACAAGCCGAGCCCGAGAAACGCGGCATGGGGACAACAGCGTCGGTACTGCTCATCGCCGGCGAGCCTTCCAACCTACGCGGTTTCATCGCCCATGTGGGCGACTCGCGAATCTACCTAACGCGGCAAGATCAGTGTCACCAACTCACCGAGGACCACTCCCTCATGAACGAGTTGATTCGACGTGGAAAGATCAAAGAAGAGGAGTTTGATACTTCTCCCTACAAGAAGTTCAAGAATGCGGTCACCAGGGCCGTTGGCGTCTATGCCTCTGTCGAGGTGGACACGTTCGACTTTGACATCCTGCCTGGTGATAGTTTTCTGCTCTGCTCCGATGGCATGTATGTCTACTTTGAGGACGCGGAACTGCCAGGGCTTCTCACCGAAGGCGACGTGAAGGATGTGCCCAGTTCGCTCATCGATCGAGCCAACGCCGGAGGGGGCCACGACAACATCACCAATGTTGTGGTTCGTGTCCTCGGCGGGCCAGAGCAGGCCGAAGATAGCCCCGCAAATGCACGCGCCGAAGAGCTGAGCCTCAAGCTCGAAGTCCTCAAAGGCATGCAGCTGTTCCGCTATCTCAGCTACAAGGAGCTCGTGAGTGTGATGAACATGACCGAGACTCGTGAATACGCAGCCAACGAACCCATCATCTGTGAAGGGGAAGTTGGCGAAGCGATGTTCGTCGTGCTCTCGGGTGCCGTGCGGCTGCATCAGCACCTCGTTGACGTCACACGTCTTGAGAAAGGTCAGCACTTTGGCGAGATGGCGCTTATCGACCGTACGGTTCGATCGCTCTCGGCCACCGCAGACGAAGCGTCACGCCTCTTGGTGATCGGACGCAAAGAGTTCTACAGCATCATCAAGAAGCAGCCTGAACTCTCAGTAAAACTCCTATGGAGCTTTACCCAAGTGCTTGCCGGTCGTCTGCGCAAGACAACCGCGGATCTTGGTGCCCTGCGAGGCGACGAGAACGCGCCCCTCCCCTTTGAAGAAGAGTAGCCCGCATAGGCGCGAGCCCCCAATAGCGCGATAGGGGCGATCCCAGCGTTTGGCAGGGACAAGCGCATATTTGATAGACGGCACCAGTCTCCTGGTGCCACTTGGCTTTATGAGAGAGCGTTGTGGTTTCGAACAGGGCTTGAGACGCGTAATTCTGTGCTCTCACGAGACACGCGCTCAATCTGGATGTCGACGGCTTCTGCATCGATGCTCACGTACTTGGCAATCACTGCGGTGATTTCGTCGCGCATCTCTTGCAGCTTGGCACCGTCAAGACCCGTGCGATCATGTGCCAACACGAGATGCAGGCGCCCCTTGGCCACCTCTTTGCTCGCGCGGCGTCCAGTTAGCAGCCCCTTAATGTCATTCCATACTTGTTGCATTTGCATCACTTCCTAGGTGCGGGGGCGTTTACGCGGCGGGCGAGAGACCGATTGCTCGGCCGATGCGGGCAAAGAACCCGATGTTGCTAGCCACATCGTCGACAACTTCACCATTGAGGCGGCGAGCGACAACTTCGTAGGCCATAGCGGCGGGCGAGATGCCCTCAAGAGTCGCGGGGACGCCCTTGTTTGTCGATGCGATGATCGCGTCGTCTAGAGGAACTGCGCCAAGCAGCTCAAGCGCGAGGATGTCAATGACATCTTCCTTGGAGAGCATGTCACCCTTCTTGACCATCGCCGCGGAAATTCGATTGACGATGAGACGCGTGGGAATGTCGGCAGCCGCAAGAAGACCAGCAACGCGATCGGCGTCGCGAATCGAGCTAACCTCTGGCGTTGCCACTACGACGGCTTCATCAGCCCCGGCGATTGCGTTGCGAAAGCCCTGCTCGATGCCTGCGGGACAATCGATAATGACGTAGTCGTAACTTTTCTTAAGCTGCGTCACGAGGTGAAGCATCTGCTCCTCGTTGACAGCGTCCTTCTCGTCCACCTGTGATGAAGGCAAGAGGTAGAGTCCATCGATTCGCCGATCCTTGATGACCGCCTTTTGCAGCGAGCACTTGCCCTTGAGTACGTCGATCAGGTGGAAGACGATACGGTTTTCGAGCCCCATGACGACATCGAGATTTCGAAGTCCAATGTCGGCATCCACCAGAACAACACTGTGTCCTTGTTGTGCGAGTGCTGCGCCAATGTTGGCTGTTGAGGTGGTCTTTCCGACGCCACCTTTACCCGAAGTAATAACGATTGCTTTGCCCATGTTTTCTCTCTCCTAGAACTTGGCGGTTGCGATACCGAAGGGAAGACGTCCCTTGTAATTGTCGACCATGATGGCGCCATCTTTGGCGTAGGCGATTTCTGCACGCTCTGGCGTGGCATCTGCGTCCCCTGCCCTTGCGACCAGAGAACCAATTCGAAGTTGTTGCGGCTCAAGCTGGAGCGCGAGAATGAAGGAGGAGCCCGCCTCACAGCCAGCGTGTGCGATGCCGCGAAGGCGCCCGAGCACTACGATGCTTCCCGTGGCGCGAACTTCGGCGCCCGGGTTCACATCGCCGAGAATGATGAGATGACCGGCGACCTCAAGAATGCAACCAGAGCGAACCGGCCCAACAATCATCTTTGGGGCCAGGGCCTCACTTGCTGCCTCGTTTGCAGCTACCGGCGCTACTGGACCTGGAGCTACTGCAACCTGCGCTACTTGGTCAGCATCCATGGCAAGTGCCGCGAGGTCTGGCTGAACAGGCTCACTGCCAGTCGCCATGACAGGCTCGACAAGGCCCATGTCGTTCATCAAATCGTGAACGCTCTTTTCTTCTGCGGTTTTTCCAGGTCCCTGAACACCAACGATGCGCAATTCGTAGCGGTCAGTCACTTCTTCGATCGGGCCGAGGTAGCCTCGGGGCGGGGCGTCGTCAAAGCGAAGAATGACATCTCCTCCCTTGAAAAACCCGGGAGCTTCGTCCAGCTTGGCCTCGATTTCGCTGGCGATGATGTCAGCCGAAGCGGCACTGTCAATCAAGATTTCAAAGCCTTGCGTTGTGCCCTTCAGACAAATCGGGCTTTCCGATCCAGTTTGCTGTGCTGCGCTGATTTCACTCATTCAAGGCCCTTTGCGGCCCTAATGGACCTAGACACCACCCCCACGATGGCGCGTATATAAATCGCTAGCATCCCGAGATCTGGGTGGGCAACTTTTTGGAACGATAAGCGAATCATTAAGGAGCCCAATGCCATCATCCACCGCTAACTCCCAATTCCCAGGAGGCCGGCTCACGACCAAAGCGGGTGCCAGGGCATATCCCATCACCACTGGCCTAGTGTGCGGCTCAGAGGAATAGAAATGTGCTGGCAACGGGAGCTCGTTCTTTGACAAGGCGCGAAGGACGACCTTGCTGGGGCAAGCAAGGATCT
>JANTGM010000014.1 GCA_024762925.1 Kofleriaceae bacterium | reverse complement strand
CTGGCGACGGGAGCTCGTTCTTTGACAAGGCGCGAAGGACGACCTTGCTGGGGCAAGCAAGGATCTGAGCAACGATGAGCCGAAGGCGTTCAAAGGGTGAAGAACCGAGCCAGGGCGTTCTATGCCTCTGGATCCCACACTAGTTCTTTGCAGGAGCGGTGTCGGTCGAATCAGCCGATCGCAAGTGAGACATTTTCTGTCCCCACCGCGACACTCGGCTGGCACTGGCCAGGACAACTCCTGAGTCAGCCTTGTCCCAGTGAAAGACCTGAGCCGTCTGTGGACCGACTGCCAGCTGCAGCCAACCATCTTCGTCGTACTCAAGAAGCTCCCAAGCCATGTAGTGGTACACACCCTCGCGCTCTTCTTCCTCAAAACACCGCCATACCAGGAGTTCCGAAGCATTCGGGCCGACTTCCCCTGGAGGCCGCTGTGCGTGCTCGCGCCCCTTCTTGCACTCGAGGCCCGATACCATCTTCTTGTTCTTGGCCTCAAAGAGCGCGACTCGTTTGCTTTGCGCCAGGCTCTTGCCTTTCTTGAGCGCGGGAAGTTCAAAGACATCGTTGCGCCAGCCATATGAGCTGCGGTCAACCCGAAATGACACCAAGCCATCTACATCGGGGACCTTGATGGGATTCTTGATGACCGGTCGGTAGTGCTTCCAGCCAGCAAACTTGCTAGATAGCGCGGCTTTGGCCCTAGCCACAATCTCAGCGTCGACCCCCGGCTCTTTGGCCAAAAGGTCCACCATCTCAATGCCGACCGTGTAGTCATCTCCACTGCCAAACTTGGTTTCCGTATCACTCATCACCACCTTGTAGCCACTCTTGATCGGCAGATCGTTTGAAGCTGCGTCTTCGAACATCTTGGCAGCATCGATGCGACTTTGCTTCCACTCCTTCACGTGCGCGAGTTTCTTTGCCTCAAAGGCTGGATTCTCTGGAGTTCGACCAGTGACATAGAGCTCGACATCCGAGATGCACAAGTCGTCGTACTTAGTGCCTCCATACGCTTCCAGTATCTTGAGTTCTACCCCCACAAACTTGGTCGCTCCAAAGCCCATCTCGAGGTTCTGCCACTCCATACTGTCAGCGACCTCAAAACGCTTGGTTGGGCCATTGGGCAGGATCTTGATCTCCATCGCCTTCACCCGAGAGTTCTTCTGAAACAGACTCTCGCTCTTGTGGTAGCCGCTCTGCATCCGCAAGCGCATCTTGGTGGTTCCCTCGATGGGCGAGGTTGTAATGCGAACCCACTCGCCAATGCCGTTGCCCGGCACATCTTCAAGCCAGGTCGTCGTGGGGTCGCCATCCATTAGGTAGTTCGGATGGTAGTTCTCGTGAAAGCGGTTGTAGTTTCCCCAGGCAAATGAGCTCGCCTCGATGTGATCAGAGTACAAACGCCGCTCGACGGGCGTCGCAAGCAAGTCCTCCGCCTCTGGCCGCTCTGACTTGCGAGCTTTCGCAGTACCAGCTTCCACAGTCTCTCCTGTGGCCGCGTTCTTCTCTCGGGCCTTAGAGGTCTCCCCCTTGCCACCCTTCTCATCTTTGCTGCACCCAGAAGCAATCATGCAAGCACCCAGACCAAGACCGAGAAGCATCGATGGAAGATTCATAGGTCAACACTCTAACGCAAAAACACATAGCGCAAAAAGCGGCGCCTTCAGGATGGAAGCGCCGCTTGATTGGGGGGAGAGAGTTTTTGCGCGTTATTGGCCGCTGCGACTTGAGTTCTCTGCAGTCACGACCCAGGGAGTCTCACCACAGTTGTCGGCATAGTTGCCGCCTTCAGGTGGGCTGCAAACGATGGCGGAGGAAGGAATTGGGACATGAACCACAACATTGTTTCCGTACTTCGAGCGGCATCGCTCTTTTACGTCGGCGGCGCCAGCGAGTACGTCGTTGCCAGTGAGGTCACACGTAACAAGCGTCTGAGAGCTATCTCCCGTGTCGACGTAGCTGCAGCCAGCGGGAAGCTCTTGGGCGCCTGACCATGTTCCAAGAGGGAATCCACGAAGCGGAGTCTCTTCGGCGGTTGGGCGGGGAACCAGCGCCAAGGAGATTTCGCGCGGGTCGGTGATGTCTGCAATGCCATCATCGTCGGTATCAACACCGCAGCCGCACTCAGCAAGTCGTCCACCAACCACACAAACGGCTGAATCGGAACGGCGCCACTCGGTCTGAAAGAGGTCGTACGCCTTCATGCAACCACGGGTGTAGTCGTCATTGAGTGGGTCGGTGGCATCGGAGATGTCACCAACAAGAGGACGAGTCATGCACTGCTCGGCAAGGTCGGATGCGGCTCCGTTGGAATTGAAGCCAACCTTCATGCGGAAGTTCTCGCTGTCCATGCGCATGCCGGTGTCTCGGCTGGAAATCCATGACCCCAAAGTGGCGTTCTCAGGAAATGGCATTCCAGGACAGTTGGAGTCGCTACCATTGCAGATGGCCATTGGCTCATTGATGTCGGCGTGCCAGGACGTGAAGACGCATTGGCCAACGACAGCATCAGGCTCATCTTCCAGAGCAAAAATCTGGTCTTCGGTAAGGTCGAGCGTGGGTGAACTCGTGCCACCTGAGCCATTCTGCCCAAGAGCGATGTAGCGTCCAGCTTCTTCTCCCTCAACAGCGGGCGGAGGCAAGACGACAGCAAAGTACTCTGTGTACTCCTGGCCACGGTCATCGTTTCCGTTGGTGTTGACACCATCTACGTCCGCTGCAGCCCAGCGAATCGCGTCCTTCACAAAGGCCTGCTGGGCGCTCTCTAGCGAGTCGGCCCGGCGCAGCTCACAGTGACCAAACGCTTTTTCTTCGCGACAGTCTGCTTGGGCGTCACGGTCGCCCGGAAACTCCGCTCGACACTCAGCGCCAGCAACATCACCAGGAGTGTCGCACTTGCCTGCAGAGCAATCGACTTCGCCAGTATTTGACGTATCCGTTCCACAAGCTGGGGAGAGGAGAAGGAGGGATGTGAGCAGGGTGCTAGCTTTGAGTAGTTTGTTCATCGTGGGTTCCTGTCGCACCTATCAGCAAACTGCGTGCCACAGAATTAGACTGGCCAACACGGCAGAGGTCGGCGACCACAACACGGAATAACCATAGGTTACAAGACACCGTTCAAGAACTCCTTGCACTTACTGCGGTGTTGGCAGGCGCCAGACGGGCCCAGAGACCAGGCCACCGCCCCCCAGCCCAGCGCTAGTTCGGTGGCGTCTTTGGATCGGTTGCCGGCAGAAGCAACGTGGCGAGCTCGTCTGTGCTCACTTGGTATTTCTGTCCGCAGGCATTGCAGTCAAGTTCGATGCCTGTGCCCTCGGCCAGAATCTCCCCGATCTCACTCTTGGGAAGCGTTGAGAGCCCGATCAGCATTCTCTCTTGGCTGCATGTACATCCAAAGCGCAACTCGGAATCCGCCAAGAGGGTGTACTCGTGTCCCCGAAGAAGCTCATCAATCAGGAGAGCAGGATGGTGATCGCCGGCAAGCCATCCAGGCATACCGCGAAAGATCTCAAGATGGGTTGTCATCGCCTCTAGGCCCTCACGAGTGACTTCGGGAGTCACCTGGACCAAGAATCCGCCAACCGTTCGCGAACCATCGTCCTCTTTGCGCGTGGCGATCTGTGCAAAGGCAGTGATCTGCTCGGATTCTTGCAGGTAGCGCATCACAGCCCGGCTTACATTAATATCGTCAGCGACCGCGACGATGCCTTGGTGAACCTCGCCGTTGCGAAGTGTATGGGCGACCTGAAAGATGCCCTCCTTGCCACCCTCCACAGCTTCATGGCCGGGATCCACAATGCTGCGATTACTGCCCTCGGGCATCGAATCGGTGACCAAGCGGTGACCAAAGGTGTCCTTGAAAATCACTTGCACTCGATTGGTGGGTTGTATGGTCTCGCGAAGCAGGACTCCTGCGCACATGAGCTGTGCGAGCCTATCCACAAGAGTCTCTGGGGCGTGTTGACGCTCAGCCGCAACGGCGGCGGTGTCCCCTAGGGTCACGGCGATCACCCGAAATTGGCCATCTTGCGTCATGGCCCGAATCACTCGATCTGTCGACTTCTCGCTCAAGGGCTACCTTCTACAAGCATACCTCATCGGCCGCAATGCCTCGGGCACTGACTCACCAATCAAAGGTGAACTCATCAAGTTCAATAAGGGCCTGGGCAGCCATGGCAACCGCAGTAAATCTGGTATGGTCGCCGCGATTATGGCTGATAGTGCAAAATTGACCCTAGACGGAAACGAATACGAGCTCCCCATTGTTGTGGGCAGCGAAAATGAAAAGGCCATAGACATCGGAAAGTTGCGTGCGGAATCGGGCTACGTGACCATCGACGGTGGCTACAAAAATACCGGCGCTTGCTACAGCTCCATTACCTACCTCGATGGTGAGCAAGGCATTCTTCGCTATCGCGGCTACGCTATTGAAGACCTTGCTGAGAAGGCAGAGTTTCTGGAGGTCGCTTACCTCATCATCTACGGCACTCTACCCACGCCTACCGAGTACGACACCTTCAAGAAAGACATTCGCCGCCACAGCATCATCCATGAGGATATGCGGCACTTCTTTGACGGCTTCCCATCATCAGGGCATCCAATGTCGATTCTCTCATCGATGGTCTGTTCGCTCTCGGCGTACTACCCAGATTCGTTAGATGCCGATCCCACTGACGACCTTCAGATAACGCGGCTGCTGTCAAAGATTCGAACGATTGTTGCCTTTGGCTATAAGAAGTCGATTGGGCATCCTGCGATGTACCCACGCAACGATCTTAGCTACTGCGGAAACTTCATGCACATGATGTTCGCAAACCCCGCCGAGCCCTACGAGCCCGATCCGGAGATTGTAAAAGCGATCAACACGCTACTGATCCTGCACGCGGATCACGAGCAGAACTGCTCCACCTCAACAGTGCGCCTTGTCGGTTCATCAAACGCAAACCTCTATGCTGCTGTGAGCGCGGGCATCCTCGCTTTGTGGGGGCCCCTTCATGGTGGCGCTAACCAAGCTGTCATCGAGATGCTTCAAGAGATTCAAGACTCTGGCGGCGACTACAAAGGCTTCATGGAGAAGGTCAAGGACAAGAGTTCTGGCGTTCGACTTATGGGCTTTGGTCACCGCGTCTACAAGAACTACGATCCGCGCGCGAAGGTGCTTAAGGCCATGGCCGACAAACTGCTTCCGCACCTCAAGGTGGAGGATCCACTTCTCGACATCGCCAAGAATCTCGAGGCAATCGCGCTTGAGGATCCGTATTTCGTGCAGCGTAACCTGTACCCCAACGTCGACTTCTACAGTGGCATTGTCTACCGGGCACTCGGCATTCCGGTGAACATGTTCACGGTCATGTTTGCGCTGGGCCGACTCCCTGGTTGGATTGGTCAATGGCGCGAGATGATGCAAGATCCCGGAAGGAAAATCGGCCGACCAAGGCAGATTTACACGGGTGAAAACGCACGGGCCTTCGTAAGCCTCGCCGATCGATAGCCAGAAATCCCCACCTCTGACTGTGGGCCTGAGCAAACTGGGCCTACAGCTGCGGACAAGTGGTCCGATCTACGCTGGACGATGGCATCTTCATCCACAAGTCCAGTTCAAATCGTACCTCCCTCAGACATCGAGATTGCTCGTCAGAAACGAGCAGCCACCGATTCCCAGCCAAAGCCGGACGAAACGTTGAGCGCTCCCAACAATCACAGCCACCAAGAGCAAGAGAGATTTGCCGCACCGCCAGGCTCCTCCAAGAACGTTCGTGCAATGGCGATGAAGGTCCGCGGACCAGTAGAGCGCTTCCTCCACTTGGAAACCTCGGGCGGCATGGTGTTGCTCTTCGCTGCGGCTGTGGCGCTACTCTGGGCTAACTCAGCCTTCTCGCACTCGTACCACGCGCTCTGGCACACGCCGATGGTCTTTGACATTGGCAGCGTGCACGGCTCGGTCAATCTCCACTTCATCATCAACGATGTCTTCATGACGATCTTCTTCCTGCTCGCGGGACTCGAGATCAAACGCGAGATCGTTCATGGCGAACTCTCGGAAATCCGCAAAGCAGCTCTTCCCATCGCCGCTGCCATGGGCGGCATGTTGGCTCCTGCCATCATTTATTTCGCATTTAATCCATCATCTCCCGCCAACTCGGGCTGGGGCGTCCCGATGGCGACCGATATCGCGTTTGCAGTCGGTATCCTGTCTCTTCTGGGCAAGCGAGTTCCGGCGTCAATGACGATCCTCTTGCTCGCCCTGGCCATCATCGATGACCTCGGAGCAATTCTCGTCATTGCACTCTTCTACACTGCGGATTTTCAGATCGCTGGACTCGGCATTGCAGCTGTGGGAATTGCTGTACTCCTGCTGTGGCTCAAGATTGGGCTGCGCCCCGGTGCGACCTATCTTGCGCCTCTCGCCATCATCTGGGCTGGCCTCTTCGTCGCGGGTGTACACCCCACCCTCGCAGGTGTCATCGTGGGGCTAGCCACACCTGTAAAGCCCTGGCTAAGCAAGGAACAATTCTTACTCGCTGCAAAGCAATCCCTCAATGACTTTGAGGACGGCACACAACACAACGACGAGAGTCAGATTCTCGCTTCCATCAAGCGGCTGCACTTTGCGGCGAAGGAGGCCATCTCGCCAGTTGTCCGTGGTCTCGACCAGATGCACATTTGGATTGCCTTCGGCATCATGCCGCTCTTCGCGTTGGCCAATGCTGGTGTAGATCTGGGTGGGGTCGACTTCAATCACCCATCTGCAATGAGAATCATGCTCGGCATTGGCCTAGGTCTGGCACTTGGCAAACCTCTGGGCGTCATGTTCATCTCATGGCTGCTTGTGAAGTCGGGCTTTGCAACCCTTCCCAAGGGCTTGCCCTGGAGCGGTATGCTTGTCATTGGCCTCACTGCGGGTATTGGTTTCACCATGGCAATCTTCATTGCCGAGCTTGCCTTTGTTGGGCAACCGGCAATGCTGGCACTCGCGAAGTTGGCAATTCTCTTAGGAACTGCTGGTGCAGCGATTGTCGGTCTGCTTGTAGGCGCGCTGCTTCTAAAGCCTCTCTCTCAAGAAATCGCCGTCCTCACACCAAGCGACGTCGAGCGCTCCACCGAATACTAGCGCTAGCCCTTGGGCTTGCGCACAAGCTGGCTCAGGGGCACTACGTTGCTGGGCTCCTCGGGCTTGATCGACACGGCCAGGTCGTCGAGGCCGCACGCCATGCAAGCCCCATTGAGGATTACCTCGTGCAGACAGAACCCACATTCGCGGCAGTATCCCTCCACCATGGCCGGATGTGCGCACACCTCTGACATGCCCTGACTGTAACAGCCCCACCAAGTGGCTGTAGCAAACCACCGTTGGGCTGTCCTTGTTGTTGTGAATTCTGCCATACTTTGCAGAACGTGTACCTCGAACAACTGGCACCAAGCTGGCGGGAATTTCACCGCCAGCAGATGGCTCACACGCGAGTTTTGGTCGTTGACGACGACGCCAATGTAGGTCGCTTCTTGGGCCGAGCACTCAGACGCCAAGGCTTCACGGTGGAAACCGCAGAGAGCGTGGCCGAGGCGTGGCCCATGATCCAAAGCCAGCCATTTGATCTTCTACTCATTGACAAGACTATGCCCTACGAGAGCGGCTTGGTCTTGCTGCGGCGCTTGCAGGAATCTGACCTCGACATTCCGGCTGTGATGATCACCGGTGACGCAACCGTGGAAACAATCGATGAGGCTCTGTCGCTCGGCGCGGAGGACTACATAAGCAAACCCTTTGCCAGCGCTTCCCACCTTGTCGCAAGGCTTCGCAGTGTGCTCGATCGACGAACGACCGAGCTACTCTTTGAGGTAATGCTTGGCGATCTGAGCAAGGCAGTGCTCTCCGGAACTGGGCAGTCCATGGAGTTCACGCGTCTGAGCCAGTCGCTTCTCGACCTTCGCCTTAAACTGGGAAAGCGGCCCGCCTGCGCGGTTGTTGATGACGATGCCGAACGGCGAGAGGCGAGGCGAACGGCCATCTACGACAGTGGTGTCATCGCCCGAGGAGTAGCGCCCACCGACATCTGCGAGCGGTTTCAGGGTGAGAACGAACCGATGGTGGCAACCGTCTCGCTTGAGTCCCAAGGTGCACTACAACGCATCGAAGACCTTCACAGGCAGTATCCCAATATGACGATACTGGCGTGTGCGAGCCGCGCCGACGTGCAAACGGCTCTCACTGCCATCGAAGCCGGTGCTTCTGATTTCGTGCTGCTGCAAGACGAGGGAATCTCCGCTGCAACACAGCGAATTGATCGGCTCGTGCGTCAAACGCGCAGACACCATCTCTACCTTGAGATCGTGGGCATGCTCTACCGAGCTGCCTGTGAAGTGCGCCCCGACCTCGCTGAAGACGTAATCTTCGCAACAAGCGACGCCGACAAGCGCTACATCCTCGCGAGATGACCAGCTCCCAAGTTTCCGTTCCCTCACAGAGTCTTCACGGCGAGCCATGGAAGCAAAGCCGGTGCGTCTAGGGAAAACACCGACTTCTACCGATAGTCTCGTAGCGATTGTGGTCCCGCCCCAGCAAACTCCCTCTTCCCGTCTTGCCAGCAAACGAGCTGACTTCGCGATCACGAATCAATGTCCATGGATCGCGCACTAGAGCACTAGAGCGGAGCCTTGACCTCGCCAAGGTCAAGGTATGCACCATCCGTCATCACAACGAATGGGCGAGTATCAAAGGAGAGCTTGCCATTGCCGTCGTGCTGCAGAATCTCCACCTGTCCCATTCCGTACCCCATGGGACCACGCGAGTAGTAGTGAATCTGTAGATTGTAAGGGAAGGCTGCGGCTTTCCCCGAGATGGCAAAACACTCGGGACCGTAGCCCGTGGTGACATCGGCGTAGAGTTCGCCGCCCGATGGCAGGACCTTGTCGCTGTAGTAGGCGTGCCCTCCTTTGCCGTCTCGAATGTGGAAGTCCACATCGTTGGCATCCGTCTCCCAATTCAGAACAAATCGGGTTGACGGCTCCTTTGCCATTGAGACTCCAAGCGTACTGAGTCGCTTGCGAATGACGGCCTCCGATGAAGGATCTGCAGCGCGCCAAGCAGCAGCAATTATGCCAAGGTCTTCCTGTAAGATTCGCTCACCGCCTGCAAAGCGCCCACTCGGGTAGCGCTGGGAGAGCCCCTCTTCGATGGCCTCGAAAGCAGCTTGGAACTCGCCTGCGCGAACCAATGAGTAGGCCAAGAGACGATGCACACTCAGATGATCGGGGCGCTGGGTTCGGGCTCGAATCAAGCTATCAACACTGAGCTTGGCACCGTATTCTTCCAGGCTCGCCAAGCGCGTTGATGCAAAGCGCCGTAAATCGGCCCGGGATGGAAAGAGGTCAATAATCGATCCGTATGCGCGAGCAGCCAGCTTTGGGTCGCCCACAGCTTCGAGCGCTTCGCCAAGAGCGATGAGGGCCATGACATTGCCAGCTTCCTCGGTGCGCCACCGAAGTGCTTCTGCGATGGCCTCATACGTCTTGCCATCCTCCACCATGTCGTGGATGACAGCCATTTTGCCGCTCAGAGCGGGTGTGCTCTTGGGCTTCGCGACAGCGATCTCATCCGCCATATCATCAGCACGCCTGTCGAAATCGGACTCGCCATCGGCGCTCGCAACAGATTCGGAAGCGGGCCGCGGTGCTGGACGTTGTGGGGCCGCGTTTGGATTTCGCGTGCGTGCGCTGATGCGCCTGGAAGGAGGAGGAAGAGGTGCGGCTGCCGGCCCAGCTGGACGCTCCACGCGCGACTCTTCCATGACAGCCGAAGACTTGTCCTCATCAACTGCGTACGCATTCTCCATGGAAGGAGCGCCAGAAAGAGCCCTCCCCATGGTGTCCTGCTTTTTTTCCTTGGTCATGTCGTCGGCGATCGTTCGCGGCTGCTCTTGCGCTACTTTCTTCTGGGGTTCCAACTTCTGGTTTCTTGCTGTGCGTGGCCCGTCGCTCGCGACCATCACAAGAGTATTCCGCTGCTCCAATCGCAGGCCGAACTCGCCGACACTCAGAATGTCAGAGAGCGCTGTACGAGCAATGCCAAATCGGGCGTAGTCGTTCTCGCTTTCCAGAACGAGAAGTGCTGTGTGATCGGAGAGCACTCGGTGCTTTGTCGAAAGCTCGACAATTTCGGCTTTGAGGGCAGCCTTCTTGTCGGCCGCAACTTCCTCTATGTACGAACCTTGAAGCCGAGCAATGCGAGCGCCAATTGCCGAACGTTCTAGTAGCGGGCCGGGCATATTGGTAGTCGCCATTGCCGGGACCGGTTTTGCGCCCGCAACCTCGAGCTGAAGTTTGGAAGGCGCCTGGTCTTCAAACCCCGCGTAGACAAGGACCTCATCCCCGGGCTGAACCCCGCTAACCTCAGTTGGCCATACCCAGCTTGCACCTTTGACAGCAACTTGAATACTGGTTGTCGCATCTCCTAGTCGGCGAGCAATTTCCTCATCAGCAAGACTGTCTGAGAGCACAACACCATCTTGCGCGCGGGTTCCCTGCACAAGCCTCTCAGCAGCCTCGCGGTCGCGAATGCCTCCAACGAGCAGCACATCAAGGCGCCTTATGCCCGGAGGTAGCGCTTTGGCTTGCGCGGCGACATCGTCATCTCCTGCCGTCGAAACACCGTCTCCCACGACGAGGACCCGGTCCCCAAGTGTGTGTGTGCCAGCCCATGAGAGAGCAGCAGAGTGATTGGAGGCCCCCAATGGGCGGCGAGCCAGAATTGTTCGTAGTTCCTTCTCACCAAAGTCACCCACCGCACCTTTGAAGATCGGCGTTACTTCCTGATCAAAAGCCGCAATCTGAATCGGCAGCCGCCTTCCTTGGGCGCTGGCAATCGCCGCAACCATTGCCCCAAGCCGTCTCACTTGCTTTGCAAAGCCGGGGGCGCGAGATGCGCTGGTGTCAAAGAGAATCGTTATGCCGGTTGGGCGTTCCGCTGCCACCGAGAGGTCCGGCTGCAGCCGCGCAACGACGGTCTTGCCATGTCGTAAAGCTTGCATGCTGCCAGTCGATGACACGTGGAAGTCTTTAGTTGGAACGCTCTTCCGCGCGTCCATGTGCTGTTTCCGATAGACCGCCGTGCCATTGGATCCTTCGGCGATCATCGCGTCTACCGCGAGTTCGTCGATTGCTGGTAGTCCACGCAGCGGGAGTGTGTAGCCTTCTTTGGCGTCCACCTCATGGGAGAACGAGAGGATCACATCCTTGGTGCCGGCAGATTCAATCGGGAAAATGCGTGCGCGAAACTGATTCCCCGCCTCCTTTTCCAGAAGCATTGGGTCCTGCCTCCGGTGTAAGAAATCTTCGTAGGCTCGCCGGGCCGCCTGCCGCTCGACGACCTCAGCCTCTCGCCACCCATCCGTCATGCGCATGGCAAGTCGGGAAACGGATGCCCCCTCTGGCAAGGTAATCTGAAACCGGCCCTCGAGCCGGCGCTGCAATGGGTTGCGAAAACGCATGTGCAACTCAGTGAACGCCAAGGGGCCATCAATCACTGCTTTGGCTTTGAGGCTCTCAAGAACCAACCCCGTGCCATCATCAGCGGTTAGGGAAATCGGAGCCTCTGCCACATCCATGGCGATCGCGGGGTACTCCATGGCTGCTTTGCGAACGACCTGTGACTTGAAGGCGGCAAAGCCTGTCGACCCCTGAACGTAGGCGGCTGGGGCGACTCGGACTGCGGCTTGGTCATTGGCAATCGGCTTGGTTGCGACCTCGCTCTGCGTGCCGCTGGGGTTGGAGCAGGCTGCTAACGAGGCGATGAGAGCTGCACCGAGGCGTTGTTTCCAAGTCGAGTTTGGGGCGTTCATGGAGGGTAAAACGCGGCAACTCGGCATTCGATCTACGAGACTTGCACGCGAACACCAAGCTTCTTGTCGGCAACCACAGTCGCATCGCCTCGAAGCCAGGCGAGAGCATCGTTGCCCATGACTTCGGCGCGCCAACCCCGCAAGAGCTTGCAGTCCTCGGCCTCTAGTTGCCCCAGAGCGTGGCGAACCAGAGCTTCCGCATCGGCCTTGGCGGCGATCGTTCGCAGTGGCAACCCAACTTCCGCGGCGCGTCCGGCAACCATTGCGGTAATGACTGTGGCCTGTGCTTGCCAAACGGGGTCCAACTGGTGCAATCCCGAAGATGAGACGGGCTCGGTTCGGCCCTTGGCAGCCACTCGGAGAATCGCGGGACCGTATTTGCCCACGCTGGCGCTGCCCATTCCTCGAACTTTCTTGAGGTCGCGCTCGCTCTTGACGTTGCGCCGGCAAATCTCCACAGCAGCTCCATCCGCGAGGATCCAACTGGGTGGGATGTTTCCGGATACCGCCAACTCATCGCGCCATGCCGCCAGTGCGCGCAAGGCTCCAAGTGCCGCGCCCTTGAGGCTGCCGCTCCCGCTCACGCCTTTGTAGGCCAGCTCTTTTGGGCGTCGAGTTGCGGCGGCACGCGCCATTCCGGCTGACTCTTCCTGCGCCCAAGGCTTTCGCTCTGCCCGGTCCAACCGGACTTGCAACTCATCCCAAACGGGCAATAGGTAGCGCACATCATCGAGAGCATAGCGCAGCTGTTTTGCCGACAGAGGCCGTCGCATCCAGTCGGTAAACTGTGGCCCTTTGTCGAGCTTCTTTCCCAAGACCTTGTCCACCAGATTCCCGTAGCCAATTTGTTCCGCGACCCCAGCAAAGGCCGCGGCAATCTGCGTATCCATGAAAGCACCAGCCACAACGTCATAGCGCGTTCCCAAAAGTGAGAGATCTTGCTTGGCCCCGTGTGCCAGCGTCAACACCGCGTCAGATTCGATCTGAGAAAAAATCGGAGAGAGCTTGGTATCGACTCCATCGATGAGGACCATCTGCAGTTCGCCCTCTTCCTCCCAAGCGAGCTGTACCAAGGCAAGATCGGGGATGTAGCGATCCGCCGACATGAACTCGAGGTCGATCGCAAAACGAGAGCTAGCGGCAAGACGCTCGCCTATCTCCGCAATGGCGCCCTCGTCACTGATGATTTCTGTGTTCGGCTCTGAACGTTGGTCTTTACTCATCACACCCTTCCTAGGCCAGTCCCGCAATGCTTGCAGAAGTTGGCGTCCTTGTCGTGAGTGGTGGAGCCACAGTCAGTGCACAACCTGGTTTGCTTCTGTCGGCTCCGCACCAAATCGGCTGAGACGATGCCCGTTGGCACGGCGATGATGCCATACCCCAAGACCATGACAATCGTCGCAATCATTTGCCCTGGCACGGTGTGCGGAGCGATGTCTCCATAGCCCACCGTTGTCATCGTCACCACAGCCCAGTACACGCTACGCGGAATGCTCGTAAACCCATTTTCCTGTCCCTCGATCAAATACATAAAAGAGCCCATGATGATGGTCATCGTCATCACAGCACCGAGGAAGACGATGATCTTGCGTGCGCTATGGCGAAGCGCCGTCGTGAGTTCCTCAGCTTCCCGCAAGAACTTGACGAGTTTGAGAACGCGAAACACCCGAAGGAGACGGAGAGCGCGAACCGTGGAAAGTGCCTGGCTTCCTGGAACAAAGAGGCTCAAGTACGTTGGTGCGATTGAAACTAAATCGACAAGGCCGAGAAAGCTGAAGACGTACCGCATACGCTCTCGCGCCGCGTAAATGCGCAGCACATACTCGGCGGTGAAGATCACAGTGAGTCCCCACTCGACTCCCGCAATGAGTCCGCCAAACTGCGGCTGTAGGCTAGCGACGCTCTCCAACATCACATTGAGGATGCTGAGTAGAATCGCGACAAGGAGGCCTACATCGAAGGCCTTCGAAGCGGGCGTGTCGTGCTCAAAAATGATGTAGCCGATGTGCTTCCGCCACGAATCGGCAGCGTCTTTGGGCGGGTTCGGCACGACCGAGAACATACCGACAGCGACAGAGAAAATCGCGCCCCTGGGCCAATCTGTGAGGGAGCCTCGGTGCTATATTCCGCCGCGATGAGCACCGACAGTTTCAACAGCAAAGCAACGATCTCTCTCTCTGGTGGAGACACCGAGATCTATCGCCTCGACGCCCTGAGCAAAGCTGGCGTTGGCGACGTCGAGACCCTCCCCTTCTCGCTCAAGGTTCTGCTCGAGAACCTCTTGCGCGCCGAGGACAACAACACGGTGACGAAGGCCGACATTGAAGCGCTCGCAAGCTGGGATCCGAAGGCAGCGCCCAGCACAGAGATCGCCTTCCGACCTGCTCGCGTTGTACTGCAAGACTTCACAGGCGTTCCTGCCGCTGTCGATCTGGCTGCCATGCGCGAGGCCTATGCAGACATGGGTGGGGTGGCAACCGAGATGAATCCCATCCGCCCGGCAGACCTCGTTATCGATCACTCAGTGCAAGTGGATTATTACGGCAGCGATGCAGCACTTGGTCAAAACGTCGAAATCGAATATGGGCGCAACCAGGAGCGGTACCAGTTTTTGCGTTGGGGACAGCAAGCCTTCAAAGACCTGCAAGTGGTTCCTCCTGGAACTGGCATTGTTCATCAAGTGAACCTGGAGTATCTGGCGCAGGCTGTTGTGATTCGCGAAGACGACGGCGTGCAGCGAGCCTACCCAGATACCCTTGTGGGCACCGATTCCCACACAACAATGATCAATGGCCTTGGTGTGCTTGGCTGGGGCGTTGGCGGCATCGAAGCCGAAGCTGCGATGCTTGGGCAACCCATCACGATGCTCATCCCAAACGTCGTTGGCTTCAAACTCGAGGGCACTTTGCCAGCAGGCGCAACGGCAACCGACCTCGTTCTCACGGTCGTCGAGATGCTCCGCGCCCACGGCGTGGTCGGCAAGTTCGTCGAGTTCTACGGACCGGGAATGGAAGGACTCAGCCTTCCCGATCGCGCAACACTTGCGAATATGGCTCCTGAGTACGGCGCCACAATGGGATTCGTTCCTGCAGATGCCGAGACAATCAACTACCTTCGATCGACAGGGCGAGACGAAAGCCACATCGCAGACGTTGAGCACTACCTCAAGACGCAAGGCCTCTATCGCACTGCCGAATCGCCCGAGCCACGATTCTCATCAACACTTTCCCTCAACCTTGCCGATGTGGTCCCGAGTGTTGCTGGTCCAAAGCGCCCACAAGATCGCATCGCACTCTCCGAACTCCAGGGCTCTTGGCGACGCACGCTGGTTGGCATCCTCGGTGATAAACTCGAGGGTGTTGACACGGATGCGTTTGTCTCCGAACTCGATCGCCCAGCGGGCGAAAAAGACGGCCTGCTCGCAAAGAGCGTTCCGGTCGAGACTGACAAAGCAACGTTCAACCTTCCGCATGGCGCAGTCATTATTGGCGCGATCACAAGTTGCACCAATACGTCAAACCCCGCCGTCATGCTAGCTGCCGGCTTACTCGCTCGAAATGCCGCCAAGCGTGGCCTCAAGGCTCAGCCATGGGTGAAGACGAGTCTCGCACCTGGCTCGCAAGTCGTCACCGAATACCTGAACGATGCAGGCCTGATGGACGACTTCGAAAAGGTTGGGTTTTACCTGGTTGGCTACGGCTGCACTACCTGCATTGGCAACTCCGGACCAAGCCATGAGAATATTACCAAGGCGGCCAAGGAGGACGGCATCGTTGTCACTTCGGTGCTCTCCGGAAACCGCAACTTCGAAGGCCGCGTTAGCCCCATCACCCTCGCCAACTACTTAGCCTCACCACCGCTGGTAGTCGCCTACTCCCTCGCTGGCACTGTCGACATCAACTTCGACAATCAGCCCATTGGCCAAGACAGCGACGGCAAGGATGTCTTCCTCAAGGAGATCTGGCCTTCGCAGGAAGAAGTCAACAAGACCATCAAAGCATCCGTGCGACGCGAGATGTTCGAGTCGCGGTACGCCAACGTATTTGAGGGCGACGATAGGTGGCGGGGGCTCTCCATTCCCGATGGTGGTGTGTTTGAGTGGGATGACGCCTCAACCTACATCCGCAAGCCACCATTCTTCGAAGGGCTCAACAAGCCTGCAGAACCGCTTGTCGACATCACGAGTGCTCGCTGTCTCGCCAAGCTCGGTGGCTCGGTTACAACGGATCACATCTCGCCCGCTGGCGCCATTGCCCCAGATAGCCCAGCAGGCAAGTACCTTCAGGAAAAGGGCGTTGCAATTCGCGACTTCAACTCCTATGGATCTCGCCGTGGCAATCACGAAGTCATGATGCGTGGAACGTTCGCGAACATCCGACTTCGCAACCAATTGGCTCCTGGCACCGAAGGCAGTTGGACCTGTCATCAGCCCAGCGGCGACAAGATGAGCATCTTCGACGCCTCGGTGAAATACCAAGAGGCCGGCGTGCCTCTCATCATCCTGGCCGGAACCGAATATGGCACTGGCTCCTCTCGAGACTGGGCTGCCAAAGGCACCCTGCTTCTTGGGGTCAAAGCCGTCATCGCCCAGAGCTACGAGCGAATCCACCGCTCCAACCTCATCGGCATGGGCGTCCTGCCGCTTCAGTTCGCCGACGGCGAAGGCGCCGAGAGCCTGGGCCTCGATGGAACCGAAGAGTTTGCAATCACCGGAATCACCGAAGGGCTGGAACCAGGCAAGATGCTCAAAGTCACCGCGGGTGACAAGAGCTTCACAGTGAAGTGCCGTGTGGACACGCCACAAGAGGTCGAATACCTCAAGGCCGGAGGCATCCTGCAATACGTCCTTCGCCAAATGAAGAAGTAGGATACTGAGCTACAGGTAGACGAAACCTTTGGCCCCGCAGCACGATGTTGCGGGGCCTTTTTCGTGGCCAAGCTGATAGACTTGTACTCGGTGCGCCTCCTATTCACGCTAGTCCCAACAACTCTTGTTTTCTTCGCCTGTGACGGGAAGGTGACCACCCCCGATGCTCCAGACATTCCGCTTTGTGCGGTTGAGAAGCCGCCCGCCCCGCCAAGCATTGTAACGCCTGGCGACCGTGAGCTCTTTCAGCCCGAAGATGCCCTGCGCTTTGAAGCCATGGTTGCAACGGATCTTGGCGAGACCCGCGAGGCTGAGTTTGAGTTGCACCTGCTCTCGAACGGTCAGCCGATTCTAAGAGTGTGGAGCGCAGAACTTGTAGATGCGGGCGAAGCTCCAGCCATCGATCTTGATGAAGGACGCTTTGAGCCAGGCTTTGTCGCGCTTGACACTTGGCAGAGCTACGCGGTTCGCGCCCGCTACCGTGATGGTGGTGAGCTCTGCGACTATTCGGAGTGGAGCGACTTTCGCGAGTTTCGAATCGATGACGGCTCCGAAGCACTCTTCGATGAGAACGTCATCCGCGATTTAGAGATCGAGCTTGGCCAAGAGAGCTTCGACCTCATCGATGCAGAAGCGGAACCCCCAGGTTGTGTTCCCTATCATCGTCCATACCACCCCGGCAATGTGACGTTTGATGGTGAGACCTTCGAGGGAGCAGGAGTTCGAGTGAAGGGTGGCTGTGGTTCGTCCCGAGACTTGAGCGGTAAGGCTTCGTTCAAGATCAACCTCAACGACTACACATCCATGGACACCTGCCCGGCCACCCGACGGGTGCGCGGTTTGAAACGCATCACGGTGAACAACGGTGTGCAGGACCGCTCGCATACCCACGAGAGGCTTGCCTACGATTTCTACGATTTGGTTGGTGTGCCCGTCCCTAGGCGCGCTCCGGTTCGCGTTCACGTCAACAACGAACTTTGGGGCCTCTATCTCCATCTCGAGAGCATCGATAGGCGCTTCTTGCAGCGCCGCTACGAGGGCATTGCGGCCGAAGGCATGCTCTATGAGGGTACCTACTTTTGCGATATGACGCCCAACAACCTCCCAGGAGATCCATCGGGGCCCGAAACCTGCTTTGGCAGCAAGTTCGCCGAAGACGAGTGCTCAACTCCAAATGCGTTTGGCGATCCGTACACCTACGCGCCTCTCATCAGCTTCATCAATCGCATCGATGCCCTTGCTGATGGTGCCTTCTACCCGGCAATTACGCAGTTTGTTGATTTTGATGCCTACCTAAGCCAATGGGCAGCAGAGACCATCATGAATCACTGGGATGGAGCCATCTTCGACATTCGCAACAACTACCGGGTCTATCACGATCCGGTTTATGACAAGTGGGTCGTGATTCCCACAGGCATGGATCAAAGTTGGAATGCTGGCCAACGCCCCATTGATCCATGGCTTCCCGCCAACATCATTGCGAGGCGCTGCCTACAAGAGAAACCCTGCGAGGATGCCTTTGCAGCCCGTTTGAAGGAAGTGCTCACGATCTTTGAGAACGCCGATTTTGCTGCCAAGGCCGAGGCAATCCGAACGCAGATTGCCGACGACGTCGAAGCAGATCCTCGCAAGGAAGGCAACGACTTCAGCCAGCGCGTCGACAACACCATTAGCTTCATCGAAGGCCGTCCGGCGCAAGTCAATGCGTGGTTGGCCGAGCACGGCTACTAGGAAGCCTGAGAGATATTCTTAGAGGACAAAAATCCTCTCGAATGCCCTGCCCGCGTCGTCAACGGGCCTCTCTCTTGTCATGAGTCGGCTGGAAGTGAAAGGGATATCGAACAATCACGATTCCCCCGCCCTCTGGCGGCGGAAAGGTCATGCGCTTGATGGCAGCAACAATGCACTCTTCGGTGTTCTTCTCCGCAAATCCTTCCACCTTGGCCTCAGAGACGGCCCCTGTGGGCGATATCGTAAATGAAACCTCTACTCGTCCAGCGAGAGTTGGTTCCTTTGCCAGCATGGTCTCATAGCAGTATCGGATGCGGGGCAAGTGCCGCCGAACCACGGCCTTGATTTCTTGCTTTGCGAGACTACCGCGAACCCCTGGATCTTGAGCGGGCACCACATGAGCGCGCATGATGGCCCCTGCATCAGCGCCAACCGCCACGACAGTCGATGTCGAGGCAACCGGTCCCTGCTCTGTATCGCCCTGCACCGATCGTGCGCTCGTGTTGTGTGCATTAGCATCGCTTGGACCAGCATCCGCCGCCATCTTGGGCGAAGATGGCGGAGAAGATACGAGCGAAGACTTGGCCGTGCTGCCACCACACGCCAAGGCAGCGAAAACCAGCACGCCATACTTGGTCGTCATGGGCACAGCCTAGCAAACGCCCTCTTCCCGCCTCGCCAGAAAACGAGCTAACTTCGCGGTCACGAATCGATGTCCATGGATCGCGCACGAGTGCGTGATTCAAAAGGTATTGAGCATGGTAAGCGATGAGCAAAGCGGCCAGCATCAATGTCCATGGATCGCGCACGAGTGCGTGATTCAAAAGGTATTGAGCGTGGTAAGCGATGAGCAAAGCGGTCAGCGAGCGAAGAATCGAGTTTGCTTGGTCAATGTCAATGCATCAGGCACTAGAGCCGATCCCAAGCGCGCAGAGCCGCCAGGGCTGCTTCGCGATGCTCAAACGCCGCAATGAAGCGATTCTTGTGACAGAAGCGCGCCCCAATAACTCCTACGACTTCTTCCAATGCAGCGCCCTCAAGACCCGCCCACTCTTCGGGCAGTTTGCGTTTGTCATCCTTGCTATCGGCTGCGACAGGAATCGTCACAACCCGCCAGTCATTGCGACCGGGAAAGATCACATATTCGGTTGGATGCTCGGCGCCACCCGCACCAAAGTACGCGGGTTTCCACTTCAAATACTCTTCAAAGAACAGGACCCGCCGCTTGTCTGCCACAGCTTCTTCCATTGCCGAGTGCACCGCCTGAGCATCCCGCTCACTGCGCTGACAACCCATAGCAATGGCCGACGAGATGTCGATCGCCATCGACACAGCTCGCTCATACCAGCGATCAAAGTCCGAGTCGCTGGCCCGTTCGACAAGTACACCGACCATGGTGGAGAAGCAGGGGATGTCACCGGAAGACGCGCGAGCTCCTGTGTCAACCGCATCGACATAGTCCACAAGTTGAAAACGCAAGGCATGAGCCACACTCTTGGTCACATGGCGTTCCGCCTCGAGCCAGTCGAGCACCATGCCAGCAGACGAGCGGTTGCCTTTGTAGTCGCGCTGATGATGATCAAAGCGTCGCGTCGCAACGTCGAAGACCCCACCTACGTCAAAGACAATGTCGGCCTTTGCAAGGACCTCAGGATCGCGCGAGCGAACCACCTCAGCAAGCGGGTCGACAAAGACTCGAACAAGGGCTGCTGCCAGAACATCGTCAGCATGAAACGGGCCGTTGTGAGTTGCGAGTTGTAACGCCATGGCTCGCAGACTCGACCGCTACAACTTCTTCGTCAAGTCTTGGATTGCTCGAGTTGTTCGTCCCGACTTGATAACAACCTTGAAGCTCTTGCGGATGTTGTGCTCTTTGTTGACCAGAACAACTCGGTGGGTTCCCTGGGGAAGCTGAATCGAGCGCTGAGGTGTGCTGAGCCCTGTCTTCTTGCCATTGATGATGATCTCGCATGGCGGTTTTGCCCCAAGCATCAGCGTACCTAGCGAGACCTTATCGGCGCCTGCCAACGCTTTTTTCTCGCTGGCGTTTGGAGCCTTGGCCCGCTTCTTTGCTTCGGCGAGCTTCTTTTCACGCGCCTCTCGCTTGGCCTTGCGCCGCTCTCGACGAGTGAGCGTCTTCTTCGCGCTCTTTTCCTCAACACCTTCTTCGGTGGACTCCTCTACAGCAGCAGTGCTCAGTGGGTCCAGCACAAGCCGCAAGACCATGGCCTCCCCCGCACTGAGAGCAAACTCTTGGTGTTGACCGAAATAGCCTTCTGGCCCCTCGATATCGATCTGATGTGGCCCCGGAAGAAGGTTGCGAACGCGAAGTGGAGCCACACCAATGGCATGTCCATCAAGAGTCACCTTCGCGCCTTTGGGCTCGACCAAGATGTCAAAGCCTGTCTTCGAAGCGAGTTCCAACTCCTTCTCATCAAGGGCCGGCTCAAGCTGCTCCTCGACCTCTTCTGGCAACGCGGCGTCAACCTCTGCCACGGGCGTCGGGACAGGTGGCATGACGGCCGAAGCAGCAACCTCATCTGGCTCATTTGCGGCTACAACAGCGCTCTTTGGGCTCTTGGGCTGTTCGGGGTTTGCTGAGTTCGCGGCTTCCCCTTGCTGTTGGGCGAGCACGTAGCCCCCAACAACCGATCCACCGATCACAATCACTGCGACAACGAGAAGCCACCAAGAGCTGCCACTCTTGCCAGGGGGCTTGGCATTCTGCGGTGGCTGATGATCCATCGGCTCGAAAATGCCATCAGGGCCCGGCATGCCGCGGTTCTGCGCGGCATCCACGAGTCGAGCAATTGCAGATGATTCGGTGGTAGCCATGAGATTGGTGCGGCGAAGGGCCAACAGGTAGGACGTTAGACCACCTGCAGCTCAAAACACAACCCGTAGTTTTGCACTGACAAAGCGTACCCCAGCTTACAGTGCGGCATCGTCGACAGAAACCTCCTTCCGCCCAGCCCAAACGAGTAAGAGCATCCACAGTGCGATGATTCCCAGCCCCCACGCCTCACGCGCCAATTCCACAGCTCCTCCTCGGCTCTGCATGGGCTCGAACATCTGACTTGGCGTAACCCAGCGTGGCATATCGGCAACAATCCAAGCCCCCCAGGAAATCGCGACTATGGCAGTCACCAGAGCCAGAAGCCATGCCCAGGAGAACCGCCGAAATGTCCCACATGCAATCGCAGCGGCCATGTACACCAGAATCCAGCCAAGCGGATCTGGATCATTCCACTGGACCATGGCCCCAATAGCAAAGAGTACTCCCATTCCGATGTTGGCAATCCACATGCCCGCATCGTAGTACAGGGTTGTCCAGCAAGTGGCCATCCCTCTCACAGTCTTGCTACCCTGCGCAAGACATTGCGTTTCCTAGGTGTAGCCCGTCGGTCAGTGGGACCGCTTCTTATCAGCGCGCTCTTGTGTGCTGGCGCCAGTTGCGATGATGAGGGCGAGACCAGTGAGAAGCCCCAACCGGCCAAGGGGTTTGACGCAGCTTTGCCGCCCAACCCTGCTATCGGCAAAAGCCCTTTAGACATCAAATACGAGGCCACCATCTCAGGGCTCACCCGTTTCATGCGGGATTTGCGTGTTGCGATCATGAGCAATGATGAACCTGCAACCGGGCTAATGATCGCGAGCTTGCGCCTCGAAGATCACGAGACGTGGATGAAGGCGACCTTTGGCGACGAGCTGGGAAAAGCCTTGAGTGACCAGTACAAGCCGCAACGGGACGAAATTGGCTTGCTGGTCGAAGTTCTCCGAGAGCAGTTTGACAAGGGGCTTACGGAAATCGATGTTGGTCGATACCAAACCAAAGAGAACCCCAGCTCGACGGGCTACCAAAGTGCCGCGATTGGAAAGATGGTCAAGCCTGCGCCACTCTACTCGGTGCGGCTTATGAGCAAGGACCGCAAGCAGACGTTTCACATCTGGTCGTTTGTGCACGACAAAGAGAGCTTTCGCTTTGTTGGCAAACTGCGAGCGGTTGCCACCAAGCGCGCCCTCGGTGGACGCGACCTAAACGAGTATCGAATTTCAGACGCCGAACGCCTGGCCAGTTCGGGGAAGCCCGCCCCTAAATAAGTCGCCTTAGCTTCGCAGGTATGCACAAAAGTTGCCGCGGCGATCACCAGCTTCCATGATGTGAGCATGGGGCGGGAATTATTCTTATCGGGGTTTCTACTGACGCGAGAAGACTGGGAGCTTCTCGATGAGGAATCTCGCACGTTGTTTACGCAAATGCTTGCTGAGGAGGGCCGTGCTCCCCTCTTTGACGGCGGTTCCAAGGGCCGCTACCGATTCAAACGCAACTCGTAGAAACGAATGCCGTCGCGCTCTCGCTGTGCGAGGATGCGGAGAAATGGCCAGCACACTTTCCTTAGAGTTTTCTGACAACGTTGCCACCATTAGCATCACCAGTCGGACAATGCCTCCTGCGTTCTTTCCCGAAGTACGCGAGGCGTTTGAGGACATCGCCTCAAGACCCGAAACGCGTGCGGTAGTACTTCGCTCCACAGCAAAGGCGTTTAGCTATGGCCTCGACCTGCCCGCCACTTTCAAGGAGCACGCGACGCTATTCACCGGCGGCGGTGCCACAGAGCGAACCGCGCTTCTCGCTCTCATACGCGACTGGCAAGACTGCATGGAGAGTGTCGTTCGATGCCCTGTTCCTGTGATCGCTGCCATCCACGGCCCATGTATCGGTGGCGGCATTGATCTCATCACCGCCTGCGACATTCGGCTGGCGAGTGACGATGCCCTCTTCTCGGTCCGTGAGACGCGTATCGCAATTGTCGCCGACCTTGGCACCTTACAACGACTCCCAAACATCGTTGGTCAAGGCCATGCCCGCGAGCTTGCCATGACCGCTGCTGACATCGATGCCAACAGAGCTGCCACGATTGGTCTCGTCAATCACCTGCACCCAACGACCGCAGCACTTCACAAGGCCGCTGATGACATGGCTAAGACCATTGCCGCCAATCCTCCCCTCACCGTACGGGGGGTCAAAGACGTACTCGACTTCGGTCGCGATCATGGAGCGAAAGCCGGACTCTCCTATGTCAGCGCATGGAACTCGGCATTCCTTGCCTCAGAAGATCTCGGAGAGGCGATGGCCTCATTTATGGCGAAGCGGCCACCCGAGTACAAAGGCAAGTAGGCGTGAAGCCACGCAGCATTCGGTATTGCTATCGCGATCCACTCAGCGAAATCTGGATCGCGGCGGCTCACAAAATCGGTCTTAGGGTCGAGCGGACTGCGGATGCCTTCGCCCACAGCGATGGCTCTGGTGGCTTGCACATCGCCACAGAAGAGCACCTGGATGCAGATGATTGCCTTGCGCAGATGATATTCCACGAGCTCTGCCACTCGCTCGTTGAAGGTCCGGAAGCGTTTGATATCCCCGATTGGGGGCTCGACAACCGTCACGCTGAGGACCATTTCCGCGAGCATGCTGCCTTGCGAGTTCAAGCGACCCTGTCTGGCCGCGTTGGGCTGCGCGAGGTTCTCGGTCCTACCACGGACTTTCGAGCGTTCTACGATGCACTGGGTCTCGACGCGCTTGCCGACACCCGAGACGAGAGCACAGCCCTAGCAAAGCACGCACTGCGTCGTGCAGGTACCAATCCGTGGTGGCCCCATCTTGGTCGCGCGCTCGACGCGACTGCCAACATCATCACCGAGGCGGCCAAGTGGGCAGCTCCGAGCGAGACGCCGGTGCTCTACCGACTGCGACGTGAGCCGATTCCTTTACACGCAACAGGCCTACCTGGTCGCAGCACCAGTCTTCCCGAGACCTGTGGCGATTGCGCCTGGCGCACGCAAGCTGGCCACTGCCACCAAGCTGACTCTTTGGTCGAAGTAACGCTTCCCGGCTGCGAGCGATTCGAGGCACCATTTGACTGCCAAGACTGCGGAGCGTGTTGCCGCTCTGCCTATCACTCGGTCACGATCACCGAAGGGGATGCGGTTGAGAAGCTTCACCCTGCGCTCTTGGTTGTGCATGAGAATTATACGGAGTTGCGGCGCGAGGGAGACCATTGTGCGGCGCTTATAACGGAGGGTGCCCGCCACCGCTGCGCCATCTATGACGATCGTCCCACCTGCTGTCGCGACTTCACCAATGGTGAACAACACTGCGTGACTGCCAGGCGTCGCTTGGGCTACAGCCTCTAAAGAGGAGGCCAGCGCGCAGTTCAAGGGAACTGCCTAGAATCCAGAATCCCCCGTTGGGAAGAGAGGCGCCGCTCGATGCGACGCCTCCGCTTCTGCTCAGGGGCGAGGCCTACTCGATGTGACCAACAGCGTTATCATCAACCCACTGGGCTTTTGGAGCAGGGCTGCTTGTGCCACCTATCTTATTGAGCAACGCCGGCACATCAATTCCCAAGGTGTGCTTGAGCTGCTCTGAGGTCACCGCAGCCTTGACCGCCACGTTTCCCCCATCACCACCTCGCAGGTCTTTGTCGATAAACGTGACCTTGTCGATGGGCAGGTTGGACACCGTGCTCATGAGTGCCCCCACCAAGCCGTTGAGTTTCTGCGCCACGACAATCTGCCGAGCGCTATCGCCCTTTTCTCGCCAAGTGGATGCAAGTGCGCGAAGCGCTGCGGCCGTCGCTTTGCCTTCCTCGATGCTCTTTGCTGCGTTACCACGAGCCTGCTCGAGCATCATGCTACGACGTGCTTCAGCGGGTTTGATTTCGTCGGCTACGAGGCGGAAGCGCACCTGCTCAAGCCGAGCACGCTGCACTCCCAGCTCTGCGTTCGCACGAGCAACCAGTGACGTTACCTGACCACGCTGCTCCGCCACCATCGCGGTCTTACGAGTGCTAGCGTCCGCGATGCGCTTCTCTGCATCGGCTCGCGCTTTCGCGATCTCAGCATTAATGGCCGCAATCTCCTTGGTCTCGGTATTGCTCGCATGCTGCTCGGCCGCAACTGCTCGGTTCTCGGCCTCTGCAATGCGCGAACGCATGAGCAAGTCGGCAGATTGACGGCGTCCAAGAGAGTCGAGGTATCCGCGATCATCAGACACGCTCTGAATCTTGAGCGTATCAAGCTCAAGACCTAGGCCTGAAAGATCCTTGTCTGCCTCGTTGAGAAGTTCTTGGGAGAACTTCACTCGATCTTGATTGACCTCCTCGGGCGTCATTGTCGCCAGAACACCCCGCAAGTTGCCCTCAAGAGTCTCACGCGCGACGCGCATGATCTCCTCACGGGGCTTGCCGAGCAAACGCTCAATACCATTCCCTAGGATTTCTTCTGTACTACCGATCTTCACGTTCGCGATGCCCTCAACATTGAGCGGGATTCCGCCCTTTGCGTAAGCGCCTTGAACCTTCAGGTCGATAATCATGATTGTGAGATCGAGATGGTCAACTCGCTCCATTAGGGGAATGCGAATTCCGCGCCCACCCTGAATCAGGCGATAACCAACTTCGCGAAACCCACCGCGGTTGTCGCTAACCTCTCGCGTGGTCCCAGAGAAGATCAGAACCTCGTTTGGAGGGCAGATGTGAATGAGCCGAGAAACGATGAGTGCGAGAGCAACGCCTGCGATAACAAGCGCGCCAATTATGACGGGAATGGCTACCATGTTGGACCTCCTTCCGTGCCAGCAGAAGCGGGCTCGGCGACTGGGGTTGGGGTTGGGGGAAGTGGCTTTGGCGTCTCATTGCTGCCACTGAGAATGCCTTTGATGTTCACACCCAGCGACGAATTGACTTGCTCCATGAGCGCGGCAACGGTTGCGGGATAGGCACTGGCATAGGCTGGCATGGTTGCGCCATCACCACCGTCGACAAGATTGACCTCGCGGACCTTCATTGCCTTGGCAGCGGAGACAACCTCACCAAAGATGCCATCGAGGTTTTGTAGGACGTACATATCCATCGCCTGTCCTTCACTCTCCTCCCAGGCTTCCGAGACGACCCGAAGAGCCTCCGCACTGGCACGACCATCTTCGGCAATCTGCGCAGCATTGCCGGCAGCATCGAGCTCACGTACGTGGCGAGCGGTCTCAGCAGGAATGGTGACTTCAGCGGCGAGGCGCAGCTGCTCAAGCTCACCACGAATCTCCTGCAGCTCTTTCTCCGCGGTTGCACGAGCTTCCTGCGCAGCGGCTTCGGCCCGCTCCTCTTCACTTCGAGCGACGGCATCCAGTTCCGCGACAACCTCCCGCAGCTCGTTTTTCTTGCGAAGGATGTTTGCTTGGGCGTTGGTGATGGCAACTTCGCCACGAGCTCCGGCAGCTGCTTCCGCCTCTTTGGCGGCGCGCTCCGAGTCGGACTCGGCAACCTCAGCACTGCGCAGAACTTCTGCAATGCGCTTCCGGCCAATGCTCTCCAGGTAGTTTCGATCATCGGAGACGTGCTGAATCTTGAGCGTGTCGAGGTGTAGTCCGAGCTTCTGCAAGTCTTGTTCGGCCTCATCGGTGAGACGGTTTGCAAACTTGAGTCGGTCTTCGTTGACCTCTTCAGGGGTCATTGTTGCGAGCACACCGCGGAGGTGGCCTTCAAGAGTTTCCTTGGCGACGCGAGCAATGTCTGCGCGGCCACGGCCCAAGAAACGCTCGATGGCGTTGCCAACCACATGTGGCTCGCTCGAAATCTTGACGTTGGCGATTGCGTGGACAGAGAGCGGGATTCCCAGAGCTCCATCGGCACCTTCAGAGTAGGCGCCAGCAATGCTCATGGGAACAGAAATGTTCGTAAGGTCCATTTCCTTCACTTCTTCCAGAATGGGCACGCGCCAACCTCGACCGCCAAAAACGGTGCGAAAGCCAACCGTGGAGCCGTCATCCGCAGTGCGATTTCGACCCGAGAAAATCAGAACCTTGTTTGGGGGGCAGACATGCAGGAAGCGCTTGAGCATGCCCATCAGGAGAATTGCGGCAACAACGACCCCGCCTCCTACGGCCCCGGCAATCTTCAGTGACTCAATCAGTTCATTCATAGGGTTTCCTTTCCATCTCCAAGGAGGGGTGCAGGAGAAACCAGCACGCCTCCATCCTCGTGTTTTGCAATAATGAGAACCTTCTCGCCTTGACGCATGGGTCTCTCATCGCTGTGAGCCAGCTCTTCGAGGATGCGACCTCCGAGCTGAATACGAATTTTTCCGGGCGCTCCCGGCGAAGCGGGCAACATGAGCGTCCCCGTAATGCCAACGAGGTCATTGCCACCAACGACCTTGCCAACTCTCTGCTTGGTGAGAGCTCGCAGCACTTTCGTTGCAACAATGCCTGAGAGATACCCCACACCGATGCCCGCTGCCAGCGTCATCATCTTGCTCATGCCACCGGTCGCAGTAAGAACAGTTCCAACCAAGCCAAAAAACGCAGCAAAGAATGTCCAAAACCGAAGCGATCCAATGGGCAACCAGGCGTCGTAGCCACCAGCATCAAAGCCGTCGACGTCGTGGTCTAGATCCATGTCGGCACTTAGATCAACGTCAACATCAGAGTCTAGTTCGTGATCGCCGCCAGCGAATATGGACAGCAACAACAAGCAGCCACCAACGATCAACGTGATTAAGTAAAGTGTTGTCATGCTCCTCCTCCTGTCTTCCGAATCTGATCCAGGGACATCTTTGGCGTAGCTGTCTTCTTAGATGGTGTCCAAATCTGTATCGCAGACCCTCAACGGCATCCGACTCTCGCTCCGTAATGCGAGTCCTATTCCAAGTCCCCAACTGCCTCTAGGCTCTGCAAATCTCGACAGAAGTGCAGAGCACGGCCAACACTACCACGCAGGGAACCTCACTCGCGCATCGGCAAAATCGCCCGATCGCGGTATGCTGCAGCATGTCTTCGGCCTTCCAAGATGCCCTTTCTTTGTGGGCTAGCAATCCCTTCCGACTCGCCTCCAAAGCTGACCGGGAGACCGCGAGAGAGGCACTGCTCAGTGGCCCAATTTCCGCCGAACTCAGTCGCAGAGTCCGGCGAGGTGATCTCGCAGCCGCAAAGACGCTGATTCTCGCGGTTGGACATGCCCAGGCCTGTGCTGCCGATTGTGGGCCAGTCGATATTCTGAGACCCGCACAGCTGCCGCAGTCGGTGTTGCGAGAACTTCCCCGCAAGCGAGGCGAGTACGTGCGCGTGGCGGCTGCGGCCGGCAGGGCATACAAGGCTCTCGAACGCATCCTCGGCAAATCAGCAGCGATGGGAACACTTCGAGCCGAGATATGGAGCGCATGTTTTGGGGAGAGCTTAATGCACACCTTGGAGCTTGAGCAGGTAATCCGCGACCACGATGTACTGATTCTTGGTGAGACCGGAACAGGCAAGGAAGCCGTCGCCCAAGTCTTCCTCGAAGCAACTCCAGGTGGCGGCGGAGGAGGCCCTGCCCCACAGTCCGCGCTCAATGCAGCGGCCATTCCCGACACCCTGGTTGAGAGCGAACTCTTCGGCCACGGCAAGGGCGCGTTCACTGGCGCCACCGAGGCTCGGCTCGGACGATTGCGAGCTGCTGCAGGTGGTGCCTTCTTTCTCGATGAAGTTGGTGATTTGCCGAGTACGACGCAGGTGAAGCTCTTGCGTGTCATGGAGACCAACGAAATCTACCCTCTCGGGACCGATACCCCCCATCAAGCAGATGTCCGATACGTTGCTGCAACCCACAAGAACTTGCAAGCCATGGTCGACTCTGGCGCGTTTCGCCGTGACCTATTTGGGCGCCTGGCGGGAATCACAATTCGGATACCACCACTTCGAGACCGGCCCGAAGACATTGAGGAGATTGGGCTGGGATTCCTTGGGAACTACACCAGCAACAACAGCACGAGCACCTTGGATCGCGGCCCCGTCCTAAGATGGCTGCGCTCGGCCGAAGCGCGCAACTACCACTGGCCAGGCAATGTGCGAGAGCTGCAAAACGCTCTGCGCAACCTCATGCTGGGCTTGCCTCCTGGCCTCGTGGCCAAGCGCACCATCCGGCCCGCAACCTCAGAAATCCCACCCGCCATCGCGAACGGAGAGTCCACCCTGGCTCTTGTCGAAGAGTGGTACGTCAGCCGTGTCATTGCCGATTCGCAAAACAACCTGACCCGGGCGGCGCAAACGCTTGGCGTGAATCGTTCAACCTTGCGACGACGTCTGAAGAAGCAACAGGACTGAGCAGGTCGAAGGAGTCGCTTTTTTCGAAGCCCGACTTCTGTGCGCCCGCTCTTGCACCCGCGATACTCGCGGCTATAGTGCCGCCCATGGCACGCAAGATTCCCGCCTCTGGCATTAATCTCTTTCAACTGATCTACATCCTTCGCGACGAATACGAGGCGAAGTCAGGCAACAAGGCGCTAAACCTCTCACTGGGAAACCCTGATGGTGTGCCACCAGAGGCCATTCGGAAGCTCCAGGCCAAGTATGCCGAGGATGCAGGCTTTCGCTATCACACCTATGCCGAAGACACGAACCTGCACAGCTTTGCCGAAGGCATGGTTGAGATGCATGGAGGGATTTCCCTGGCCGACCACCCACACCTAGGAATTCTTCCAATCCCCGGAATCAAGACCGCCGGCGCGATCATTCCCCTCGCTTGTGGCATCCACTTGCCCGATCGCAAACGTCGAGATTCGTTCCGGGTCGTATCCAATCTTCCCGCATATGATGTGATTGGAACGTGGACGACTTCATACTTGGGCAGCACACGCATTCCGTGGCCGCTCGTGAGCGAAGACGATATGCGCCTCAACATCGTGCGCCTGCAGGAATCTCTCGCTGCACACAACGTCACCGACGTCGACCTCGTCTACGTAATTCGACCGGGTAACCCTGCAGCCGTTGGAGCAAGCGAGGATGAGTGGAAAGAGATTATTGCGTGGTGCATCGCCAATGATGCACGCCTCGTGAACGATGGTGCATATGCGGGGCTTTGTGAGCCGGGCAGTCATACCTCACTTGCCTCGGTAGCAGCCGGCTACAAGGATCTTGACTGGATCGAAATGTACTCGGTGAGCAAGTCGTTTAGCGATCCGGGAGCGCGTCTTGGTGCGATCGTTGGCTCGAAAGACTTTGTCGCCGACTTCTCACTCATCAAGGGCAACACCGAGTCAGGCCCCGTTCCATCGGTAATGGCTGCCTATGGCGAGTTTTTTCAGGACAGGGAAACTGCACAGGCCGAACTCGATAGCTTGCGCGGCCTCTACAGGAGCCGCTTGGACTATGTGATTGGTGCACTCAAGGGCATTGGGCTTCAGCAGGCATGTGACACGAGCGCCGGCTTCTTCACACTCTGGCGAGTCCCGAAGAAGGCCTTTGGTGTTGTTCTTAGTGAAGATGAGCGCACCAAGGACAAGCCTGCTCAAGAAGCATTTAACCGTCTGGTCATTGAAGAGACCGGCATCGTCGGTGTCCATTTTCAAGGCCCCGGTGCTGACGGAAAAGGGGAGCCACTGATTCGCTATGCAGTCTGCGACGATGTCTTGGCCCCGGAGTTCAAAGAGCGCTTTGAAGAGGGCCTAGCTCGCATGAAGCCTGAGTACTAGAGCCAAGTTCAGGAGCATAGACTTCCTCTCGCGAAGCAGGCTTGTTCTCTGGCAAGACGCGTTCGACGACCTTACCGGGGTAAGGAAGGAGCGGAGCAACGAAGAGCGCTGAGCATGCCAGCGCGTCCAGAGGGCAAGAAAGCGAGCGAGAGGGTTCTATGCTCCTGGATCTGCCCCAGCAAGCTCCTCTTTCCGCCTTGTCAGCAAACGAACTCTCTTCGTTTCTGATGACCAATGTCAACGAGCTAGACACTGGGCCACCTAAGGCGAGTCCGAGGGAGCCGGCACGTCCTCAGGCTTCTGGGCGGGCGTCAAGGTCCGGCCATCTGCGAGCCCCTTGACGTAGTGAGTGACTGCCCAGACCTTGTCTGCACCCAAGTCCTCAAAGCCCGGCATTGGACCTTGGAGTCCGAATGCGATCGCTCGGTAGATGTCGAGAGAGTTGTGCTCGATGACGCCACCGGGTCCCTTCCGAGTGCGCACAGCTCGCATCTGGTGCCGCTGAAAATCCGGTGGCAGAAGGACGGTGCGATAGTTCTCGGACCACTTTGGAACTGGTGCTAGAGGCTCGCTGGGGCGCATTAGCGCGTCCCAAGCTGCAAACTGCTGAGGTGTTGCATACGCTGGGTGGCAAGAAGAGCACTGAAACATCGCGTGGTACAGCTCTTCTCCCTCTACTCTAGCAGCTGCGATTTCTTCTGAGGTCTCGTAAGGGTCGGGCGCGATCACAGGCGACTTCACCTTGAGGCGCTTGCTGCGAAACCCTTTGCCGTCAGGCGAAAACGTCTTGATATACTGTACGACGGATTTCAGTTCGCGCTGCTGCAAGATCCACGGGCGCATATAGGTTCCCTTTAGACCATTTGTGATGATGCGCTCAAGTTCCTCATCGCTTGGAAGCCCGCGGTCCTGCACCCCCGCGAACTTGAATTTTGCCTTGCGAAAATCTCGTGGTGGTGGCCATTGGCCGAACGCGGAAACGCCGCGCCCATCGCCCTTGGCGCCATGGCAGGTGAGACAGTATCGCTGGTAGACCCGCCGCCCCTGCTCAAGCACGTCGGCCTGCACGGTGACGCCACCGAGCACCTGTGGCTCAGTGAACACGGGTTTCTCGGAGCAACCGAATACCAGCACAAGGACGGCAGCGCCCCCCAGAAGGCACTTCATGGCATCACCTCGCTCTGTCCGATCCAGTCCTTGCCAAGCGCCTCTCGAACCGCGGGATTGCCAAGTTCATGGGGACCGTTGCAGACAATCGGCTCCTCAGAGAAGTTCTCAGTTGGAGGAGGCGACGACGTGCTCCACTCAAGGCTTGGCGCTCCCCAGGGGTTTTCCGCAGCCCGCGTTCCCCAAAAAAGGCTACCGATGAAGTTGATGGCAAAGATAATCTGGAAGAGTCCCATACCAAAGGCCGCGTACGTTGTGTACTGATTCACGGACTTAAGGTGGACGATGAATTCGTATTGAAATGGGTCAAAGAGCCGCCGTCCCTGGCCCTCGTAGCCGGCAACTAGCATGCCTCCAAACGTGAGGATGGCGAACACAAGGGTGCCTGCGAAATGCAACTGCCCGGCTCGTTCATGCATCATTCGGCCAAACATCTTTGGGTACCAATAGTAGATTGCGGCAAAGCTACCCATAAGAGTGGCCGCCGACATGATCAAGTGGAAGTGGCCGACAACCCAGAGCGTGTCGTGCATGTAGATGTCGGCGGTGATGGGCCCGAGATAGAGTCCGGTTAACCCGCCACCCGCAAAGACAACCAGCGTTCCCAGTGCAAAGAGCATGGGCAGTTCATAGCGAATTGCGCCCCGCCACAGCGTGCAGAGCCAATTCACAAAGAGAACAACTGCCGGTCCTGAGATGGCGAGTGTCAGTGCTTCAAACGCCGTGCCCAGCATAGGACCGAGACCGGTTTGGTAGAGGTGATGGCCGTACACCAGGCCCGATAGCCCACAAATCGCCATCATGGCGTAGACGCTGCCTCGATACCAGTAGGCCGGCTTCCGGGAAAAGTAGGAGAATAGGTCGGACAAGATGCCCCAAACGGGAAGAATGAGAATGTACACCTCGGGATGTCCAAAGAGCCAAAAGAGGTGCTGGTAGAGAATTGGGTCGCCGACAGCCGGCTCGAAGAAGTGCGTTCCATACACGCGATCGAGCAGCAGCAGCAAGGCGGCAATGGCCAGCACCGGTATGAAGAGCGCGTTGAGGATGGCTGTGAGGAAGAGCCCCCAAACACTTAGGGGCATTCGCATCATGTTCATGCCCTTGGCACGATGGGTGAGAACGGTCGTAATGTAGTTTACGGCGCCCATGATGCCAGCAACGCCCACTAAGAAAATTGCCAACATCATGAGTTCCTGGCCATGACCGGGAACCGAGTCGTAGTGACTCGTGAGTGGTGCGTACATCGTCCACCCAGAGCTTGGAGCTTCCGGCATGAGAATCGAGGCGAGCGCCAAACACTGAGCTCCCAACGTCACCCAAAAGGACAGCATATTAAGCCTTGGAAAGGCCATGTCGCGGGCACCAATCAAAAGGGGGATGACGTAGTTGCCAAAGGCGCCAATCAGGATCGGAGTTACCGCAAAGAAGACCATCATTAGGCCATGACTCGTAAAAAGCCCGGTGTAGCTAGCGGGCGTTACTGCGCCATTGCTCTCGGAAAACAGTAGTTCGCCTACCCAGGGCACAGGCTCCCCCGGATGCGCCCACTGCCAACGCATAACCATGGCTAGAAGACCGCCGACGAGCAGGAAGATGAGTCCGGCCCACAGAAACTGTAAGCCGACGATCTTGTGATCGGTGGAGAAGATGTAGCGACGAATCCAGGAGGGCCTTGAACTCATGGCGCGCCTCCTGCGCTTTGCACGGAGCGCCCCCAAGGCCATGCCCACGCACGACTTGGTGCTGCCTCGGGCCAACCGTCCTCCACAACCAACTGATAACCAGATTCCGCTGCCTGAGCGCGCGCATCCTCAGCGTGCATCCGGGCACCATCTCGGCTCATGGCGGCGCGCCAAGCTGCAAACTCATCCTCACTCACAACGCGAACCGTGCCGCCCATTTGGTAGTGGTGAACTCCGCAATGCTGTGCGCAGGCGATGTCAAAGCGCCCAAGCTTTTCGGCTTGAAACCACCCCCGCAGCACTCGCCCAGGAATCGCATCCTGCTTGATGCGAAAATTGGGTAGGTAGAGAGAGTGAATGACGTCGCTTGATCCAAGCTCGAACACAACCGGGCGGCCCACAGGAACAACCAACTCGGAGACTGTGTAGAAGTCGTCGCTGGTATCAAAGTGATCATCCGCGCCTGGATAGCGAATGTCCCATGCCCACTGGCGTGCCCCGATCTGCACACGCACAACGCCCTCTTTGCCGAGCATGTCGTTCGCCCTCAAGATGCTCGCACTAAGATCGCTGTGGGAGCGCACCAGAAGGTAGCCATCCACGCAAAAGAACACGAAGGCGGCAAGGGCCAGCGGAATGGCTTTCTCCCGACGCGACGTTCCGTGCGTGAAGGTCGCATCTCGGTGTTTTCGATCGCGAACGAGGCTAATGCCAAGCCACACCAAGGTTATGATGGAAAGCAGTACAACGGCCCAATGTGTCACATGCAGGATGTGATCAATTCGCCAGCCTTCTGAGGATACGTCACTCGGCAAGGAGATGCTCACGGGGCCTCCATGCGCTTAAGAAGTTTTCTTACAACCGAGAGTCCCACACCAAGCACGAACAGCGGCACCGAGAGCAAGAGCAGCAACATAAGATTCTGCCCACTCCCACCATCGACATTGCAGGTTGCACAGGCGAACACAGGGTCGACAAAGGCGCAGAGCACAAGAACAATGACAGCCAGCCCTAACAGTGAACGTTGTGTGGAGAACGTCATAGCAAGTAGAAGAACCCAAAGATGAAGAGCCACAGCGCATCGACGAAATGCCAATAGATGGAGAGCGGCCCCACCGGTGGCTTGGCGCCAGTGAGCAGCTGCCGAGAGAGCGCCCACAAGAGTGCAAGCGCACCGACCGCGACATGGAACAAGTGGTAGGCAGTCACCACGACAAACGATTCCTGGGCTGGTGAAGTGAGCACGAAGCTTGCTCCGAGCATATCCTTGTACTCCCAATACTGAAGACCGCAGAAGCCCACGCTTGCGACGATGCCAATGCCAAGCCATGGCCACACCGCTTTGGCCGTTCGGCCCCCAACCGCCAAGCTGATGCTGATGCAGACCAAGAGCCCCGTTGCGATGAGCCCCATAGCAACACTCGGGGATGCGCTAGCAAACGCCGCGCTATCGCTACGCAAGGCAGCCATCGTGCTCAACAGAGCGACAAAGCCCACGGCGTCGGAGAGGACAAAGACCCAGGTTCCAACGAGCGCGCTGGTATGGGCTCTCTGTACAGCAGTCGCCATGGGTGCGGCAGCTTAGACTGAATCCTCGCGGCGGGGGACCCCCAGCTTGCATTCTCTGCTCGCCATCAATAGATTGCACCCATGTCGCCAAGCAGCACCAAGACGTTACGGCTCGCGGTCTTGGCCGCCAGTCTCTTGGCCGCGCTTCTCGCCATCATTCGAGTGGTCAGCAGTTCGTCAGCTGAAAGCGGTCTGCCCTCCCAGCGGGCTCCTGAGCACCCGGAAATCTACGGTGAGGTTCCCGAATTTCAATTCACCGATCAAGCGGGACAGGCCTTTGGCAAGGCTCAGTTGCTGGGCAAGGTCAGCATCGCCAACTTCATCTTCACCCGCTGTCGCACGGTTTGCCCAGTCTTCACCATGAAGATGCAGCGTGTGGCCGAGCAGACCTCTCCGGAGATTCAACTGCTGTCCTTTAGCGTCGACCCCGAATACGATACGCCGGCCGTGTTGGCCGCATATGCCAAGGAGCACGAAGTCGATACCAGCAGGTGGCACTTTCTAACGGGCGATGCGAAGGCCGTAAAGGATACCGTCGCAGGAGCACTAAAGATCTCTATGGAGCGAGAAGGTGTCGATGAAGAGGGCATTCCCGACATTGTGCACGGTGGTCATTTTGTGCTTTTCGATGGCATGGGTAGAATCCGGGGCTACTACAACTCAGACGACGCGGAGCGAATTGGGATCATGATCAAACATGCCGCCTGGCTCGCCAAGCAAGTTAGCCCGAAGTAATGAGCCATCCCGAAGACTCCGCATCCAATTCCAAAGGCCACGATTCCGCTGCATACCAGGGCGCAAACGTGCCACCGCATCTGAGCGTAGTCTCGGGATTTCTGATGGGGGGGGCCGATGCGATTCCGGGCGTCTCTGGGGGAACCATTGCGCTCATCCTCGGTTTGTACGAGCGCTTCATCGAGTCGCTCTCGGCCGTTGTGCATGCTCCGTTCGCGCTTGGCAACGCTGAGAAGCGCGCCGAGTTGGGGCGGGCGCTGCGCTTTCTCATTCCCTTGGGAATTGGCGTTGCTGTGGCCTATGTGCTCGTGACCAAGCTATTGGTGGGAAAAAGCGAGACTCCAGGCCTGATGATTCGCCCAGAATCTGCGCCCTTCTGTTACGCATTCTTTTTCGGGCTCGTCCTCGTGAGTTTGCGTGAACCATGGAAGCGCATTCGAAGCACAGGCGCCAGCCATTGGGGGGCGGCGGCGATTGGCTGTGCCGCTGCTGCAACCTTTGCTGGCCTTCCGCACGTTGGGGAACCTCCCGAATCCTGGATGCTGCTTCTCGGTGGTGCGGGCGCCATTTCCGTTATGATTTTGCCAGGCGTGAGCGGTTCGCTGCTGCTCGTCATTCTCGGCCAATACCAAGTCATCGTCGGTGCGCTTCACGATCGTGACTTTGCGACCTTTGGAATTTTTGTTGTGGGGATCGCTCTGGGTGTCATCACCTTTGTTCCCCTTCTCAAGCGCGTTCTCGCTCGCCACCACGACCTCACCATGGCCGCGCTCACGGGCCTGATGGCCGGCTCACTACGGGCTCTTTGGCCTTGGAAGTCGAGCTACGATATTAAGGCGGGTCAAATGAGCAACACGGGGATTGGTGACGATGTGCTCTTCGTTGTTCTGGCAGCCATTGCAGGCGCAGCAGTGCTCTTTGTCCTGCACATTCTCGAACGCCAGCTTGTGCGCCATCGCGACGAAGAGGCTACTGCCTAGTGGATTTTGCAACCAACCTCGGCCTGGTTGCCCTTGGAGGGCTTGTGCTCTACCTCGGCGCGGAATGGCTCGTCAAAGGCGCCGCAGGCTTGGCTCGTACCTTTGGCATCAAAGAAATCGTCATTGGCCTAACGGTCATCGCCTATGGCACCTCCGCTCCCGAACTCGCAGTGAGTGTCTCGGCAAACCTCAGCGGCTCAAGCCCGCTCGTCTTTGGCAATGTCATCGGCTCGTGCATTGCCAACCTCGGTCTTATTCTCGGTATCACCGCGCTCATTGCCCCGCCCAAAGTCGATTCCAGCCTGATCCGACGCGATGTCCCCGTGCTCGTCATCTCCGTCATCATTTTGCCATTGATGCTCATTAGCTCTGGCGTCACACGTTTTGAAGCGGCCATTCTGCTTGGGCTCGCAGTTGCCTACAGCCTGATGACGCTCGCAACCTCGAAGTCGAAATTGGCGCAGTCTGCGGCCGATCTCGAATCCACTGCTGAGGCAGGTGGCGCTCCATCCGGGGAAGGCGGCTGGCGACTTGTGGGAATCACGATTGTTGGCCTGGCGTTACTTGTCGGTGGCGGAGAGCTCTTTGTCGATGGTGCCAAGGGCATTGCGCTCGATCTCGGCATGAGCGACCGGCTCGTTGGACTCACAATCGTGGCCTTTGGAACCTCTCTTCCCGAACTCGCTGCCAGCCTTGTGGCTGCCATGCGTGGTCACTCAGGTCTCGCAATTGGCAATGTTGTCGGATCGAATATCTTCAATATCTTCCTCGTTGTCGGGGCATCGGGAAGCATTCGTGCCCTGCCCGGTTCCATCGACAAACTGCTCTTGGATCTCGGCTTCTTGGTGGGGCTCACCATCTTTGGTGCCATCGCAATGCGAACAGAACGCACTGTCACACGTCTCGAAGGATTCGTTCTGCTTGTGAGCTATGTCAGCTTCATCGTTGTCGCGATCGTCGGAGTGGAGATCTAGCCAAGCTGCGACCTGAGTTCTCACTCTGCCAAGATGCCGCAGGGTCCCTTTGTTCGCAACCTACTAGAATCAAAGTATTTTCAAGCTGACAGACCGCCGGTGTATGGGCACAAGTGAGGGTGTGCGAGGGATTGCTCCTAGCATTCAAGTAGTGGAAAGTTGTATGAACGGTGCAGATGAGCAGTGCAGCCCGTTTTCTCTTCCCCGTTCTACTCTTGGCTCCTTCTCTCGCCCTCGTTGGCGACGCTCAGGCAAAAGACCAGCGCCCGATTACGACCTATGAGTGGGTAGATTCCACCATGGCGGACATCGCCGAGCCCAATGGCCATACCTCGAAGATCATTTACCTAAATCGATGTGAGGGTGGCTGCAGCATCAGTGGTGGTTTCAACGATTCTCGCACCAATCGCTCATCAATTATTGCTGGTGGCAGCACCGCAAACATCTCTGCTTGGGGCAAGGGTGATGCTCAGTGGGAGCAGCTTGTCGAGTGTGTGACGGCTCTCTACGATCCCTACGATATCATCATCACGGATGTCGATCCTGGCCCCAATGTTGAGCACTTTGAGACCATTGTTGCTGGCCGGGCCTCGGAAGCTGGCATGCCACAAGGGGTCGGCGGTGTCGCTCCCTTTAGCTGCGGCATCATCAACAATGCCATTTCCTTCAACTTCGCAAACGAGAACTTCTACGCCAACGGGATCAAGAGTATCTGTGAGACGGTCGGCCAGGAGACTGCACACGCCTTTGGTCTTGAGCACGAATACCTGTGCACCGATCCCATGACCTACCTGCCGGACTGTGGTCTCAAGTGGTTTCAGGATGAGAACGCTTCGTGTGGCGAGTACGAGCCTTCCTCTTGCATGTGTCGTCAGAATCAGAACTCACACCGCATCCTCGAAGACCACTTCGGCGTTGGCCCCAACCGCGGCCCCGACCTCGATTTTGCGCGCCCGCTGGCAAACTCCAACGTGAGTCCAAACTTTGTTATCGAAGTCTCTGGGGACGATTACTACTACGGGATTAATAACGTCGAAGTCTTTGTGAATGGCAACTCCATTGGTGAGACGTCATCTCCCCCTTACATCTTCAACGCACCCGAAGGCACGACTGGCTACACAACCCTTGAGGTTCGCGGCACCGACGCTCGGGGCTGGGCCAGCAGCAAGACCATCGAAATCAATGTTGGCGAGAGCTGTGATGCTGGCGACTGCCCCGCTGGTCGCGTCTGCTTCGACAACTTCTGCATTGCCGACAGCACAACACCTGGTGGCTTTGCTGCCACTTGCGATAACGACGCAACCTGCAACTCAGAAATCTGCGCACGCGACTCCGATGGTGTTGGCACATGCACCGAGACCTGCGAACTCGACAAAGGTCAGTGCCCAGCGGGCTTTGGCTGTCTCAAAGCTGGCGACACAAACGTTTGCTGGGCTGGCGTCACTGAGGACACCGGCGGCTGTGGCTGCAACTCAGCAACCCCCACAGGTGGTCTCGCAGGCCTCTTCCTTGTTCTTCTCGGTCTCTTCTACCAGCGCCGACGACGTCTATCGTAGAGCATGAAACTCGCACCCTTCCTCCCTGCACTTGCGGTGGTCTTCGGATTCGCCAATGGTGCGGCGTTGGCAGAGCGTGCACGTGGCACATACGTTCATGCGGATCCAGAGCGTGTCGATACCACAAGCCACAATTCCAACCTCATCTTCCTAAACGGATGCTTTGGGACCGGCTGCGACTTCACACCCGGCAACGAGAGCTCAAGCAACAACACAAGCTCCATCATTGATGGCACTCGGCATGTGCCGCCATTTAGTGGCGGACAGCTGCAGTGGGACGCCATCGTCGATTGCGTTCGCGACACCTACAAGCCCTTTGATATCGAAATCACCGACGAAGATCCGGGTGATGCCCCGCACTTTGAAGCGGTTGTCGCGGGCTTGGCCTCTGACATCGGACAGGTTGGGCTCATTGGTGGCATCGCCCCCTTTATGTGCGGCGAGACGATCAACAACGCCATCACCTTTACCTTTGCCGAGCTTGTCGAAAACGACGTGGCCGAGACCTGCTGGGTCATCGCCCAAGAAACCGCCCATGCATTTGGTTTGGACCACGAGTATTTGTGTTCTGACCCGATGAGCTACTTGCGCAACTGCGACTACAACAAGCGCTTTCAAGATGAAGATGCGCCCTGTGGGGAGTTTAATCCTCGCGACTGTTCCTGCGGAGGTCCTACGCAAAACTCCTATCAAACGCTGCTAAGCCATTTTGGGCCCGGCATCCAAACGCCTCCAACGGTCACGATCACAAGTCCAATCGATGGTGCCGATGTGGATGCAGGGTTCACCATCAGAGCTTCCGCCACCGATGACATTCGAGTGGATCGCGTAGAGGTGCGGGTAAATAGCGTTTTCCTCGGGGTGAGTGAAACCGAGCCCTATCTCTTTGACGTGCCAGCAACCATGAGCGATGGGCGACTTCGAATCGAAGTAACAGCATTCGACAATTACGACTACAGCACCACAGAAGTCATCGAAGTCTTGCAGGGTGAGCCATGCTGTGGCGCCACCGATTGTGCGGGGCAAGAGACTTGCGTGAGCGGTCGATGTGTTCCCGGGCCCGACGCGCCCGATGGTCTCGGCCAATCTTGCAGTGGGCCAGAGAGCTGCGCCTCTTCGAAATGTGTCAGCAACGATTCAAAGCGCGCCTGCATCGAAGTCTGCGACGGCGATGGCACCTGTCCCAGTGGTTTTGGCTGCCTCGACACAGAAGAGGGTTCGGTTTGCTGGCCTGGACATGACGAGGGCGGTTGCTCTGTTGGCGGCCAACCCGGTGGCAATGCTGTCTTTGGCCTCTTGCTGCTTCTCGGTTTCGCAGCGCGCCGAAGGCGTTTGTTAGGGTGAGCACTGTGCAGGTTCGCGAGTACGCCGAGTCCATCATCGCCGCGAGAACCCTTGAGGGAAAACTTGCGGCGCCCCCAATCGATCTCGTTGATAGCGAGCGAGGCGCTGCGGTTCGAATTGACGCTCCAGCGCGACCGACGAATCTCGCCATCGCCGAGGCCCGGGCGGTCAAGGTACCACCGATCGCAGGCATGCAAGATATCTCGCAGAGGCGGAGAATCTTGCACGCACTCGCAAATCATGAATTGCAGGCGGCAGAACTTTTCGCATGGGTTCTACTCGCCTTTCCCGACGAGCCAGCCAGTTTTCGTCGTGGCCTTGTGAACATCTTGGTGGAAGAGCAAGAGCACTGCCAGCTGTACCTAGACCGACTAGAAGCCTTTGGCGGTGCCTTTGGCGACTACCCTGTGACTGGGCATTTTTGGCATCGAATGGTGGATGTGAAAACGCCGATCGACTTTCTCTGTGTCATGGGACTCACCTTCGAAAATGCCAATCTCGACTTTGCCGGAGATTACGCTCGTGCGGCTCGTGAGGTTGGCGATGAGGACACGGCGCTTGCAATCGACAAGGTGCACGAAGATGAGATTCGTCACGTTGCCTTCGCCTGGCGCTGGCTCTCAAAGTGGAAGCCCGAGGCTGAGACGTGCTGGCAGACCTACGAGCGAACCGTAAAATTTCCCCTCTCGGCAACCCGAGCGCGCGGAAACGTGCTCGATCGAGCGGCCCGCGAACAAGCTGGCCTCGACGAAGAATTCATTGCGAACCTGGAATCGTGCCGAGCTACCAGACCAAACGGCAAGCGGCGCTAAGAGTTTTTCTTGCGCACGTTCATCGCCAACCTTGACTGTGAACTATCTTGGGCCCGAGAGAACAGCCCGGGGCCACACAAGCACCTTCCAACACCAGTCCAGCGAGCGGTCTCAGAGTTTTCCCATCCCCTTCGGGTATTCACCCGTGAAGGCGATACCTTCTTCACGCTGACCGACCTTGGAACTGCCGCGTCAGCAATCTCCGAAGCTGAGGAAGTGCTGGTCTGGGGGCAAACCACCGAGTACGCTGGCAAGCCGAGCCCAAAGGACTTACAGGCGCCCTGGCAAGAGCGCCTTTGGCAACTCACCTGTAGCAGCTCGATTGCCGCAGCCTGCAACGATCGTAGCTTCGCCCTTAGCCTGGGGCTTCCTCCGTCGCTCGAGCTTGCAGACGTTCGCATCGTCACAAGCATGCAAGATCTAGATGCCTACGTGGCATTCGCCCCGCTTGGCCCCGATCAAGCTTGGGTTGCCAAAGCCCCTTGGAGCGCCTCTGGCCGCGAGAAGCTCAAGCGCCGTGGTCGTGAGGTTGTTGGCGAGCAACGAGCGTTTGCGACCCGCCTACTAAAGCGCTATGGCAAGCTTCTCGTTGAGCCGTGGATGAAGCGAATCGCAGACTTTGGCGTAGCTGGGCTCATCGCAGAGAGTGTAGCCGACAGCATTGTCTTCCCACCGCACCAATTGCTCTGTGATGCTGGCGGCGTCTTTCGAGGCATCAGAGTTGACGATGAAGGGACCCGTGCCATGCTGCGAGTTCACGGCGATGACCTAATCGATAGCGCTCATACCGTTGTCAAAGCTCTGCATGCACAAGGCTATCGCGGCCCCTTCGGAATCGACTCGTTTCTCTACGAAGTGAACGGCGGAACTCAGTTGCGCGCTGTGTGTGAGATCAATGCGCGCATGAGTTTTGGGCATGTAGCCCGGGCCACCGCAGAAGCGTCAGGCCAACCAACGAGCGATTTCACTCTAGGGTGCTAAACTGCCTCCTGTGCGATGAGCATTGTGACGGGACTACTGGCGGCGCTGTTTCCGCCACGGCGAGAGAAGGTAGCGGACCTCATTCCAGGCCGGCGAGCGCTTGTTCGCGGCACTGTCGTGGCTCGGGACCTCATCGACAGCACACTCACCGGCGAGCCCTGCGTGTACTACCGCTACGCCGTTGAAGAGTGGCGCAACACGCACATGGCGGGCTTGGCGAGCGAGGGCTATTGGGCCGCCACCCGCTTCGATGAGGCGATCGTTGAATTCTACCTGCAAGATGAAGATGGCTGTCGTGTGATCGTGGCCCCGGAAAATGCCCGAGTTGATCGCGGCAAAGGCGTCACACCGGCTCTTGTGGACATGGGCATTGTGGGGCAGCGCGCTCAGGAGATGCGCATCTGCCCTGGCGACCAGATCGAGGTCGAGGGCACAGTGTCACGAGTCTCTGATCTCTTCGATCAAGATCGTGATTACCGGAGCAATGCGAGCCGACTCATGTTGCACGCCCCCGAGGACGACACGATTGCCATTCAAATCTTTGGGCCTGGGCAAGCGTCACAAGCGCGCTAGCGAATACGCTTGGAGATTGCCTTGAAGTCTTCGCCTTCGGCCCGGCCAAGCAAGTCCATGACGATTGTCTCGGTCGATGTGAGGTGCGCCCCACTCTTCTCGGCCAAGCCAAGCCCCGTTCGGAAGTTGTGCTTCGCGCGCGAAACCACTGCATCCACAGGAAGGTGCACGGTATCACCGAGTTCGAGCAGGGCCCTTGCCGACTGATACACGCAAATGTGCGTCTCCATGCCAGTGACAATCCACTGCCGACGCCCGGCATCAGTGAAACGCTGGTGCGCTTCAGAAAATCCCTCAGCCGCGCAGACCGAGAAGTCGAGCTTCTCAATTCGCGTGAGTTCGTCGATTTCGTTGAGACTCTCCCCGATCGACGCCAGCGTAGCTCCTAGGCCCTTTGGGTACTGCTCGCTCACGACAACCGGAATGCCCATGCGACGTGCTGCCTCAAGCAGGATTTTCGTGTTTCGCACGAGGGCAGCCATCGGCTCTTCCGGCATTGCCGAAGAGAGACGCTCCTGCACATCAATGATGAGTAAGCACGCTTGGCTTCGGTCCAATGCAAGCGTGCTCATGCCAAGAACTCCAGTGCCTCGGCCAAGAGCTTGGCGCGCTGTTTTTCTTCCGCGAGCCTGCGGTGTTGCTCGTCCACCACTTCTTGCGGTGCCCGCGCTAAGAACTTCTCGTTGCCGAGCTTCCGCTCGATCCCACTCACTTCTTTCTCCGTCTTGCCGATTTCCTTGCGAATGCGCGCTTTCTCGGCGTCGATATCCACAAGCCCAGCCAAGGGAACAATGACTTCGATATCGCCCCCGACAATGGCCTTCGCCGATTGTGGGACGTGATCCCCCTTTTCCGAAATCGTCACCGTAAGACGGCCAACGCTCTCGATGATGGATGCTCCGCCTTCGAGGACCGCCCGACGATCGGTCGAAGGAGCTCGCACCTCCACAGAGATTTTCTGAGCGGGCGGAACATTGTAGGTGGCTCGTAGTGTGCGAGCTGCGACGATCACATCCTGAATGAGGCCCATGTCGCGTTCTGCATCCTCGTCGATGAGCTGCTCTTGGCTCTCTGGAAAGAGTGTTGTGACCAGCGTTCCGCTCACCGTGGACGGTTTTGGAAGCTTCTGCCAAATCTCTTCGGTTACAAACGGGATGATTGGGTGCAGAAGTCGCAGCGCCGTCTCGAGAACGGTCACCAAGACACCCTGGGCAACGAACCGCTGCTGCGCCTCACCACGGAATGAGGGCTTGGACATCTCAATGTACCAATCGCAAAGCTCGCCCCACACGAAATGGTAGAGAGCGTTGGCGGCCTCGCTGAACTTGAACTCGGAAAGTGATGAATCTACTTCGGCAGCCACGCGCTGCAAACGCGAGAGAATCCAGCGTTGCGGCAGGTCGAGAGCGTTCTCGGAGTCGGTCGCTGGCGCGCCCTCCGCTAGAACACCGGCAAAGCGATTGGCCTCGAAGCCCTCAAGGTTCATCAGCGAGAAGCGTGAAGCGTTCCACAATTTGTTGATGAAGTTTCTATACCCCTCAACCCTCTCCATCGAGATGCGGATGTTGCGCCCCGGCATGGTCATCGCAGCTAGCGAGAATCGCAGAGCATCGGATCCCATGGCAGCGATGCCCTTGGGCATGTTCTTCTTCACAAACTTCTGCGCGTTCGGATTCGATGCCGCGGTTTCCATCAGCTCATCGAAGGTCGCGCCATGCACAATACTCAGCGGGTCAATCACGTTGCCCTTGGTCTTTGACATCTTGACGCCGTTTTCGTCCGTCACGACAGGGGTGAGAAAAACCGTCTCGAATGGCACTTCGTCCATGAAGTTGAGCCCCATCATCATCATGCGCGCGACCCAGAAGAAGATGATGTCGGGTGCAGTAACAAGCACCGCGTTGGGGTAGAAGGCCTGGAGCGAGCGCGTCTTCTCCGGCCAGCCCAAGGTCGAGAACGGCCACAGCGCCGAGCTAAACCAGGTATCCAGAACGTCAGTGTCCTGGCGAAGTTTGTCTGATCCGCACGTGCACTCGGTGGGCGTTTCGCGAGCAACGATCGCCGCACCACACGCGTCGCAATACCAAGCCGGAATGCGATGCCCCCACCAAAGCTGACGCGAGATGCACCAGGGTTTGATGTTCTTCATCCAGTGCATGTACGTCTTGGTCCAAAGCTCGGGCACGAATTTGGTGCGCCCCTCCTCCACCGCTTCAATCGCGCGCTTAGCCAGAGGCTCGGTATTCACCCACCACTGCTCACTGAGCATTGGCTCGATAACCGTGTTCGAACGATCGCAGCGACCACGAGGCACTTTGTAGTCCTCGACCTCGCCGAGGTTGCCCGACGCTTTCAAGTCCGCCACCACAACTTTGCGCGCCTCATCGACGTGCATGCCAATGTACTTCTCGGGAATGTCGCCGCAGAGCTTGCCCTGGCGGTCGATAATGCTGCGTGACTCAAGACCACAGCGCTGGCCGCAATCAAAGTCGTTAAAGTCGTGGGCTGGGGTCACCTTGACGGCACCGGAGCCAAACTCGGGATCCACGAAGCTATCGGCCACAACCGGGATCTCCCGATCGCAGAGTGGCAGCTTCAGAGTTTTCCCGATGATATCGGTGTAGCGCTCATCGTCAGGATGAACCGCCACGCCCGTATCGCCAAGCATGGTCTCGGGGCGCGTGGTCGCGACAACGATGAATCGACCGGGCTCATCAGCAACTTCGTACTTTAGCTCCCACAGCGAGCCCTGCTCTTCAATGTTGTTGACTTCAAGATCCGAGACCGCGGTTTGGCAATCGGAGCACCAATTCACAAGACGGTTCGCGCGGTAGATCAGGCCCTGCTCATGGAGTCGAACAAAATCCTCACGTACAGAGGCACAAGCTCCATCGTCCATGGTGAAGCGTTCACGTTCCCAGTCGAGCGAAAAGCCCATTAGCTTCATTTGCTCTTCGATGCGCCCAGCGTGCTTGTCCTTCCACTCCCAGACTTTTTCTAAGAACGCTTCTCGGCCGATATCGTGTCGACTCTTGCCTTCTCGCTTGTTCAGGTCGCGCTCAACGAGCATTTGCGTGGCGATGCCGGCGTGATCCGTTCCCGGCATCCACATCGCATTACGACCTTGCATCCTGCGCCAGCGCACGAGGATATCTTGGATTGTCGAACCCAGCGCGTGCCCCATGTGCAGGGCCCCCGTTACATTCGGCGGTGGCAGGGTTACGGCAAAAGGAGCCTTGGCGGCATTCTCATCTGCGTGGAATGCACCACTATCGAGCCACGTGGAAAGCCAGCGTGGCTCGACGTCGCTTGCGACGTACTGCTTAGATAGCGATGGAGTTGTCGATGTGGTTGGCGGCGAAGTTGTGTCTGGCACGGCCGCAGAGTCTTACCGCGCTTTCGCGGTGAGAGTATCGAGGTTTTCACGAATAATAGACTCAGCAAGATCGGGAACAACTTCCCAGATGATTCGCTCGAGCATCTCTCGACTCACATCGCCCAAGGCCGATGCTTGATCCGTCGTCATACCACCGGACTGGGCGGCGTTCTTGGCCATCGCTTCTGCTTGACTTGCCAAGACCAGACGAATTGGCTTGCCAGGCTGAGCCTTGATCATTGGGGCACGACCTGCTGGAGCGGCCGCTGGAGCCGGAGCTGCAGTGAGTGGCGCGGGAACCGGCACCGCCGGCTTTGCTACCGGGGTCGGTGGTGGTGGCGTCTTAACGGCTGGAATCGCAGGTTTTACCGGTGCAGGAGCTTTTGCCGCTGGCTTGATGGCTGCGACGCCCGCGGGCAATGGCTTGCTCGGCGGCATTTCCAAAGCGGGCATTCCCATCAAGGTGGCGGACCGAGGTGGGTCGATGGGCTTTGGCTTTGCGACAGGAGCGGATGGCGCGGCTGCAACGGGATCGGGAGCCGCAGGTGCTGGTGCGCTTGCGGATGGGCCCGCCTTTGCCAGTTCCGCGATTTGCTCGACAACCTTATCGGTTTGCCAAGGCTTCACGACGTGGCCATCACAGCCCGCTTCCGCCCCCTTCGCTTCGTCATAGGCTTCGGAGTTGCCGCACATCATAATCACGACGGCACCTGGAGTCGCGGCCTTAAGCTCTCGGGCGAGGCCATACCCCGACCCCTCAGACAAGACGGCATCTACGAGAATCACGGAAGGCGACTTCGCACTCGCTTCGCTCTTGGCATCGGCGCCACTGCGAGCTCCGACATATTCCCAGTCGGACTTGCGAAAAGTAATCTCCGCGACGGTTTGCATCGTCACGCTATCGTCTACACAAAGTAAGATATTGCTCATTCAGCCGGTTCTCCCCAAAAAATCAGGCAGGGAGAATTATCCAGGCCGCCTTGATCCGCTGTCAAGATACGTGCCCCGGAAGATTGAGTGATGGGGGCAAGGACGAAAGGTAGGTGGAGTGACGGCAAGGTAGCCAGGGCCTAGCCGCCACCGAACAGGATGAGTATATTGCGCGCCCCATGGCCGTAGCACTCAGCCCACTCGTTCTCGCCGCACAAAAGGCCGTAGCCGACGCTCTTGAGGTGTCGCCCGACCTCTTTGTTGTGGGTAGCCCACCCAATCCCGCCATGGGAGATCTGGCCGTAGGGTGCTTTCCCGCGGCCAAAGCGCTCAAAGCGGCGCCCCCTGCCCTCGCCGCCAAGGTCGTAGAGCGCTTCGAGCCGACCGAGCTTTTGATGTCGGCCAAGGCCGCTGGCCCGTTCGTCAACTTCACGGTCAACAGCGAAGCCCTATTTAAGCACTTAGCGACCATCGCATTGGACGAAGAGGAACTCATCGCCAAAACACCGGGGGACGGCAAGAGTATCTGCATCGATTTCTCCTCTCCGAACATTTCCAAGCAGCTCGCGTATCACCACATTCGCTCTACGGTCATCGGCCACGCCTTGGTGAATCTCTACCGAGCACTGGGCTATCGGGTCATCGGAATCAATCACCTGGGCGACTGGGGCACCACCCACGGCATGCTCTTGGCTGCGTACCACAAATGGCCGCCGACCGAAGATCTCACGATTGAATCGCTCAACGCGCTCTACGTAAAGTTCCGAGACGCGATGAAGACCGATGAGAGCCTCGAGCAAGAGGGGCGCGACTGGTTCGCCAAGCTCGAGAACGGCGATGAAGAAGCGCGCAAGCTCTGGCAGCACTTCAAGGATGTCTCGTGGGCCGAGTTTGAAAGCGCCTATGAGATGCTGGGTATCAAGTTCGACGAGGTACGGGGCGAGAGTGCGTATGTCGAGGACATGCCTGGCGTTATCAAGATGCTGGATGACAAAGGCCTTTCCTCCGTGAGCGAAGGCGCGCTGGTTGTCATGCTCGAAGAAGACAAGATGCCTCCGCTTCTTTTGCGAAAGAACGACGGCGCCACGCTCTACGGCACACGCGACCTTGCTGCAGCGATGTACCGCGAAGAGAGCTACCACCCAGAGCGTTCGCTCTACGTGGTGGACAGAGGGCAAAGCCTGCATTTCAAGCAACTCTTTCGCACGCTTGAAAAAGCGGGTTTCGAGTGGTCCTCCAAGTGCATCCATGTGCCCTTTGGCCTGGTACGCGTTGGAGGCAAGAAAACGACGACTCGAGGTGGCAACGTCGTCTTGCTTAAAGAGGTCTTCTCCGAAGCGCGAGATCGTGCCGCTGCGAAAATCTCTGAGAACAATCCCGAGTGGGCGCCTGAGCAGGTTGAATCAACGGCAGCCATAGTGGGCATTGGGGCTGTGGTATTTGCCAACCTCATGAGCCAGCGCGACAAAGACGTCGACTTTGACTGGGATGATATTCTCTCCACCTCTGGCGATTCGGGCGTGTACGTTCAGTATGGCCATGCGCGCTGCTGCAGCATCCTAGAGAAAGGAGGCATGAGCGATATCGGCACCGAGGCGGACTTCAGCTTGCTCACCCAGCCGCAAGAGAAAGCGCTTGCCCTGTCTCTTAGCCAGCTTGGCGATGTGGTTGCCAAAGCCGCCGACCACAACGACCCACACCTTCTAAGCCGCTACTTGCTGGAAGTCGTCTCCGACTTCTCCACTTGGTACACCCAGGGCAACCAGGACAAAGCGCTTCGTGTGATTTGCGAAGATGAGCCGACAAGGCGCGCCCGTCTCACCTTGGTCGCCATCACTCGAGCCGTCCTCAAAGAAGGCTTGGGCATCCTCGGTGTTGGCGCCCCCGACGCCATGTAGAGGTTCGGCGCCAGGTAGCGCCCCGAAGCCAGGTAGAGGTTCGGCGCCAGGTAGCGCCCCGAAGCCAGGTAGCGCCCCGGCGCCAGGTAGAGGTTCGGCGCCCGCCCAGTTGAAGACTGCCATCGAACCCGGTCGATTCTGTTCCGGATCGCATCGTGCTCGCGGAGATTCCGTGTGACTCTTCTCGATATGGCCCGTTACGAATTCAACGACGAGAAATCGAGCAAGTTCTGGGAAATCGAGATGAGCGGCTCGGAGGTGACCACCCGCTGGGGAAAAATCGGAACTGATGGGCAGTCCAAAACCAAGGAGCTCGGTGATGAGGCCGCTGCACGCAAGGAATACGACAAGCTCGTCAAGTCAAAGACCAAGAAGGGCTATGTGCTTGCCGAAGATGGCGCGGAAGAGTCCACCACCTCCGTCGCTGCGGGTGCAAACGCAGAGCTCGAGGCGGTTATCGAAGCCAATCTGAGTGACCCCGATGCATACCTCGTCTACGCAGATTGGCTGCAAGAACAAGGCGATCCTCGGGGAGAATTCATCGCACTGCAGAACAAGCTACGAGAGAACCCCGACGACGCAAACGCCAAGAAGGCTTCCGACGCTTTCCTTGCCGCAAACCAGGGCGCTCTCTGTGGCGACTTTGCGGAAGCACTTGCCATGCAACGCGGCTATCGCAAGGACAAGTTCGTGCTCGAACTTGAGTGGTTCATGGGCTTCATCAAGTCGGTGAACTTTGAAACTGGCTATTACGATCGGGCCGGAAACGGTACCACCGAAGACGCCGTCAAGATCTTTTCGTCCATAATCAACCACCCATCCGGCCGCTTCATTCAGAGCATCGAGGTTGGCGATATCTGGACCGACGAGATGCTCGACTTCTCGGAAATCGCGAACGCTCTTGGCAATGGGCCCAAGACCCTGCGCAAGCTTTCCATCGAGCGCTCGGAGTTCGACATCTCTGGGGTGACCTGCGACGTGGGAATGAGCGGCGCTGCCTCCCCCTTCAGTGGCGGATGTCCAAACCTAAGAGAAGTTCTCATCGAAGCCGGAGACTTGTCGATTGGCAAAGTCAACCTGCCCGAAGTACGAGACTTCCGATTGCAGAGCGGTGGTCTTCCCGCCAGCACCGTCAAAGAAGTTGCAGCGGCCACGTGGCCAAAGCTGACAACGCTTCACCTGTGGCTGGGCGACGAAGAGTATGGCGCCTCTGCCTCGATAGAAGACCTTGGACCCATCTTTGAGGGCAAGAACCTGCCAAGCGTCACACATCTTGGCCTAATGAACACCGAACTTAGCAACGAAATCTGCGAAGCGCTTCCAGGGGCCGCCATTGCAGCACAGCTTGAAGTCCTCGACCTCTCCATGGGCACTATGACTACCGAAGGCGCGCAGGCACTCGTAAACGGAAAGAGCTCTTTCCCAAACCTCAAGCGCCTCAACGTCGACGACAACTCCATTAGCGAAGAAGGACAAGCGCTCCTCAAGGACTTCTGTGCTGAAGTAACGATCGGCGACCAAGAAGACGAAGAGGATCGCTACGTCTCTGTCGGAGAGTAACGCTGCGCAAGAGTTCTGGCGCAAGCGCCCAACAGCTAGCCGCGCTCGTGCGGCTTGCCTAGGGACGCGGGTGCCCTCGACCGGCCAATGAGCCCTGCCATGGCCACCATCGTGAGAATGTAGGGCAGGCTCTGCACAAACTCACGTGGCACCGGAACCTTCGCCACCTGCATGACTACTTGCAGCGCTTCCGCCGACGCGAAGAGCAGACATGCTAGCGCGACGTACTTTGGCCGCCATGAACCCATGATCACCGCGGCCAGCGCAATGTAGCCACGACCTCCACTCATGTTCGCAACAAATGCATGATTGTCGAGTGCCAGCCAAGCGCCGCCGAGACCAGCAACACCTCCGGCAATGAGCACCGCCATCCAGCGGATGCGTAGCACCGAGAGGCCCAGCGTCTCACAAGCCTCGGGATGCTCCCCAACGGCGCGCAGGCGAAGCCCAAAGCGGGTACGCCGAAAGCCAAACTGAAAGGCCAAGACCAAGCCGATGACGACATAGAGAAGCACATTTCTCCAAACGCTATCCCCAAAGCCTGGCGCTGGTGGCGAGTTTGCGGTGGAGCCGTAGAAGAGCTTGAGCAGATAGCGTGTGAGCCCCAATGCCAAGAGGTTGATGGCAACCCCTGACACGATCTGATCGGCCCCAAATCGCAGCACCGCCAAGCCGTAGAGCCAACCGACGACCATGCCGCCGAGAATGCCGCACAGTGCACCAACCGTTGCGCTCCCAGACTCAATAGCGCCCACCGCGCAGCAGAATGCACCGACTAAGAGTTTTCCCTCCAGTGCGATATTCACAACACCGCTGCGTTCGGAAATCGTGCCACCGAGGGCGGCCAGCACATACGGCGCAGCAGTTCGCACAAGCTGGGCGAGAAAATACACGCTGAAGACGGCGCCAAAGACATCGCTCATGATGCCCCTCCCTTGGCAAGAGCCCGCTGGGTTGTGGCCGACGTGATAGCAACAGCCAGGATAATGACGGCCTGGAGCACCTCGATGAGCTCTTTGGGCACGAAGGCGTTCACTTCAAGCCCACCATTGGAGAGCGTTCCAAAGAGCAGAGCGGCGAAGATGATACCAATCGGGTTGTTGCGCCCCAGAAGCGCAACCGCGATTCCCATAAAGCCCATGCCGCGTCCCAATCCCTCTTCGAAGTAGTGCTTGTAGCCCAGCACGAAATTCGCGCCGACGATGCCGGCTATGGCACCTGAGAGCGTCATGGCAACCACGATGCTGCGGCGCACGTCGATGCCAGCATTTTCCGCCGCAAGTGGACTGAGACCAACCGCCCGCAACTCGAAACCACGCCGACTGCGATCCATCAGAACCCAGAAGAGCCCAGCGCATGCAAACGCTAGAAAGAAACTCCCGTTGAGTGCACTGCCAGAAATCCCAAGCGATGGTAGCTCGGCAGTGGAGACGATTTCCGCGGTGTGTGTGGTCTCTTCGACAAAGAAGAACCGGTTGCCTGCCCAAAGCACCGCAGCAGAGGCGATGAAGTTGAGCATGATGGTGTTTATGACCTCGTGAGACCCCGTGTACGCCCGCAATGCCCCAGGAATTGCACCGAGAGCGCCACCAGCAAGCCCTGCAACCGCAATCGCCAAAGGAACCGCGAGCAGTGCGGGCGTGGACATGGGAAGCGCGCTGCCCACGAGTGCACACGCGAAACTGCCAACGAGGAGCTGTCCTTCGCAGCCAATATTGAAGAGACCAGCGCGAAAGGCCAATGCTACCGATAGCCCCGTGAAGATGAGTGGTGTTGATTTGAAGAGTGTTTGCCCAATGCCATGAGCGTTGCCCCACGTCTTTGAGAGCAGGACGCCATAGACATTGGCCGGGCTTTGCCCAAAGATGAGAATCAAGACACTTCCAGCCGCCATGGCAACCAGCAACGCCACAGCGACACCGTACACCTGTAAGAAAAGTTCGTTGCCGCGTTTCGTCATGCGGACTCCTGGCTTGCACTCGCGCCCGTCATGGCGGCACCGATCTTTGCTCGAGCACCTTCCTTCGCGAGTTCCTCGGCATCCATGCGCAAAGCCACCTCGCCACCGTAGAGCACAATCAGCTTGTCACTCAGACTCTGAAGTTCGGCAAGCTCAGCGGAAAAGAGCAAGACTGCAAGGCCCGCATCACGAGCGGCAATCACCTGTTTGTGAATCAGTTCAATGGCGCCAATATCCACGCCACGGGTTGGCTGTGCACAAACTAGAATGGCGTTGGCAGGTCGGTTGAGTTCCCTGGCAATGACAATCTTCTGCTGATTGCCTCCACTCATGGTACCGGCGTGCACACTGGCATCCGCAGGCCGAATATCGACATCCGCAATTCGAGCCTCCGCTTCTTTGGCTCGCGCTTCTCTGTCAATGAGCGGCCCCTTAGAAAACTCCCGATGTCTGCCGAGGATGAGATTGTCCGCGATGGAGAAGTCAAGCACGATGGCTCGCGCATGACGGTCCTCGGGCACATGCGCAAGTCCGCTGCGGTAGCGCTCGGCGACATGCATTCCGGACCAATCCTGACCGTTGACGGCCACGGTTCCTGAGGTCGGCTTGCGCAGCCCCACGATGCATTCCTGAAGCTCGCTCTGGCCGTTGCCCTCAACCCCTGCCACACCCACGATTTCGCCAGCTCGAACCGTCACTGAAACGTCCCGCAAGGCGGGCAATCCGCTCTGGCCAAGCGCGCTGAGCGCTTTGACAACCAAGACATCCTCGCCGGGATTGGCAGGCGCTTTCGCTACTTGCAACAGGACCGATCGACCAACCATGGCCTGCGCAATGGACTCTACAGAGGCGCCCTGGCCTTCTAGCGTGTCGACAACCTTGCCGCGGCGCATCACCGTAATATCGTCGGCCAGCGCCACGACCTCGTCGAGTTTGTGGGTAATCATGACGACCGCAACGCCTTCCGCGACCAGCCCTCGAAGCACGTCAAAGAGTTGGTCAACCTCAAGTGGCGTGAGCACAGCAGTAGGCTCGTCGAGAATCAGGATATCGCAGCCCTGCCAGAGAACTTTGATAATTTCGACACGCTGCTGTTCGCCAACGCTTAGGGTTTCGACGATAGCGGTTGGGTCTACATGCAATCCGTATTTTTCTGAGAGCGCTTGTAGCTCACCAGCAGCCTTGTCAAGGTCAAGAACCAGCCCCTTGAGCGGCTCGCGCCCCAGCACGACGTTTTCTGCAACACTCAGCGGCGGCACCAGCATGAAGTGCTGATGCACCATTCCAACGCCGAGTTCGATCGCCTTCATCGGATTGTGCTTCGCGATGGGCATCTGCCGGCCCTTGATGCGAATCGAACCTTCATCCGCACGAATTTGCCCATAGGCGATTTTCATGAGTGTCGACTTGCCGGCACCGTTCTCCCCTACCACGGCGTGCACGCTGCCTTTGCGAACAACAAGATCAACCTTGTCATTTGCGACGTTCGTGCCAAATCGACGGCTAACGCCCGCAAGCTCAAGAACCACTTCATCCGCAAGGCTGGGTACCGACTCACTCATTTGCTCGGCACCTTGATCGTTCCATCGATAACCCCCTGCCGGATCGCCTCCACGCGAGCACGTATCTCACTCGGAATGCGATCACGGTTGTTGTCATCAAAGACGTAATCGACTCCTTGTTCCGCCAAGCCAAACTCGCGAACACCCCCCTCAAAGGTGCCCTGCACGAGGTCTCGCACGGTCTCAAAAACGGCAATGTCTACCTTTTTGACCATACTCGTCAAAATGCAGCATGGCATGTCGTCAAACTGATCGCTGTCGACCCCAATGGCCCACTTGCCTTTCGATTTTGCAGCATTGAAAACTCCGGTGCCGGTTTTGCCCGCGGCGTGAAAAATCACATCTGCGCCACGGTTGTATTGTGCGAGCGAGAGCTCTTTGCCAGCGATCGGATCCGAGAACGCCTCGGGCTTTGTTCCTGCGTAGGTACTTAGAACCTCACACTCCGGGCACACGTGTTTGACGCCCGCTTCGTAGCCCGCTTCGAATTTGTGAATGAGGGGGATGTCCATGCCACCAACAAAGCCCACAGACTTGCTCTCGCTCTTGAGAGCCGCCAGCGCACCAACCAAGAAGGAGCCTTCGTGCTCACGAAATCGCAGGCCACTGAGATTGGACGGCACCTCTGCCCCTGGCGTCGCCGAATAATCAATACACGCAAACTTGGTGTCGGGGAATTCCTCGGCGAGGTTGCGAATGTCATCGCTAAAGATAAATCCCACTCCAATGACAAGTTGATTGCCTTCTAGGGCGAGCTGCCGAAGCGCGCTCTCCCGGTCGCTGCCATCCCCGGGTTCCACGTATCGAAAGCCGATACCGAGCTCTTCTTTGGCCCGAAGCAGCCCCCTATGAGCGGCGTCGTTGAATGACTTATCGCCCAGCCCGCCGACATCAAATACGAGACCAATACAGACATCCGCTGTACATCGCTGCTGGCCTCCGCGCCCCAAGCCAACAAGCATAAAGAATGCGTTAAGGGCAACCAGTGCACCTAGAATGGCGAGCTTTCGTCTTCTACTCAGAACATCCCCTAGAAGCGAATCCCAACATTGGCGGACACGGGCGAGTTTTGCGGATCGAGTGCAAAGGCCGTGGCGCTAAGAAGTGTGTTGTACCAAAAGTGCATCGCCGTTGGGGCGGCGAGTGAGTACTCAGAACTTTTATAGAGGTAGCCTAAGTAGCTACCCACAACCGTAATCACGGGGACGGCATAGGTTAGATAGTCGCGCTGCTCGTCGGAGGGCAAGGCCAACGCATTGGGCGCGTGGATGGCACCAAAGATGAGAGAACCGCCAAGCCAACCCAAGTTCTCACCGTGACTTCGAGCCAGCTCAGATTGCACCACACCGCGAAACAGGAGCTCTTCCGCCGGTGCCACGTGGCTAAAGAGGCCGCCAAACGCAAGCATCGCTCCGGGATAGCCAACGACTGGCGACACCTCCTTGCCAAATAGGTTGGCATCATCTCCAGGCGAAGCATCGGGAACCCCGTCGATTGCCAACGTCACACCGATGCCAATGGCCACGGCGCTCAAGATGCCTCCCCAGACCTTGGGCTGCTTGATGACCTGCCAATTAAATGGGGATGCGAGCAGATCACTCAGGCTATCGGTGGGAGCGTAAAGCAGTCCTCGGGACAGATCTCTATCGATGAGCATGTCCGCGACGCCTGCTACCCACAGGTCTTGATAGGCGACGAGAGCAAAGCCGGCGCCTGGATTCTCGAAGCCATCCTCACTCTGGGTGCCCACCGCGATGCCGGTAGCCAGGTCCGCAACACCCGCGAGAGCCAACGCAGCGGCGTGGGCATCCTTGCGGTGACAGTATTGTCCAAGCCCCATGACCAGCGGAATGTAGGCCAGGCTCCCGCTGCAGCGCTTCTTAGAAAGGCGCTCGCGCGCATCTTCCTCATGAACCGAGAGAGGTTCCATGGCACTGGTTCGGGCCCGAGCAATGGGCCGACTGCACGCTCCAAAGAGGCAGAGGCAGACAAGTAGACGAGCAATCACGGCCGAAGTGTAGACAGCTTTGCTACATCTTGAGCAGAAGTGAAGGCATCTTAATGAAGTCACAATCGGAAAGAGGATCGGCATGGCAGATGGGTAGAATGCCCTGCCATCTGCTATGCTTTCGCCTCACGACCAAGGAGCCTAAGTATGGGAATTTTTAGCTTCGTAAAAGATGGTGTCAAAGAACTCGCCATCGCACGCCCCGACGCCCACAAGGGCGACATCATCTACAAACATCCGGATCAAACCATCCCGATGAAGGCACAACTCACCGTTGATGCCGATGAACTCGCGCTGTTTTTTCGTGATGGCAAGTTTATGGGGCAGTTCCCAGCGGGCCGTCACACACTTGATTCGGGCAACATCCCCTTCCTTGGACAACTCGTTGACAAGTTCACCGGCGGCAATGTCTTCATTGCAGAAGTCTTCTGGGTAAACACCCGCGAGATGACCGCCATCAAATTTGGTGGCCAGATTGGGAAAATTCGCGACGCGCAAAGTGGTCTTCTTGCGAACCTAATGGTGCACGGCACCTTCTCTGCCCGTGTTATCGACCCACCCAAGCTCGTCCTGGGCATGGTCGGTATGCAAAAGGCAGAAGGCAACGGGTTCTTGCAGTGGTTCCGCCAGTTGGTCCTCAAAACCATCAAAGACGACATTGCTGAACTCTGCGTCAAGAAAAAGTGGCCACTCACAGACGTCACCTCTGGCGCGTACACCGAGGAAATTGAGACCGAGGCCATCAGCGGCTTACGCGGGCATGTTGAGTCCTACGGAATTGAGATCATTCGTTTTGGCGACTTCCATATAGCAATGGGGGAGAAGGACGAAGAGCGTCTTAACAAGTTCTACGAGAAAGCCTCCTACATCAACATGGCTGGCGGCCTTCAGGGCTACCAACAAATGGCGCAGGCCGACATGATGGTCAACGCGGGCGAAGGAATGGCAAAAGGTGGCGGTGGCGGTGGTGCCATGCAGGGAGCTGGGCTAGGCCTTGGTTTCGCGATGGCAGGCCAAATGATGAACACCTTCCAAAACCCTGGTGGCCAGCAACAGGGTCAGCAGGCACCTGCTCCAAACACGCCAGCTACTGGCATGAATGCCAACATGGTGACTTGTGGAGCCTGCAACGCAAGCGTTCCCCAGGGAAAGTTCTGTGCGGAGTGTGGCAGTAGTCTTGCTGTTGCCGGTCCAAAGTTCTGCAGCAATTGTGGCAACCCAGTAGACGGCAAATTCTGCAGCGGCTGTGGAACTGCCGCGCCGTAAAGCGAGCTTACATAAGCCCTAGTGGCGTTCTTTGAAGGAGCATTGAGGATCTCAGTGCTCCTTCTTGCGTTGCGACTCCATATCCGCTGTACGCGAGCACACGTGTGGTTGCCACGCCTACGGTGTGGGTCGCGAGAATCCTCGCCCATGCACCAATGTGAGCGCTCTGGCAAAAGTGCGTATACTAAGGGAACAACGGCTCTACCTCGCCGATTGATGCCATGCGCAAACTAGCCCTCCAAACGATCACCCTAGTTCTCTTCTCCCTTGGCCTGTCTTTGGCCACATCCATTGCCCATGCGCAGAGTGAGACAAAGGTTGGCGTGACCGTCGCTGCGGTTATCAATGCAAGCCCCCATGTCGGCCCCCGAGTTAGTGCGACGCTAGGCAAGATGCTAGGTGAAACTCTTAGTGCCTCGGTTCTCGCCGGACCGGATGCCCAAGCGCGATTGCCGGAAGCTGCCCGTAGCGAAACCTGCCTCGGTGAATCGAGCTGCCTCGTCTCAGCTGGCAAAGCATTGGGAGTCGATCAGCTCTTGATGCTGATTATCGTTGGCGTTGGCGACGAGCTAAAGATCGAAGCAACTTGGGTTGATGTCGCCTCCGGTGAGACGGCACTTCGGCCAGGAATCACAACTGCAGACACCGATGATGCCATGCGCGCGGCCTTTACTGCGAAGGCAAAGGAACTACTGCCCGATGTCGCAGCTCGCCAAAGCGCGGTTGATGACAGAGTAACTCCAGGGGGAACTCTACTTGCCCCAAATCTACCAGCTTCAAAGAAGAAGAAGGATACTGGCGCAGCCAAGCTTCTGATGATTGGCGGAGGCGCAATGTACGCAGGATGGCTAGGATACGGGGCCTACCAGCGATTTAGCGTTTGTGATGGCTTCTTCGATAGCTGCCCCAGAGACTACACCGCTGGCAAGAACATCGCGGTGGACGTGATTGTCGGTGGCATTGGCACAGCAGCACTCTCCGCGGGCTTATACTTGTACCTGACGGCTGATGGCGACGAGACACCGGCCCCAAGTCCCGTGGGCCTAAACGTCGGATCGGATTCGTTCCAACTCAGCTATGGAGCCCGTTTCTAGCTTGAGCACGGCGGAACAACGCCACTTTTGCCCGGCATGCAATGCCGTGTTTCGGACCCCATTTTCTCGGTGCCCGCTTGATGGGAATGTGCTCGCAGAACTCGATGGCGATCCGCTTGTCGGAACCACACTTGATGGTCGCTATGTAATCGAGGCGTGTATTGGTGAGGGCGGCATGGGCCGTGTGTACCGCGCCAAGCACACACGCATGAGTCGCACCTACGCCATCAAGATTCTCTTTGGGGATCATGCTGGGGACAGCCGTATGCGGTCGCGGTTTGCTCGGGAAGCAGAGGCGGTTAGCCGGCTAAACCACGTCAATGTCATCTCTGTGGTCGACTTTGGAGAAACTCCCGGTGGCCTGCTCTATCTCGTCATGGATTTGGCTGTGGGCGAATCTCTCGCTGAACTCATGATTCGGGAAGCGCCGATGCAGCCGGCACGTGCGGTGGAAATCCTGGCAAAGCTCGCAAAGGGCCTGTCGCATGCCCACAATCAGGGGCTTGTGCACCGAGACTTCAAGGGCGAGAACGTCATCATGGTGACGGAGGAAGAACAAGAGGTTCCCAAGATCGTCGACTTTGGAATCTGCATGATCACCGAGGACAACCCGTCCAACACGATGCTGACCTCAAACGGCATGGTTATGGGGACCCCCGCTGTGATGGCCCCTGAACAGGCAAGCGGCGACGTCGTTGATCATCGAACGGATCTGTTCAGCCTCGGCATTGTCGGCTATCAGATGCTGTCAGGTGTGCTTCCCTTTGAGGGGACGCCACTGGACATGGCTCGCAAAAACCTCTACGAGCCCATTCCCGCGATCCGAGAGCGCAGTGGTGTGACTGTCGCGCCAGCCCTTGAAGCGATCATTCACAAGCTCACTGCAAAGCAACCAAGCGAGCGCTACCAGAGTGCAAAAGACGCACTTGCCGACCTCAAGAGTCTTGGCCTTGAGTCGGCCGACTGGGGCGAACCAACGCCAATACCCGCCCCGCTTTCTCAGCCGGCAGGAGCAGCCCAAGACCGGCATCCAAGCGACGCCGAGCAAAGCTCCCCGGGGTTTGGCGCCGAGCAAAGCTCCCCGGGATTTGGCGCCGAGCAAAGTTCCCCGGGATTTGGCGCCGCTCAGAGCTCCCCGGGATTTGACGCCGCTCAAAGCTCCCCGGGATTTGACGCCGAGCAAAGCTCCCCGGGATTTGACGCCGCCCAGAGTTCTTCTCAGCTGTCAGCTGCGGGCTCGCCTGCCACTCCAATGGCAACACGGCTCACCAACACTCGCGACCTGCACGCGATGGTCACGACCTCTAGCAAGCCGGCGATCATCATCGGCCTGCTCGCCGTTGCTGCGGTCGCTGTGGCCGCCTTTGGGCTCTCCCGTGGAAGTGACAACAAGCCGGCTGTTGCCGCTGCAGAGATTGCATCGATCGATGCATCTAGCGACGTGGAACCCACGCTTACCGGCCTTAAGCAACGAGAAGACGATACTGAGACGAAAACTGAGACTGAGCCAAGTGCGGACACAACGGGCCTCCAGGGCAGTTCTGTGGAAGTGGGAACGGAGCCAGTAACGGAAACGCTCCCCGACACGGAACCTGAAACCGTCAAAGACGCTCCTCCTGAGCAAAAGCCTCCAAGGAAGAACACGGGCAAGACAAGACGAGATCCGCAGACCCGCAAAAATGCGAATCGCAAGAATGCGAATCGCAAGAATCGTAACAAGAAACACCAAGTAGCTGCATCAACTCCAAAGCCTGCTCCCACAAGTAGCGAAGCTAGACGGCTCTACGCTTCCGTTGGTGGCGCCCTCAATCGACTTGAAGCGGTTAAGAGCAACAAGGCTGTGGCACAGCTGCGACGGGACTACAACGCCATCTCGATTACGCGACTCATTGGCGACTCCAGCTTGGCTCCCGAGTATCATCAGAAACTGCTCCGCATCAGACGGAAAATTCGCGCCGCACACAAGTAGCAAACGTGCCTTCTTCTTCTTTGGCCGAATTGGGATGGACCGAGTTCTTCGAGGAACAGCTCGGTGACGTCTCAGAACCAGCAGCTGTTCCGATGCGCGTGTCGATCGAGCACCAAGATCGCTACACCATCGTTGGGCCATCGGGAGTCCGAGATGCACACCTCACAGGAAAACTCTTACAAGAGGCAAACCGTGGGGGCCCTCGCCCAGCAGCGGGGGATTGGGTTGCGGCGATCCCAGAAGGTCCCATCTGTCATGTGTTTCGCAGACGAACCGCGTTTCAGCGTGTGAGTCCACGCGGCAAACTCCAAGTCATCTCCGCGAACATCGACCGGGTCTTGATTGTGACGTCGTGCAATGCCGAGTTCAACGTTCGGCGGATCGAGCGCTACCTCAGTGCCGTATCGCAAAGCGGGGCGCGCCCTGCCCTTGTGCTCACGAAGATCGATCTATGCGACGCCCCAAACTACTATCGCGACCAGTTGCAGGCCGTTGCTGGTGATACTCCGATCATCCTGGTTGCAACGCCCACCGGTGTAGGCGTTGACGATATCGACCCGCTGCTCGGTCCTGGCCTCACCTTGGCGCTCGTGGGCTCTTCGGGCGTCGGCAAATCGACACTGGCCAATGCGCTGATGCACGAATACAAATTCGTGACTGCGGCAATTCGCGAACAAGACGCCAAAGGCCGGCACACAACGACCCGCCGAGAGCTGGTTGTCTTGCCAGACGACCGAGGCATCCTAATCGACACGCCCGGAATGCGAGAACTGCAGCTCACTGCCGACACCGATGACCAAAAGCGCGCATTCGCCGATATCGTTGAGCTTGCTCAAGAGTGCCAGTTTCGAGACTGTGCCCACAAAAGCGAGCCAGGATGCGCCGTGCGAGGCGTTATTGAAGAGAGCCGATTGCACAACTTCCACCTCATTGCACACGAGACTCGAACCACCTCTGCGACTAAGAAAAAAACTGAGAAAGCTGTGCACCGAGGTTCGACCCGTCGGCGTACTAAGAAACCGAGCAAGGTATGATTCCTCTGGTACTGGCCTCTGAGTCGCCCTATCGGCGTGTGCTTCTCGATCGCCTGCGCATCCCCTACACGGCAGCAGCTCACTTGTGCAATGAACGGGACATTCCGATTTCGGGATCGCTCCAAGATCACGCGATTGCGCTCGCTAGCGCCAAGGCAGCCTCCCTTCGTGAGCGTTTCCCCGAGGCACACATAATCGGTTCCGATCAGATCGCTGAGCTAGATGGCGCGGTTCTTCACAAGCCAGGTACCAAGGAGCGTGCAGTGCAACAGCTCGCCACACTCGCGGGAAACGAGCACCGACTGCACACAGCGATCGCTATTCAAGCTCCCAACGGACACGTGCGAACAGCAATCGACGTACATCACATGCACATGCGGGCACTCGGGCCAGAAGCGCTGTGCAGGTATGTGCAAGCAGATCAGCCCCTGGACTGCTGCGGCAGCTACAAGATCGAGAGTTTGGGAATCGGCCTCTTTGAGAGGATTGATGGCGATGACTTCACAGCCATCACCGGCATGCCCATGATGGCGCTTTGCAAGCTGCTGCGAGCATTCGGATTTGCCATTCCGTAGCGATTGGCTCTTCAGAGGCCCATGAGGCGTCCGAATCACATAGGACGATGAATCCAGCAAGCGTATCTCTCGATCAGCCGCACACGGTTCGGCTCTACAAGCAGGCCCTAAACGTGCAGCGCCAAGAGGGAGAAGCAGCGGTAAGTCTCATCGAGCAGGCAGGCGACGTCGCGCCAAAGGCTCAAACGCGGCCTGAGGGCAGCAAGGGCCACATCTTGCGCACTGTCGCGTAGGCTGGCCATCGCAGCTGGGGCATACTCAGCGGGTGAATGCTCCCCGGATTCTACTTCTCTTGGCCCTCGCTGTGGCGAGCACTCAGTGCTCCGCTCCAACCGGTGCGACTGATTCGCTCGATGCAGCACCGCAAGCGGATTCAAACGCGCCATCGGCCGATGCAGACCTCCGCCCAGGATGGCAAGCAATGGCGGAAGTCGGTGGTGGACCCATTCAAGAAACCGGAGTTGCTGCGCTGGATGGAAAGGTCTACGTAGTGGGGGGCTTTGACGAGACTCTCCAGATTGGTGCGCTCGTCCAAGTCTATGATCCAGCGAACGATAGCTGGACGCAGGCGGCTCCGCTGCCAATGGATGTTCATCACGCCAATGTCATAGCAGCAAACGGACTCCTCTACGTTCTTGGCGCCATGCAGCTTAGTGGCTTCAGTTTTGTCGCGGTTGGAGATTGCTTTGTGTATACGCCTGGCACCGATAGCTGGTCGTCATTGGCCCCAATCCCCTCGGGAAGCGAGCGCGGCTCTGCTGCGATGGGGTTACTAGGAGACAGAATTGTTCTGGCTGGCGGACTTCGCGGCGACGCCGTCGCCGACGTTATTGCTTACAACATCGAAACGGATACGTGGGAGACGGGCTTGCCTCCCCTGCCAACGCCCACCGATCATCTTGTGGGTGCCAACGTTGGTGATGTGCTTTTTGCCATCGGTGGCCGCAACGGCGGAATTGGATCGATCAAAGACACGGTTGTTTCGCTTTCTCTGGGCGGCTCAGAGTGGCAGGAGCGTGCCGCAATGCCAACAGCGCGCGGTGGAGCGGCGGCGGCGGTTGTGCAGGGGAAGATTGTTGTTGTAGGGGGCGAAGGCAATGCCGCCGCAAGCAATGGCGTCTTCCCACAGACCGAGGTCTATGACCCTGCCCTCGACGTTTGGAGTCCCCTTTCCGACATGCCTGCCCCCCGTCATGGGATGGGAGCTGCGGGGATCGGCAATGTCCTTTACGTTCCAGGGGGGGCTACCAAACAGGGCTTTGGGGCCACGGCAACGTCGGAGCGTTATCAATTCCAGTGACATAAGCCACGGAAATTACAAAGACCATGAGCTTTGGTGTCCGAAAAAGTGAATCTGGCGCACAAAGGTCGGTCAAACTAGTACAGGAGGCCCAACCATGTCATTTCTTCGCACAACCATCACCGCCAGCGTCGCCGCACTCTGCCTGGCCGCGACAAGCCCAGCTCTTGCGCAAGAAGCGGGGAGCTTTCAGGCGACCTTCACCAAGGTCGTCGACAACTGCGACCAGGGTCTCAGTCTCTCCAAGGCAAGTCTCACGATTTCCAAGAACGAGCGCTCGATCACCGTTCGAATTGATGAGCTACCCGCACTTGCAGGCAAAGCAGGAAAGCGAGGAAAGCTGCGTGCAGAAGCCAAAGGCAAGGGCAACGGCATGGACGTGCGCTACGGACTCAATGGCCGAGTATCCGATGGTCAGTTGCAAGCCGTCTTTGTGGCCGAGTACTTCAAGGGCAAGGCTCCCGTCTGCACCCAGAGCTTCCGAGTCGTGGGAAGCACCACCAAAGCGCCTAAGTCATCCAGCCGCCTTGGCCAAGCTGCGAGCGCTCCCTGGCACCATCAACACCATCGTCGTACCAACCCCAGCTTCTGATTCGATGCGAATGCTGCCGCCTAGTGTCGGATTCAAAACTCTTGCTCATGACTCCTAGGGATATCGAACAAGGCCGTGGAGAGCTCAATGGCGAGAATGGTGCTATTTCGCCAAGGGATTTCGCCGGTAGACACGGGCGAGCGGAGCGCCCTGCGCAGACGCTTCAAACACTAGTGTGGCATCGGTGGGCACAGGACACGCCCGCACGGTTGGCTGGTATACGAGAAACCACTCAGCGTCCTGCGGTCTCCTAGCCTCGGTTGCCCAAAGATCGCCGCGCATCCAAGCGAGGTGCCCTGGCTCGAAACAGCGTTTGTAGACTCGAGCATTGGGGGCAGCCTCGCGATTGACGTACTGCAATGCCTTGTTCATACCCTCTCCCCACCAGGCAATCTCAAAGCGTCGATGCTTTGCCACACTCGCCGGCCCACCGACCTGCTCGCCATAATAGTCGAGATAGAACGGCCGAATGCGCAGACAGACAACACACATATAGACGCCAAGCGCTGATGCCAGTCCGACAAAGAGATGCCGATGCCAGCCTTTTCGGGCCACGAAGTCGAGCCCGGCAGCCGCCGCCAAGGAGAGCGCCAAGACCGAAGGCATGATGTACCGCACGCCATCTTGTCGCACTGGTGAGAACGTCACGATCATAGGTACCAAGAGCCACATTGCCAGCACCAGCGAGGCACGTTCGCGCACAAAGGCTGCACGCAAGAGCCAGAGTTTCGCAAACACCAAGAGGCCAAGAGGAGCGGTTGCCCATAGGTAGACAAAGAAGTACGAGCGACTTGGACTCTCTGTCATAGTTCCCAGGTACGGCTCGGCACCGTGCGGCTTCTTGAGCTTTGCCCAGCTCTCTTGCAGGTGAACAATTGGCTCGGACCACAGACGCGGCCAGATTGCGATGCAGGTGAGAGCAGCGACAATGGGAATGATGGCCAGGCCTAGGGCCACGGTGCGTCTTCGATCCTCTGGAGGGGACTCCACCAAGAGAATGAGTCCAATGAGTGGCGCCAGAAGTCCATTGATGTAGCGTGAGAAGATTGCGAGCCCCAGCACAATTCCGATCACAGCGAATCGCTTGTGGAGCTTGTACGGATCGTCGCTTTGATCGTGAGCCCGAAGTGCGAGCCACGTCGCCAGAGCCCAGAAAAACACCGTCACTGCTTCGTGACCAACGACCTGTCCATGCGCAATAAGATGCGGGCTAAGACCAGCCAGTACCCCTGCGAGAACCCCGACTCGGAGGCGAAAGAGACGCTGTCCAATGGGGACAAGAAGTCCGCACGCAACCGCCACAAGGGCTGCAGAAATCGCGCGGCTTGGACCATACCCATCGCTAAACTGCGCACCGATGCCGGCGAGGTATTTCATGACGGGTGGGTGCTGATAGTTCCAACGCCACGCACCTTCCGAGAAGTCCAGCGAAAGGAGATTGGTGATGTAGTTGCGTCCGGCCGACCAGTTTACATCTTCATCCCAAGTTTGCCCTTGCTCCCCCAGGCCGATGAGCCGAATTGCCAGCGAAGCAACAAAGACTACGGCGATGGCTTGCCAGGTACGCCGATCGCAGGAGCGGATGACCGTGCGCGCAAGATAGGCAATGCAAAGAAAAACACTGAGAAGGATTGCAACGATGCATAGCCCGTCAAAAATCGACGTGCCGGGGTAGGAAAAACTCGGAGACGCAAGTTTCGGTGAGAGCGACGAACTCGGCACGTATTCGAGCGGCCCTCGACGACCAGGCGGATGCCAAAGCAGCCGAAATGCGCCCTGGGTCTCAACCCGCACCTTGTAGTTGCCCGGTTGATAGACAATGCGCTTCTTCTGTTCGCCCTTACCCTGGAGCACGAGCCGCTCGTCAATAAAGAGCTTGGTATTCGTATCCGCTTCATAGCCCAACACATACGGACCACCACGAGGGAAGTGCCAACTCCCTGTGAAGTGCTGTTGTCCCGCTACCTCGGATCGAGTGAGCACCTCGTGAGGCGCATGTACAACCAGAGCGCGCAGCATGAGCACCAGAGCAACAAAGGCCAAGCATAGGCCTATGGCCCGGCGGTTGTTCACTTGACAATGCCTGGGCAGGTTTCGCGAAACGAGGCTACCCGCTCCTTTGCCACAAAGAAGGTGTAGTACTCGCCACGCTCTTTGAGCCCGGGTACATGCAACGTCACCTGCTCGTAGCCGTTGCGCTGCCAAAAGTTGCCTCGACAATTGATGTGAGGCCTATTGGGATCTCCATGCAAGCTGTAGCAGTGAAAGACAAAGCTGGGCTTGTAGGTCTTTAATAAGAGCGAATCGGGGGCCCACTTATTGTGACCTGCACGTGCCCGAGTTCGTGGAACTTCGTGGGCGACGACATCGGAGACAAGCCCAAAAACGTCGATTCCCTTGGTCTCCGCATAAAACGGCTTGGCCCCCACTCCACCAAAAATTGAGAAGTCTTCGGGCACAAAGCACTGCCGCATCTGCTTGCCGATGAGGCTGCGATCGTGCGCGTAGAGCGCCAAGTAGGCGGGAGTATCAATGCCGCGATCAGATTTCCAATTCCCCCAGCGAACCGACTCGCTCGTGAGCTTGTACTGCGACCACGCGAAGAGCATCACAACGGCGGAAGCCAGCCCAGCGCCCACCTTGCCATGCAACGAGCCTGGCAACAGCCCCACGACAAGCCGCAAGCCGAGTGCGGTGCCGATAGCTGAGATCACAAAGAGTGGCATGACAAATCGGTGCAGTCCCATGAAGTCGCCACCTACGCGCATCGTGTAGATGAGGTAGACCATTGTCACCAAGAGCGACAACGTGCCGAGGACGAATCGCGATGTGCGGGGCTTTGCGACCGCGAGTCCAACCAGCGCGACTGGAGCCGCGTAGAGCACCTTAGAGTACTGCAGCCACTGCCAGATATAGTAGCGACCGTTGGCGTGCATTTGCTCAACATACTTGGCTGACGCTTTGCCCGCGGCCTTGACGTAGTAGGTGTTGGGGAAAAAGTGGCCGTAGTACCACCAGCGCCATGCAAACCAGGGCGCCCAGAAGAGAAGAAAGGCCCCCATGCAGGTTAGCTCGCCCCGGTGAGGTACAAGCCTGCGATCGCGGATAACGTTGAGGAGAAGGCGATGCCCTCCAACCAAGCCTGTGATGAGCAGACCTTCGGGACGAGTCATTGCTGCTAGCGCCAGAGAAATTCCTAGAAGGCGATAGAATCGAGTTTCGCCATCAGCACGAACGTACGCATAGATCGCAAGCGTCACAAAGAATGTGAACATCTGAGTCTCAAGACCGCCTGAAGACCAGCACGCATAGCCTGAGGAGCAAGCGAGCAGAACGGGGGCCAAGTAATCCCAGGCGCTGCGTTCTTTGCAGACGTGTTCTACCAATCGCATCGCCACTGCCATGGTCGCGAGCGCAAAGGCGGTACCAAACACGAGAGCCATGATCTCGGGCGGCAAGCCAACGACCATGAGGACACCAAGCAAGAACGTCCACAGAAAGTTTGTGTAGCCCTCGACAGGCACTTCACCAGGATTGAAAACTAGCTGGCCATGCTCTGCAAAGTTGTGTGAGTAGACAAAGGAGATGTAGGCGTCGTCGGTTACGAAATTGAACTGCAGCGAATGCCAAATGAGGATCGCAAACGCGCCAAACAGCGGCAAATAGCGCTTGGCGAGAGCTGCTTTGGAGGCATCAAGCATGGACCCCGCACTGTTATCACGAGAGCGCCTGGGCAGGAACTTCGGAGAGCCGAATTGCTACCTCTACCTACATTGACTTGCAAGGCTTGCCAGTTAGGCTCGGTTCTCATGTCCACCATCTCCAAAGCGGTGCTCGGTGGCGCTCTTGCGGGCGCCACAGCAGGCGTTGCCACAGGATTCATGGATGGGCTGTGGAGCTATGGCGCCCTTGACCAATACCTGCCGAGCTTTGGTGGCAAACTCACCCTGCTGGTTCACCTGGCCTTCAGCTACAGCCTCGCAATGGGTCTGGTGGGCGCGGCCCTTGGGCTCGTCGGTGCGCTCTTGGCCAGGACCTCTGCCCCAGCTGTCTGGAAGGCACTGCTACACGGCACGCAGCGACCGCTGTCATCGCTATCCCTGGCCATTGCAACTCCACCGATCGTGGTCGTGGCGAGCTTGGCTGCGTATCTCAGCGCCTACCAAAATCTGGTCATGCGAAAGCACCCTCCTCTCGTTATCGCATCGGCAATGATCATTGCCTTGGCATTTGTGGCAATCGCCGTGGTTGCGTCCTTCCTGCTCGCAGCGGTCCTCGACAGGTGGATGCGCGGTGTCTCGGATACTCGGCGCAGTTCCCCCTGGCTGGCACTTGTGGTTGCGACCGGTGCCTTGCTGCTCTCCATCTTTGTGGCCTACATGGCATGGCGAAGTCGATTGGCGCCCGTTCCATTCCGGGCGTTGCTTCTGCCACTCGCAGCGCTTGCGAGTTTCCTAGCCCTGGCATTGTTGCCGATAGCCCTCGCAAAGCTCGACAAGAGCAAAGACAGGCACCTGGCCCTGCCCTTGGTCGTAACCGCGCTCCCCCTCATCGCGGCGAGTCTCGCGATTGCTTTCAAGGTGGCTTTGGGGAGCGCAGGCGGGGCACCTGCCCTGGTCATCGCCCAGAGCATGGCACTGGCGACCCTCCTTCCCGTCGGGGCATTTATCCTAGGAATTTTTCTATCACGGGCAGTCGATGCACCTCTCCGCCGATTTGCATCGCCTCAGGCTGCAGCCGTGGTGGCCACCGCTGGCATTGCGCTCGCTGCGGTTGTCGGCACCCTTCTTTGGTGGAAGACGCTCAAGCTTCTACCCCTTCGCCCCTTCGTTGTCGCAGCGGTCCTGCTTGCGACCGCCCACTTACTCAACGCCCCTCTCCGGGCAACAGCATCCCGAATTCCCACCTGGGCTGGGGTATTGGCGATTCCAGTGCTCTTTGCAGGGGTCGTTGTGAGTGGACAGCCTGAGTCTGTCCAGAAAGCACAAGGCATGCATGCAGGCCTTAGCGAGCCACTGGCCCGCGTGTATCGCCGCTTAGGTGATTGGGATCGCGATGGCTCCAGCCGATGGCTTGGCGGTGGTGACTGTGACGATGGCGATCCAAATGTGAACCCACGTGCGGACGAGATTCCCTTTGACGGCATCGATAACAATTGTCTTCGAGGCGACGTCACCAAGCGCGCACCCGGGGCAACACACTTTGCCGAAGTGCCTGCAACATTGCCCTCCGATTTCAACGTGCTCTTTCTAACAATCGATACCATTCGGGCTGACCACGTTGGAGCCTATGGCTATGAGCGTGACACGACTCCCAACATCGATGCACTCGCCAAAGATGGCACGCTTTTTCAGAATGGCTGGGCCCATGCGCCTTCGACTCGATACTCAATTCCCGCGCTTCTAACAGGTCGTTACCCACTGAACGTGCGCTACCGCTCCATTCCAGGCCAATGGCCCGGCCTTAGCGAGAAGAACACCACCATCGCGGAGATCATGAAAGCCCGCGGCATGCACACCGGTGCCATTCTCAACTATTGGTACTTCGACACCAAGCGCAAGATGAATCAGGGCTTCGATCACTACGACAACTCCAACAAGCGGCTTCACAAAGCTGTGCGCGGCAAGGGGCCAGCGAAGACCAGTGGTTCTTCTTCCAAAGAACAATCCGACAAAGCGATTGAGTACGTTGAGGCGCATGCTCATGAGAGGTTCTTTCTTTGGGTTCACTACTACGACCCTCACTATGACTACGAAAAACACCTAGGCACACCAGAGTTTGGCGACGGTGCAATCGCCTCCTACGACCATGAAATCGCCTTCACCGACAAGCACATCGGCCGTGTCATCGATGACCTGAAGGCACGTGGCCTCTACGAGAAAACCATCATCGTGCTAACAGGCGACCATGGAGAAGGCTTTGGCGAGCACGGGATTGACCTGCACGGCTATCACCTCTACGCGGCGCAAACCAAGGTCCCAATGCTTATTCGCGTCCCAGGAACGCCCCCAAGCAAGGTTCGTATGCCAGCGTCACATGTCGATGTCTTGCCGACGCTAGCCAACTTGGCTGGTGCGAAGAGCACCAGTGAAATGCTGGGTCGCTCGCTGTTGGGGGTGATTACGGGTTCCGAAGATCCAGCGCAGGACCGCTACGTTTTTCAGCAACTGAGCTACGAGAACAATAACGAATACCGAGGTGCCGTGAACAGCAAGTGCCATGTGCTCTACAATGTCTCGCCCTCGCGCAGCTGGGAACTCTACCGAGTGGATACCGATCCTATGGAGACCCAGGACATCATCAATACTCCAGGGGATTGCGCCGGAGCCCGCGAGGCACTGGAGACTTGGTACGACTACTCAGAAATTCCCGAAGGCGCAACTGAGGCCCTTCTGAGCACTGTGCCAGAACTCCAATCCCCCATCTCGGTGCAATTTGGCAATGCCATCTCGCTGCTCGAAGTCTCCCTGCCAAAGACCGTCCGCAGAGGCGAGGTGGCAAACATGCAGCTTACCTGGAAAGCAAATGCCAGGCCTCCCAAAGGCTGGAAGGTATTTGCCCACTTCGAGAAGAGCGCTGGTCAAGGCTCAAAAGGTGGGCGATTCACCGCCGACCACAAACCACCACGGCCCTTCTCATGGTGGTCCAAGGGTCAGTTCATTCGCTATGGTCAGGCTGTGCCCATTGCGCGAAACCAGCCCCTGGGCCGCTACGACTTGTGGTTCGGAATCTACCGTGGCAACGATCGAATGAGCGTTCAGACCGCACTTGACGTGGTCGACAGGCGCGTCAAGGTCGCCACGATTGAGGTGGTTCCGTGAGCACGAGGCCGCCAACCTCCTCAGCGCCGACAACCCCAGCCGCAATGAGTAGATGGGCCCGGTTGGGGCTCTGGCTGCTTCTGGTGCCTGGTCTTGGCCACTTGCTTCTCTTGTGCATCGCGATGTTTGGTCGCATCGGATATCCGTACGACTTAGAGTGGATGGAGGGGGGGCTCCTAACACACGCCCAACGCATCGCCGACGGCGCTGGCATCTATGTGGAACCCTCGGTGGAGTTCATTCCATTCCTCTACACGCCCCTCTACCCAGGCCTCATTGGAATGCTCAGCCCGCTCTTTGGCATTAGCTATTGGGTTGGTCGGGCACTTTCCATCGCAGCGACCTTCGGCATTTGCCTCCTACTTCTTCTTATGGTGCGACGTGAGTCCGATGCCAGCACGCGCAAGCTTGCGATCGTTGGAGGTATCTTTGCCATTGGCTTCTTTGCGGCAACCTATCCTTGGGTAGAAGGCTGGTATGACCTTGTTCGCGCTGATTCCCTCTTTATGCTCATGGTTGTTGGCGGCCTTTGGGGGCTGCGCAACTGGGCGTGCACTCCGGGAATGGAGGGAGTTGCAAAACTCGCCTGCGCTGCGGCGCTCCTTGGCCTATCGTTCTTTGCAAAACAGACCGGAGTTCTCTTTGTGGCGACCGGTGGCTTCCTGGTGCTCGTTCTCAACTGGCGGCGAGTCCCAATCTATGTTGGTGTGACGGGCCTGCTTGGTCTCGGCGGCACCTGGCTGCTCAACAAGATGAGCGCCAAGTGGTTTTGGGTGTACATCTATGAGACTCATCAGCACCACGACTTCAACATGGATAGGTTCTACAAGAGCTTTGGCAACATGCTGTGGCACTTCCCGCTCATGAGCCTCGTCATTGCGATCGGAGTTCTTCTGATGCTTGTCACACTCATCGCAAAGCGCCGCCTACCAGAACCCAGCCGAGGTCTGGCCCTTTGGACTCCAGTATTCGCCGTTGGTGTTTTGGTAGGTGCGGTTGGATGGGGAACCGAATTTGCGCACTTCAATGCCTACATCCCCGCCATGCTCTTCGGCTCCCTGTGTGCTGGTCTTGCAATTCCAAGCATTGCGGCCTGTCTTGCGGTTTGGATGGCCGATGCTTCGGGGGCTGCGGCGCTTTGGCCGCAACGTGCAGGCATGCTGGCGGGTGCGGCGCTGGCTTTACAATTGGCGCTATCGGCCTGGAGCCCAAGCAAGTTCATTCCATCCGAAGCTGAATACCGTGCGGGCAATCAGTTGGTGCACACGCTCAGAGAGGTCGAGGGGGACATCTTCATTCCGTATCATCCTTGGTACGCGCGATTGGCGGGCAAGGACACCAAGGTTCATCTTATGGGCCTGCGTGACATGACAACGGGCAAGGTCTGGAAAATCCGAGGGCTCGATGAGGCGCTGCAATCACATCAATTCGGCGCCATCATTTTTGACAACCGCCCCGTGGGACGTGAGCTGCGGGCGATGCACAGGTACTACCGCATGGACGACTACCTGCCTGCTAGCGCCTCTCCTCATGTCTTTACCGGAGCTGGGGCGGTGTGGAACAAACAGGTGTCAACGCTCGTTCCACGATCGATTTGGGTGCCGAACAAGCCGCTCGCCGTCCCAGCCGGTACCCGAGTTCTCTGGAGCTTCGAAGATGGACGCATTGCGGGCTGGACCGTGGAGGGTGGCAAAACAGCCACTGCCTGGGGCCGAAGGGCAGTGTCACGCCCCCTCGCCAAACAAGGCCCAGTGCGCCGCTATGGCGGTCGTTTCTACTTGAGCAGCTTTCACGGTGGCGATCGCGCAACTGGCACGCTGCGGTCCCCACCCTTCTTGATCGACGGTTCTAGCCTTAGCTTCCGAATCTCGGGTGGAAACTCAGAACATCTCCGAGTTGAGCTTCACATCGACGGCGAAGTTGTTAAGACCGCGACCGGCAGCAATAGTGAGCGTATGAAAGATGTCACTTGGAACTTGGCGGCCTCGGAAGGCAAGACAGCAACCATCGCGCTCATCGACGAAGACGAAGGATCTTGGGGCCATCTCAACGTCGATGAGTTTTGGATCCGCTAACGCCGTTACTGCACAGGACCCACGGTGGGAGTGCCAGTGGCAATGCTGGATGAATAGAAGCCGAGCCAATCGCGAATGGCCTGTGCATCACGGAGTGCTGCAAAGTGGCCATCGAAACCATCAGACCGGTATTGGAAGCAAGCAGCAGTGCGGTTCTCTCCATCGCCACCAGTGACGTTAAGCGACACAGGACGTGTCACAAGCCCCGAATCAAGATCCTCAATCACTGGGTCCGCAACCGGAAGCCCGATCGCGCGCGCCATGACTTCAAGGGTTGGTTGCGGCGAGAAGGTGTCCTCTTCTCCCCACGACATGTACACATGTTTTGACGATAGTCCCTCTGGCGGACGCTTCACGAGAAGCGGTGCATAGTGCAGCGTATCGACCGAGTCGAAGAACGTCTGCCAAACCACCATCACAGGATGACTCGTCCCCAAGTCTTCGCCGATGATGAATTCAAGAGAGGCTTTCGCGTTGACAGGGCTGGTCTTGGTCAAGATGCCGCGCGTGAGGTGAGCGCCTGCCCCAGAGAAGACCGCAGCACCTGCCAAGTCCGAACTTGCGATTGCAGGAATGCCGACGTTTGAGCCCTGTGAGTGGCCCGAGAAGAACGTCTGGTCCGCGTCGAAACGCGTGAGCCCTGCTCCGGGAAGCATGACATCGCCAATGCTGGGAATGCGCAGCGCCTGAATGACGTCAACTGCCCCCTGCAAGTTATTGTCTCTTGCAGCTCGAGGATTGATGACATTGAACATCAGCGAGTCAGAGTCTCGCGTTGAGTCTCTGCGGCGCTCTCCATGAACCACTCCATCGAAGGAGAACATCGCCATGGGCTCCGCAGCCGTGGCAAGCGCTGAGGCAATGCCACTTTGCACCGCGCCGTTGAAGGCCCCGCCAGTGCCGTGCCCAAAGACGTTGAATGGCCAGCCACCGGCAGGCATCGTTCCCTTGGGGATTGTGAGGGCAAAACAGACATCTTCTGAGGCCACTTGTTGCGGCACACCACCAATGAAGGAAATTCCACCGCCGTCTTCTGGCGTTTCGTAAGGCGGAGTTCCCTCCTGATAGATGGGCACACTGTACCGACCGTGAATCTCAAAGAAGTCCGCGCTCGGCTCCGAACAAGCGCCGCGCCCCGTAGCATCCTCACAGGGTGAGACGTTTGTGCCATCACACAGTGTCAAATCGGAGAGAACCGGCGCAGCGGATGCCTCGGTTGCTTGCGCAAGCGCTTCGCCGCGCTGTGTGGTTTCCTGGACCGTGAAGACTGCCGCTGCGGCGATTGTAGAAGCATCCACGCCTACCGCGCCATCGGCCAGGTAGGCGCGAAAGGGAGCGTAGGCATCCCAGGCTCGCGCCAGCGTGTTCTCGGCAGGCTGTGTTGCGGCCAGCAGCGTTGCAAAGTCGCTGTCCTGAGTAATCGCGGTGCCATCGACAGCGCGCACATCGGTCGTCAGATACGCGGCATAGGTATGGCCTGGCAGTAGTGGCTCATGGGAGGCCGTTGTGATGTTGAAGAAGTGTTGGCAGTGATACAATCGCTTGCTTGTCCCGTAGCCCCAACTGCGCTGCCGATCGTTGCCGTATTCGGGTGCTCCCGGCGTGATATCGATGTAGTGGAGCGTCTCGCCACTCACGCTTGAGAAATCGAGTTCCTTGCTAAAGCGCATTGAAACTGCCGCCACGGCGGAGAACCCCGCAAAGTCTTCGACAAGCGCATCCACGTAGAGGTCAACCAAATCAACCCCGAGTATGTTCTGCCCGGGCCTAGGGAAATCACTCATATCCAATGCGCCGCTTGCACTCACGCGAGCATCATTGGGGAATGGCAATCGATAGAAGTCGGCGAGAGGTTCCGCTCCGCCTGGGACTTCAAAGTAGACTTTAAAATCGCTTTCATCATCGGCACACTCAACACCGGTGAATGCCGGGTAGACGACGGATGGATGACCGCAGGTATCTTCAGGACCGCAGGCGAGCCCAGCAGCACATTCGGAGTTTGCTGTGCACGCGTCACCAACATCTCCCTCGCCGGCCGTCGCGCACTGGCCTCCAAACCCAAAGACCTCACAGGTGAGGCCGCGCTCGCATTCGGCGGCAGTGGCACAGGTATCGCCTTCCTCGCCAGAACCGGCCGGTGCACATCTCCCCTGGGGCGAACAAAACAACTCGTCACCACAATCAATTGTCGACCAGCATGAACCTCCGAGCCCGACAGAGCCCGCCAGTTGGCATGTTCCACCTGCACAAACAAACGCGGCGCCACAGTCATCAGCTCTTGTGCACTCTCCTCCGATCCCCCCATCGGTATCATTGCCTTTGGGCTCATCGTCCGAGAACAAACCGCAACCGGCGCTCATGCCAAGGAAAAGAGCGAAAAAGAGAGTCTTGCTAAGCGTTTTCTTCATACGGGATTCCTGTGTAAGCCATGCGCGGATTCCACAATGATACGCCAGTTCTGCGGCCCTTCGCAGAAGCTTGGCCCACAACTGCACATCGAAGCACACCCACGTGTAGGTCTCTGCGGGTCCTTCGATTGCGTGCAGCATTGCTGACGATGTGACCGGGACGGGATACGATTCCCTTCAGGAACCCATGGGAATTTTTGACAAGAAAAGCAGCAAGCGAAACACCGAGGACTTTGACTCGCCCGTCGAGCAAGTTGACTTAGGAGCAATGAGCCCGACCCCGGCGCCCACAGAGCCCGCTCCGGCCGAAGAACCACCGGAGCCACCAGAGCAAGAGTATGGAATCGAGCAGGCGATCGCGCTCATGCGCACCCTGCCAAGTGACAGCGTCGAGCTCGTTGTTCGTGTGGTCAAACACACTCTTGAGTCCACCGACATTCACATCCCAACCATCATTGATGACGCTACGAAGAAGCAAAAGCGCATTGATGATCGAGTTGCACTCCTCAAAGAAGAGATTCGCGATCTCGAAGCAGAGATTGCCCAGCGAACCGAAGAAATTGGCAATTTAGAAGAAGATCACAAAGAGACATCTAAGGTCAAAGAACGTCTCGAACTGGCCGAGAAGCTCGACAAACAAGCGCCGAAAACATCGCCCGCATCTCCAATCAAGTCGAGTAGCAAGTAGCCAAGTTGGCTGGCCGGGTAACGTACGAGTAGAGGGTTAGAAGTGCTCCGATATCACATGGTGGTGGTTACCGCTGACAAGGACGTCAAGCGAGCCATCAAACGACTCACAGCAGCCACTGGGGCGTCCGCTGATTTCGTCAAGAACGAGCGCGAGATCAAGAACCCTCAGGCAATCGACTTGGCGATCTTTGATGCTCGAGAACGAGATCCAAGCGCAGAATTCCTAGGGAGTATTCCGCCCTCGGGTCGAGTCCTCTACATCCTGCGCGGAGAAGACCTCCGCAAGAAGATGCACCTTTTTGAGGCAACGCAGACAACCAGTCTCTTTTGCTACAACGACCAATTTGATGATGATGAGTTCATCTCCTCGGCGACAAAGGCACTTCGAGGAGATGTCTTTGGGCTTCAGAAGTACTTTCCGTGGGGAGTCACGAGCTTCACGATGCTCGTGAAGAGCTATGAGGACAAGACCAAGGCCATCGACATCATCATGAGCTACGCGCAAATGGCAGGCGTCCGCGGACCGGTTCGAGACCGTATGCAGCTGGTCGCCGATGAGTTGATGATGAACGCGCTCTATCACGCCCCAACGGATGCGAACGGGAATGAGCGCTACGCAGGCAAAACTCGAAAGGAGTTGGCGCAACTTGAGCAAGTCGACCCCATCGAAGTGCAATATGGCTGTAGCGGAACCTATTTTGGGATTTCGGTTCGAGATGGCTTTGGATCCCTCTCGCGCAAAAAGTCGCTGGACTACCTAAAGCGGGTGGGCACCGAGGAAGCGAAGATCGAGCAAAAAACCGAGGGCGCAGGGCTGGGCCTCATCAGTGTTCTGCAATCGGTTTCCAAGCTCATCTTCAACCTCGACCCTGGCTACTCCACGGAGGCCATTGGCCTTTTTGATATGCAGCTGCAGGCTCGCGGTATGGCGGGGGCTCGCTCACTCCACATCTTCACAGCGGGAAGAGCGGAGAACGAGGTGGTTGCGGCACAAGCTGCCGTTGCACAAACGCCCCCAAAGGCCACTCCGACGTCTGGCGGACCATGGCTTCTGGCAGCGTTTCTTGGTGCTGTGGTTGCCGCCCTTGGAACGGCCTACTACATGAAGACATCCCGCGCGAAGGCCGAAGCCCTGAAGGCAGGTGTGTTGGCAAAGGAAGAAGAGAGCACCACAGGAGAAAAGAGCATCACTGTTGTGGCAACCCCGAACGATGCCCAAATCGAACTCAACGGAGCCCGGGTGAAAAGTGGCGCCCCATCGATCATGCCCAGTGGTCTTGCGTCGGTCACAGTGGTGGTTCGCAAAGACGGGTTTGCTCCTTGGACCAAGACTTTGATCCCAGCCGACATCGCAGAGAGGTCGACGCTCTATGTTGACCTCGTCCCAACACAGTAGGAGTTAGCAATGCTTCACGCGAGTCCGAATCGCCCCGGCCCAGAACTCTTCGATGCTGCGGAAGCAGCGCTCATTAGCGACACAATGGTTGCGCTTTCGGCGCATCAACCCAAAGACGCTGCGTTGTTGTCTCGCCAGATTCAGCAGCTCCAAGTTCTCAACCAAACTGTCTTCGACTCGCCATCGCTGAGCGCGCCCCAAACGCTAGGTGGGGAGACGCGAAGTCCGCAGGGCTTGGTGATGCACTTAACGCGATCCGACGGTCTCACCGGCGACCTAGATCTGCCCATCAAAGCGACGCTACAGCGCACGTACTTGTTGGCGAAAATCCAACTGCTGAGAGGCTTTGTTATCTCGGTGGAGGCCCTGTGCCGCGCTCAAGAGAAATATGCGCCGCTTGCAGAAGGCCTGCGCGAGGAGCTTGCCCAGAGCATCTACACGCAAATGGCGGAAGACCTCTTGCTGGCCCTCTTGAGAAAGCCCAAGGTCGAAATCCCCACAAAGCGACGCGCAGCGCGACAGCTCATCCAAATCTGGAACAACGCTACGGTCGAAATTGACGATTTCTGCCCGCTTCTTGAGTCTGCCTGGCACGCTCGCAATCGCGTCAATCCAGGTCTTGGCTGTTTGCTTGGCACCACCGAGTATTTTCGTCTTGTCGCAGAAGACTGCTCAGATGATTTCTTAGATTTCTTTGCCCGTGATGGTGTCTCTGAAGCCGAGAACCAAGCCTTCGCAGAGTTTCTCTTTGGCCTCACTTGGGAGGAGCTTGAATCCCTTCGCTCCGAGATGAAGCGCCAGGGAATTGAAGCGGCTGATGAAACGTGGGCCGCGAAAGTGCTCGGTCGCGCCATTGAGCACGACTGTGATGATTGCCATACGATCGATCCCATCGCCCTCTACCGCTCCTACACCCGGCGGCAGCTCGCGGCTGACTACCGCATTTTGGCTGGTACCGAGGGCCCCAGACGTACAGCTGAGGCCTACCTGATGATCTACCTGCTTAACAACGAGTCCGATTTGGCGACGCTCGTCGGCTAGCTGTCTGTATTGTTGCCACTTGCGAGGCTGGTGCGCGTGCCGATCTGGCAAACCACCTGTGTCCCCCATGCCAGGAAGGCAACAGAGTTGCCCTCAGGATCCGCGCCATGATAGCAATCTCACTAGTTTGCTGGGCCTCGTGACAGGCCTCGCCTTTGCATCACCGACGCGTACTCGCTGAAGAGCAATGCCCATGTCAAGAGTCGTCAAATCTAGTTCCCTTCGTGCCCTCGGGCTGGTCTTGGCCAGCGCCTTCTTACTCTCGCCTGGGTCGGCAGGAGCGTTTGACTTGGAGGGTGCCACCTTCGAAACGGAGTTGCTGCTGCCTGATGAGGAGGGAGAACTCACGAGACGCAACCCCAACGAAGAAGACATCAAGGACCACTTCAACTTCGCCAATTGTGTATGTGGTGCAGATGTTGAATTTGGCGTGCGGGTAAACCTCAACAATGAGAACGGTCCGACGTCCTACGCCACAACACAGAACGTCGAGTTTTGGACCGGCTCAAGCTGTGATTCCAGTCCCCAAGACATCGACACGGTTCGGGCTCTCAACTGCGAACTCCCCCACGGCATTGATGACGCAGAGACTCTATTAAACGAAATCGTCGAGTTTCCTGTGCCAGTCAAGTCGCTCATCTCGGCGGTACGAGACTGCGAGCCAACGGAGATCGGCACGCGACAGGTTTACGCAATCATCGACGAAGGTACCCCCGGCATCGAAGCGGGCGACATTGCCGAGGTTTTGCTCGACGTTCCTTTTGACCTCCAACCTCCTCCAGCACCAAACAACATCAGCATTGCTGGAGCGGAGTCCGCCATCCAGATTGATTGGGACTTGCCAAACTCTCGCGCTGATGACATCCGCTTCTTTCAAGTGCTCTGCCAGCGAGTTGATGGAACCGTCAATGACGTCGATGGCTTCCCGAGCAACGCCCCAGAGTACCTCACCTCACGCATGGCATGCGATTCTGATGCGGATGGTGTTGTACCGCTGCCCATCGGAGTCGCGAGCTTCGGCCCACAAATCGATGCGGGGCCGGATGAACCCGATGCAGGCGCGCCCGACGCAGGTCTTCCCGATGCCGGTGCCGGTGGTGCTGACGCAGGCACCGTCGATCCAAACCTTCCGCAGGAGCTTCGCGAGCTAGACCCTGACTTCATCTGCGGGGAAGCGGCGGGAACCGATAGCGGTATCCGCGTTGGCGGCCTCGAAAACGACGTTGAGTACCGAATTGTTCTGCTCTCCATCGACAACTATCGAAACGTGACCGCGCTAGACCTCGGCGTAGCAACTCCGGCGCCCGTCGAAGATGCGTGGGAACACTACAAGGAAAACGGTGGCAATGCCGACGGAGGGTACTGCTTTGTAGCAACGGCTACCTACGGGAACTACGACCATCCGTTCGTAAAAATTCTTAGAGTCTTTCGCGATGACACCCTGGCCCACTACGCTTGGGGACGTGGTTTCATAGACTGGTACTATGACAACAGCCCTGCCCTCGCCGGCTTTATTGAAGACCATGCTGTTGCGCGCGCTGTCTCCTACCTCCTGTTGGCGCCCTTGGTCGCTTTTGCGGCGATTTGGGAATACACAGGCCCGCTTGGCAAACTCGCACTGCTCTTGGCACTGGGCATGATACTTCGCATGCGACGTCGACGCCGTGCCGAGCGCGCAAATGGCACACGGAGCGTGCCTGTGCCGAGCACGCGCGGACGTCGCCTGGTCGTTGCGACATCGACAGTGCTTGCGCTCTTGGCCCTTAGTGCTACCGCAAACGCACAAGCCTACTGGGAGGAGTACAACGAAGAAATCGATTCTGGCGACTCCACACCACACTGGAATTTCGAAGTTAAAGTAGGCCCCTACTCCCCGAATGTCGATGCAAGCGCTGGCGGCATGACACCGTTTGCGGACGTATTTGGCGACAAGTGGAAGGTCATGACGATCTTCGGGATCGATCGCTACTTTGCCTTTCCCAGTGGCCAGCTTGGCATTAGTGGCACTCTCGGCTTCTCGAATCGAAGCGCCAAAGCGTTTGCCCTCGGCCCCGATGGTAGGCCCTTTGAAGATGAGGATGGCAATCTTGTGCGGTCCTCAGGAGATTCAACAAGCTTTCGCCTCATGCCAACATCCCTGGGCGCGGTGTATCGCTTCACCCGCCTCGACGACGAATACGGCATTCCGGTGGTGCCCTATGGCAAACTCGCCCTGGCCTACTACCTTTGGTGGTTCACCGATCCCAATGGCGATACATCAGAGACGCCAACCGCAGCATGTCCCGATGCTGGCATGTCTGGTTCCACCTGTGACGGCAATTTCGGCCGCGGTGGTTCCTTCGGCTATCAGGCAACCTTGGGCATCGCTCTGCGTGCGGAGCGAATCGATCCGTCCGCCGAGCTTTCGCTTCGCACGGAAATGGGAATCGAGCACGCAGGATTCTTTGCCGAAGTACAGTTGGCGGACGTAGACGGATTTGGGGCATCAGACAAACTCTCAGTCGGCGATACGACCTGGTTTGGCGGAATCAACTTCGAATTCTAGCGAAGGTGAGCGCACGCTAAAGCTCATCGTTGAATACGATGGCACGGGCCTATGCGGCTGGCAGCGTCAGAACAACGGCCCAACCGTTCAGCAACACCTAGAAGAAGCCATCCGCTCGATGACGGGCGAAGAGAACCTGATTCTCGGCGCCTCTCGAACCGATGCTGGTGTACACGCTCTCGGGCAAACCTGCATCTTCAAGACCCAGCGCTCGATTTCGTGCTTCGGATTTCAGCGTGGCATCAACACGGCTCTTCCAGACCAAATCTCTGTTCGCTCTGCCGTTGACGTTGCAGCCAACTTTCATCCGCGCTTTGATGCTCGCGGAAAACACTACCGCTACACCCTGCTCAATCGGCTCGCTCCGGCCCCACTCGAACGCCGAACTAGCTGGCACCGCCCAGGAAAGCTCGACCTCGCCGCGATGCAACGAGCCGCGGATGTTCTTGTGGGTGAGCACGACTTTTCCGCATTTCGCGCGTCCGGCTGCGGAGCCCACACGGCAACTCGCCGAATCGACAAGATCACCGTGAGCCGAGCTCGCGACTTGGTGCAAATCGAGGTGTGGGGCAATGCCTTTCTGCGCAACATGGTGAGAATTATCGCAGGAACGCTAGTTGATGCGGCAATGGGAAAGACGAGCCCTGCCCAGTTGCGGCAAATTCTAGAGGGCTTGGACCGAAGGCGTGCGGGGCAAACCGCCCCAGCCCAGGGGCTCTGCCTTCAGGAAGTCTTCTATCCCGAATGATTTCCGACCTATGGCGCCAGGTGTAAGATTGGGCCGCGCGCAGCGTTTGAGAAGAAACCGTGGCTGGAACCCCTTTGCCAGATGATGACCTCGAAGAGGAACGCAGCTTGGTGTTGGCAGCCAAGGCCGGAAACCTCGACGCTATGCGCCCGATCTTCGAAAAATACTCAGGCCCGCTCTACTCGGCTGTCCTGATGCCCAAGCTGGGCAATCCAGCAGCAGCGGAAGACGTGTTGCGCGACACCCTCGCCACTGCTGTTCAGAAGCTCGACAGCTTTACATGGGAAGGCAAGAGCATCTTTGCTTGGCTGCGGCAGATTGCCGTGAATAAGGCCTATGACCTGCATCGCAAGAACGCACGTGGAAGAAAACTCGCGGAAGCCGTCCGACAGGAGTCGGAAGCGATCATGCAACATCATCCCGCGGCTGACGCTGAGATGATTGCCAAACAAGAACGCCAGGAAAGCCAGAAGCGCATCGAAGAAGCCCTAGGCAAGATGAATGAGCGTTATCAGAAAGCCATTCGCCTGCGCCTCATCGAGGAACTCCCGCGCGAGGAGTGTGCGCAGCGAATGGATGTATCGGTTTCTACCTTTGATGTGGTGTTTTTTCGCGCCACCAAAGCATTTCGCAAGCAGTATGGAGAACGAGAGTCATGAGCGTTTCAGACGACGAGCCGCCAACCAAAGAAGAACTTGCAGCAGCTGATGCTCTGGCAAATCGTGTTGATGATTTGTTGAGCGGCACCTCCTTGCCGGCGGTCCTCGATGCGGAGGACCGAGAACTCGCCGAATTGGGCTCGATGATTCACGCTTCGTACAATCCAGCGAAGCTCGATGCCGAGAGACAGTCATCGCTCATCGAGGCTGCCTTGGCCCAAGGGGCTGGTGTTGCCCAACATGAACCCGATGAGCTGGCACGAGCTCGCGCAAAACGCATGGCAAGGTGGCCTTTTGTGCTCGGAGGCTTGGTTGCTGCGGCGGCGATTTTGTTGCTCGTACTGCGGCCAGGTTCCAAGCCTGAAGAGATGCACGCACCTGTCGCACGCATCATGGAGTTGCCGACCTCACAGCAGAGTCGTCCTGGCGATGCCGTAATCGGACCGATTGCTCAAAAGGACAGCGCTGCAGCTGGCGCTCGGATCGATATAGTTCACGGAGATCGAATGTCTGGCTACCGAGCTTTGCAGTACCGCAAGTTAGTGGGTGAGCGATGAGAGTCACACGTACCAGCGTCATCTTGTTGGCCCTCTTGGCATTCAGTGTTGGATGTTCCAATGAGAGCCCTTCTGATTCGTCGCAGCGCGGTGCTCTTACCGCACTCACTGAACCGGAGAATGCACTCTCCGAAGAATTGATGCTCTGTCTTGGCCAAGCAAAGAATTTTCATCACAAGGCCGACGTCTTCTTGAGCGAAGGCAAGCTTTCCGAAGCTGCCGATGAAGTTGCCAAGATTATGGATATCCCATTTCCCACAGACGCTCCTGAGTCCGAAGACGCACTGCTCGACACGCGTGCCCGACTTGCAAAGCTGCGCACAGAGCAAGGTCAGTTGGATGAGGCATTAGAACTCGTCGACGATGGAATTGCTTCGGCAACTCGTAAATCCTTCTTTCTAGCGAATGTATATACGGTGCGAGGCGAGATCTTTGAAGCCAAGGCAGCGGCCGCAGAGGCTGGCTCCGAGGCCAGTAGGCATGCCAAGATTGAAGCAATTACAGCGTTCGACTCCAGCATCGAGATCAACGACCAGCTGTTGAAGTCGCTAAAGAGCGAGCAATGAACATGACGAAGCGATTCAGAGTTTCACTTAGCCTCATCCTGTTCTCGTCTGCTTGTGGCGGCGCCTACCGACAGAAATCGCATCCCGCTGGCCAGGCGGCGCCCATGCAGGAGACGGAGGACGCAGATCTCAGAGGTCAGAGCTACTCCGAGGATCCGCGGGAACACATCGCGCAACTCTCTGAGGAAATCGGGCGGATGCGTGAAGAACATGGCTTTGCCCGTGAACCCGGCGCCGATGATGTTCGAATGCACAGCGAAGCGCCCGCACCAGCAAGCCCTGATACGGAAGCTGTGGCCGGTTCTGTGCCTTCCGTATGTGAGAGCACCTGTGAAATCAAAGTGCGCATCTGTCGAAATGCTGCCAAGATTTGCAAGCTTGCCCCAGAGCTCGCCGGGACAGACTCGGCTGACTGGGCCAACGAAAAGTGTGACAGCGGCAAGACGTCTTGCACCGAGGCAAAGACGCAGTGCGAAGACTGCGATGACTAGTGTGGGATCCAGAGGCATAGAACGCCCTGGCTCGGTTCTTCGCGCCTTGTCAAAGAACGAGCTCCCGTCGCCAGCACATTTCTATTCCTCTG
>JANTGM010000013.1 GCA_024762925.1 Kofleriaceae bacterium | reverse complement strand
GCAAAAAATCAGTTTGAATTGGAGCGCGTCGCCGTGGTCAACAATCTCTACATCCTCAACAGGCAGGCTGCTTAGCTTTGTTGGTCACGTCTCTAGTTCGTCGTAGTCCTGGTTCATCGTAGCTCTAGTTCGTCGTAGCCCTCGTTCGTCGATATCTCGCCCCACCCTCGCCAGTGTGACCGCAACATTCTGGGCAAGCGTTGACTTCCCTGTGCCGCCCTTTTACGCCGTGCACCCCTGGCGAAGCCGGCGACGCTGAATGCGCAGCCAACGCCGATGGCAACGATTACTGCAGCGAAGGCGGAATCTGCACGGCCTGTATCATTGACGACCATTGCACAACGGCAGGACAAAGCACCTGTGATGAAACAAGCCTTGAGTGCCGAGCATGCGAAGTCGGCGGTAGCGACTGCGACTCAGGCCTCCGCGGCACGCGAGACGAAGGCGAGTGCGTGCGTGTCGAGGATGTGATTTACGTAGCTGTTGAAAGCCGACCTACCATCGTAATTTAGCGCGCGAAATGGCCGAAGTGACGCATTCGACCTTCACGCCAGAGGCCACCGCGCTCATCGCACGCTCGTCAGAAGGCGCGCTACGGAGCACCAAGAACTTGTGCGTTGGCGCCATGCTCGAGGCCGTTCGAGACAGAACGCACCATCGATCTGAAGCAGGTCAACAGGGTACGGCCTCCGCGGTCATGCGGACTCGGTAGTTCATCGGCCGCGAGCGCGAAGAGAAGCAAGGACTTCTTCTGCGGCAACCGTTTCGCCCGCTGCCGCTTGTGCGAGACCTCGTTCAAGTGATGCGTGAAGGCCGGCTCGGCATTCGTCGTCCATCTCGTCATCATCAACAAGCGAAAGCTCAAGCTCAGTTCCATCAGGATACTCGCCCATATCTTCGATAATGGCGCGGCCTCCTTGAACGATTGCTTTGAGTGTCGGCATGCTTTCTAGAGTTCCATAATCTCTTTCTGCTAGGCATTTCCCCTTAGCCCTTTGGTTTTGCTGGGTTCCTCGTCCTATTCAGCGATCGCAGCAAGCAGAGACGCTGCACCAAGCGGCTCCTCGGCCTTCGTCTCGCTCTCTTGTCCAAACCGCCCACGCTTCGCACTCGGATGAGTCGCCGCATGAATCTCTTGCAGCTTGCGAATCGAAACCTGCGTGTAGATTTGCGTGCTCTTGAGATTGGCGTGACCGAGCATCTCTTGAATAAGACGCACATCGGCCCCGCCTTCGAGCATGAGCGTCGCCATCGTGTGGCGGAAGAGATGGCACGAGCCGGTCTTCCCGATATCGGCGTCCCGAATGTACTTCCGAGCGAGATGACTGAGGTGGTTAGGAGAGAATGCCTCGCCAGTCGAGGTGAGAAACAAGACGCCGTTATCGGGCTCACGTGCAAACAACGGACGCACTTCGGCTTGGTATGTCTCGGTCCAGTCGATAGCCCGCTCGCCCATTGGCACAAGCCTGTCCTTGTTGCCCTTGCCTTGGCGAACCATCAACGTTCTCCGCCCAAAGTCCAGGTCGTGAACCCTCAAGCCCATCAACTCACGGCGGCGAATACCAGTGGAGTAATAAGAGCTCCAGAATGGCCCGGTCACGAATGCCTAGATCGTTGTCCGTGTCTGGCACTGAGAGAATGGCTTCGACCTCTGAGATCGACAGGACGTGCTTTGGCAGGCTCTTGGGAATCTTGGGCAACTCAAGCTCGCTGGCAGGATTGGTCAAGAGAACGTATTGCTGCGTGAGCCACTTGAAGAACGCTCGCACCGGCACCAGCCTGTCTCGCTGACTCCGAAACGACAGCGGCCGGCCGGTTTTCTTGTTGCGGTAGTAGTACAGGTAGCGAGCGTAGCGCTCGAGCATGGGTCTGGTGATGTCTTGGGGACGAACGAGCCCCCGTTGATCGCACCACTGGATGAAGTAACGCAGATAGCCTTTGCGGCCTTCCACGGTTAGCTCTGAGAAGTTCTTGATGAGCATCCATTCGAGGTACTCGGTGGCCCTTTGGGCCAGGCCTTCTGGGTCCGTCATATCCCCCACGGGCCGCTTGGGGCCAGGCTTTCTTGGCATGGCCTACTCCCCTACCCTTTGCATGTACGACTGCGCTGGAACATCTGAGCCCTGATGCGCGGTTTCAGAGGGTGACTCTGCGATTTCCTGAGTATCTGGCTCTTGCGCGCCCTCTGGTACGGAACCCGGACGCCCCATAGCCCCCAGTAACGGGCCGGTATGGCACCGGTATGGCACCCCAAACTCGCCATGCTCGCCCCCCCAAAGCTTCTGTCGTAGAGGTGGCTTCTAGCTTGGAAACATCGAATAGCCCAGAGAAGCGGGCAGCACTTTCATCCGTGTCGCCATCATGGCAGAGCTCATATACGAACGTCCGACCGCGAGCACCACGATGCACGATGAGATACTCCATGTCTACGAGTCTTCCGAGGTGGACTCTGATCTGCTCATAGCTCCAGCCGGAATGCTCTCGCACCTCTCTTCGGCTGAAACGAGCATCTGGCCTCTCGATGGCTTGGGCTCCGCAGATGGCAACCACCATCTCATGCACCAAGCCCAGCAGCCTGCGAGTCTGCGGCGGCAAGTCGTCGAGGCTCCGTCCGAGGAGCTTGTGAGCGAGCCTGTTTGCTACGTCCCGCGCTTGCTCGAGGCCAGGGCAAACTCCACTCCAAGCGCCCTGTGCAGACCGCTAGAGCCTGCCACGGCCACTCCGACCGTAGGTAGCTCTCTACGACCGCCAAGAAGTTCTATTCAGGGGTAAGGGTCTGCTTGTAGTTGAACGTTACAGGGCGAGGCATGCCGGGCAACGTCCACTTCTTCGCGACGCTATTCATGCACTGATTGAACTGCTCACTAACGCGAGGATTGAAGGTTGCCTTTGAGACCTTGCCACTGGTCTTGTAGGAAACCCCAATGTCTAACGTCACTGTCTTTGCCGAGAGAGCAGAGTTCTTCTTAAGCGCGCTTTGGTAGCACTTCTTGATAGCCCCACGTGAGCCTTTCAAGCGCTTCACAAACGCCTCGTAGAGCTCGGCATCCTTGGCATTCCCTTTTGGATCCTTATTTCCGTTCGGTCCTTTGCCCTTACCTGACGTAATCGTCATCACCTCGCCCTCAATCGTGACAACCACAGCACCATCCTCCTGAGAGGCGCCTGCCTCAAGCTTGAGAATGTCCTCGTTGAGTTTGTTGATGTACTCAACTTTCGCCTTCAAGTTCTCATTGCATTGCTTGAGGCTCTCTTCCGTTTGCGGGTCTGCCTTGACCACAGTCTTGCCCTTGCAACCGACGCTCGCGAACGCCACTGTCAACGCCACGCATGCCACGATGTTTCTCATCTACTCTTCTCCATCCTTCTTCAAGTTGCCCGAGTTACTCTGGCTTGGCGGGCGCTCCATGAGTCGCCGCACCGGTCTTCCCGCTGTGAGGTGTTCGGAGACAATCTCTCCGACATCCTCCATAGTCACGTGATTATACATGGTTGCCTTCCCACCTCTACTCAGTGGTTGGGTTGCAATCACAAATCGCCGTGCTGGTGCCTGTTCGCGAATCTCGCGCACCAAGACATTGGGCCCGTTTCGGCATCGCCCATAACAGCTCTGCCATTGCATTTCGACGTTTTCCAACCCACGCTCCTGCAGGATCTTGCAGAATTCGTCGACGAGCGTGCTGGAGTGCTTCCCATCGCCACAGCTTGGGCCACGGCATACTCGGACTGTGTACGATCGCTCCACGAAAAACGCTCCAGCACATTGTCGCGCTGGAGCGTCCCCGTCGCCACACTGGGCCGGGTATTTCTGGGCTACTTCCTGGCTGGGCCTTGGTTCGGTGCGACAGGCTTCGCTTTTCCCTTTGCGGCGGCCTCTTTGGTGCCCTTCTTTGCCTTCGCCTTGCCACCTTTTGGATCCTTCTCGCCTTCTGCAGGAGTCTCCCCCGACGCAGGACGTTGTATCAGAGCACGACTTGCGTACTCAGCAACACTTGGCTGGCTGAGAGGATCCTCAGCTACATAAGAGACGATTTCGCGCTCTGCAGTTCCACCTGTGCTGAGTAAGACATCAATGGTCGCTGCGACCGCATCAATCTGCGTGGCAAATGCGGGGTCTGCTCGGTACACCAGCAAGAAGCTGCTCAGGGTACTGCGCTCGGCACCAGCACCAATTCGGCCAAGTGCACGAACGAGGTGAACAAGGTCACCGACCGCCGTAGATGGCGATGTGAGCTGAGCAATGAGGCCCTCTACGGCCTTGCCACGAAGACTTGCATCAATGCCCGCCGGATCCATGGCAGCGATTGCAAGTGCCGCAATCCCAACTGCTCGTGGCTTGGTTCCCTTGACATAGTCATGGCGAACACTGAGTGCTTCAACGAGATAGGGAAGCCCCTCGGGGTCTTTGCGGTCCACCAAGACTTGCGCGGCAGTTTGCAGCAAATACGGCGGAGTTTTGTCATTTTGAATCAGCGTGAGCAGGTCGCGAGTTACATCCCCGCCCTTGAGTTGTGAGAGTGCAGTAACAGCGAATTTCTTAACGTCGTTGAAACGTGCATCGCGGTCTCGGGCGATTGACGCCAGGGCCGCGGCGGTTCCGCTCGCTTTGCCGTCACCTTCGTTTGGCGCCCAACCTGCAGCATCAAAGGTGCCACCGATGAACTGTCCTGGAACGTTTGCCTCGTAGATGCGTTGGCCGGTTACAGGATCAAGTGCGCCAATTTCCCCGAGCATGGATACCATGCCGATGGAGGATCCAAGCTGTGCCGAAGCTACGATGTCGACCCGAGGGTGGTTGTATGCCCAGACAAGGTCTCCGGATGTGGCGGAGAAGCCAAAGAAGAAGCGATAGGTCTGCACAGTCACAAGGTCGTTGGCAAATGCGAGTTTGCCGGCAGCAGCATCGGCATCCCACAACACGCGATTGCGGTCATACGCGGAGTAGCCCGCCTGCACAGGGTCAAATGCATCCCAGTGGTAGTGAACGCGAATGAAGTCTTCCGGCAACTTGGCCCGGCCATATGCGGACTGGGCGCGCTTTCCCGATGCAGCTCGCTCATCAAGCAAAAAGACGCCAGCTTTCGAACCGAAGTAGACGTGTTTGGGCGTGGCGCGAACAAAGGAAATCTCCTCATCGATACCGCGAATTCGGGTGAGCTGCTTGCCCTTCTTTGCATCGAGGATTGCCAACCACTGCTTCATGAAGGGGCTGAAGACCAACCCACCACGAGCAGCAGGAGCACCAAGAGCACCGTTGGACTCGGCATCCCACAGCTCATCCCCCGTCTTGCCATTGAGCGCACGAAGGACCCAGCTGCGAGATCCGGACTTCATGGTGTAGTACACACGATCTGTGTCGGCAGCAGCGCCGACAAACGTGCCCTGGAGAGAGGTTGACCAAAGCTGTGCCCCGGTTGTGATGTCGCGGCCTACGAGCGTGTTTTCGCCCTGCCGGTGAGCGACGAAGTCACGGCCAACGACGACCTTCGAAGAAACGTCGGCATCGACACGCCACAGTTCCTTCTTGCCTTCTAGGTCAAACGCCACCAGTTGCTTGGGCTTGCCTCGAGCAGCGAGAAAGACCATTGGCTTGCCCATGCTGTTGATGGGGCCGGGAGGAGGAGCCTCTACTGTGGCAAATGCTGCGTTGAGCTTTGCAGGATCATTGTCACCTGAGGAGAGACCAAAGCTGCTCGTGCCACCGCAGGCGCCGGCAAGTGCGACGACTAGAGCGATCGCCAGGTGCTTGGAGGTTGCGAGTTTGTGAGTCGTGGCCATGCCTACATTCCTCCCAATCGTGCTTCGATGATTCGTTCGGCCTCAGTGCGAGAATCGCGAGGCGGCTTCTCGGGAATTGCCCCGACGTAGTTGGTGAGTTGTTCCAGAGAATCGTTGCCCGGAATTTTCCCTAGGGCTTTTACGACCTCCACTCGAGCTTCTTCTGGCTTGAAGTCGGGACGCATGAGAATTGCCCCAAGGCAACGAGCCAGAAGGCCATCTGGCGCTTGCCCAATCAGCTCACTTACGGCGCGAGCAAGATCTGGGTTTGCCAGTGATGCAAGAGCTGGCGCGGCAGCTTCGTCGCCCTTCTTCAGAAGGCTCATCAGTGGCTCGATTGCCTTCTTCGTCTTTTGCGCGGCAAGGATCTCGGCGGCCGAGGCGCGTACACTCTTGTGTGGATCGCCAAGAGCAGCCAAAACCATGGCTTTGGCGCGCTTATCGGAAAGTGCCCCCATCACACGCAGCGCAGAACTGCGCACCTTTGCGTTCCGGTGATGCATGTAGAACGAGACCACATCAAAGGAGTTCTGCTTAGCTTTGAGTGCCACCGCGTCCAGAGCTGCGGATGCCACGCGAGGATGAAGTCCCATCGCCAGAGCGTCGAGAAGCTCGCCCATCGCCTTTGGCGACTTACTGGCACCCAGCGCCTTTGCAGCTGCAATGGCTGTTTCCACCTTGGGGCTGCGAATCGCAGACTGCGAGGGGGCAACCTTCTTGGTTCGACGCCGTTGGGCATTCGCCTCCAGGCCTGGAGCTGAGAGGGCGAGAGCTAGACACAGCCCAAGTCCCACTTTTGAGAAACCGATTTTCGTCATACGAGCCTCTTTCCACACCCAGCCCCTCCTTTGATGGCAGAGGCACTAGGAATGCTCGCTTGGTACCCCAAGGGCCCAAGAAAATCAACGACTCGGCGGGCTTAGGCGCTCACTGACAATCAGCTACTCCTCGGTAAAGTCGACCTTGCCCGAGTGCTTCTTTTCTTCGCCGAGAATATGGAAGGTTCCCTGGGCGAGGATGGTCTTCCGGGTCTCCATGGTGATCATGATCTTCTTGTTCACCCCGAAGTACTCACGCTCGAGCTTGATGTGGCTAATGAGCGAGGTTTGGCCCCGTCCCTCTGTGTATTGCTCAAATGAGTTGACCAAGTGCCGGCGTCCGGTAGTCACATCGTAGAGCTTGACGGTAACTTCAAGATCGTTGAGTGGCTTGCGGAAGAAGGCCGCCACGTAGATCTTCCAGCTCTTGGTCTTCTTATCTTCTGTGAACTTGGTCTTCTTGTTCTTCTTGAGCTTCTGGATGTATGCCGAGGCGCTCTTGGCGCTCGTTGGGAATCGCTTGTCCGAGGTGAGGATTTGGCCCCGGAAGACCTTCTCTGGGCTGCGCTTCGCATGCGCCTCCTGATGTCCAAGAAGCAGTCCCAGCATCACGCCGGTGGCTAGTAAAAATCGCATTCCGAATCGGTTGGCTGGCACTCGCTCTCCTAGATCAAATCTGTTGCAGGCTTAGGACGCATACCTTAGGCAATCTATGCAATCGCCCGCAAGCAACTCACGATTTCGGTGGATCGCCTGACGGAGGCTCGCGCAAAAGCTCAGAAATTTCCTGCAGTTTGGCCTCTTCTGCATCACCACACTCCCGCGAGAGAGCTAGGCTGCGCTGCCCCAAAGCTCGGTACAAGTCGAGATTCTCGGTGGGTCCAATGGCAAGGGCCGCCATGTGCGCCTTCACAGTTGCACTATCTCCGCGCCGAATCGGGCCTGTGAGGGCGCCTGGAATCCCGGAACGCCGGACATTGTCGAGTGCTCCTTGGGCCAGATTGACAAAGGCCTCTTGGGCAGCCTCGCCCTTGATGCCCGCTTGTGAGAGAACATCCTCGGCGAGATCAAGCAAGCCCACAAGATAGTTGGACGCTATCGCAGCAGCAGCGTGATAGGCCGCGACTTGCTCGGATTGCAAGGCCATGAAGGTGGCTCCCAAAACCTCGACCACCCCCTCGGCGGCGCGACGGCCTGCTTCATCGCCCTCGACACCAAAGGTCGTGGACGCAATGCTGGCGATGGTCTCAGCTGGCGAGACAATCGCCCGGAGCGGGTGCAAGAGCCCCTTTCCCCGAACATCAAGGCGCGCAAATTCGGATTCGGCGGACCGAGATCCTGCACAGTGTAGGAGGACTTGTGACGACGAAAGCACCCCATCGTTGTTCAAACGTTTGGCAAGTGCGCCAATCGCATCATCACGCACAGCAAAGAGAATCACCTCAGCCTCGCGTAGTGCGTCCGGCCAGTCCCCGGACACATAGGGCACACCAGCGAACTCCCCCGCCCGCTTTGCCGCTTCGCCTCGACGAGCCCACAGCCCAGTTGGCGGGTGTCCGACCTTCGTCAGAGCTCCAGCCAGCGCCATGGCAACGGGCCCCGCGCCGAGCACGAAAACCGATAGCGAACTCACGGGCAATACAGCCCCCGTCTCTCAATCACCGCTTGAACCCTCTTTGGGATGAGTGGAACCGCCGACTCCCCGCTGCTGAGCAGTTCACGAATCTTGGTCGAGGAGACATCAGGTGGGGCTGGCAAATCGCCTCCCTGGTACCCATGACGCTGAAAGACGATCGGTGGGGCAAGCTTCTCGATCTCATCCCACCTATGCCAGCGTGCAGTCTCGAGCAAGATGTCGGCTCCAATCACCAGTCGAAATGCGTGGTTTGCGTGTCGGGCGATGAGAGCCTCCAAGGTATCGAGCATTCGGCCCTGAGGATTTGGGAGTTCGCTCTCGACGCGAGAGACGGACGCACGATTGCCAAGCGGTGCCACCAGCTGCTCGCACAAGAGCACCCGATCTTCAAAGCCAATCAGAGTTTTCCCGAAGTAGTGGCGAAATGTGGGAACCAGCCAAACCTCGTCGACGGGACTGGTCTCGAGCAGCATCAAGCAAAGCGCCTGATGACCGAGGTGAGGTGGATTGAAGCTACCTCCAAAGATCGCGACCCGAGTCATGGATAGAGAAGCCAGGACTCCCGCTCTTTGACAAACCGGATTTCGGCTTCGGCCCATGTTTCGGAGAGCGCAGTTAGGTCGTGCCCAGCGTCTATTCCCTCGCGCAACTGCGCTGAGCCTGCCAACAAATCGAACGCGGGGATGTTGTCGACAAACTCGTAGGCATCGCTGCGCCAAGAAAAACTCTTAGGCCAAAGTTTGTGCACAGCCCACACAATTGCAACGCCCGTCTTGTAGGGAAGATACCTGTGCGGGTCGGTAATGTGCTGCTGGATGCCATTGCAGGCCACCCCTTCAAACTTGTCGAACGTTGGCGTGAAGGTCATCGGGCGAAAGGCCACACCGGGTAGTTCTTGTTGCGAAAGTAGCGAAGCGAGTGTGTCACCATCAACGTATGGCGCTCCAGAGACTTCGAAGGGGCGCGTATGGCCCCTGCCCTCACTAATACCGGTTCCTTCCAGAAGGCACATTCCCGGGTATACAAGCGCCGTTTCCTGCGTTGGCATGTTCGGTGATGGCAACACCCAGGGAAGCTTTGTGTCCCGAAAGCTCATTTCGCGCTGCCAGCCCTGCATGGTCACGCAGGTGAGGTCTATGTCGAGCTTCTCTTCTCGTGCAGCCCAGGTGGCGATTTCGCACGCCGTCAAGCCGTGCCGGTTGGGCAAGGAGCGCAAGCCGACAAAGGAGTCAAAGCCCTCGTGAATGTCGCCACCTTCAACGCGCACTCCGCCAATGGGATTGGGGCGATCCAAGACCACGAAGGCGACGTTGGCCTTCGCACAGGCGCGCATCGCCAAGACCATTGTCCAGACGTAGGTATAATACCGAGTTCCTATATCCTGAATATCGAAGACGAGCACGTCCAAGTCTTCGAGACTCTCCGGTGTCGGTGTCAGCGACGCCTCATCACTGCCGTACAAGCTGTGCACCCGGATACCATCGGAATTCGAGTCGGGTTCCACAGAGACCATGTACTGCGCATTGCCTCGAATACCGTGCTCGGGACCGAAGAGCGCAACGAGGTTGTACGCCTCGGCAAACCTGTCGGCTGCATGCACGACATCGTTCGTGACCGTTGAGGGATTGGCGATGAGCCCCACACGCCGCCCGTCGAGCTGCACTGCACTCTGGCCTGCGAGCAATCGCTCGAGGCCGGTTTGTACTCTCGCCGGCATGTTTCGCACGTTGCGTTACTACATGATGGGAACCGGCTTGAGCGTAACTTTGCCCCCGTCGGTTACCACTTTGAAACGCACTTCTCGAGCGCCGTACTTTTGCTTGAGCGATGCTTCGTTGGCCATGAGCTTCTGAACGAATCCATCGTATTCCACATCGCCCTTTTCACCGCTTGCCTCTCGCGCCGCCACGAACTCGCTGTGTACTCGTCGCAAATACGCCTCCATCGGCTCGGATGCCAGAGCCTCGGCTTCTGCCTGCTTCTGATCGATGGGAGCGGATGGCTGTGACACGGCCATGTGTGGGAGTTGTGCATGGGACTGGATGATGTTGCCATCTTCGTCAAACTCTTCTTCGCCAGGTTCTGGCCGACCGAGGATTCTGGCCAGCATCACGTTGAGGGCATTGGCGAGCCCATCGAGGTCGGTCCCCACAGGTTCGAAGGTTCGATCCAGGTTGCCATTGATGATGTCGTTGACCCCAATTTCGATCTCTTCGAGTGGGTGAAGAATGCGCCTGGCAGTGAGGTGAATGCCCAGAAGAACCAGAACAATGCCTAAGAAGCCAACCATGAGGATCGCCATGCCCGCTGTGCCCACCGACTTGCTGGCATCCGTGAGAGAAATGAGAACCATCGCTCCAGCCTTTGGAGCTGGATAGCCCTCGCCAACCTTCTTGCTGAAATAGCGCGGTAATCGCCCTGTGGTTGCGAGGTATTCTTTGCCACCGTGGTGAACCGTGCGGATGTCGCCAAGGCCGTTCTTCGCAGAGAGAGCCTGTTCCGCCAGTCCATCGGCAAAGAGCACCTTGCCCAGAGACGATTGCTGCTCCTTAGCACTTCCAAAGCTCGAAGTGTGAATGCCTGTATCGTAGAAGTAGACGACACGTGCGCCCAAGAGCGCTTCCTGCTTGCGCGCTTCCGGCTGTGTAATTGCGTAGGCGACTAACACTGTGCCGAGTGTTGACCCCGTTTCGGGATCTAAGATCGGAGCCACCGTAACCTTCATCGCTCCGGAACCTTCATAGTCCCAAATCTCGCTGGTCACAATCTGGTTGGTGACCGATGCCTCAAGAGCGGGGTACTTGATCTTGCCAGCACTCAGGTAGGTGTCAGGCACCGGATCGGGCACAGGATTGCTACCGCTCATCAGAGCGAGCAGCTTTCCTCGATCATCGGTCATCGCCATGATGTCGGGTTGGGCCTCATCGGGCGAGAGCCCTGCGCGGAACTTCTTGAAGACCGCTTCGGCAGCCAATGGATCGGGCCCCTCTTCGGTGCCAGCTCCCAGTGAGTCCACAAGCTTGGGATCGAGCGCCAATGCCTCTGCGTGTTTGAGAAGCCGAAGCATCTCGAGCGAAGAGTTCTGAATCAGAAGCTCTTGCGCCTTTGCAACCCGCTGCTTGACATCGTCCCTGATGCTGCCCTCTAGTGATGAGGTCGTCATCATGTACGCGGCCCCTGTAATAACCGCGATCAGTGCCCCTAGCACTGCGCCGATAGCTGCCCTCGACATACTCTCTCCCTTGGCCTATCCGTCCCTCATTTGAAAAAAGCCCCCAACCTGGGAAGCCTCATCGAGGGCCTAAGCAGTAGTGATTATGAGGTTTCCCCTTAGCCCCTGTCAATTTGAGGCCCCAGGAAAGCAAAGTGTTCATCAACCAACGGTATTTGCCGATCTGTTTCCAATGTTCACTCACCAAGCCGCTTCTGAATGACATCGGTGCAATTGCCGACGGTACCGCCAATACACTTGGTCATCGCCACCCAGTAGTTTAGCCGCCTTTGTAGCCCAGCTTCGTCGCCAGGGACTAAGTAGAGAGTCTTCTCTCGAGGCCGGATTCCCGCTTCTCGCTCATTGCAGCCCGCAGGCGCTCGCCCATTCTCGTCGAGTTGAGGGTTGCAAAGTGCCGACTGGGGCACCAAGACAAGGCTAAGTGGTTGTCGGATCTCTTCGTCTGGCCAGAGCAACTCCTCACTGATCTCGGCAAAGATCGCTTGGGACTTGAGCACCATCGTCCGCACGTCATCTACGTCAATCTCCTCGACCGAGAGGATTCGCAGCTTGTCTTCCACAAAGGTCTCATCGACCGCGAACTGAACCCCCGGGAGCACAAAAGCCCCTGCGAGTACGTCTTCTACAGACACCGGTGCAGCATCCGCGGGCGCTTTCGGAACCTCGCTGCCAGCCACCTGCGACTTCGGCGTGTCACTGCGAGTGACGAAAAACGTCGCCACGCCTGCTGCAATCACGGCAAGTGCCAGCCCCACAAAGAGGGGCTTTTGCCCCCCCGAAGAAATCGCAACAAGCTCAGAATACTCGACGGGTGGCGATGGGGGCGATGGCGATGGCGATGGCGATGATTCAGCGCTTCCGACGGTTGCTGCTCCCGGGGCGGAGGAGCCTGACGATCCGATTGGCATGGTCTTGCCCAAAGAGATGGGTTGAGAACCCGTCTCGACAGAGCCTCCCCCACCTGCCATCGCAGCCTCCAACTGCTCAGTGAATTCCTTGGCGCTCGATTGTCGGTCCTCCGCGGACTTGGAGAGTGCCCGCATCAGCACCGCCTCAAACGCCCTGGGCACCACGGCTCCACGCTGGCTGGGAGGAACAGGGGCCTCATTGAGATGCTTGGTCATGATCTCAAAGTGGGTCTCCCCTGTGAATGGGGTGTCGCCAACCACCGACTCATATGTCGTTATCGCGAGGGAGTAGATGTCGGTGCGCTCATCGACCTCCTTGCCGCGCACTTGTTCGGGGGACATGTAGCGAACCGTTCCCATTGTCTGCCCGGTCGCTGTGAGCTTTGTGGAACTCTGCATCTTGGCGATGCCAAAATCCATTACCGTTCCTGCTCCATCCAACTCGCGCACAAGGACGTTGGAAGGCTTCATGTCGCGATGAATGATGCCGCGGCCATGTGCGTAGTCGAGAGCCCGAGCAACATCGCAGGCAAGTTCCGCCGAGCGCCGCCAAGGCAGATGGCGCTCTTCCATGATGATCCGCTCCCACGTCTTTCCGCGAACAAACTGCATGGCCAAGACGAGAGAGTCCCCATCGCTGCCAAAGTTGTAGAGATGCACAATGTTCGGATGATCGAGTTGTGCAAGGGCTCGGCCCTCTTCGAGAAAGCGGCTCTTCACATCGCGGTAGGCGGCAAGATCGGGTGGCAGGACTTTAAGCGCGACCTCCTGTCCCGTGACCGAGTGCTTTCCCCGATAGACAACGCTCATGCCACCTTGGCCGAGAATGTCGCTGATGGTGTACTGCCCGAGAACGACCTCGCCAATGAGCCTCTGTGCACCTGTGGAGCTGAGCCCCTGACCGCAGCTGCCACAGTTTACATCGATGTCCAGAACCTCCTTGCCGCAGGCTGGACAGGCATTCTCAGGAGAACTCATGAGAGATTCTGACGATAACGAACAGGTTCGTAGCCAGCAACGCTGCTTAGAAAGTGGTCGAGTTCACTTTCAATGCGCTCGGGAAATTCGACAGGTGCATAGTGTGTTCCGCCCTCGATCACCACCAACCGCGACTTGGGAATTTCCCTATGCATTCGGTGCGCCGCCGCACTGGGCGTCATTCGGTCCTTGTCACCGGTGATTAGCAGCGTAGGCACTTCGATCTGAGGGAGGACCGAGTAGCAATCGTGCTCTCCCAACTGCTTGAGAGTCTCGCAATACATTTCCACGTCGAGGCTTGCAAAGTCCTCGGCAATTTCGCGGAAGATGTTCATGTCCAAGCTCGGTGCGACAACGCCAGCGCGTTGCATCAGTGGAACCAGACCAGGCCACTTGCCTACACGCCGGGCAACCCGCTGCACCAAGCGCGCATTGCGTTTGCCCAGATTCATAAGCGGAGGCAGGATTGTACTTGCGGCTGGAACCCCTCGAAGCGTTCGAAAGGGTGAACCTGCCACGCCGCAGAGCATGACGAGACCAGCGACTTGCTCGGGGTGCCGGCGATAAAACTCGAAGGCGACTTGGACGCCCATCGACCAGCCGAGAACCACTGCGTGGCGAATGCCCTCTGCATCGAGCAAGAGCTCTAGGTCGCGAATTTGGTGGTCCATTCCGAGAGCGAGAGGATCGGTGGGCCGTCCAGAATCGTAGAGGCCTCGGTAGTCCCAACTCAGAATGCGGTAGTCATTGCCGAGTTGCTGTGCCACATGGCGATAGGAAGAAAGCGGGCCGCCAAGCCCATTGGCCAACACCACCGCAGGGCCCTCACCTCGCACATAATAGGTGATGGGAGTGTCATCAAAACTGCGAATCTCTTTTCGCTGCACTCCCGGGAGCATGGCTTCAGCATACGCTAGAGGTGCGGTCGCAGTCGAATGCGCTGTGCGGAATGCACCACAGCGATCGCCAATTGCAACTGCTCCGTTTTGCTGTTCTAGAAATAGAATATGCCGCCAAGACGAGCTCTGCTGTAGTCCTCATCTTGATCGAACTCAACAACGCCGCCCTTAGCAACGTACATGACATCTTCGTCGCCACTGCTGCGTGTTCCCGTTCGCACATCAGCCATGATTCGAAAGCGCTTGGTTAGGCGATATGAGAGTCCGAAGCCCACTTCGCCATACCCTTGCTCGGCATGAAACTCTCCATGGCCAAGTTCGCTCTGTCCGTAGCCCGCGCCCAAGAGCAGCGAAGGCTTGAGTTTGCGCCCTAGGGGCAGGTTCCAAATAACAGCGCCCCCCACTCGCCGGTCCACTCTCGCCCCTCCCGTGGACTTTGTCTTTGCGACCTCACCTTCTAGCGACCAGCTACGAGAGAGTCGATACCGTCCCACCAAGCCAAGATCCGATCCGGCTTCTTGGTCGTCAATGTGAACCGAACCTGCAAAGGCGCCGAGTCCCCAACGAGACATGGGTGCCCGCGGTTGCACGATCGGTCGATCAAGGTAGAGCGGTTGGGGCGGAGCGTAGACAGGTGCCGGCGCCACATACTCGACATAGTAGCTGGGCACAGGTGGTGGAGGCGGAGCAGGTGGCGGAGCAGAGAAGCCAACTCCCACCGAGATGCCAGCCTCAAGATGCGCCAACGCACCTATGAATCCATCGACATTTACATGAACTCCCGCATCAACATGTGCTGAACCTCCAACAGCCACTGAAACTGTGTCTGCCGAGGCATCGTCGCCGAGTGCCGCTTGCGTCCCAAAGACCACTGCAGTCATAAGGAGGAGATGAGAGAGTTTGCTTTGGCTTTGTGATGTCACGAGGGAGGTCTCCTAGTTCTTGAGCGCAGATGCGCGAGAGATGTCGCCACTCACACGAGCAGCAATCGAGCCAGTAACGTCATCAGGCACTCAGGACTTACACCAAAGCAATATCGAGGAGTTGGGGGGCGAAAGAGGGATCCCTGATCAGGCCTTGTGACTATGTGTTCACATGACAGGAGGTCACAGCAGCCAAACCTTTGCGGAGAATCAGTCGACACATTGGTGTCTGTGACCCATACTACCGAAATCTTTTGACACCCTCGGCGGCCTTGCCTAGAGTCGCCGCCGAATGGAGGTACCACCTTTGAGCCAGACATCGAAACGTCCAGGAGCTCGCGACATTAGCGATCTCAAAGCCAGGCTAGGCCTGAAAAAAACCAACACCGCAGCTCCCGGTGGAGCGCCTGTGGCTCCTCCGGGGGTGGCACAACCTCCGGCTCCCGGCGGCATCGTTCCGCCTCCCGGGGCGAATGTCCAGGGGTCGATTCCAGCTCCTCCAGGAGTAGCACCTCCCCCAGCTCAGCCTCAGCCTCAGGCACAGGTTCCTGATGCCTCCTCCGATCCTTTCGGGGCGATGAGCGCAATGGCACAGAACGCCGCTGTGGTCTCTCAGCCTGAGATTGTTGTCGTAAATGATGGCTCCTCGGTTGAGAGCGTTGCCAAGAAGAACAAGGCCGCGACGATTGGTCGCACAGCTGCCATGGTCTTCCTTCCCCTGATTGCCGGTGTGTTGATTGGCAAAATCGGTGCGGGCGCAAGCCAGTACAACCAGGTCATCACCGACGCCAAGCCAATTATGGAGGATGTCAAGATTGTCCGCGGTGGACTCACAGAGCTGACTGCAGCACTTGAGAGTGGCAAGCAGAATGGCAAGTTTGTTCCTGGAGATGAAAAGCTCACGGCATCGCTTGCAGCACTCCAGGCTGTGCCAACCAACGATGAGCTGGTGTACGAGAGTTCCCTCTACCACCTCGACTCGAACATCTCTCGTGAGATTTACACGTTCTATTCTGACATCCACACCCTCAACGCCATGCTCAAAGAGCATCTGCGTGAAGCGAAGAAGGAATCGAAGATTCTCAAAGAGGGTGCCGTCAAGTTCAAGGGCTTCAACCCAATGGCATATGGGGCTGTGGTTCAGATTCCTTCCGCAGAAGATGCCGCGGCGGGCGCTCCTGTGACCATGCGAATGGTGCAACTCGGTGGCCCTGTGTGTGAGGGAGAGACCAAGCCCAACCCCGCAGGCTGCGGTGGCAAACCTTTCACAGGTTTTGCTTACCGGGACGATCAGACAGGAGGCTGGAAAGTCGACAAGGTCCCTGTTCCCGGCTCAGATTCGATTCCTGGGGACAGCGTTGTGATGCTCGACCCAGCCAGTAAGTCGATCAAGCAAATCATCACTGGTGGCGCAGCGACCCTCGCAGAGATTGCCTACACCAAACGAATTGAGGCCATTGAAGCGAAGGTCAACCAGCTCAACGATACGGGCAAGACCATCCAGAAGGTTCTCAAAGAGAAGTCACAAGAGAGCGGTAAGTTCAGCTTCTTCCTCTAAGAGAAGTTCCGTACCGACAGAGAAGGCTCCGCAACTGCGGGGCCTTTTTTTTTGTTCGCCGTTCTCGCAAAGTGAAACGACGAGCGACCCAGCCCGCCCTACTGCCCATTCGCATCCGTTCTAAACTACGATGCCACCCACTCGGCACACTCACATCCTAGCGCAGAGCACTGCATGCATTGATGAAGCTTGTGCAAATGGTCGCACGCCCGGTACGGTCTTCGCCAAGGATCTCGGCAACGCGGGCGTCGACTCCACCTCGATTCTCTCGCCCATCGACTGGTCTCGCTTTGTCTGGTCTCGCTTTGTCGCCATCGATGGTCAGGACCGCGCCTTGCTCAAGTTCCTCTGCCCGGCGCAGGGGCCTCTGCATTCCACGCACTCTTTAGCTCATCGGCGATCTCTGGCTGGTGCGGCTCTCTGCTGCGAGCCGTTGCTGAACATCTTTGGGCGAGTCCAGTGCCTGTTGGAGTGTCTTGTCGGACGGTGCTCATTTCAATCCTCGATAGGGTCCCGCCAGTAGCCCGGTTGGCGATGCTGATGCGCGACCGCAACAACCGCTCTGCGTTCGCTCACCATGGCCGTCAAGGGAAGCATAGGAGAACCTACTACTAAGGACGAAGACGCGCACGTCGCGCTCAGGCGCGGTGTCGGGCACAGAGGCCGGCGTTTTCTTCGAATGGTAGGCGCATCAGACTCGGCTGAGCGCCTAAAGAATCACATAGGCGCTGCCGCGAGATTCGCGCGAGGTCTGTTCTGACCATCCAGAACTCTTCTCAGCAGCGAGAAGCGATACGGGCCCATCGTCACACATTCTCACGACATCGCCAGATCGAACCAATGGCCCAATGCAAAAAGAGCCCCGCACTTGCGGAGCTCCTCTGAGGTGATAATGAAGCGAATGCTACAGCGCAGTTCGCTACAGGTAAGCGGCCTACTTAATGCTCCTATCGATGGCACCCTTGTTCATATCCAGGCTTGGTGGTGCGTCGTTGTCGCCTTCGAGCATTGAGTTGATAACTGCGTTGCTCTTCTTGGCTTCCTTGTTCGCATCGCGTGCTGTCATGACAATGGATTCCACTTTGGGATTTGCAATGCTCAGACAGAAGATGCCGTAGAAGTGCAGCTTGTCGATTGCCTGTACGTGGAATTTTGGGCTCTGCCAATCAACAAGCACAGGGATTTCTTCGCCGCTGCGCTTCTTCTCAGTAACAATCTTGCCGGCACCATAGCGCTTTGTCATGAGGCCTTTGAAGAACTCAAAACTGCGCTGCCCCTCGGGCAGCATGCTGGTGTCGAGGGTGATGAACATCTTGTAGAGCTCACCATCGTGAAAGAAGAAAAAGCGCCGCTGGTCCTTTCCATCAGCATTGTTCTCCCAATAAACGAGCATTGCCTCACCAGTATTGTGCGCGAACTGATCATCAATGATGGAGACATCCCATCCAGTCTTGGCCCCCTTGAACTCTCGGTAGGAGGAGCGAATCTTCTTAAGGGCGTTCTTCTTCTGCAGGCGAATCTTGTCTTGTTGGTAGACATCGTTCGTCTCTTTGATCTTGTCTGCATAGCGCTCATCAAGCTGCTGACTGAGAAGCTTGAGGATCTTGTCTTTGCTCATGCCAAAGGCAAACGGCCCCATGAGCTGGCCGAGAGCTTGGGTGTTGACCTTGGCGGCAACAGGCCGCTTGCGGTTTCGTTTCTTCCTCCGCTTGGCATCCGCCACACTCGGAGTGAGACATGCGACCAGAAAGAAGGCAGCGAAAAAGGTGGTCCGCCAGGACCGTGTCGACTTGGTTAGTGCTCTCATGTTCCGGTTCCGTGTCGCTAAGTGGTTGAAGTCTAGCGCGCCCGTTGGGACGCGACAAGGCATGGACGGAGGCCGGAACAGCGCAATTCAAAGCAAATGTGCCATTTGCCTCGAAAGTGTTGATTGTTTACAGGTCGATAGGATCTCGGTCGCGAGCTAGCGACTGGGAAGCCCCTGTAAGTACATCGGGCGAGACAAAGACATCAAGCTCTTGGCCTGATACCGACCCATGACAACCACCACACACTGCGTCAAAGAGGGGCTCCACAATACCGAACGAGATTTGCTCCCCAGGCCCCACCTGATGCTCTTCGGTCATCGTCACCAGTGGCTGCTTTGAGCCATCCTGCAATTCAAGAATCACACCTTGGCTGGCAGGAACTCGCACTTTAATCGAGCCATCACTCTCAAGCGGGACCCGCCCCATAAACGTGCGGTCCTCGTAGATGCCTTCGACATTCGCCGTTGCTCCAGCTGGTGCAGGGTTCTCGGAGTAGAACGCGATGTACTCAGCATCGCGGAATGCATCGACTGGACGACCCCGCCGCAGGTTTGACGTGAGCAGGGTGAAGATGAGCGGTGCATCGGGAATGTGAATCACCGCGTGCTCCAAGTCGCTGGTGTCTTGCTCGCCCCCAAAGACTAGCTGTCGGCGGTTGAGGTAGAGTTCCGATGCAGGTCGGCGGATCGCAAGAACGGCCTCGACTTGTGCTCCGGGTCCTCCAATCAGAACTTCTCTGGATCCATCCCGCCGGCTCAGTGCAACAATGTCCCAGTTGTGACTGGTCGCTGTTGCCAGGTCACCACTGTAGTTCGAATAGGAGGCCATGATGCGTCCATCGAGAAGCGGGTATGGCGAGCGGTACGCCCCGTTGGTCGCCGAGCCAACTCGTCCCGTTGCGGCCTCATCCGGAAAGTGCACTGATTTGAGGTAGCCAGGATCATCGCGGTCCGCTTCGAATGTACCAACGCTGCGATTGAAGGTCGCAATGGTTCCAGCGCCACCTTTGGCGCCACGGTCCGAGAAAACCGAGAGGAAGTTGCCATCAAAGCCCTCACGAATCTCGGTGGCGCTCTCGTATCCCACCGATGGCCGCGTCTGGGTGATGTCCTCTGGGTCTGCAAATACTGACTCCGAGCGCTGGGCCAGAAGAGGATGGTAGTCAGTGATGTCCCAGTTAATTCGACGGCCAGCGACTTGGTAAAATCCTTGTGAGACTTTTTCTGTACTCATGATCGCCCTGCCCTCGCGCATGAACTGTGGAGAGACTTCGCTATTGGTGAGGAAGGTCATCTGCTCCACGGTGGACCCATCAAGTGTCCGACGCCAAAGATTACTCTGTGGCAAGAAGAGCGCTCGACTGAGGCTGGGTGGCTGAGCGCCTGCGCGAGTCGATGCATAGACGAGCCACTCGCCATCCGGTGACCAAGCGGGATCAAAGTTGTGGATCTTGATTCCGTCTACAGCAGGCTCAGGGTCGGTGACTCTAGTACAGGCCGTTCCGTCGATATTGACGGTGTAGAGCTGTTTGCTCTCAGCCGCCCCGATCTGCATCGCGAAGGCAACGGTCGTTCCATCGATACTCACATCTGGCGCGCTCACGTCCACCTGAGAACGATCCGCGGCTCCAGCACAACTGTCGAGAAGCGAGACCGCAGCGACGTTCACGCTCAAGGCACCATCAACCCCGATCTCAGCCGGAACCACCATGAGGTCGGAGTTTGGCTGGAAGGTGTCGAACTCCAAAGGCCCTGCCATGTGCGTCTCCTGCCGATCGACGTAGACAATGTTGACCGTGCTGCCTTCGGCCAGGTCGAAGACTTGGTCTTGTGCGATGAGTGCTTCGCGTTCAATGTCGACCCAACGCTGCACTCGGCAGTAGGCCGATGCTGTTTCTGGATCGATCGGGTCATCACAAGCAGATGGTACCGAGCCTCCTGAGTTTGGCGTTTCCAGCACGGATCCTGCGCGGTGACCAATGCCACCAAAGGCATTCAAGATGGTCTTGGCAACAGCACGTCCTCGACGCGCATCGGGAACTTCGAAAGCCATGAAGTTCGCTTTGAGGTCTTCATAGTTTCTCTCAAGGGCAATTGTAGAGAAAAAGCCCTGGCTTCCAGAGCGAAGCTGAAAGTCGTTTGTCGCCTGCGGGCTGTGACAGGCTTCGAAGGAGCACCCTCGAGTGAGCAGCAGAGGCTGCACATACTCTGCAAAGTACTCGCGCCCTGGATCCCCCTCACCAAACTCCAAAGGACCGACCGCCGAGGCCCAGTCCTCGATGTCTTTGTACGCGCGCTCATCTCGGCTAGCAAAGTGCTCACCACCGGTGTGGAAGTAGCCACCTGCGTTGACCGCGAGCGGCACTTGCAAAAGTTGGGAGTTTGCAACGGGGTCGTCGACAAATGCTTGCGAGACAGAAAAGTTGAACGCGATCTGTCGCTCATCGTCACCACACGTCACGTAGAAGTCGGATGCTGGTGCGCCATGGCAGCTACTCGCTCCACACGTCTTAAGCGTGGGCTGCACATTCTCTTTGAAGTCTGAATAGGTTGGATCGGAAACGATCGTGCTCTCATCGAAGCTCGATGGCACAAAGGTTGTGCAATCGCCGTCACCGGTTTCTGGCGGAGCGAGTGGAGGCAGACCGTTCTCTGTCGCTCCATTATTGGTCCACTCAAGAAGCGTTAGGTAGGAATCGGAGCCAACGCGAAAGATGCTTCCACCAACATGGTTGACTTCGAGAGGCTCAAACTCACCGCCATAGGTAACTCCAAGCTCTCCGCTGTTTCCCACGGCCTTAACAAGTAGTAGGGGAACTTCGTAGGCGCCAAATCGCTGCAACAAGTCACGCCGCTTTTGTACGTTCTCAAAGCTGGTGACATCGAAATTGCCAGCGGCAAAGCCAAAGGGATTTGTGTCATCAACAATGTGACAGCCACCCGTGTTGCCCGAACAGGATGCAACTAAGATTGGCTCAATCTCCCGTTCGTAGTAGGTCTGCCTAGGTGCATCGGAGCCACACGCGCCGATAAGAGTTGCACCAAGTGCACACGAGCTAAGAACAAACGTAGTTCTAAATTTTGCAGCCATATCGATACCCCATTGGCAATGTTAGGTCATAGCGTAGCAAGAGCGTAGTAACAAAGGTCTCAAAAGCTGCTTCTGTTGGGAAGCGCTTTCAAACGCCGGAGGGCGACTTGCAGACATGATGTCCACAAGCCGCCCGTTAGGAGGAGAGAGCGTGAGCGCTAGCGGAGCTTGCCCATAGCCACTTTGGCAGTCGTTCGCACAAGAGATGATGGGTCATCGATAGCGGCGCGAAGCACTTCACGACTAGCAGCATCTCCAATTCGCCCAAGCGCCCAAGCGGCATTTCGCCGCACCGCAGAGTCGGCATCACTTGCAAGGGCGGCCTCAAGAGCGACTCGTGCATCTGCCGATCGGAACTTGCCGACTGTAGAGATCGCAGCGCGGCGCACTTGAACATCACTATCACTCACAAGAGCGACAACCGGCTCAGCACTGTTCTGCTTTAGCATGTTCTTCCAAGCCGTCACCGCACTCAGACGAACACTTGCATCCGAATCAGTCATCGCAGTTGCAACAGTCGCATTGGCCGATTTGTTGGCAATGTCGCCTAGAGCTTTGACAATCGCTGCCCGTGCAGGTGCATCCAAACCACTCTTCTGAGAAGCCGTTGTCAACGTTGCGATGTGCTTGGCGTAGCCAAACGTTCCAAGGATGTCTGCACCATTGCGTGCATCTGTTGAAGAGCCCGTTGTGAGCCAAGCCGTTGCCAGTTCTGCAACTTCTTTCATCTGCGCGGGGCGACGAGCGAACCACCAAGATGCGACCTGACGAACTCGGTAGTCGTCATTGTCGAGAAGGTCCATTACCATTCCCATGCAATCACTGTTGCAGGGAATGTTCTCAGCCTGCTCAAGAGCAGCGACGATGGCATCTGCATTGTTGCTTCGGATAGCGGAGCGGATGGTTCCAGGAGAACCGCCTCGTCCAGCGTTGGCCTCGGGAATTGCGCCGAGAACCGTGAAGGTACAAGCGGCAGCGATAAGAGCATTACGAATCATTTTTGTTCCTAACATTGTCGTCGTTCCTTTCTTATGGGTTTTGACCAGGAGCATTTTCACGAGAGTAGAATTGGCCACCGTTGTCGGCCATCTCGATAAGGAGGCGGTACTCGCCAGCGGTGAGTGGGGTGCCACCGACATCCGCTGGGTGAGAAACCGTTGGGAATGCTCGCTCGTTTAGGTTTGGTGTTGGGTACTGGACAGGTGGGTTCAGCTTCTGGATGAGGATTGATCCAACCGCGTTCTCAGGCTCGACGTAGATAGGCATGTCTCCTTCGATTGTGAGACCTAGGTCTTCGACATCTTCCATGTCTGGACCGAGAAGAGAGAGGTGTGAAGCGCTGTAACCAGAGACCATCTCTTCGCCGTTTCCGTAGAAGACTTCGTCGCCGCTGAGGTTGAAGACGATGGTTTGAGAGTTACCCTCATCATCGGTGATCGTCATTGAAGGGTTGCCTGGCTTGTTGGGGTCACCATCGTGACAAGCTACGCACTTGGCGTCGAAGATGGGCTGAAGAGCGAGGTCCCAGGGGACACCAATGTTGGCGTCTGCAAAGTTGCCAGTGGTTTGGCGCTCGAAACGACCAACATCGCTGAGCAGATCGACAGGCCCGATTGCGACAGCCTCGGTGAGACCAGGCTGAATGGTTGTGGTCTCGGAGCGGCTCTCGTGACAACCACCGCAAAACATCGACTCGCCAGGGTTACCAGAAATCCATACTGGCTCGTGGCGAAGCCCCATACCAAACTTGTCGATAGCAATTTGGCGAACTGGGATGTTTGCGGGAATCAGAGCAGCCCAAGAACCGTCTTCGCGAATTGGAGCGATACCCAGAGTCTGAGCACCTTCAGCCATCGATAGACCAAAGTCCATGCCAACGCCTTCTTCACCAGAGAAGCCTTCTACGATGCGAACACCGTAGATACTGCCTGGGTCGAAGTCTTGAACCGAGGAGTCGTAGACGTCCATGGCACCGAGAAGAACCTTCTCATCAGAGAACTGGTTTGCACCGGTTGCAGCGATGGTAGGTGGAGCTTCACGAGCAACAAGTGGCATTGGGTTGATTTCCCACGTTCCCTCTTTGTCGTAGATGGGAAGGCGGCTGCCCTTCTCCGAGTCGTAAAGGTAGATGCCGAAGTCTGGAGCGATGCCAGCAGCACCGTTGACTTCGGACTGAACAGGACCATCAGCCCAGCTCACAAGAAAGTTGGGGTACTCGGTAGCGTCCAATGGGTAGGCGTTGTAGTAGCGACCAACCGTGTTGGAGGAAGGCTCGCGTCCAAGAGGGACCTGAGCGGTAAGAATCTTCGCCGAAGCGTTTGCCTCAGACATCTTCTGATCGGCCCAAATCTCGCCGTCTTCTGTCTCGTAGGTCTCGCCAAGGCGAATGTCGAGAATGGCGCCGGATTGGAAGGTACGTGAGCGTGAGCTACCGATGGCAACAACGCGGCCCGGAGAAATCTCGACCGTCTTGTAGTACGAGTTCGTTGCTCCAGTCCCCTGCTTGCCGAAGGCCTCTCGTACGCGAGTTCCGTCTGGATTCATCCTGAGGAGAAGACCAGCGTTCATCGTGTTCAAGTGGTCCCACTGTGTGACGAGAACTTCACCGGTGGACAACACGGTGGTTGTGATGCGGTGAGAGAGGTTTCGAGAGAAGAGCTTCTCGTCGCTACCGTCCATGGCGATGCTTCCCAGCTGAAGGGTGGTTCCTCGCTCATACTCGTCGCGGAATTGCGGTGCACCTTCTTCAACAACTGCTGTGGTTGCGAAAAGAACGCGGTCACCAGGAAGAATGGTTGGGTAGACGTAGTGAGAATCTGGATCCGTTGGTAGCTGCTCGATGTCGCCGCTATCGACGTCCAGAGTGAAAAGACCATATTTTTGGTCCTGCGACAGACGGCCCGATAGGACAATCGTCTTGGCGTCATACGAAAGGTCGTAGTCGATGATGTCGAGGTCTGCGTACTCAGGATCCTGGTCGCAGCAGATTACGATCCGCTCGCCATCCGCAGTGGGTGGTGAGAGCTTCACGAGTTTGGCGCCAGCTTCATAGGAGTCGTATTGGAAGATGTCTCCCATGCCCCCCATTCGGCTTTGCCGTTCGATGAAGACGATCGAGTCGACCTCATCCAATGGACCTTGTGTACTGCCGCTGCCGCAGGCCGCTAGGCTTGTACCTGCGAGACCGAGCAGTGCAGAAAATGCGATTCTGTATGTTGTGTTCTTCAAACTGGCTCCTCCTGCCCCCCCTATAGAGCAAGGATAATGCCAGCTAATTCTCTTTTGATTTCAGGAGGTCTCCAGAGAGTTGAGGCTACGCGCCCCCGTACGGCATATTTTGCAAGGGTGCTCGCCCCCCCAACTTCTGAGCCTAGTTTGAAAGCTGCTTCAGTTCGGCCAAGATCGCGATGGCTTCGATTGGGGTAATGGCATGTGGGTCAATGGAATCGAGCCGCTCACATAGGGCAGCGGTGTCGTCCGGTGTGGCCGCAGGAGCCTGAGCGACGGCCGCAAAGAGGGTAAGTTGAGAACTTTCCCCATGTAGCTCCCCGCGGTCGAGTTCGGCCAGGATCTGTCGCGAGCGTGCTATCACCGAGCGCGGCAATCCTGCAAGCCGCGCCACGTCCACGCCATAACTGCGGTTTGCTCCCCCCGGCACGACTTGGCGCAAGAAAACGATCTTGCCGTTGACCTCTTTGACCGCCACGCTGTAGTTGGCAACCCGGGGACGAGTCACGGAGAGTCGTGTGAGTTCGTGGTAATGGGTGGCGAAGAGCGTCCGGGCTCCAATCGCATCGTGCAAGTACTCGGACACAGCCCACGCAATCGACACACCATCAAAGGTCGAGGTCCCGCGGCCCACCTCATCGAGCACCACGAGCGAGCGTCGGGTGGCGCCGCTGAGAATTGCGGCAGTCTCGCGCATCTCGACCATGAATGTTGAATCGCCACTGGCGAGATTGTCTGCCGCACCAACTCGAGTAAAGACCCTATCGACAACACCTACGCGCGCCTTGGCAGCGGGCACAAACCCACCCATTTGCGCCATCAGCACAATGTGAGCAACCTGCCGCATGTAGGTCGACTTGCCTGCCATATTGGGCCCGGTGATAAGAAGTAGCTGCTCGTTCGCTGTATCAATATGACAGGAGTTCGGAATGAACTCCCCCTGCCCTACGTGCATTTCCACGACTGGGTGCCGGCCATCGACGATATCGAGGACTTCACTCTCGTCCACAACGGGGCGTGTGTAGCCCAAATCGTGTGCGACCTCTGCAAGCGAAGCGAGCGTATCGATGCTTGCGACGGCAGCACCCGCCTTCAAGATCTCATCAATGCAAGCCGCCGCTTCAGAACAGAGCTTCTTGAAGAGCTCAAGCTCGCGAGTGACCAGTGCATCTTGGGCTGTGAGAATCTTGGTCTCGAGCTCTGCAAGCTCACTTGTTACATAGCGCTCGGCTGTGGCGACCGTCTGCTTGCGAACGTAGTGCTCGGGGACTTTGTCTGAGAAAGCGCGGCCAACTTCCAAGTAGTAACCAAAGACGCGGTTGTATTTGACGCGCAACTTGGAAATGCCAGTCGCTTCGCGCTCGCGCTCTTCAATCGCCAAGATCGCGTCCTTGCCACCGGTGGCCAGTGTGCGGTTTTCATCGACGAGGGGGCAAAAGCCATCGCGGATTATGCCGCCATCCTTGGTTACGATGGGCGGTTCGTCCACAAGTGCGTCTGAGAGTTTCTTGGCGACCTGCGTAAGAGTTTTTAGGAGTTTTGCATCCAGCTCGAGAAGTGCCGGTGTGGTCTTGCCTTTGCCCGCCCCTTTGCCAAGCAGTTTTGCCAGCCCTGGCAAGCTCTCCAGCGATGAACGCAGCCGCCCCATATCACGAGGATTGGCAACCCCTAGTGAGAGCCTTCCTGCCAGCCGCTCGATGTCGTAGACCGATCCGAGCTCTTCGCGAAGCAGACCTCGCAAACTCGCGTGCTGCACAAGGTATTCAACTGCGTCATGGCGCGCAGAAATCGCATCAACGTCAAGGAGTGGATACAAAAGCCAGCGGCGAAGCATGCGCCCACCGGTTGCCGTCTTTGTCCGATCGAGAACGGAGAGCAGAGAGCCAGCTTTCTTTCCGCCGACAAGAGTTTGGGTGAGTTCGAGATTTGCGACGGCCGCCTCGTCAAGCACCACACTGTGCCCGGGCTGATAGAGCTGCAGTCGCGTGAGCGGCAAGGTTCCGGTTGGCTGCGTCGCCCGTGCGTACTGCAATGCGTCGGCCGCAGCTTGGGCGGCCAGAGGTTTGTCTTCAAGCCCGAGCGAGGACAGAGTTCCCGCAAAGCTGGTTTCCAGCAGCGACTTCACGGAGCTCTTGTCACGACGTTCGATGCTTGTGTAGGCGACTTTGAAGCGCTCGCTGAGCTTTTTGATCGAAGCGCCGGCCAGCTCCTTTTCCGAGACCAGGATTTCTCTTGGAGCGACGCGGGTGAGCTCGGCGGCAAGCTCTGCCAACGAATCCACTTCTGTAGCGCGAAATTCGCCAGTCGAGACATCGACGTAGGCAAGCCCCCAAAGCGGGCCCCGAGATTGAGGCACCACCGAGGCTAGATAGCGTGCGCTCTTGGGATCGAGCACCTCATCATCGACGACAACGCCCGGCGTCACAATCTGCACAACGTCACGCTTCACCAGCCCCTTGGCTGTCTTTGGATCCTCGACCTGTTCGCAGATGACAACTTTGAAGCCCTGCTCCGTGAGCCTTGCAATGTAGCCACGAGATGCGTGATGTGGAAGCCCACACATTGGCACAGCGTCTGGCTTGCCCTTGTCGCGGCTTGTGAGCGTGAGGTCCAGAGCTTTGGCCGCGATGACTGCATCCTCGAAGAACATCTCGTAGAAGTCCCCCATCCGAAAGAACAGGATGCCTGTGGGATGCTCAGCTTTGACCTGCAAAAACTGCCGCATAAGAGGCGTATCAGCCGGATCACGTCGTGCCATGGGCTGGTTGTATACCGACCGTATGACGCTGCAAATGGCCGATTCGCTCAGTTCGCGGAAGAACCGATCTCGCGGATCGGTGCTACTTCAGGCGAGTCACGTAGGCGATGACATGCTGGCTATCCTCAAACGTCGACTTGGCTTCCAACGCCTCATCGAAACTCGCATAGCCACCCACTCGCACGCGAAAGTACGTGCCTTTGCCCGGCACTTCCGCTTCCACCATGTAGGGCGCATAGCTGCCACCTTGCAGTGTTCGGAAGAACGTGTCGGCCTCATCTTTGTCTTGAAATGAACCGACCTGCAGCGTGAAGCGCTTGCGCGAGTTCTTCGTTGCCTTTTCCTTGGCGGGCTTTTCGACAGCCTCATCGGGCTTGGAGTCATCCCCCATGGGGTTAGCCGGTTGAGCAGCCTCTGGCTCAGCATCGGCACCATCGGTGTTGGAATCGTCCGCAGCAGGTAATGGCTTGGCAGGTTGGGCGAGCTTCTTCGCTTCTGGCGCGACAAGCGGCCCGCCAACGGCCGGCTTTGGACGCTTGGCAAGATTGGCATCCACAGCGCCAAGACTCACCTCATCCCCCCGAAGGGCCGTCGGGAATGCCAAGTCATCGCCGCCTTCAAGACGATCGAGTGCAGCTAGCGGGTCGGTGACCGTCGTGCCTCCAGTGGCAACCGCACGCGCCTCCACGCGGCGACCCACCATCACCCCAAGCACAAAGACCAGGGTGGCAATGACTGCGCCACCAAAGAAGAGGTAGAAAACCTGACGCTCGTCGAGCTTCACCTCGATTTTGTCTTTAAACAGATCGCTCTCGTGACTCGCCACACTCTCTTGTCACCCAGCGCGGGCGAGTGGGCAAGAAAATGGAATGTCTTGCCCGCACATTTGGCGGGCAAGGGGAGGAAACGTTGGGTACAGGAACGTTGGGTACAGGAACGTCGGCTATTGAAACGTCGTGCGATCGAAGCCCGAAGCCGGGGCCCGTGGATTGATTCGAATGACCCTGCCTCGATCGAACGATGAAGAATCGCCCTGATCGACGATCCAGAGGTTGCCCGAGGGCCCGGGAATGATGCGATTCGGCAGCGCAGTCACCAAGACAACAATCTTTGGCGCAAAGCCGTTGGTGATCTCAAAGAGCAATTGGTAGCCGGCAAATGTTGTCCCAAATGCGGGTCCCTCTCCGGCCTTATCTGCTCGGCATTCCAAGTCCCCTCTCGTCTCTGAATCCACGAGGTGGAACTGTAGGGCGGCATTCTGAAAGCGAACTGCAGGCGCTTGCCGAGTTCGCTGCGCCACATCCAAAGCAATGCAACGGCCGTCTTCCACAACAAAGGGAATGTAGTCTTCGTCGTGAGCCACGGTAGTCGAGCACGGATTCGGACCGGTTAAGGGGTCGTCATCATCGTCGCAAGGCTCTGGGCGCAAGGGAATGCGAGCAGCGACGAGCGGATTGGCATCTGCGGGACGAACGCACTCGCCGGTGCCTGGCTCGGCCACCAGAGCGGATTCATACCCATCATCCTCTCCCAAGACCACAAAGGCATCGCCGACCGAAACCTGATAGCGCTGAATGGCAGCGACGCACTCTGCGGGGGGCAGCGCAGCTTCCACACAGCGCTGACCTGCACAGGTGAATCCATCTTCGCAATCCTCGGCGCTCTCACATGCCATCTGACAGCGATCAACTCCAGGTGCTCGGCTCGGATCCGCCTCACATACCCAATCAAAGTCGCGCTCTGGATCGAGCAAGTCTGCTTCGATGGGGTGCGCGTCCGATGCTAGCAGTGGCTCGAGTTCTGCGAGCCCTTCGCACTGAGTGGCGGATTCGCAGCCGTCAAGTGGGCTGGTGCGTAAGACTCGGCGGCGCTCGATGAGCCCGAGTTCGCCAGCGGCGCTTGTACTGACGCTATATCGACGGCGGGACGTGAGAAACTCCCGACACGGTCCAGAGAGTGCATCAACCCGGTCTTCCGCAAAACAGACACCGGTTTGAACAGCAGCTGTGGTGTCAGGGTGAACGTAGCAACTCTCGCCAACTCCACATTGCGCATCATCCAGTAGCGGATTGCAGCCTATGAAGGAGACGATGTCGAAGGGCTCAACCCCCAACCCGCAAAATGGCGCCCCAGCATCGGTTAGCTGCGCCTTTGCACCGTCGCGGACAACAACCCCCTTCCGAACCACCGGTCCATCGATAGCGGTACCTCGCGCATCCGCTGACAGTGCCCCTTCCCAGGCGATTGACCAGTTCTGGTCTTCAACCGCTCGAATGTCGGGGAATGTAGTGGCTCGGGTTTCCACATCAGCGGCAAAAGAGAACTCGGTCACGATGCTATTGACTGGGTTGCCAAGACTATCCATGCCTTCGCAGCGCTGACCGCGAAAGAAGGGCATCTCGTGCACCTTGCTGTTTGCGATGTGGGCTAGGTCGATGATCTGAGAGGGAGCTCCGTTTACGCGGGCTCCTCCGTTGCTGTTGGGAGCGCCTCCGCAGTTTTCCGACAGCGAAGCTCGGCCGAGCATGTTGTCGCGCAACTGATGCGGCAGCGCCAGTGGCAGCTGGGTGGCGAGCGGCTGGGCCGGATCATAGACATCTGCGTACGCATCGTCATCCACGTTGATAACGAAGATTCGACCTGTCGACGCGGTGACAAACGCAAAGCTGCCAGCCATCGAATCTGGCTCGGGCTGCTCGGGACGAGTGCCAATGTCTGGTGCTTCCGAGGTGCTAAAGGCGATGTCTAAGGGAACTGCCAAGTCACTTGTGCCATTGCGGCCTTCATCAAATCGTCCGGGAAGCTCGATGCCAGGTCCCTTGGCTCCAACCCGCCGCGGTGGCGTTCGGAGGTCACCAACTGGCATGCACGAGAGAAACTCGACGTCGGTTTCATCCACCAAAAACCGTGGGTCCACCTGTGTGTCGCATTCTTGGCTGTGCTCGATATCGATCACGCGAATTGTGGAGTCGGTTGCGATTGCGTAGGCAAATTGAAACTCGCCGATGGGTAGCGCGATGCTGTTGTAGATATCGCCGCCCATATCGATGCGGTCGGAAACCGCGAAGTTCCGAAGCCCAATATCGTTGCCATCGCTATCTGGTGCGACGCGAATTCGGCGAACATTGGCCGTGGGCAAACCGTCAGCATCAAGTTCGACGATCGTAAAGAATGGACTTGTCTCGCTTGTGACGTAGAGGCTCAAGCCATCGGGGGACACTTCGACAGCAACCGGTTTCTCGACGAAGGTTTCGGGTTCGGTCCCGTGAGCAAGTGCAAGCGAACCATCGGTGCACTGGACCGGGCAGGCTGCAAAGTCCGCATCCGTTGCAGCCTCGACGATTCCTGTCTCGCGAAACGCCAGACCCGATTGCACTTCGCCCGTAGCGGCATCCGCGACAGCGACAAGATTGCAGTCAGGATAGGTGATGTAGACCAGCCCTTCCGCTTCTAGCGGACAAGCCTCCCCGATGACATCGGTTTGCGGCCCCGCGGTGATACTCCGCGGACGAGCGAGAAGTTCATCGCCGGCAGGAGTTGTGATCGCAACACGATTGACCTGCGCGACATCACCAAGATTCAGGGCGCTCGTCATGTCGATTGAAGCAAGGTCGCAGCTACCTGAGTTGGCAGTGATCACAAAACAGCCGGTTCGGTCTTCTGCCATTCCCACAGGCAAGGTGCCCACGGGAATGTCGTTGAGTCCAGGTGTGAACAGATCGTTGTCTTGGATGCCTTCTGCGGCAACATTGATGACCGCGACCGTGCCCTCTGCTGGTTGCAACACGAATGCAAAGTAGCTAGGAGCAATGATGTTTTCCTGGCCCGGTGGCGGCTCGCCAGCAAAGTGTGCGGCGCAAGAACTCAGCGGCTGGGCGCTGGTAATCGCCGTTCCATTGACATTGAGGTCACCAAAGCACGCGAAGGCAATTTCCGAAGGACGGTTGAGATTGCGCAACGGTGGCGGATTTGGGTCTTGCCCACAAGCAACTGCGATGAGCCCAAGGGTAGCAATCCCCGTAGCGATTTGATTGCGACTACGCATTACTTTCCTCCCGACTGCCGGGTTCGGCCAAGCTTAAGAACAACTCTGTTCTCGGTCGGAGATGCGACCTCCAGGTCAACGACGGCCACAGTGTCTTCAAGAAAGTTCGTCACGTAGAGTTTCTGGTTGTCCTCGGAAATCGCGAGGGCTTGAGGTCCTCGGCCAACATCAATAATCGCATCGACTCCCCCCCCAATCGGATCGAGAACCCAGACCTGACCTTCGCGAAAACAGGTCACGTACACACGGTCGCCAGCTCCCATATCGCCCACTGCCAAGTTGGAAGCATTTGGGCAGATTTCAACAACCTGTGAAAGCGCATTGCTGGGCTGTCCCGTGGAGCGAATTGATGTATCGAGAACTTGGAGAACCGCGGGCGAGCGATTGAGGATGTAGGCGACATCGCCATCGCCACCAAAGCGAATCCCTCGGCTGTCATCGGATGGTAGGACATCGCGGAGAAAGAAAAAGTCTGAGGGCACCAGCGATGGAAGCGCATTGCCCGCTCGCGCAACCGTGAATATCTGAACACGCTCTTCTGAACTCGATGTCACATACACGCGCCCACCTGGAGTCCGTGCGGCAGCCCCAAGAGCGCTTCGTGCTCCGGTGAGCGGGTCGGCGTCAAAGACGCCACCAATAGCATCTGCGACAACGGGTGGGCTGCCATCGGTTGGTGCGTCGGTTAGCGAGACCGCGCCCTGTGTGAGGTGGGTCAAGATGACAAAACCATCGGCACTATCGACGTAGATGCCAAACGGCTCTGGTGGTAGATTGCCAACCGATTCATCATTGCGTAGTCGATTTAGCCGGTGGTCCTGATCGCAGCGGGGCATCGAGCCGCTACCACCGCACTCAAGTTCCCGAGAGGCAGGATTAAAGTCGATCCAGGTTAGTGAAGGATCACCGCGAACGGCGGCAAACAAGCGCGCAGTCCCATCGTCGAGAGCCTGCACTCCGATTTCGGTGGCGAAGTTGCCAATGCGAACACTGGAGCTCGCCACAATCGCCTCGGCTTCGTTGCAAACAAGGGTTGTGGCAATGGTGTTATCAGCTTCGCAATCAGCTCCAGCAGGAAGCTGGCCACCGCTCAACCATCCGCCTAAGAGTTCTTCGACGCGATCAAGATTGACAATGGTGATGGTGCCCGAGTCGTAGCGGAGATCGGAGTTGGCACTAGAGACAAATAGCGAGCCCTGCCCTTCGTCAATTGCCATGCCGGTTGGGAAGAAGAACTGATCGTCTGGTGGGCGAACTTCGTCACTCGTGGCGGGGCAGCCGGTCAGCGCTGCCAGAGCGAGCGCGACGAGGGGAGTGATGGTTTGATACAGGGCTTTCATCGGAATCGTGCCTGGGTTGAGACTCGGGCCATGGTGTTGGGGTTGCATGGTGCGAACGGCTTTTGCATCTACTTTGACCTCGCCTCGCCTCGCAGAGCGGCCTGGGCGGCGGCAACACGAGCAATCGGGACACGAAATGGGGAGCAACTCACATAATCGAAGCCCTCGCGGTGACAGAATTCGACCGATGAGGGCTCGCCACCGTGTTCGCCGCAGATTCCGACCTTGAGCTTGGTTTTCACAGCACGGCCCTGCTCAACCCCAACACGAATCAGCGCTCCAACCCCTGCCCGGTCGAGCCGCACAAATGGATCGTGATCAAGCAGACCACGCTCCAAATATTCGGGGAGAAACCGCCCTGCATCATCTCTAGACAAGCCGTAGGTGGTTTGTGTGAGGTCGTTTGTGCCAAACGAGAAGAAGTCGGCATTCTCGGCAATCTCCCCAGCGACCAGACATGCGCGTGGCAGTTCGATCATGGTTCCGACAAGATATGCCAGTTCGACCTCCGCTGCGGCGAGCACGTCATCAACGACATCGCAGATCAGCGGCCGAAGAGCTTCCAGTTCCCTGGGAAGAGAGACGAACGGAATCATGATCTCAAGGCGAACCGCGATCCCTTCAGCGAGGACGGCAACTGCAGCCTCGGCCAGGGCCCGGGCCTGCACCTCGTATACTTCGGGCCAGCTCACTGCCAATCGGCAACCGCGATGGCCAAGCATGGGGTTGACCTCGGCGAGATCGGCGATCATGGTTTTGACTTGGGTTGTGGTACGCCCTGTCGCTGTTGCGACTTCGGCGATTTCCGTATCGGCATGCGGGAGGAATTCATGCAGAGGGGGATCTAGTAGCCGCACTGTCACAGGCATGCCCTGCATGATTCGGAAGATGTCTTTGAAGTCCTCTCGCTGCATGGGGAGGATCTTGTCGAGCGCCTCTCGGCGAGACTCATCACTCTGCGCCAGGATCATTTCTCGAACGGCCAAGATGCGTTCCGGAGCAAAGAACATGTGCTCGGTACGGCAAAGACCAATGCCCTCCGCGCCAAACGCGATCGCAGTTCGAGCATCGACAGCAGTGTCCGCATTGGTTCGCACCTTGAGGCGGCGCACGTCGTCGACCCACCCCATCAGCGTTCCAAACTCCTCGCCAATCGATGCCGGCACGAGACCGGCTCGGCCCGCAAAGACCTCGCCTGTGGCCCCATCAATGGTGACAAGGTCGCCCAGCTGAAAACAGCGCTCGCCGATGCGGAGTTCCTTTTTCACGGCATCGATGGAGAGGGCGCGACACGCCGTCACGCAGGGTTTGCCAATGCCTCGGGCAACCACCGCCGCATGTGATGTCATGCCGCCTCGCGCTGTTAGCACACCGGTTGCCGCCTTCATGCCATGGATGTCTTCTGGCGATGTATCGTTGCGCACCAGGAGCACGCTCTCGCCTCGGTTTGCCCATACCTCGGCTTCGTCGGCGCCAAAGACAATGCGGCCAATCGCAGCGCCGGGCGACGCGGGAAGGCCCTTGGCGATCAGTGGTGGCTTTCGTTCGGGGTCGATGGTCGGATGCAGAATCTCGTCGAGCTTGGCCGGATCCATCCGCGCGATGGCTGTGCGCTCATCGATGAGCCCCTCAGCGACCATGTCGACAGCGACTTTGACCATGGCCGCTCCACTTCGTTTGCCGGTTCGCGTTTGCAGCAGCCAGAGCCGCTCTCGTTGGATCGTGAACTCAAGATCCTGCATGTCGCCAAAGTGCTTCTCGAGGCGTTCTGCTACCCGCAAGAGCTCTTCGTGCACCTCGGGCATGCTCTCGCCAAGCGTAGAGATGTCTTGAGGGGTCCGAACGCCTGCGACGACGTCCTCACCCTGTGCGTTCAGCAGGAACTCTCCGAAAAACCCCGCGTCTCCGGTGGCAGGATTCCGCGTGAAGGCAACGCCTGTCGCGCAGTCGTCGCCCAAATTGCCAAAGACCATCGCCTGCACATTGACAGCGGTTCCGACGCTGCCATCGATGTTGTGCATGCGACGGTAAAAGACCGCACGCTTGTTCTGCCAAGAGCCAAAGACGGAGCGAACTGCGCCCCACAGCTGTGCCATGGGATCTTCGGGGAATGGTTGCTCCACCTGCTTGAGGATTTCGATTTTGTACGCCGTAACCAAGCTGCGAAGGTCGTCCGCGCTGAGCTCCGAATCCAGCTGCACCCCCACCTCAGACTTTTTCTGAGACAGCAGCGCCGCAAATGGGTTTTCGTCGGCGTCGTTCTCGGCCCGCACACCCATGACAACTTCGCCATACATCGCAACGAATCGCCGATAGCAATCGTAGGCAAAACGGGCGTCGCCAGTCTGCTCGGCAAGCCCTTGCACCGTCTCATCGTTGAGGCCGAGGTTGAGGATGGTATCCATCATGCCCGGCATCGAAACTGGAGCGCCGGAACGCACCGAGACGAGCAGCGGATTGTTGCGATCGCCAAAGGCGGACTCGGAAAGCTCGGCGACACGTTCGAGGGCGCCATCGACCTGAGCTCCGAGAACTTCTCGCAAATCGGTCTCGCCATCCGCGGCCAACGCGCACACCTCGGTCGTGATTGTGAAGCCCGGTGGAACAGGAATGCCGAGCGATGTCATTTCTGCGAGGTTGGCCCCCTTGCCCCCAAGCAAAGCCTTCTGATCGGCGTTGCCATCAGCTTCGCCGGCTCCAAATCGATATACGTAGCGTGGCATGGATTTTCTCGATTAGACCGCGAGTTGCCGGAAGTCCGCGATTCGGGTGAATGTATCGTTGATGCGACCGAGCATTGCGAGACGGTTGTCACGAACCCCCTCGTCTTTGTCCATGACAAGCACTGCGTCAAAGAAGGTGTCTACGGGGCCTTTGAGTTCGCTCAAGACCTGCAGTGCCTTGACGTAGTTTTGCGTAGCAAGGCTTGTATCCACCCGCTCTTGGACTCCCTGATATGCGGTCCACAGGCCGCGTTCCCCCTCTTCCACGAACGCATCGGGATTGGGCGTACCGGCTGGGCTCTGGCCTTTCAGGATGTTTGCAACGCGTTTGAACGCCGCAGCCAGTGGTTCGAAGTCAGCCCTTGCACGCAACTGCGAGACCGCCTCGGCGCGGGCACGAGCGTCGCTCGGATTGTGAAAGCCCACAGCCAACGCGGCATCCACGCAATCCCCTGGCAGAGACTTGCCGTCGGTGAGAAGGCCGCGAAATCGAATCCGCAGGAAGTCGAGCACATCCGCGCTGACTTTGGCTGTGTCGATGGTCAGTGCTTGGCCCTGCACCACCTGTTCAATAGCCCGGTTGACAAGAGTACTGAGATCAACCACCCAACTTCGCTCCGCCAGGAGCCGGAGGATTCCGAGGGCTGCCCGACGCAGTCCAAACGGGTCCGCAGATCCGGTTGGGACAACGCCAATGCTGAAGCAACCAGCAATCGTGTCAAGCCTGTCGGCAATGCCAATGACAGCACCAACATCGCCTGTCGGCAGGTCATCACTAGCGCCGCGCGGAAGGTAGTGCTCCTCGATGGCGAGGCTAACGTCGTCCGCCTCACCAGCCAGCGTCGCATACCTTCGCCCCATGGAGCCTTGCAACTCGGGAAACTCGGAGACCATTTGCGAGCAGAGGTCAGCTTTGCAAAGTGCACAGGCGCGAGTCACCGATTCGGTCGAGACTCCAACATCACTCGCCAGCGCAATGGCACCAGCGCTGAGTCGAGTAACTTTGTCTCCAATGCTGCCGAGTTTCTTCTGAAAGACGACCGAGTCGAGTTTGGACGCAAAGTGCTCGAGGCTGTGTTTACGATCTTCGCGGAAGAAGAACTGTGCATCCGCCAAGCGAGCCGCGAGAACTCGTTCGTTGCCTCGACGAACCAGCGCGGGGTCTTTGGTAACCGTACCCGCGATGGTGACGAATCGATTGAGGAGCGAGCCGTCAGGGCGGCTCATTGCGAAGTACCGCTGATGGGAGCGCATGGCCGAGACAATGACTTGCTCGGGCACCTCTAGGTATTCTTCTGGGAACTCGCCGCAAACCCCGACAGGGTACTCCACGAGGTTGGCGACTTCGGCCACCAAGGCTGGATCCGGCCGAACCGTGCCCTCCACGTCCCCCTCGATGCGAGCAATTTCAGCGGCAATCATGGTGCGCCGTGTTTCTGGGTCGACAATCACGAACGCCTGACGCAGTGCCTGAGAGTAGCTCTGCAAATCGCCGGCGAGTTCGATAGGCCCTGGCGCAAGGAATCGATGACCTCGGGTTGCATTGCCCGCCTCGATGCCGGCAAAACTCAGCGGAAGGACATCGCCTCCGAGCAGGCAGACCACCCAGTGTACGGGACGCACAAACGATTCTTCGCCCTCGTGCCAGCGCATGGACTTTGGCCATGGAAGAGTTCTTAGAAGCCCACCCAAGACGTCTGGCAGCACATCTTTGGTCCGCTTGCCGGCCTCCTTGCGTGTACATAGGAGGTACTCGCCCTTCTTGCCCTCAGCTGGGCCCTTTCGAAGATCGGCCACAGCAACACCGTTGCGCTTTGCAAAGCCCAGGGCAGCCTTTGTCGGCGTGCCATCTTCGCCAAAGGCCACGCGGGCCGGTGGGCCAACCATCTCTTCTGCAAGGTCGTCCTGACCTTCTGCAAGGCCAATGATGGAAAGCGTCAGCCTGCGAGGCGTGCCCAACACCTGAACAGAATCAAATCCTAGGCGCAGCTTCGCTAGCTCAGCCTCGCAATTGTCTTTGAGCGCGACCATGGCCTTTGCCAAGTAGCCCGCGGGAATCTCTTCCGTGCCTAACTCCAGGAGTAATTCAAGCGACATTGTCTGCACCGGCCCTTGCTGCGTTTGAGGACGCCGAACCTGCACGAGCAGCGGCAAGTGCAGCCGCGTTGACGCCCGATTCCAGGTTGGCGTAGAACGCCTCTTTGGCGCGCTCGCCCTTCTCCTTGCCCAAAAGAGGGAATCCCAGTTTTGCGCGCGATATGAGATACGCCTCGGCGCACGCCCGTGAGAGGGCGCGAACACGGCCGATAAAACGCTGTCGCTCAGTCACCGAAATCGCCCCTCGAGCATCGAGCAAGTTGAAGACGTGTGAGCCCTTCATGCAGTAGTCGTAGGCCGGAAGTGCCAGTTCTGCTTTGACCAGGCGTTTGCACTCGGCCTCAAACTTATCGAAGAGCTCAAAGTTCAACGCCACGTCTGCGTGCGTGAAGTTGAAGTGAGAATACTCCACTTCGCTCTGCATATGCACATCCCCGTACTTGGTCGTCTCGTTCCACTGCAAATCGAAGATGTTGTCAACGTTTTGCAGGTACATGGCAATGCGCTCAAGCCCAATGGTGAGTTCCGCTGTAACCGGCATCAACTCGATGCCGCCAGCCTGCTGGAAATATGTGAACTGCGTGATTTCCATGCCATCGGCCCAGACCTCCCATCCAAGGCCCCACGCTCCGAGCGTTGGCGACTCCCAGTCGTCCTCCACAAAACGGATGTCATGGGCCAGCGGATCGAGCCCGATGTGCTTGAGCATCTCGATGTAGAGCTCTTGCACGTCCAGAGGAGAGGGCTTTAAACCGATTTGAAATTGGTAGTAGGCCCCGACCCGATTGGGATTTTCCCCATAGCGACCGTCCACAGGTCTTCGGCATGGCTGCACAAATGCAGCTTTGTAGGGTTCGGGGCCTAAAGAGCGCAGGAACGTCGCGGAATGGAAGGTGCCAGCGCCGACTTCGACGTCGATCGGTTGCTGGATCACACAGCCGCGGGATGCCCAAAACTGCTGAAGCTCGAGGATTAGAGTCTGCAAATGCATGGCGATTGGTGGGTCTTTGGCTCGCCCGCTTTGGGTCTAGTTCCCAGAAGGATTTCGGGGACCACAGGGCGGCTGGGGCGGCAACCTAGCAGTTGGGTCAGGGGTGGTCAAGACGAGCTAGATACTCGAAACTCTTGACCTTCATCTAAGGCATTCGCTAGGCTCAGATCATGCTCCGACCGGCTGAGAAACAGGGCTCGAGAAGCTCTTGGACAAAGCGCCCTTGGCGCCCAGCTATGGCCGTGATCGGCTTCGCCGCATGTCTTGGTGGCTGTACGTTCTTGCTCGACTTCGACGAGCCGCTGGAGCCGGGTGCGTCCGATGCAGCAATAGAATTTGATGCGCCTAACATTCCCGATGCTGACACAAGTGCGGATGCTGCGACTGCTGCAAACTGTGAAGAGTTTGAGCCAAACGATACGTTGGAAACGCCGATCGCCATCAATCCAGGAACGCTGGCTGCGGCCATCTGCCCGGATGCCGATGGTGACTTCTACTCGTTTGCGCTGTTGGGCAATACGAACCTCACCATCACCCTCTCCTTTGACAACTCCAGCAGCGATCTGAACCTTCGGCTCTACAATGCCGCCGACGATGTCGTAGCTGCCGCTGTCGGTACAGATGCGACTGAGCAGATAGTGCGTGGCCCCGCGCAAACCAATGAGCTCCCAGCTGGGACCTATCGCATTGAGGTCTTCTCCGCGACGGGTGATTCAACGGTTGACTACGATCTGACGTTGAACCTGGTCGTCGGGGCATAGATGCTCGGACCTGGGGTCTGCGTAGGCAGGCGCCCTTCTCGGTGATGTCGTCACCTCGCCCAATGCTAACTTGCGAGCCGCGATTGGACTCGTGGCAAAAACCGAACCTTTATAGATCCAAGAGCCCGCCTGGACCAGTTCCGCCGGGCTTTTTGCCTCCGCTACCGCCACTCGGCTTTTTGCGCATCTCGACGGCCACCGTCATGTCGGCAGTCACATTCAGAGTTTTTCTGAATGCGCGATATCCCTTCGCACGCACCACAACTTTCGCTCGCTGTTTTTGCTTGCCAGCGGGAATCGTGAACCCAGTCGATGTTCCGGGGACAACGTCATTGTCGAGAGTAATGGTTGCCTCAACGCCCTCCTCAAGCCCTGTGATATCGAACTGCAGTTGAACCGAAGTAGGCTCAGGCTCAACAGGGGTAGGATCAGGCTTTGGTGGTTCAGGTATCACGACAGGTTTGTCGGCTTCCGTCTTGGTCTCCGAAGCCTCGCCAGAAGGATCCGCGAGCGGTTTTGGAACCACCGGATCGCCAGCGTTCGCTCCCTCCGTTGGAGTTGGCGGAGTCTCTTCCTCGACGAGGTCTCCGTAGGTGGTTGGGGCTTTGGCAACAACGGGCCCTTTGGCCTCTGCTTTGGGAGCATCACCTCCACCTGAGATCAACAAGAGACCAGCGACGATGCCAACAAGCAGGCCGCCCCCTGCTGTGAACCCAAGCGGCATTGACTTCGTATTTGACTGTGGGCCTGCTGGTCGTGCACCTGTTGTCTCGCCACCGTGAGCTGGCTGCTCCATGCTCGATGGAGGACCTGAATAACCTTGTTGTGGTGGGGGCTGCATGCTCATCGACGGACGACTCCTGCTTGAAAGGCCTAGCGAGGCCAAGGCGTCATATCAAGGTATCAGAAGGTCGCCCCCAGTGCCACGCCTGCCCCTGTGCTGCTGGCGTAGGGAGTCACACGCATGTTGGAGGAAGTCTTGGCTTTCTCTTTGCTCCCCTTGTATTTGGAGTAGTAGTAGTAGGTGCCATAGGCTGCGGCGAGAACCCCCCCTGCAAGCAAGACATCCGTTGCCAATCGATAGGTTTTGCCGCTATCGCGCGCCTTGATACGCTCTTCTTCCGAGAGCCCTGTATCTTGATATCGATCATGACGTGCAGTTGCGGCGATTCCTGTGAATCCAGCCCCCAGCAACATCGCGCCGGCAACCCCAAAACTCAGGGTGAGTGGCTTGGTGCTAACAGTCCCAGTTGATCGACTCTTCTTGGGCTTCTTGGGCTTCTTGGGCTTTTTGGCAACCGTGACCTTGAGCGGCTCAAGGCGAATGGATCGGCTTGTGCGCTGTCCGCGAGTTAGGTCGAACATTTCCTCTTGGGGCGAGTAGCCCTCGAGCGTCACGGTGTACTTGTGCCCGCCCGGTGGCATGTAGATTGGGCCATCAAGAGGTGTGAGACCAATATCCTTGCCATCGAGACTCACGACCGCGCCGTTTTGCTCGACGTTCAAGTCCAAAGCAATGAGTTCCTTTCGCACCTCTTCCACTGCCTTATCAACCTGCTCCACCAATTCTGGCTTTGGATTCTCGGCGCCTTTGAGCATCATCTGATAGTGGTCCATGGCTTCCATGTTGTGCCCCAGTCGCTGCTCTGCTCGGGCAATCGGAAAGTAGATCTTGGGACTGTTGTAGGCCTCATAGGCTTGGTTGTAGAGAGCTAGAGCCTCTTCCCAGGCCTCAATCCCTTTCTCGGGATTGTTCTGTTCCATGTAGCGGTCGCCTTTGGCCAAAGCCTTGTCACCCTTGGCAAGAAGCTTCACAGCTTTCGCCTTGTCCTCTGCGTGGGCATTTGGCAACACCAAGGCGAGGCAGAGAAAGCTGCAAACAGAGAGCAAACTGAATCGGAGCCAACGAGGCATGACTCAGAGTTTACTCCTTGTTGCGCAGCTTCGCGATGAACTCCACCGACTTGAGCGGCTTGCCCACATGCCAATACAGCAGCGACAACATCGCCTGCCGCGCCTCAACGGCGCCGGGCAACGCATCAAGCGCATCACCGCTCACCAGCTGCAGCAGTGCCTGAGCCGTTATCAAGTAGTCGATCGCCTCGGCTGAAATGGGCCTCACCCCAGATGTGAGTTCATGTGCTGCACACCTTTCACACACGACCCCACCCTTCTCAGGGGCCCAATGCATCCCCTGATCCCCTGCGGAGTTCCCACAGGCACCACATACGCTCAACACAGGAGCAACGCCCAGCGCAGACAAGAGTCGGAGCTCAAAAACGCGCAAGCGTCCAACTTTCGGCCCCACATCGGCCAGGCCTTTGTACAGCGCAACCAGCAGGTCGAACAATGCTGGGTCCGCATGCTCGGTCGCGCTCAGTTCCCGCACAAGCTCGGTGCCATAGCTTCCGTGTGCCATGCCGGCCACATCATGCGCCAACTGCGCATAACTCTGCTTTGGCTGTGCTGCGAGAAGCGTCCACATGCTGGCTTTGGGCCGGGTCTGCAACTGCAATTCACTCACCGTGAAGAGCCCTAACCCAGCGGCAAATCGCTTTCTTGATTTCCTCGCGCCTCGCGCCAAGGCGGTGATCTTGCCAAGTGAGCGGCCATAGAGCCCAACGACAAGATCGGATTCGCCATATTCGGTGCGGCGAAGGACCAGCGCAGGCTCGTCCTCGATCGTTCGCAAGAGCCGAGCTTATGCGTGGAAGGTGTTGGAAGGCATTGGCGAGAATGGATGGGCTGCTCGCTCCTCTTGCGAGTCCAGCATGCTCGGTGCGTTTTGCGTGAAGCCATCCGTGCTCGTTCCGGGACGCCGGAGCAAGTAGCTCATGGTGAGTGTTGCAACGATGACGAGAATGATGACGCCTAGGGTTAGTGGCCCACGGTGCGTCATGTCGTTCTCATAGTCGAAGTTCGGCGGCACAAAGGTTCGGTTGCGCTTCTCGCGAACCACCGACTTGCACTCAGCAGCTTCGACCTCAGAAACGTCAGAAACGTCTTCGCGTGCACCAGTACTTTTCTTAGGTGCAGTTCGGGACAACCCGCTGCGCACGTGCTGACCGAGGTCGAATGCATCGCGAAGCACCTTGCGCACGGCATTGCCATCTGCGCTGCCCGCCTCCGATGATGCGGATGGGGCGGTTGTCTTTGGCTTGCTGCCAGCTGTGCCTCGAGCACGTCGCTGAGTTGGCTTCCGTCGTCCACCCAATACGGCATCTGCAAGGTCGGATGAAACCGGTGCGGGACTTAGTCCGCACTGGGCATAGCGGCGAACAATCTCGTCACCATCCATTCCGACGCAACGTGCGTAGGAGCGGAGGAAGCCGCGAGCAAAGACATCTCCTGGAAGGCTGTCAAAACGACCAGCCTCGATGTGCGAGAGTGAGGCCTTGGGAATTTTCGTGGTACGAGCAATCTCTTCGAGCCCCATTTCGAGCTCGTCTCGCTTGTTCCGCAGAGAGCGGCCAAGACGTTGTTGAGGGCCGAGCGCTTCGATGTCCTCGCCCAGCTCAGCCGCCTCATCAACGGCTTCAACTGCATCGTTGGGATCTTTGGCGGTGAAAACTTCTTCTTCACGAACATCTTCCGCGTCTTCTTCACGAACATCTTCCGCGTCTTCTTCACGAACATCTTCCGCGTCGTTGGTGTCAACGACATCGCATTCCTCGGTGGTGCAGTTTGCAGAAACTACAGCCTGAGAGAGTTCGGTCATGCGATCGGTTTCAAGACGGTCGGTATCTTGTCGTTTCTCCATTACACCCCTTGGCACTGCGCGGCGATACAGCTGTTCGGAGCTAGAGCAGTGCATTGGTCAATTGCTGCTGGTAGCTCGTTTGTCATGGAAAGCTGGCTCATCGTTTTCACGAAATATAAATGTGCTTCTTGCATCCGACAGTCGTCCTCGAGCACAACTGCCTGAAACTGCTTGAGCGCTTTATTCCACTCTTCGCGTTTAAAGTAAACCCTGCCCAAGCGATACTTGGCGATGCACATATTGGCGTTTGACTGTAGCGCCTGACGCAACTCTTTTGCCGCTCCCGCATCATCGCCAGAGTGAAAACGCGCCCATCCAAGGTCGGCGCGAGTGAGTCCAAGTTGCATGAGACGATGAGGAACCTCGAGAGACTTTTCGAAGAGCTCGATTGCTACGTCATACTCCTCGAGGAGTGCATGTGACTTGGCCTGGTTTGCGATGGCCTCGCTGTACTCGCCATCGATGTCAGCGGCTTTGGCAAAGCTGGCAATCGCACTGCGAACATGGGCCTGTAGTTCGCTGCGAAGGCCTTCTGCATCAACCCCCGTGAGGCAATCATCAACTTCGAGCAGGCGGTAGTTGTTTTGCGCCTCCAGAAAATCGACCAAGCCCAGGACCAGGTAGGCCTCGGCGTTCTTGTCGTTGTACTTCACCGCTGTCTGTGCCTCTTTGCGGGCAGCGGTGAGCTCGAAGCGCGTGAGGTAGTCCTTGGCGATTTGCAGCCGATTGTTGCTCTTCTTGGGATTCTGCGATGGGGTACCGCACCCAAGCCCCGCTCCAGAGAGCAGTAGGAGGGCCAATAAACCCTGCGATATAAGCAACTTAGCTCGCATAGTCTGAGATGGCGCACAAACTAGCAATGACGACGCATCATGTCAATCACGACGAGGCTTGTTCACAAAGTGTCATTCACTTCTCCCGATCCCCCACATCAACCCACCTCCTTGAAGAGGGATTTCTGCTGCCAAGAGTGCGAGACTTTGCTCCATGCCCGCCGCCCAAGAGAGCCCCCGAGACCTGCACTTCTCCTCCAAAGATGGCACCAAGCTCTTTGGCACTCTCTACGAGGCCCGCGACGCAAAGGCAAACGCTCTCGTTCTGCATGGCTATGCAGATCATGGTGGTCGCTACGCCGAAGTCGCCGAGATGTTGCGGGCCGAGGGCTTCTCGGTCTTGTGTCCAGACTTGCGCGGCCATGGTAGGTCTGATGGTGATCGCGGATACATCAGCTCCTTCGAGAACTACCTTGAGGATCTCGAGGCTGCGCTGCTCGCTCTGGCATCGGAGTGTGGCGAGCGCCCGGTCCTCTTTGTCGGTCATTCCAATGGCGCCCTGGTTGGATTGCGACTCATAGCCGATCCCTTTCGGTGCCCAAGCAGCATCAAGGCAGCAGTCATTTCTTCCCCCTTTCTCGAGCTCAAGAAGAAAGCACCAGTGCAGATTCTCTTTGCGAAGGCAGCCAGTAAGGTCCTTCCCAAACTGGCGCTGCCAAACAAGATCAAGAGTGAAGAACTCACCCATGACGAGGAAAAGATGCGCGAGCACAGCAAGGACACCTTGGTGCACGATGTGGCCTCAGCCCGCTGGTTCACCGAAGCGGTGGCGACTCAGAAGTGGGTCGCGGAATTCGCGCATCGCATTGCAATCCCCACGCTCTGGCTGGTCGCAGGATCGGACTCTCTCGCCAACCCGCAACAGACGCGCAAGGTTCATGATGCCGTCAAGGCCAAGTCGAGCTATCATGAGTTTCCCGAGATGCGCCATGAGGTATTCAACGAGGTTGAACGGGCCAAGGTATTCGATCTCATGATCGAGTTTTGCAAGACCACGTTTCACGAATAACTCCAAAGGCTTAGCGCAAGTCTTCATTGCCTCCACTCGGCCCCCAGGCTATACTGGGAATGTTCGCCTGAGACTATGCCTCTCCTCTTTACATGCGTCTGCAATCAGCCAGAGAGGCTCCTCTCGGCCATTGAGCCGGTGCGCGAGGTGCTCCTCACTAAGGACATCACTCGCTGGGGGCTCAGTTATGTACAAGCAGGCGAGGTCTTGCTCTCTAGGCACCCAAAGCCTGTCAAAGGCCCGTTCGACTTCTTCGAGGTGCTTGGCTCACTGAGTTCCGATTACGTGATTGGTGTGGCAACCGATGATGAAACCTACAAGGGAAACGCCAACACCCAGCCATTCCGCTACAAGCACTGGATGTTGGGTATGCAAGGCGATATCGAGAATTTCCCTGAGGTGCATGAAGCTCTGGAGGCACATCTGCCAGGGTTTTTGCAGCGCAGCGTGAAGGGCAAGAGTCCAGCAGAATATGTCCTACACGTCTTTCTCTCGCTTCTGCACGACGCAGGTCAACTCGACGATCACAACCTCGAACCCAAACACAGTGCTGCTGCGCTTCGAACTGCTTTGGCGCTTGTCCAGAAGGTTTGCAGCGATGCTGGGCTCAAGGGAGCGTTGGGTAACATCATGGTCTCCAATTCCCGATCGACCCTCGCAGCACGTCTGGCGGGACCAGTTTTTCAGCGCCGACTCAAGCACATCGAGGATGCAAAGCGACCAGAAACCGAGTTTCGCTCGGTGTTGGTTGTGAGTGCAGAGTCAGCCTTGGGCGAGGGATTCGAAGAGCTGCCTCCACAATCAATTCTGTGCATAAGCCGAGACTTGAGCACCGATATCGTTCCGCTTTAAATCTGCAGCAGTTTCTCAATTGGAATAGATCGAACGGCTGCTCTCCGCGTTGGAGATTGCATGCCTAGCAAGAACTCCGCTGCTCTTAAGACCTCTGCGATCCTCGCCACCGCTGGCGCCGTCTCGATTGCAGCCCTCTTACTCACGCAGCGCAAGCCTGCGGTTGCCACCGGTGGCCCTCCCCCAGTCACATCAGCCCAGAGCAACACGCTTAACCTCGGTGCGTCCCTCGCATCCACACACCTTCTCGCTGGTACACACACAGCCTACATGGCTGTCACGCTGGAAGCCCCCGACCAAGAACAACTCGCCAGGCCTGATGTGGATCTCGCTGTTGTCTTTGACCGCAGCGGATCGATGGAGGGAGAAAAACTCTCACAAGCAAAGCTTGCCGCCCGCCAACTCATTGCGGGACTCGACAAGGACGATCGCTTCTCAATCACCGCCTATGGCACCGAGGTCGATGTTCTCTTCCCAAGCACGGCTGCGACAGAGCAGGCAAAACAAGCCGCTCTGATGACCATTTCTCAGATTTATACTGATGGCGGCACGAACATGAGCGGTGGCCTGGTTGCTGGGCGCTCACAGCTGTTGAGTTTGGGCGCTTCCAGCGAGCGGGTCCAGCGCATCGTTCTCATCAGTGATGGGCAAGCCAACGAGGGCATCATTGGCAAGGGCGAGCTTGCCGAGCTGGCTGCGCAATCAGCGCAACAAGGCGTGTCCATCACAACCGTTGGTGTGGGACTCGATTTTGACGAGCAGACCCTAACTCGCATCGCCGTCTCTGGACGCGGCAACTACTACTTTGCAGAGTCGGCCGATATGCTTGCCAAGCTCTTCTCCACCGAACTCTCCCGTCTTGGTGCCACTGTGGCTACCCGCGTTCAACTTCGCATTGCGCCAAAGCCTGGCGTAGAAGTTCAAGAAGTGCTTGGCTACGACACAGTCCGCAGCGGCAACCAACTTCTTGTCAATGTCGCCGATATGCACGCTGGCGAGACCCGCAAGGTCATCGTGGCTCTTGAGGTTCAGACCTCCAACAACGGTTCGATGTCCTTGGCAGCACTCGAAGCTTCCTTCTTCGAGCCAGGATCCACCGAGATGGTTAACCTCAGCCGCAGCTTGGGCGCAGAAATCACTACGAACCAAACACTGGTCGACAGCGGTCGCGACATGCAATCCAACCGACTCATCGAGCGTGCTCTCACCGCAAAGGCCATCCAGCAAGCCACAGAACTCTACGAGCGGGGCAATCGTGAAGAAGCCGAGCGAGTGATGACCACCCGAGCACAGACGAGTCAGGCGATTGCCGCCGACCTTGATGATGCTGTCTTCGCCGCAGAGATGAAGGCAACCGAGAAGCGTGTGAAGAGCAACTTCGCCAAAGCCCCGGCGGCCCCCCGATCGGCTCGCGGCAAGAAGGCTCGCAAGAGCAATCGCAAGGATGCCTACGAGCTGATGTACTAGGCGGGCCGACCGAGTCCGGGCGGCTTGGCCACCTCAGAAAAAATCGGCACTAAAGTGCGGCAGGCGAGGTCAAGTGTAGGCCCGCCTGCCTTTTCTGCGTGAAAATTGGGTTCACAGGCGATCGGAAAGGCAAAAAAGGTGTGGGGAATTCATTCCCTACTTGACCCTCTGCGTCAACCCGACTACCAATCACCTCATGACTACGGCTCACGAACGCAAACAGCAAGAGCGACAAGCACGTCGCCGTCGTATCCAGCGCGCAGCTCGCACTGTCTTTGCCGAGAAGGGGTACGCAAAGACCTCTATCGAGCAAATCGCTCGCGAAGCTTCGCTCTCGGTGGGCGCGATTTACCTCTACTTCCGCTCCAAGGAAGACCTGTACGTTTCACTTCTCGAAGAGACTCTTGAGCTCTTTGATGGTGAGATGACGCAGATTCGCAATCGAACCGACCTCAAGGTCGACGACAAACTGCGACACACTTGGACTTTTCTAACGCAGTGGGCTGGAGCCGACATCGAGGCGACTCGTGTTCTCCGCCTGGTCTCTCAACCAAACATCCGCAAGCAACTCAGTGACGAAGTCGCCGAGACGGTTGGTAAGGGCATCGCGCAAATCCGTATGCACCTCTCCGCCATGATTCGCGAAGGCGCATCCCTCGATGTAGTCGTGAGTGAGTCTGCCGCAGACACAACTGTCGATCTCTTCTGGGCACTGTTCCTTGGAGTTCTGCAGACCAACGATGCTCGCCTCAACCTGGACCTGCCCGGCGGCAGCTTCAACGAGCTGGCACGAAATGCGTTCACCGCCATTGAAGGCAGCTTGAACAGCCATAGCGTCAACTAAGGCAAACGCCAACGCCTACGCGATCTCGCCCGGTGCACGCAATGTGTGGCCGGGCGTTTTTGTCCCTGCTCAGCTCGTGCGCCGACAAGCACAGCCAACGGTGGTAGCTTCCAAGCATGGCAAAATTCGAGATCTACAAAGACAACGCCGAGAAGTTTCGCTTTCGTCTGAAAGCGGGAAACGGCCAAGTCATTCTTGCTTCCCAAGGCTACTCCGCAAAAGCAAGCGCCACAGGTGGCATCGAGTCGGTTCGGAACAATTCTCAGGACGATGCGAGATTTGAGCGAAAAGAGTCCAAGAGCAATGAGCCGTACTTTGTCCTCAAGGCGGCCAACGGTGAAGTTATTGGCACAAGCGAGATGTACTCCTCAAACAGTGCCATGGAAAACGGCATCACGTCGGTGAAGACCAACGCCCCTGGTGCTGAAATCGACGACCAGGCGTAGCCAATCGGGCTTCTCGCTCATACCTATCCTTCTATGGCGGCGCAGCAGCGGTCACGCCCACCACTCTTGGCCTCGGCCATGGCTCTCTCGGCCGCCCTCAGAAGGTCGAAGGCTCGCGCCACAGAGAGTCGCTGTGCACTCGCAATCCCTATCGAGACAGTGATGGGGGGCCAAGAGCCGTGCTTGCTTTCTTTCGCCAATTCCGCGCGAAGTCGATCGCCGAGCAACAGGGCCTCATCCTCACTGGTGTCGGTTGCAAGAATGGCAAAGGCATCGCTACCGAGTCGTGCCACGATGTCTGGACTTCGAAGTGCGGATCGCAAGACGTCGGCGATCAGACAAAGTGCAGCGTCACCTGCGGCCTTTGAGTGGCGCTTGCAATATCGACTGAGCTTGTCGACGTCTAGAAGAAGAACGGAGAGAGCATGGCCGTAGCGTCGCGAGCGGGCGTATTCGCGATCGAGATGGTCCTGCAAGGGCCCTTCGCCGAGCAGCCCGGTTAGTTCGTCTACATCCGACTTGTAAGACTCACCGGAAACCGTTGGAGCCATGATGGGCTCCCGACGAATCGCAGCATTGCGCGCCTCGGCAACCTCAATAAGTGTGTGCGCTTGACTCTGAAGCTGCCGGGTCTGTGTTTCGCGCTCAAGCATCTCGCGGGCGGCGCGATCCGCTAGCGCCCGCGATGCAGCAGCGTCCTTGCGGGCAATCTCCGCCTCCGCTTGGGCGGCTTCTGCCTGCTTTCGCGCATCGACTGCGAGCGCGCGGGCAACAGCAATCTGCCGATGGGCATCCTCGAGTGCCTCCACAAGATCCGAATCCTCACCAAAATCCAGCGACTCGCCTGCTGGGGGTTGCTCCGGATCTGGTGAGTGCTCGGGCTCGACGTGATTCTGCGGAGGTGCGATGACATCAGTCTGCTCCAGGCATCGGGCCAAGCGCATTTCCAAGTCGATATTGCGAATGGGCGTTGCCAGGTAGTCGTTGGCCCCAGCGTCTCGTGCTGCTTTGCGCGAATCCATATCTCGGTTCGACGTGAGCGCGACAATCGATTTGCCCAGCATGCTCGCGCGAAGGTCCCCAATAAGTGCGAGCCCGGCGTCATCCCCCGCCTTCACTTCCACAAAACAGGCCGACACCAAATTGGCTTGCAAGCTCTTGGCAGCGTCCGCAGCATGGGAAATGGCGATCGCCTCCACCCCGCTTGCAGCCAATCGAGACTGCAGAGCTTCGCGTTCCCCCGGGGCCACCATGTAGAGCAGAACAGTGGCCCGGTCAGCCTCCTCACTCACGGCTTGCGCACTCGAAAGATGAAGGCATCCCCAAGCCGAACTTCTTCGTAGTCGGCAAAGCCCACTCGCGAGAGCCAAGCCCGAAGCTCCGACGGGGCAAACCGCCGAATGCCCGCAACTTGAGACGAGAGCCTCCCAAACAAACTCTTGGCGGGCGCAAAGGTGCTACCGACAAAGAGGCCATCGGGTTTGAGCACGCGCAGAATCTCGGTGAAGACCGCTTCTGGATCGTCGTAGACGTGTAACGCACCACTGTTGTTGACGCCTGTGATGCACCCATCATCTATCGGCAACTCATGGGCATCGCCGCGAATGAAAACCAAGTTGTCATAGCCGCGGCCGCGAGAGGCAGCGACCTCCACCATTGACCGAGCGATGTCGAGTCCGATGACCCAGCTACCGGGACTGGCCGATGCCATTGCGCGTGAGAACATTCCCGGTCCGCAACTCAGATCAAGCCATGGTCCATCGCGCTCGTCCATGCTGAGCGAGTTTTTATGAATGAAGAACTCGCCGGCAAAGCCGCCTGTGAGTGCCTCGGCTCCCTTGCCCGCCATCAAACGCACGAAGTTGGGCCGCCAGACTCGCTCGTAGACTCGTGCGACGAGTTCGCTCTCCATGAAGCGTTGCTCGGCAGTAGAGGCCACGCGTTTGTTCATCGCCTGGTCCATGAAATCGTAGAACCCCATACGCCCAGGACAGCAATAGCCGCACTCGGCGCAAATCATCTGCTTGCTCTGAACCGAAAGCTCGGTTGCTTTGCACTGGGGACAGCGCAACAGGCTGGCTACATCCATGAGCCGAACTGTATCGCCGCACACCGACCTCGGGCTAGCCCCAGTGCTCTACGTATTGGGTGTGGCTTCGGGCCCAACTTCGAAGTGCACCCGCAGAGAGACTCCTGCCCGGTCTGGCAGAACCGCCACAGCGTGGGTTCCTTCTCGCTCGAACGAGCGCGCGATTTCGTATCGTCCAGCTATGGCCCCCGCTGGCACAGAAACGCCTTGCTCGTGACCTGAGGCATCGGTGAAGACGAGGACCAATGCATCGTTACGCACAGGCTCGCCCCCGCTGTCCCAGACTTCTACCGCCAGTGCATGCTCAGTATTGGCGCCAACATATTCCGGCATGAGCAGTCGCAGAGTGTAGTTGCTGGACGAGACAACGAGCGCGCGATGTGGAACCGAGATTGTGCGGCCCAGTTCGGCTTCATCTCGAAGAAGGTCGTGTGGGTCGCTGACAGTGGGCTCAGGCACTGCATCTTCTGTGCGCTCCGATTCGAGACTAGCAACGCTCGCCATCGGCACAGGCAACGCCATCTTTGCCGAGGCGTTCTTTGGCGCAAGTGATCCCGAGTTCGCCAACCAGAGCAGTAGAGCCACCATCAGCCCAAGGCGGGTTCCAACGCGGCTTGCGCTTCGCGGGATTGGGCGAGCATTGGGAACACCAGGCGTCTGAGCAGCTCTTCGAAGAGCTCGCAGTTCCCTCAACACCTCGCGGGCGCTTGCAGGCCGCTTGCTCGGATTCTTCTCAAGCATGCGCATGACGAGTGCGGCAATGCGAGGGTCCAAGTCGGGTGCATGCCAAGCAAGGTGCTTAGGCTTGGCGCTTAGGTGGTCTACAAGCAATGCCATGCCGTGCGAGGAGAACGGCAACTGCCCTGCGAACAACTCGTAGAGCATGACACCAAAGCTATAGATGTCGGCACGAGCATCAAGCGGTTGGTCACCCGCTTGCTCAGGCGAGAGGTACTTTGGTGTGCCGTAGACGACCCCATGCCGCGTGAGGTGCGTCTCCCCACTCTGCAAGAGTTCAGCGTTGACGATCTTTGCAATACCGAAGTCCACTAGCGTGACGTGAGCCGATCCACCCCTGCGGCCTACTAAGACATTTTCTGGCTTCAGGTCTCGGTGAATAATGCCAACCTCATGCGCTTCGCACAGGGCCGAGGCGATTTGCTCGGCGGCATCCAAGACCTCATCGTGACACAGCGGCTCTGCGCCACGACCGATGGGAGCTGCGTCGGCCCACTCCATCGCGATGTAGGGCATGCCCTCTTCGCTCTGCCCGAGCTGAAATACCGTGACGATATTTGGGTGCGTGAGTCGTGCTGCCGCTCTGGCCTCACGGGCAAAGCGGGTCGTAAACTCCGCCTGGCGAGCAGCAGTGGCATGCAAGACCTTCACAGCGACAGGCCGTTCGACACCGATCTGGTGAGCACGATACACATCGCCACATCCGCCCTGCCCGATACGTTCGCGCAGCACGAACTGGCCGCCGAGGGTCTTGCCCAAGAGCGGATCGGAGGCACCAAGAGGAGAGCCATCCGCCGGGCAAAAGCCCAGGACGTCATCTTGCAGGCCGAAACAATGTGGACAGGAGCGCATTGGCGTCCCAAATAGACGCACTGGAGGCGGAAATATTTAGAATCGGCCGCTTAGAACGTCGGCCCCCATGCTGAACCCTGTTGCGGGGGCTAAACGCTGATTCTGCATGGGCCTCGGCACTGGGGAGGCCAGATTCCACTGGCCACTCTCACTGCGTTGCAGCAGTGCAGGAGCCGCCTCTGACAGTGCCGTTGGCTCAAGAGAGTCCTTGTTGACAGGCACCATGTCTTTGGTGAGACGCCATGCCAGGTAGGCGCCTCCACCCATCGTTAGGGCTGAGAGAAAGCCTGCGGTTTGGTAGTCACCACCATTTTGGCCATCCATCAGTGGATACACAAGGACCCAAGGCACCACCGCGCCACCAAGAGCGCCGAGATTGACGATGGTCATGCGCTTTGGCGTTGCCACCAAGTCATCGCGAAAGTAAATGCCAGCGCCAATGCCTGCGAGAGAACCCAGGGTGGCATTGAGTGAGTAGGCGTCGCCTCTCGGAGGATCCATCGCGACGCCAAGCATGAGCCCAACACCGGTGCCGATGAGCGAGCCCGAATTCACAACTGAGACTTCGCCTTCTGTTGGCTCAAACTTGCGCACGTACAAGTGAGCAAGGCCACCACCAGCAAGGCCCCCCAAAGCCATGCTTCGGTAGATATCGTTGCCATTGGTGTCTTCACCGGTAAAGACATTGCCGATGTGCGCAAAGTTGTACATGCCCCAAACTGCGCCAGAGCTCAGGGCCTTGCCACCTGCGCGGTCATACTTTTTCGCAAGATAACTTCCTAGGTAAATGCCGCCACCGGCAGCCGCAAGAGCGACAGGAATGGCAGCCCCCGTAATGTCACCAGTATTGCCTTCAGAGTCCTCGTCTAGCGGCCCGGCGAGTGCGAGCCCGAAGATGAATCCCGTGACACCACCGGAGACCATGAGTTCGGTGTGCGCTCTGCCAGCTGCGTCGACAGGTTGCCCAACAGGTGGCTCAATAAAGCCTCCTCCGACGTTGTCGCCCGGATCTCCAGGCCCGGGATCCACCGCATACGGATCGACAGGGCCATCTGGATTGGCATATGGATCGACAGGCGTGTCGCCGTTGGTTGCATAGGGGTCGATTGGGATGTTTGACGCACCACCAGCTGCGGGTCGTCCTGCGTCCAAGTCTTGGATGCCGAGCTTCTCATTGCACTTTCGAAGCATGCCAAGGGCATCTGCGGCTCGGCTGCCATCAGGGCTGCGCTCTAGCGACTCGACAAAGAGTCTCTTGGCGTTGGCGATGTCGCCCAATTCAAAGAGTGCCATGCCACGACTGTAGAGCGCTGTGGCGACCTGTTCGCCGATGGCTCCTGGCGATGGGGGACCGGGCAGCTCTGAGAGCGCTTTGGATTGCGCCCACGTTGTGGACACTCCGGTGAGTGACAAACCGAGAACAATGCCACTTGCAACCAGGGCCGCCGACACGACGGAACCTCGCCGCCGGCGGGCCGGAGCACTAAATCGCATTCTGCTTAGACGCATATCATCGCTATCTCGACGAACAGTCATAGGAGTACCAAAGGCCACACGGAGGCGCAATGCGGCCTCGCACACCCATGGTAGATGCTTTGCGATCCAGCTCACGAAGAAACGATCGGCACTACGCCAGTTTCCACTTTCCAGGCCTTGCGCCGGAAGTACAAGAAGAGAACCTGGATGATGGATGCGGTGGGAACCGCCAAGAGCGCCCCCGTGAGACCAAAGCTGTGTTCCCCCAAAACGAGGGCGAAAATCACCAGTACAGGATGCATTTTGGCGGCACTGCCGATGATTTTCGGGTTGAGCAGGTTGGCCTCGACAAAGTGAATGCCAATGATCCAGGCCAAAATAAAGACGGCCCTCGCAATATCCAGCCCCTCTTCTCCCGAAACCAGCGCGACCAAGACCATGGGAATGGAAGAGAGGATCGAGCCGAATATTGGGATCAGACTGAGGACTGCAGCGACCACAGCGAGAATGAGCGCGTAGTTCACGGAGAAGATGACCAAACCGATATAGGTGAGCACCCCGTTGACGAGGCAGATCATGAGCTGGCCGCGGATGACTCCTGAGAGGCCCTTATCGATGCCGGCAACGATGATGTCGTAGTCGTCTCGATAGCGAGAAGGAAAGAGCCCCCGAACAAAGCTGTGGATTTTTGGCAAGTCCAGCATGATGAACGCTGCGATCATGAGCACGAGGAAGAACTTGAAGATGCTGCTAATGACAGCAGCAACAAACTTCTGACCTGCTCGAAAGACATCCCCAAGCTGTCCTTGCATGCCTCCCAACATGGTTTTCGCCCAAGTGCGAAGTCGGTCCTCGAGGCTCTGCGCCTCTGGCAATTCCGTTCGCGGAGTTAGCGTGAAGCCTCCATCGGTTGATGGCGAGACCTGCAGCCCGGTTTGCTCAAGCTGCACGGCAAGGCGTCCATCAGGCAGGGGCGTGACGACAAATTGCGTTCCCGGGGGCAGTGGCACGTCGGCGACAACAGCATCTACAGGCGCTTCGGGAGCCGCGGATTTTAGCGAGGGAAAGCGGCTCTCTAACCACGCGGCCGCCTGCGGTGCCCATTGGTTGTTTAGCTTGGTGTACAGCCCCGGTGCCTCTTTGCCTATGCGTGCCACGTCTTTTGAAAGACGCGGAAGCAACAGGAACATAAATGCTGCAATGAAGCCGATAAGTGCGAAGTAGCAAATCAAGACGGCGGCGCCTTCTGGCATTCGCTTCGAGCCGTTTTTGCGATGGGCCAGTCTGCGCACGACCGGCGTTAGAATGTACGCAAGCAGAGTGGCGAAGATGAATGGCAACACCACAGCCCGAGCGAGTACCAAGACGAAAATGCAGAACCCCAAAAAGCCCCAGAGCTTTGCGGTGCGTTGCCACCAGGCCCCAGCCCCCCCCTTGCTTCCGCCGGACCGCCAACCGGCCGCAGGTTTATTGACCTTGCCTCCCTCATCGTCGCCACCCACAGTGCCTGTTTCGTCTGCCAACTTGCGGGAGATTTAAGCACAGAAATCGCGGGTGCGGCTGTGGCTGTGCACGCTCTATGAGACTTCTGAGGCAAGCCCTGCTCTGGGTCGCTTCAGGGCCTCTACTGAGATGAGAGCAAAGCTGTCTGCAGAGCCCGCAATGGTCTACGCGGAGTCATCGGAGGATCGTTTTTTTGTGCCTCGTACCACGCCCATTGCGCCGCGCATCCACTTGCCGGCGCGCCCGAGAGCCGATGAGCGGCTTCCCGCAACCTGCAATTGCGCTTCGGAAAGTCCGGAGTCCACGGTGGCCTCGGGGAGCGCTCGGCCAGTTCCCATGTGTCCAGAGCGGCGCTCGCTTCTGCGCTCTCGGCGAGAGGCTACTGGGGTACGCATCACAGAGCCAAGATCGAGTCTCGGGCTCCCCCAGTGACGACACGCGCTACATCGCCATGAGAAAAACTCTGCTGGGTGCCCACACGCGGTGCAGCACCACACACCATCGAGTGAAGACTCAAGCACTCCTTGCTCACCAACCAGAGCCGCCAACTCACGCTGAACGTCTTCGGCATTTCCGGATGCAAGCGCCAGACGGGCAGCAGCTACGCGCGCTGGCAAGAGTTCGGGATTGTCATCGGTAATCCTGTGCAAGAGTTCCGTGGCCTCATCGCGATTCACCTCAGCTAAGAGTTCTGCTGATGCGAGAGCCAGCAAAGGCTCCCCCCCAACATCGTCGTGAACCGATAGCAGGGCACTTGCCGCTCCTTCGGTTGCGTCTCGTTGGGCCGACTCACTGCCCGCTCGCAATTCGATCTCCGCCGCTTTCAACGGGCCTGCCAGGTAGGAAACGATTTCGGGCTGCAAACTCAGTGCTTGCTTCAATCGCGCGCTAGCGCCCTTCCAGTTGCTCTTGGCCGCTGCCAGTTCCGCCCATGCGACCAAGAGGTGTGGAGTGTCTGCAACGATTCCCTCAGCAGACTTAAGAAAGCGTTTTGCCGACGCAAGGTCGTCATTCTCAATCGCGCGCTGGGCGGCAGCACAGAGCAGATGATGCTCTCGATCCATGTGACTATTGTCGTCGAGCTTGGCCAGGCGACTGAGGGTCTCGGCAGCTTCGGCAAATCGCCCTTGCTCCTCGTAGAGACTGCAAAGCGCTCGGAGTGCATCGACAGACTTTGGGTCTCCCTCCAGGCAGCCTTCCATAGCGCGTGTCGCACGCCTGGGCATGCCAGCCGCACGAAAGTCGAGCGCGAGTTGATAGTGGGCCCGCTGACAGAGGCTGCGGTTGCCCTGCATTCGCAATTCGATGGCTTGATGCACCCGAATCGCGCGCTCCCATTCGCCACGATTGCGAAACAGCGCTCCCAGCGCAAAGTACGGTTCTACGTCATCGACGTTCTCTGCGACGACTTCCACAAGGGCATCAACGGCTCCATCCCGATCGCGCTCAAGGAGCATGTTGATGGCTTTGATATAGGACTGTGCGTGCCTTGCTGTCCGCCGCAGAGCTCGATCGTCGGGCACGTAGTAGCGCCCCACAAGAATGCCCGCCGCAAGCCCACCCAATCCCAATGCGAGAAGCAGTACAGCGGTCATTCCGCAGCCTTTGCACGACGAGTATCAAGCTCAGCAAACGCGAGAATCGCAGCAGTTTCGGTGCTGGGCTCTTCAGGCAGATCTTCGAGTGGCGCAGGTGCTGTGAATGGCAGGTTTCGCAGCTCTGTGAGCTCTCGCTCCAAGCGTCCGATGAGGCTCTCATACTGCCGACGACGCCACACGTAGTACATGCTCCAACCGAGGAGAGCGGCGAGTGTGAGCACCGAGACAAGCCAGCCGGCAATGAGGGCTGGGAGCCAGAGTTCAAGTGAGGGGTTGCCAAAGATGCCGGTGAGCCACGGCGGCACACTCACAGCGATCCAGCCACTGTTCGCCACGAGGAAAAGACCAATGCCTATCCCCACGACGACCAGCGAGACCACCAGAGCGGCGGCGGCTGCAACGCGCATCCAACGAACCATTTGGACAATTGTACAACGCGAAAATGCGATGCCTTAGTTCTTGACCAGATGAACGCAAAAACACCGAATGCAAAAAAAACGCCGGCTCCCTCGTGAAGAAAGAGCCGGCGCCAGTGCTTATTCAAGCAGGCACCGAAGTACCTACAGTAGCGGTTGAGAATTACTCCTCGTCACCGCCGATGTTGCCAAGCTTCTCTCGCATGAGGTCGCCCAGTGTGGCTCCGCCAGTGTTGTCGCTGATGGTGTAGCCCTGTGCGTCTGCCATCTCTTGCGAGCGGACAGCGGCTTTGATGGAGAGACCAATCTTGCGCTCGGCCTGGTCCATGCTGATGATCTGGACTTTGACGTCCTGCCCCTCGGTGAGGACCTCGTTGGGGTCGTCGACGCGCTCTTCGGAGATTTCCGAGACGTGCACCAGACCTTCGACACCCTTCTCGACTTCGACGAATGCACCGAAGTCGAGAATCTTGAGGACCTTGGCATCGACGATCTTGCCGATGGGGTACTCGGATGGGATGCGGTCCCATGGGTCGCCCACGAGCTGCTTGATGCCCAGAGAGATTTTGGGCTTGTCGCCATCATCGGTGTCGATGTTGACCAGCACGGCCTCGACCTCGTCGCCCTTTTGGTAGAGCTCGGATGGGTGCTTGACGCGCTGGGTCCAGGACATGTCGCTGATGTGAACCAGACCATCGATGCCCTCTTCGATTTCGACGAAGATACCGAAGTCGGCAATGTTGCGGACTTTGCCTTTGACGACCGTTCCCGGAGGGTACTTCTCGTGAAGTTGCTCGTAGGGGTTCGCCTCAAGCTGCTTCATACCGAGAGAGATGCGGTTTGCTGTGACGTCGACGTCGAGGACAACAGCTTCGACAACATCGCCCACTGCGACCATCTTCGATGGATGCTTAACGCGGCGTGTCCACGACATCTCGGATACGTGAACAAGACCTTCGATGCCCTCCTCGAGCTCGATGAATGCGCCGTAGTCCTTGAGAGAAACCACTTTGCCGCGAACAACGGTACCTGGGACGTAGGTCTCGGGTGCCTTTGACCATGGGTCGTCGGTGATCTGCTTGAGGCCTAGAGAGACGCGCTCGGTCTCAGCGTTGAACTTGAGAACCTTGACCCGAACGTGATCGCCAACTTGGAAGAGTTCTGATGGGTGGTTGACCCGGCCCCAAGACATGTCGGTGATGTGTAGAAGACCGTCGATACCACCGAGGTCGATGAATGCACCGTACTCAGTGAGGTTCTTGACGATACCCTCGACCACTTGGCCCTCTTGAAGACGCTCGAGAGTGCTCTCTTTTAGCGCTGCACGCTCGGTCTCAAGAAGTACACGACGCGAGAGAACGATGTTTCCGCGACGCTTGTTGAACTTAATGACCTTGAATTGGAACTTCTGTCCAAGGAAGGCATCGAGGTTGCGCACAGGGCGAAGATCGACTTGCGAGCCTGGAAGGAACGCCTTGACGCCACCGCGGATGGTTACGTTGAGGCCGCCTTTTACGCGGGTAGTAATGGTGCCTTCGATGAGCTCGTCACGCTCACAAGCGGCGCTGATCTCATCCCAGACTTTGAAACGATCGGCTTTCTCTTTGGAGAGAACGCACATGCCGTTTTCGTTCTCACGATCCTCGAGAAGCACGTCGATCGTGTCGCCGGCCTGAACCACAATGGTGCCGTCCGCTTGGCGGAACTCGTCCAGAGAGATTTGCCCCTCCGACTTGTACCCGATGTCTACGATCGCAAAGTCCTTTGCGATTTGAATGACAGTTCCGCGAACAATTTCGCCCTCTTTAATTTCGTCTCCTTTGAGAGACTCTTCGAACATCGCGGCGAAAGAATCTTCGCCAGTCATTTGTTCATCGACATCAACCATAGTGGTCATCCTTAATTACTACTGCTTGTGCGCTAAAGTGTTGAAGAAAAATGGCGGAGAATCCCGCTACGGGGCCACGGGTACACCCGCGGCAAAGCCTTTGTCAACCAATTCCGAGGCCACAGCAGAGATTGCGCTCCGAAATGGCACGCTAGCTCGCGGGACGTGATTCCCGATCTCGGACAACGTCCAGCATCTCTTGGACGACCTCATCCAACGAGCGCTCTGAGGAGTCAACCAGGACTGCGTCATCGGCCTGCGTGAGGGGTGCAACAGCACGACTTGAATCGCGCTCATCGCGTTCTTGCATCTCCCGAAGGGTGCTCTCGAAATCCACCGTCTCACCGTTGGCGCACAGCTCATCATAGCGCCGCTGCGCGCGAACCTCGTCCGAGGCCGTCAGGTAGAACTTTGCCTCGGCGTTCGGGAAGACCACCGTGCCAACATCGCGGCCCTCCACAACGACTCCGCCCTCGGCACCGAGCCCACGCTGCAGGTCGAGCAATGCCTGGCGCACTTCGGGGAGCGACGAGACCATCGATGCACCTGTTGAGATGTCGGGCTTGCGAATCGCATCCGTGAGGTCCTCCCCTGATACCTCCAGCCGATTGATCTCCCCTTCAAGGCGAAAATTCACCTTCAGTGAGCCAGCCAGTTTGGCCAAAGCGGCTTCATCTGTCCACTCCACAGAGCTCCGTTGCGCCAAAAGAGCCACACAGCGATAGAGCGCGCCCGTGTCAAGCAGTCGGTATCCCAAAGCTCCTGTGAGGCGTTTGGAAACTGTCGACTTGCCTGCGCCCGCTGGGCCATCAATCGCTACAACTAAGGAACGCCTTGCAACTTCTGCCATCGGAGCGGGTCTTTACCATGATGGGGCGCGAAATGTCCTCAAAAGACGTCATTGCTCAATGTCCAAAAGGCCTCCAGCTCCAAGCCCTGCGTTTACCGCTCAAACGCGCTACGCTAGCAGGGTGATTGGGGTTAGGTACGACCGGTGGCATGCCTTTGCCCAGGCTATCGCGCTCGCCCTTGGAGTGAATCTGTGGATTTCGCTCGTTCTTGCTCCCGGCCTTGTGGTGGGTGCCTTTGGAAGCCAGGCAGCATCCGCACCACTGGCCATCGCCACGCTGCTGTTGCCGCTCCCGCTGCTCTTGGCTGGGCTAAGAACTCGTAACGAGACCATCCTCCTCTTTGCCTTCCCAAGCGCCTTGCTCGTCCCAATTGCGCTGGCTCCAAGCATCGCATCCCAACAACTCTACGGACCGGTTCGGATGGCCATCGTCGCCATCGGGCTCGTCGCATTCTTGGCTGGCGCCTCCACCCTCACCTCGTTTCGAGAGCCACCCGCCCCAAAGGCGCGCCGCCCACTCAAGTCCTCCCAAGATCCTATCGCGCCAAGGTGGAAGCGTCGCAACCGCCTCTACGCCATGCTCGCGCTCCTGAGCCTGGTCTACCCATTGGCGCTCCTCTATCACATCAACTTCGACAAGAGTGGAGCCTTGGCTCTTGGCGAGAGTTACTCAGGCCGGGTCGCGACGTTCACGACCTTGCTCAATGTACTTGCCGTGGCAACCTGGCTTCTAATGCTGGCTCGTTTCTTCGTCGCTCCACTCGAAGGCCACCGCAGAGGTGACAAGCTACTTCGACGGGAACTCTCGGAGGTTCGCTCTCATGCTCAGCACCAACACCCAAGACTCCTCTTCTACCTTTGCGGCCTCGTCGCCCTAGCCCTCATGGCCTTATGGTTTGTGTGGAGCCGCTAAGACTCTCTTCTCCAGATCAAGCCTACAAATCCAGATCAAGCCTATAAAACTGTGCGCAATTACTTTTTCGAAGTGCTTTCAATCCTGCTCATTGGTGGGTCCCTACTCTTCTTCCTTGAGTGCATTGACTACCTCAAGCGTCGTGACTACGTGGCCTCACTCATTCTCATGTTCATCGGCTTGGCCGTGATTGCCGTGGGCAAGGAAATGGCCCGACTGGCGTTGGCACAAAAGGACTAGTCCCTGGTGCGTTGTACGCTTTGGGCCGCACTTGCGGTACTTACCGCGGGATGTGGCTCTGACAGCAATTCGTCGCAAGAACGAACATCGCGACAATGGCGCGTTGAAGCCATGGTAGCGGAAGCTGCCGGCAATGAAGTCGTTGCCACCGTGAATGGCCGCCCAGTGTTTGCCAGTTGCGTGCGCATCCAAGCGGAGGGGCACAGCCTGACTGCCGAGAAAGCGCTCCAGGAATGCATCGATTTTGAGCTCCTAGCACAGGCTGCCTGGGCCGCCGATTACAACAAGGATCAGGATGTTCAAAGTGCAGCAAAGCGAGAGATGGTCCGGGCCTTCATCGAAGATCGCTACAACATCCGGGGCCCCGAAGACATTCCCGAAGACCTGGTCAAGCGGCTTTGGGATCAAGTGCAGGTCCCCCGATACAACCACCCCGAGCTGCGAAACATCGTGTTTTGTCGCGTACCACTCACCGCTGAGCAGGGGCCCGACAGCAACGAGTACAAGACTGGCCTTGCCTTTCTCCAAAGCGTCTACGAAAAACTCCGAGACCAGCGAGGACTTGAGAAGAACGACCTCTTCGAGCTGTGCTGGGAGCCGCACTATGTGAATGCAGGTGTGCACAAGCTCAAGCTCAACACCTTTACCATGCGTCCCAAGAGTGGCTACCTTGATGTGTACAAGGAACCGGTCTTTGGCCCCGAAGAAGCCGGTCTTGTAGTGCCACCGGTGTACAGCCAGTTTGGTCTCGACCTAATTCTCATCACACAGATCTCGCTTGCAAAGTCGACAACGTTCAAAGAGGCCGAGGCCGAGTTGCGCGATGCCCTCTTTCGAGTCCCGATCTACGAATCGAGCCGCACCGCAATGTTCGAGGACTGGTACGAGCCGTTTGCAAAGACCAGAACCATCACCACGCACTCGGAGCGCATTCCCGAGAGCGCCCCTGTGATTGGAAGCGCCCCACTGCCTTTGGGAGCGCCAAAGTAGTGTCAACGCCCTTCAGAGAAATCCTTAGACAGGCAGCCACTGGGGTTCCAGGTGCGATTGGTGGCGCACTGGCCGCGGGTGATGGCGAACTCATCGACGCATGGACTGCGTGGGACTCGGACGACTGGGCGTTCCTCACCGCTCATGTGGGAATCTTGGTCAACCATGTGCGCAGTGCGATGCACACGTTCCACTTCGGTGACGTGCAATGGGTCTCGATGCACTATGGCGGCCTGGACCTGGTAGCAGAACAACTCGGAGACAAATACTTTGTGCTCTTGGCCTGCAAGCCTCCGCTCAATCTTGGCACAACCACGGATCTTCTGCGTTCGGTTGCCCACGAGTTGCGAGAGGAGATGTTCTAGGTGCGCTACACCATTTCAATGCTTCTGCTCTTCTTGAGCGTCGTGATTCCTGCTGCCGCGTGGGCGCAGACAGACACCGAGGATTTGACACAGGAAGGCGACTACAGCACCGGACGCAAGGCGTGGAACGGCCTCTCGACGTGGGCCGCGCTGGCCGCAGGCGAGGGGCTCAACGTCATAGAGCGCAACTCGATAGATTGGGAAGAACTCGACAGTAATGATGTGCTCGTTCTCATCTATCCAACAAACTTTGTCGACCCAGTGAAAGTGGTCTCCTTTATCCGCAACGGTGGCCGTGTGCTCATCGCGGACGATTTTGGTACCGGCGACCAGATTCTGTCCCAACTCGGTGGTCGGCGCAGCCAGCAGTTTCGCGCGGCGAAGTATCAGGACGACCAGGTTTTCACTCCCATCGCGACACCATCGGGCACGCACCCACTAAGCGCAGGAGTCGTGGCTCTCACAACAAATCACCCTTCCGCACTTTCGAACCTGGAGGGCATGCAGAGCATCTTCTCGTTTGCGAGCGGAGAAGCTGTCGTCGCAGCGGCCGAACTTGGGCTTGGCCGCTATGTGGCGCTGGCCGACCCAAGCGTTCTCATCAACCGGATGCTGCAGTTTGAAGGCAATCTGCAGTTTGGCATTAACCTTTTGCGCTATCTCATTCGCCCGGGAGAAAGCGATCGTCTTATCGTTTTGAGCGGCGCTGTGACTCTGGCTGGTGAGCCGCGAAATCGGTACGACGATGGCACTCTGCGGGGCTCGGTATCAGCAAACGTCGCACGCGCAAATGGTTGGCTCGACGACTTGAACACCTGGGTATTTAAGGCCCAGAGCCTGCGTATCGCCACCATAATTGCAGCCTTGGCTCTCGCCATCTTTGTGTTCTTTGTTGTGCCTCAAGCGCGCCACAAGCCCCTCGATGGTGCATGGACACGGGCAACGTCAGGGCCAAGCGCAGCACCTCCTACGGATATCGTTGAGAACTATTCTCACGCGGGGGCGCGAACCAGCTTCTTGTTGCCGGCGGCCATCGCAAGAGACAACGTAAACGCAGCCCTAGAGCTCGCAACCGGCGAACCCGATCCGCTCTACCTGCTCTCCGAGCCCGACCTCAAAGCGCTGGTCCTCGCCCAGTGTGGAGAGGGGGCATCCCGCGCCCTTGGCGACCTCTTGCCGCGCCTGCGGAGCATTCCGCAACGCGCGCAAGCTGCGGCGCATTGGCAACCGCGTTTTGTCGGCCTGCGCGAATTCGAACAGCTACACAAGCGAGCGGAAACGTTCTTTGAGACCCTTGGGCACCGTCCAAGCTAAGCCCACCAACCAAGAGTATCCATGGCAACTACACAACAAGAAATCCCCGGCAACCTGCTCGCGCAGGTGAGTCAAATACACCAGACTGTGCAAGACGAAGTTGCCAAGGCGTACATCGGCCCCCCAGCGCTGGTGCAATCTCTAATGACAGCGCTGGTTGCACGTGGACACGTGCTCATTGAGGGAGTGCCCGGTGTCGCCAAGACAACCTTGGTAAAGGCGTTCGCCGCAACTCTTGGCTGCTCCTACAAGCGTGTGCAGTTCACTCCCGACTTGTTGCCCTCCGACATCACCGGAACAACCGTTCTCGACATGCGCACAAACCAGTTTGAGCTGCGAGAGGGCCCGGTCTTCACGAACATCTTGCTCGGCGATGAAATCAATCGGGCACCAGCCAAGACTCAGAGTGCACTCTTGGAAGCGATGCAGGAAGGTCAGGTAACCATCGAAGGTGAGACCCGCGCGCTGAGCAACCCTTTCATGGTGCTTGCGACACAAAACCCGATCGAACACGAAGGTACCTATCCATTGCCCGACGCCCAAGTGGACCGGTTTCTCCTCAAGCTCCACATGCACTACCCCTCCCCCAGTAATGAGAGACGCATGCTTGGAACCTACAACCAGACGCTTGCTCCCATAAATCCAGTCATGAGCCCCGAGGACGTCATACGCCTTCAAGATCTGGCGGACCAAGTCCACGTTGCCGAGGAAATCTTCGACTACATCCTATCCCTAGGTCACTTTAGCCGGGACCACCAGCAGGTGTACCTGGGAGCATCGCCTCGCGCAGCGCTCGCACTGCTTAAAGCGAGCAAGGCCCTAGCACTGCTCAAAGCCCGTGACTACGTGCTGCCAGACGATGTCAAAGAGCTAGCACCAATGGTCCTTGGACACAGAATTATTCTTACTCCAGACGCCGAGCTCGAGGGCATTCACGCCACCGGTGTGGTTGCAGAAGCCCTCGAACGCGTGGCGTACAAACACGTGCGTCGCTAATCTTTCAAGACGTTGACCCCATCGCTTGCAAAACGAGGAAAACTCATCCTCGCCAGTGCCGCCTCCTTCATGTTGGTTGGCGCCCTCAGTGGCACCGCACCGCTCGTTGCAATGGGTGGCGTCGTCATCGCCAGTTTCTTCTCCGCTTACCTTTGGTTCTATCCGGCGGCGATTCTCTTGAGGCGCCGCAAGGTTGAGATTAGCTGGTGGATGCCAACCAACGAGGTCGCGGGGGGAGCGCTCAACGTTGATCAAGCTCTTCCGCTGCAGATTGCCCTGCGCAACCACGGTGCTCGCGGACTAAGAGTTCTTCGCATTGAAGTGCTTTGTGGCAGCGCGATCGAGCCACCAGAGGGACTGGAAGCCTTTATGTCCGCTGGCATGCAAGTCAATGTTGAAGGAGTCCTGCACGTCCGCGAACCGGGCTACCACGTACTTCACGGAGCGGCTCTGCACTTCGGCGATATCCTCGGTCTCTTCACACTCAAGGCCTACTTTCCCAATCCACTTCCGCTGAAGGTCTTCCCTCGCCACAGCCAGCTCGCAACCGCGAGCACCCAACAACGACAAGGCGGTGCATCGCATCAGCGACAAGGCCTGCACCAAGTAAAGCGACGCGGTCTCGCAGGCGAGCTTCGAGAGCTTCGAGAGCACCAGCACGGCGACCCATTCAAGAACATCGCTTGGAAGGCCACAGCGAAGCATCGCAAGCTCATGGTGCGAGACCTTGAGAGCGAGATTGTGCTCACACACCAGTTCTTGCTCGACATCGGTGGCGACATGCGCGAGGGGCCTTTGGGACATCGGAAACTCGATCATGGCATCGACCTAGTGGCCAGCCTTGCCCGCTCGGCCCTTGATGCTGGCGACCGAGTGGGGCTCGTCACGTTTGATACCCGGGTCTACTCACAACTTCCGCCTGGCGAGGGACGTCAACAGTTCTTGCAACTCGCAGATCGCTTGGTGGAGGTCAATGGCATCGTGGATGAAGACCTCACCGACCTAACCAACTCGGAACTGGTCGCCGCAATTTCCAACTACCTCTTGCACCAAGAGGCGGTTGATATGCGCATAAGCCGAGCCCCTGCCCTCGATTCTCCTGCCTGGGAACATATCCAGGCAGGCCCAAAGGGCGAGCTGTATGACTTAAAGGCCCTGGACCGAGTCGTGACAGCGATGCTCAAAGCAGGCACGGCAAGAGCCCGCGCGAAAGCGCGCAAGTCGAATAGCAAACATCATGTCGACCCATTTCCATGGAAGAAGCAACTGGCCAAGAGTCCGATGCTGCTGATGGACAAACTGCGCCGCTTTGCGCGCCTTCGCGGCGTGGAGTTGCCGTATCGGCGGTACCACGAAGTTGGGCGCAGGGCAGAAGGCCTCGCCTCTGCCATCCACCAAGTAGCAATCGGACCGCGCGCCGATAGTACGATTCTTGTCACCGACCTTGGTGGCATGATGGAAGACCCAAATCGAAAGCTGGGCGAACTCACCAGGGCGAGACGAGGTGGTCGCCAAGTTGTCGCGCTGGCCCCAGTGTTGTCAAAGCGAGCACACCCCACCTCGGGTAAGCAACAGACGCGGTGGATGGTCGAAGATGTCTTGGACCGAGAGCAGTCGCTGCAAATCGCCCGAGCCACGCAGCTCTTGCGCTTGAACGGGGTGCCGCTCATTGCCGTGCGGCGGGAAGAGAGCCCTGCCCATGTGCTCTCCAAGATTGCACGGGCCCGCGCGACCTTGCGCCGCGGCAAGCTCTAGCTAGTTTCCGTCCCGCTAGGGACAAAAACTAGCTAACGCTTGCGAGCAAGCGTGGTGTTTCGTGCCTTCGGCGCTGTGGTCTGGTGTTCCACACCAGAAATTAGCTAGAGCCTATCCCATACCCCCGCCGAGCTAACCTCGCGTTATTCGATCGCTTTCCAGTAAAACGATCGACGCAGGCGCCGATTCGTGATCTACGTTTGGGATGAAGCTCACGAATGCCCAGTGGGAAGCGGCGATGTGGGAAGCGGCGCTCTCTACGACGCCACAAACGACGCTGGAAGGTCGAGCGACTCTTTGCCAACGGGCGCTTCCGCCTCATGTAGTTCCTCAGGCGCCGAAGTGATTCTTGCCCCATAGGAGGTCTTGGCTTGAGTCCCTTAGTCTACGGAGCGAGACCTGCAGCAAGAGCCCAGGAATGCGATTACGCAGCGCGGATTTTGTCGTCGACCTTTTGCAGGTTCACAGTCACCAGTTTTGATACGCCAGGCTCTTGCATGGTGACGCCATAGAGCCGATCTGCCACTGACATGGTTCGCTTATTGTGGGTAATCACAATGAACTGTGAATGGTCAGTCATGGCCCGCAAGATCTCGTTGTAGCGATCCACGTTGGCTTCATCGAGCGGCGCGTCGACCTCGTCGAGCAAGCAGAACGGTGAAGGCTTAATGAGGAAAATCGAGAACAACAAGGCCACTGCGGTGAGCGCCTTCTCGCCACCAGAGAGTTGATCGACCGTCGTGTTTTTCTTGCCCGGAGGCTGCGCGTGAATCTCCACGCCCGCTTCCAGAATATCGACATCCTCGCCTCCGGTGAGCTGGAGACGCGCACGTCCTCCGCGGAAGAGCTGCGGAAACATCTCCATAAACTTGTTATTGATGAGGTGAAAGGTCTCCTTGAACAGACGACGAGAAGTCTTGTTGATCTTTTGGATGGCGTCTTCCAGTTGGGTCACAGCGCTATCCAAGTCGACCTGTTGCGTCGCGAGAAAGTCGTGCCGCTCGGAGAGGGTTTGGAACTCTTCGATTGCTGTGAGATTGATATCCGAACCCATACGTTCGATGACCCGTCTGCGCTGCGTTAGACGCTCTTCATCGTCCTCAGTCACGGGAGCGCGCAAGTGGTACTCGGTGACAATCTTCGGCAGACCAATGTGATAGCGATCTTCGATGCTCTCTTCAAGATGCCGGCGGTCGCTGCCGATGTTGCCGAGACTGACGTCGCGTTCTGAGCAACTCTTGGCGAGCTTCTCTGACTGCGCTCGCAGCTCGCGCACCAAGACTTCATCGCTCTGGATGTCTGCGTTGCGCCGGCCATACTCGCGGCGGCCCTCATCAAGGCTTGCACTCTCCACAGTGCGCTCCTCGCGAAGGCCTACAAGTTCTTCTGAAAGAACGTTACTCTCCGCACGCAGCTCTTCACTGCGCTTGCTGTCAGCGTCAATTGCCTCGGTGAGGGATGCAACTCGCGTTGCCAAAACCTCCTGACTCTTCTGCAGTCGCAAAATCCCAGCTTCAAGGGATGCCCGCTTTTCGCCGATTTGCGCGACTCGAACCCGTGCCTCGGTGGCAATCATGGCTCGTTCGTCGACAAGCTCTTGGGCCTTCTGGACTTCCTCCACATACCCAAGCTGCTCACTCTCAAGCCGCCCCATATCCGCACTCGCGGTCTGGTGAAGCTCAAGCATGATACGGGCCTCGTGCTCCAATGCGCCCACTCGATCTTCAAGCTCCAGCTGCTCGCTATTGAGCCGCGCCTGGCGCTCGCGAAGCCCTTCGAGCTCTGTCTGTGCTCCACTAAGGTCCCGCTCGCGAGCGGTAATGGCCAGCTCACCGTCGTGGCGATCGTTACGCAGTCCTTCAATAGCCTTCGTTACCTTGGTGAGCTCGCTCTTCGTCGAGACAAACGTTGCAGTAGCTTCAGTGAGATCTCTCTCGAGAGACTCGACGATTTCTTCAAGCTCACGAATCTCGCGCTTCTGGGCGAGAACACTGGCTCCTTGCGAATCCCGCGAGCCACCAGCAACCACACCACGCGCATCGACGATGTCGCCATCGAGCGTGACGAGAGTTTGGGTCACCCCAAGGGCACGCAGCTCAAGAGCTTTTGAAAGCGTCTCGACAACTGTCATCTGCCCAAGGAGATTGCTCGCCACCTCGCGGTAGTCGTCTTCAAAGGTCACCAAGTCGACCATCGCGCCAAGCACGCCCTCACCGCTTAGCGCAGCTTGCTGCCCGCTGCGATCTTCGTAGGCAATGCCGCCACCGTTGCCCGCAACTGGCACCATAAATGGCACAAACGCCGAACGCCCAGCCGAGGTCTCTTTGAGGTACTCAATCGCACGAACACCCACTTCGGCCTTGTTCACCAAGATGCCGCCGAGCTTGTCACCCAGCGCAGCCTCCACGGCGATTTCGAGATTCTCGGGGGCGTTGACAACATCGGCGACAAGGCCGCGGATCTCATATTCCTCGGGCTGTGCGAGATCGCCAGCGTGCTGCATGACAGCTCGAGTGCCGCGCGCAAAGCCCTCATACTTGTCGTGAATTTCTTTGAGGCTTTGCAGGCGCGATTTGCGCCGATGAACCTCGGTGCGAAGAGTCTCAACTTCTGCTTCACAGAGACAGACCTTCTCGTCGAGATCGGCTTTGCGGGCTGCGAACTCTTCTGATTTGTTGCCGAGGTCAAGCCGGGTCTGCACGAGGGTGGCGAGCTGTTCCTTTAGCCCCTTGCTCGTCGCTTCACGCTCCGCAACTCGCTCATCCATTCCTCGGGTTTCTTCGAGCAAACGCTCGAGCCTCCCACGAGCATCACTTACACGACCGCCAATCGATTGCTGGCTGCTCTCAGAACGAGCGACATCTGCTCGCGCCTTGCTGAGCATTTCACGAGCGTCATCGAGCTTTTGCTTCGCTTCATTTGCCCCCTCTCGCGCCTCTTGTAGCGCCTGCTCCCGCTCCTCGGCACCACTGCCTTCTGACGCCACTTCGACTTCGATGGCAGCAAATTCCTTCTGCTGTGCTTCGAGGTCGCTCCGCTCAATCGCACTCTGCTCTTTGAGGCGCTCGATCTCCTCGCGGGCCGCCGTGCAACGAACATCGAGCTGGCCAGCTTCGCGGGTTTGAAATTCGATCTTGCTCTCGGAGAGGCGAACGCGGTTTTCGATTTCGAAGATCCTCTCTTGCAGCTCGGTCAAGCGCCGCTCTTCAATCGAGAGTTCAGAGCGTTCTGAGATGACTTTCGCATCCTTGGCCTCAAGCTCAAGGCGGACTTCTTCGAGCGTCTTGGTGAGTTCTGCAAGATCCTCACGGAGAACCTGCTCGACGGAGCGCAACTCGAGAAAGCGGTGCGAGGCCATCCAGAGCTCGATGTCCTTTACTTCCCCTTTGTAGCGGCGATAGCGCTCAGCCTTTTGCGCCTGTCTTCGCAGAGAACCGAGACGCTTGGCGAGTTCTGCGACGATATCGGAGACGCGCAGCAAGTTTTGTCGCGTTTGATCAAGTTTGCGCTCGGCGGCCCGCTTCTTGGTTTTGAATTTGGTGATGCCAGCTGCCTCTTCGATGATGTGGCGGCGATCGCCCGCTCTGGCTGAGACGATCATCCCAATGCGGCCCTGCTCGATAATCGAGTACGCCTTGGTGCCCACACCTGACCCGAGGAAGAAATCGGTGATGTCGCGAAGCCGGCACGGCGTCTTATTGAGAAAGTAGCTTGACGTGCCATCGCGGAAGAGCCGTCGCGTGATTGTGACTTCGCTGTACTTTGCGTAGTCGATGACTGGCGGCTTGTCGGCCAGAATTCGAGCGGCATCCTTTGTGGCCTGATAGGGATCCACTTCCTTGGCAGGCTCTGAAGCCTCGGTCTCGTCGGCTCCAGCCTCAGCAATGACTTCAGAAGAATTCGGATCAGCCGTTGGTTGTGCGGCGGCTTGCGTTTCGCCGGCCTCTTCACGAGCCTGTGCTGCCTGCTCGGCGAGCTTTGCCATCGCAGCCTTATCGGCAGCAACATCGGCCGCAGTGTTCCGCTCCTCGGAGGATGGATCCGCTGAGACTGCTTCGACTTCCTCATCTGCGGGCGTGGACGTGGAATCCGCCAGTGCCTCTTCATCATCGAGCGCTGACTTGAGCGTCTCATGCGAGAAACCAACGTCTTCAAAGGTGAGGCTCACTTCGGCCATGCCAGCCGGACCGCGCGTATCGGAGCCAGCGAAGATGACATCGCCCATGGCCTGCCCGCGCAGGTTCTTGGCCGACTGCTCACCCATGCACCATCGGATGGCGTCGACGATGTTGGACTTGCCACAACCATTGGGCCCAACGACACCAACGATAGGCTCGCCGAAATTGAGCACGGCGCGATCGCAGAAGGACTTGAACCCGAGGACTTCGATTCGTTTGATACGCATGAGTTGGTGGCGCCTGCTGGCTAGACTGTGAGAGTTGAACATGACTCACAGCTGCGGAGATCCCGCGTTTCCTAAAGGCCGGAGCACCTTGCCAGATCGGGCTGACAATGAGCGCACAAACAACCCGTGCTATACCTCTCAGAGTGAGGCGAGTCCTGAGTATTTTCTGCCTGTTGGCACTAATGCTGGTGACTTCTCACCGTTCCCTCAAGGCGGCGCCAGAGCTTGTCCTCCGGGATCGGCTCGACATCCAGCTCGATCCGATTCGCCGTGTGGGGACCAGCGTCGAGATCCGCGGACGGCTCATCCAACGCGCAGACGGCGAGGGCGCTCCCTACCTGAGCATGCGCCTGCAGTACGACGAGCGTTGGGTCACGCTGCTCACCGATGGCAGTGGCTATTTCTATCAACGCTTTGCTGGCACTGAGGGTGAGCATGTGTTGAGCGTCGACGTTGATGAAAGCCGGTTCTTTGACTCTGCCCATCTTGAGATGGCCGACTTCGACATTGAGAGGCGCCCCCTCGAGCTGCGTCTCGATATGCCCGTCACCCTGCCCGACACAGCAACGGAACTCGAACTCAAGATTCTCGCCACAAGCGATGAGCGGCCTGTCGATGGATTGCAGGTAGAAGTTTTCTTAGCCGACATCGGCGAGGAATTGCGCTCCATCGGCCGCCCTCAGACCAACCGCGGTGAAGCAGTGGTTCTTGTCCCCCAAGAGCAGCTTGGCGAAGCGGGGCGCAAGCGAATCGAAGTGCGCTTTGCAGGCGATCAGAATCACGATGCTGCCACGGTCCAGAGTCTCTTTCAGATCACCTCTTCAAGCTCTTTGAGTCTCCGGTCGGAAGGAAGTGATTTCTCCTTTGGTGAGTTGGTGCGCACCTCGGGGCGACTAGAAAATGGTCGGGGCGATCCCATTGCCCAAGCCGTGATTAGCCTCGAAGTCCAGAGCCAGCGAATCGGCAGCACCAAGACCGATGAACGTGGCGACTTTCTCCTAACCATTGACAGTGAGGAACTCGGGAGTGGGCCAGCAATTGCGCTACAAGCGGTCTACCGACCAACAGAGTCTTGGAAGGCTTCAACAAAGTCGCCCCCGATCACCATCGCAATCGGAGAGCGCAAACCGATTTCCATGTCGCTTGCCCTCGCCGCCTTTGCCATTACTGGGCTCGGCCTCCTCAGCTTCATCGGCTTACGGGCGCGCCCTTGGGAGCGCTGGAGACGGTCGGACAAGGGTGATGACATGGACCAGCCCCAACCCGATGACATGGTCGAAGCCTTGCCCAAAACGGGTCTGGTGACGAGTCGTTCAAAACTGACAAGCACCTTGCGCAAGGCACACCACCAAGATATCCAGGGCAAGGTGCGAAACGTGATGACCCAAGAAGTCATCGCATTGGCGCACATCGCGGTTAGCGGAACTCCCGCGCAGGTTTCGCAAACCAATGCCAAGGGCGAGTTTCGAACAGCGGTCCTTAAGGCAGGAGAGCACCAAGTTCGCATCACCGCTGAGGGCTTTGTCAGTGAGGAGTTCCGGGTGGAGATTCCCCATCGCGGCGAGTACCACAACACCACAATCGATCTTCTTCCTGTCCGCGAGAAGATCTTCATGCTCTACAAAGACGCACTGCGCCCCCGGCTCCCCGATCCCAAGCTTTGGGGGATCTGGACACCCAGACAAATCCTGGATCACGTACGCCGGTCAAACCCCAATACAGAACTGGCAGCACTGACAGATTTTGTCGAGGAGAGCTTCTTTTCGCAGCGCAATCCCCATGAAGAGGTGCTTGAGACGGCTCGGACCTTGGTCCAGGCCTTCGCAAATCAGCGCCCCGACGTTGTCGAAGAGCGCCTGCCCTTGATCAAAGAACAGCCAGGCCGGCCCCTTAGCCCATAGATCCTTGGGCGATAGCGGACTATAACTCCGCCGATGCCGGTCTCAGGCGAGGAAATCGTCACACTACTTATAGCGTTCGCGGCCACCGCCTTGGTGGTCTTTGGAATCCGCCGCGCCTCGATGCGCTCAGCTCTCGGAGACGGCAAGACCAGCGGGCGGCGCAAGCTCACTTCAGGCGAATCTGCAGAAAAGTCCGACGCACACACACAGAAAGCTGACGAGCCGGCCACTGGCAGTGAACAGGATGACAAGTCCGACACCACTGATGAGCAAGAGCAAGATGACGACAATGACGAGGCTCGGCGGCTTGGAGAAGGTCTCGCCAAAACGCGCTCAACGGGCTTTGTCTCCAGGCTGGGCAAGCTCTTTGCCCGCAAGAAGATCGACGATTCCCTTCTGGATGAATTAGAAGAAGTGCTTTTCACGGCAGATATCGGTCCAAAGACGGCCAATCGCCTTCTTGACGCCATCAAGAGCGAGCTCACAAAGACCGAGCTTGACGATCCATCCATCGTTTGGAATATGCTCCAGGAAGAGTCTGTGAAGATTCTCGACATCGAAGCGCCAGAGATCGACTACTCGAGCCAAAGCCCCTTCGTGCTTCTTGTCTTGGGCGTCAATGGAGCGGGCAAAACGACCACCATTGGCAAGCTCGCTGCCAAGTTGCAATCAGAAGGCAAGAAAGTCCTTCTCGCCGCTGGCGACACATTCCGCGCAGCCGCCGTGGAACAACTCCAAGTCTGGGGAGAGCGAGCTGGCGCCACAGTTGTGCGAGGCAAGGACGGCCAAGATCCTTCCTCGGTGATTTTCGAGGCCATCAAGCGGGGCCGTGAAGACGAATACGATGTGGTGATTTGCGATACCGCAGGACGTCTTCACACCAAGGTCGAGCTTATGGAAGAGCTCAAAAAGGTCGGCCGTGTTTGTGAGAAAGCCATGCCCGGTTGCCCGCACGAGACCTGGTTGGTGCTTGACTCCACAACAGGACAAAACGCCATTCAGCAGGCCGTTCACTTCAAGGCCGCTATGCATGTCACAGGCATCGTGCTCACCAAGCTCGATGGCACTGCCAAGGGCGGAGTGGTGCTCGGTATCTCTGACGAGATGGGGGTTCCAATTCGCTACATTGGCATCGGTGAGCAGGTGGATGATCTTCGTCCCTTTGCTCCTGAGACCTTCGTTGCCGCCCTCTACCAAGACAGTCCTCATGCGAAGGCTGAGGAGCAACGATCATGAATCCGCTACACGGAAAACGACTGGATGTGAAAGCTACCTGCCGTGCCTTGATGCGGCCCAAATCACCGTGCTATAGTCCGCGAGCCTCTCAAAACAGGCATAACTCCACGGAATCTATAGAGTTTTACCAAGCGGCGGGTTTTCAGGCCAGCCAATTTTACTCGCCAGTTTCTCTACGACAATTCCAGAGCCCGCCCCGATACGGGAGTATCTAGCATGAGACGTTTCAATACACTGATGTCATCAACCCTTTTTTCCTCGCTCTTTGCTGCGGCATTGATCACCATCTCGATGCCCTCACAGGTCGCCTTTGCACAGCCTGATGAAGAGCCCGAGATGACTTTCGATGAGGAAGAAGCCGAAGATCCGGAAATGACCTTCGACGAAGAGGGCGAAGTCGAAGGAGACCTCGGCGACGAAGAACCGGAGCCGGATCTACCCGAGCCAGATGAGCCTGAGCCTGAGCTCGATCCTGATGGTGATTCCAACAAGGGTGGCAACGTTCTTTCTGATGATGTTGAGAAGGTCTCGTGGCAAGACATCGTGGTTGTGGTTCGGAAGCCATTCCTCAAGGTCAACCGCTTCGAATTGATCCCAAGCTGGGGTGTGACCATGAATGACAACATCATTCGTCACTTCGCCTTCTCGGGTGCCTTCAACTACTACCTCACGGATGTTCTGGCCGTCGGTCTCGAAGGTCAGTACTACGTAAAGAGCCTTCGCGAGCCCTTTGACCTGGTGGCACGTCAGGCTCGCCGCCTGCCCACCGTCAACAAGTACAACTTCGGTGCGGCGCTCAACTTCCACTACATCCCAATCTACGGAAAGTTCGCAGTGCTCGATGAGCACATCATTTCTTGGGAGACCGCGCTTACAGCGGGTGTTGGCTTCACGCAGTCCGAAGTGCTTCCTCGAGACCCAGCGTTGCAGCCCTTCAAGAACAACCTCATTACACCAAACGTGGGCGCGAGCATGCGCTTCTTCCTCAACCGATTCATCACGGTCAACCTCGGCATTCGCGACTACATCTTTGTCGACAAGTTTGAAGCTGCTGGGCGCACTGAGCCCAGTGGTGACATTGCGATGGAAGAGGCAGACACTGCTCTCATTAACAACATCATGTTTCAAGCCGGTGTGAGCATCTGGTTCCCAATGTCCTTCGACTACACAACCTTCCGCTAGGGCGCCTCATGAGCAACGTAACAACGAGTCACGCTATGAAGAACGAAACCTCCGCTATCTCTGGCAGCAGTGCTGCAAGACGTCTCTGCACATTTGGGCTTGGTGCCCTCCTCGCCGCCGGCGTCGCTGCAGTGGCACCGGCCGATGCACATGCAGAGCGCAAGGGCGCCCTCGATGGTGTTCCAGCCGTTCGCCACCGACTTCTTCTTGTCAAGAAGCGCTTTGAAGTTGGCTTGGCCTCCGAGTCGACGATCAACTCCGACTTCCGTCACACCCTTGGTGCCGGACTGAAGCTCGAATATCACATGTCAGATCTGCTTTCCATCGGTGCTGTCGGCATCTTTGGAACCAGCATCAACACGGGGCTCACGGACAAACTCCTCAGCAACCTGCCTGAGAATGATCCGAGCCCCATGAACACCGATGCGGACCCAACTCCCACAAAGCGCGAGTTTGAGTCACACCTCAACAGCATGCCCCTTCATGGTGCGGTCTACGTTGGAGTGACGCCTTGGTATGGCAAGCTTGCTGCGTTTGGAAAGTTCTTTGTGAACTTTGACTTCTACTTCCAGGGCGGAATCTCATTTGCCCAACTCAAAAGTGATTGCAGCTCGCAGATTTGCAATGACGCAACGCCAAGTGGTGGCATGGACAGCAACGGAATGGTCATCCTCCCTGATGACAACCCCAATGATGACCCAGTTCTCAACGATGGCTTCAAGCCTGGACTCTACCTTGGTGGCGGCATCCACGTGTTCTTGAACGATTGGATTGCGCTCGACCTAACTGTTCGCGACTACCTCTTCACGGACAATCCATCAGGCCTTGACTTTGATGCCGACCTGGCAGTGACCGAAGATGACAACCGATTCCTCAATCACCTGTTTATGGGGATTGGTGTCTCGTTTCTCTTGCCTTCAGAGGTCAAGCGCACTCCCTAACCTCTGTGCGCAGCAACGAGAGGCTCGGCATCTGCTGGGCCTTTCTTCGTTTCGGGGCAAGAACACAAAGAACTGCCATCCTGGTTGGCATCGCGCGATTCGAACTGGCAACTCAGTTGGCAAACTGCCATGCTAAGTACTTAGAAGTTGGTCAACACGGCCGGCATGTGGACTGCAATAGGAAGACCTTGAGATGACAAGCTGGCTACATAGACTCTCGCTCCTAGTCGCCCTGGCGATTGGGTACTTGGCCTGTGTCACCCCCTCGGTCCCCATTCCACCTCCATCACCAGAGAAGGTCTTCTTCACGCTCGACGCTGAGGAGGGATTCGCTACCTTCCGTTATGGCCCAGATCCGTCGTTTGCAGATGCTGTGGTCTACGTCTTCAATCGCGATGCTGGTGAGGGAATCATCACGACAGCGGAGAGTAATGGCAGTGTGCTGGACACTCCACCCTTCCCCGCAATCGAGGGCGACGAGATTGTCATTACCTTTGAGACTGACGCCCAGCTGGGCTCGACCTGTGTCACCATCCGTGACGGCCAGTCGAACTCTGGCCTTGAGTGTGAGCAGTAGTAGCTAGCCATAGACCTGCCAATGGCAACCGCCAGCTACAGCAATGCACCTAGCGGCGAGGTGGCATCATGTACGCTAGCTCTGTGGGCGAGAGCTGTCCTAGCACCACGGTGCGGGCCTCCCGTCCGCTAACGCCGTTGACTCGAATCGTTAGGCGCTCACCTGCATGGTGGCTGCGCACCTCACGGATAAGCTCTCTAGCCCCCGGCACAGGTGCATCACCAAGACTCACAATCTGCATTCCCGCTTCAAGACCTGCAGCTGCTGCTGGCGATCCAGGGAAGACCGCAGTTATGAGTGCTCCTTCCGAACCTTCAGAGCTCTCCACAGCCACACCAAGCCATGTCACCATCTCATTGTCTGGTGCACAGTGTGAGGTCGCCCCGCCATATGGACTGGTGTGCACGATCACAGTCGGAGCCGAGTTGGAATTCGCCGATGCGAACTGCCCTAGTCCGAAACCAAGTGCCACTCCAGCGAGACTCAACACCCCCGCCAAGAGCGCATTGCGCTGTCGCTCCATCATCGGCACCTCGCGCCGCAAGGGCACAATCTCCCGACCGCTTTGAGAGTCTGATTTTTGGCTAGGTGTTTCGTCGTCAAAATGCATGTTCCGCTCCTTCTATGTGTCTCAACAGGTGTGTGCTCGCTCGTATTCCCAAAGGTAAAGCAAAGGTTCAAAGCGTTTCGCTGGGCCGCTCTCGTGATAGTTTGAAGTGAATAAGACTGTGACATCCCAAGGCAAAGAAGGCCCAAAGGCCAACGCTGCGAGGAAGCCCCGCCGCAAGTGGGTTTATGTGTGCCTGGTTGGTGCCCTCTTGCTCACAGCTGCCGTTGTTGTGGCGCGTGTGAAGTTCAATGGTGCAGCACTTGCCGAGTTTGTCGAGGGAAAACTCGAGGGCAACATTCGTGGCCGCGTTGAGGTTGGATCGATCGATTGGCCCCTTGGTGGGCTCACCGCGCTCGTTGGCGACGGATGGATCAAGGTGGATGTACACGACTTACGAGTGTATGACGAATACGAGACGAAAGTCATCGATACAAAGGGCGGCACCCTGGAAATTAATGTGCACTCGGCGATCGCGGGCAACTATCGGCTCCGCAATGTGGTTCTTGACAAGGGTGGCACAGTCACTCTTGTGCAAGTCAGAGAGCCCTACCCTGCTCACGAATACGACACGCACGTAATTAGCCTGCTCTCCGCTTTCTACCCAAAGCGATCGCCAGGCTTTAGCACAGGCTATAGCGCCGCTGCGCGAGCGACTGTCGATGTAAAAAACTTCTTAGTTACGGAAGGCGTCGACCTCACTCTCGACCAGGGAGATACGCATATTGAGGTCAATGGAATCACTGGCAGCGGTTACCTGTATCACGGAGGCGCCGATCCACTTGGGCCGAAGCTCTACTACAGCCTTGCTCCTGTTGAGGGAATCGCGACGACAGCGAAGTCCGCAACCATAAGGTACAAGACGACAAATGAGGCTGGCGAGACAGCCTACGAGTTGCCGATTGCCTTGCACGACATCGAAGTCCATCAGCTCAGTCAGCTACCGAGTCGATGGCCAGCAGAACTTGTGCCGCGCGATGTTCTGTACAAGATCAGCGCGAAAGGCGAAGACGGCATGGAGCTCGATCTTGAGGGCGCCATGCTCGATTCATGGATCGATGTCTTTGGCGGTGAGCTCAAGCTGGCAATGGATGTGCGCCAGGCCGGGAAGATTGCTAGCGATGCTTCTGATGGTCTGGCAGGTGGCAATGACCTGAGCCTCAGCTTGCGGATGTCTGGCCCGATGCTCGCCCCCAAAGGCCGTGCCGAGGTCAAGAACCTCGAGGTCTACATTCCTATGGGCGAAGACCGAGAGAGACTCGAGCTGCAGATCGACAGCGCGGTTCCAAGCTGGGATACCGCAACCGACACAGGTTCCATGACCGACGTCGTCGCCCATGTCAAAGGCGGTGAAGGCCGCATGGAACTCAAGGCTCTGTTTAGCGTCAAACCTCTGCACTTTGATCTCGACATCGAGATTCCCGAGGCGATCGAACTCGCCCCATACATGCCAGAAGACTTCTTAGCCGTCGCTGGCGGCAGCAAACTCTCTGGACGGCTGGTCGCATCGGGAAATGAGGTCCTTCAGCGCCTCGAAGAACTGGAGCTAACCTTGGGAGAGGCCAAGGTATCCGGCCTAGCGTATCGCGAGGGCACACGAATCACCGCAGAGTCGCCAGGGGTCACAGTCAATCTGCCAGGGCTTGCACTCAACAAAGTACACGGCTCACTCGATCCTTCGGAGAACGACATTGATCTGGTGTTTGACCTGGCTCTCTCGCGCGCCCAGAAGTACCTGCGGCTCTTCAAGGTCAAGCTGCCGCTCAGTGGGGTGAATGGGCGGGTGACCGTTCGCGGACAGATGGACGATCCTGCCGTCACTGCCCCTGCACTGGTTGCCAAAGGCCTTCCATTCATCGACAAGCTGCGCATGGGCCTAAAATACGCCGGCAGCCAACTTGTCATCCGCAACGCCGAGAGCGCAACCATGGGTGGCCAAGTCGAAGCGAGTGGCAGCGTCAACTTGGCTGGGCGCTTCCCTGTGCTTCGCGATGTCACAGCAAACGCCATTCGACTCGACCTCTCGAAGTTGCCCATCGTGGGTGCGTTCTTGGATGGCAGACTCAACCTACAACTCACAGGCGCGGGCTCTGTGCGTCGCCCAGAACTGCGGGTCAAAGCCCAGCTATCCAAGTGGAGTTTGGCCGGAGAGCCCTACAGCGACACCTCCATTGTCTTCGAGAGTCGACGCAATGGCGACAAGCGAATTGAGGGCAGTCTCGCCCGCAAAGCGGGAGGCATCCTTCACCTAGAAGCGCTCGTCGATCGTTCAGAACATCTCTCAGGAATCTTTAGCCTGCGCGATTTACCCCTCGACAGCATGCTGGCTCGTTGGAGCGGCCTCGGCACCACAGCAGGTGGCGCTTTGAGCACCGAAGTTCAACTGAGTGGCAGCACAAGCGCCCCAACAATCACCGGCCAAGTGACCCTCTTGCGATCGTGGGTTCAGAAGGCTTTCCTTGGCACAACGGAACTCGCCATCGAGCCTGTAGGTGAATCGCAAGTGCGCATTACGGGCGACGTGCTGCAAGGACGCGTAACCCTCGACTGGCTTCTAACCACGCGGGCTCCCTATCAAAGTGAGATTTCGCTCCACGTCCGCAGGTTCGAAGTTGATAGATTCCTGCCCACGCTCAGTGAAGAGCACGGCGTTCGGGGCTGGTTTACTGGGCAAATCGACATTCAGGGAGACTTGCTTGGGGAAACCAAGCCCACCATGCAGGCAAGTCTCAGCGAAGCGGCCATCGTAGTGGCACGCGAAGATGAAGACGGACGTCCATCTCCTGTGCGTCTGAGCAACAAGACGCCACTCGCGCTCAACTTTGACGGCGATGTCTTGCGCTTTACCGAAGAGGCAATCATCTCGGGCCCCACGGGCGATTTCACACTCAGCGGTGACGCGACGGCAAGCGAGCTGAACTTTGCGATGCAAGGAGTTGTCGCGGTGCAGCAACTCGAGCCCTTTGTTGGTCAGCAATTCGACGCGATGGATGGACAGGTGGCTGCCAGCATCAAGCTCGCGGGCACGTTTGAAGACCCCAAAGTCGTTGGCGTGCTGGACCTGCGCGACATTTTCCTCAAGCTTGCGGGTCAAGACGCCATCATCACCATCCCCACTGGCAAGATCGACTTCAGCAATAGCCAGCTCTCGCTCACCGGGCTACGAATCAAGGTCTCAGACCAATTCTCAGACGAGGTCTCCGAGCTGCACGTCTCTGGTGGTCTTGCGCTCGACAACTTCGCGCCAGACTTTTGGGCGATGCGCATCGAGGGGCAGCTTGCTGGCACAATGCTCCTTGCCGCCGCACCAGAAGTATTCTCAGCGGCCTCTGGCTCCGCCAACATCTCGGTTGCACTCCTTGGCACCGGCTCTACTCCTGATATTGATGGGACCATTGAGTTCAACGATCGAAACACCCTATCTCTCACTCCCCGAGCTGTGCATCGCGAGATTGCGCTCAATTCTGGCGTCTTGCGGTTTACCGACCAGCTCATTGAGTTTGAAGACATTGAGGGAACGGTTGATGGCGAAGGGCAAATCACCGAGTTAAAGGGCAACATCAGCCTTGAAGAATGGGCCCCGATAGACGTGGACATAAGCGTGTCGACAAGAGACCTGCTGTTTCGCATTCCACAAACGCTCGAGCTTGCGGTGCATCTGAACGGTTTCGAAGTGGTGGGCGACGCCGATGGCCTGGAGATTGCTGGCCGCATCGAGGTTGCCGATGGGCGTTACATTCAGCGCTTCAACCCGGTACTCGACGCACTGCAACCCACCCGCGCCACCGGAAGCGACACTTCCATCTTTGAAAGCGTGCCGCTCTTGGGCAATGCGAGCTTAAAGCTGGCATTGGTGAGTCGGGCCTTCTACGTGGACAACAACGTGGCGAACATCGAGCTCAATGGCGAGCTGGGCATTGAGGGCACACCCCTGGCTCCGAGAATCGATGGTGTCATCAACGTGGCGCAGGGCAGCTTCAAGTTCCAGGCGATTCGGGTGCGCTTCACACACACCACAGGCTCAGTGAGCTTCTCTCCCGCCCTCGAGTTTCCCTACCAATCGCCCTACATCGACATTCAGAGCGAGGGCGAGTTTACGAGCAGCGATGGCCAAAACCATCTTGTGCAGCTTGGACTTCGCGGCCCCATCTCCAAGCTGGAGTTTGATTTGGGAACAAGCGCCGGGCTCACAAAGCAACAGACAATGCAGCTGCTTCTCGTTGGTCGCACACCAGAAGATGTTCGGCGCTCCCTGCTTGGAGACGAAGCTGTGAGCGGACGCCCAGGCGAGTTCACAAGCCAATCCACAGGCGGCTCAGACAACAGCCTCGATTACTTGGACCAAGTCACCAAAGACATCGCTGGCGACTACTTCTCTTCGATCATCGGGGACAGGCTTCGGCAGGCAACCAAGCTCGATGTTGCCCGTCTGCAGGTCGGCACCGCTAGCATTGGCTTCTACGGCGAGAAGATCTTCACTCGCTCATGGAAATTCGTCGGGCAAATCGAGCGCTCGCTCAACGGCTGGAACTGGGACTTGCGCACTGACTACCGCTTCGACGATCAGATCAGTTTTGGTGGCGATATTCTGCAAACCTACTTCAACGAAGAGGCTGACGACGACATTACTCAGGGGCGAATCCGAGCTACGCTTCGCGACTACTGGATTCCATGACCGTCGCCCTTCCCGCCTTTGCCCAATCGCTCCTGCCGCCCCGCTTCTGCGGGCTGGCTGCGTTGGTGCCGTTGTTTGTGGTCATGATGATGAACACCGCCCAGGCGCAACCTTCCCCAGTCAATGCGCCGCCACCAGAAGAGCCCGCCGTCGACGCCCCAGCAGAGACCTTGGCGCCAGCTCCACAAGGATTCCGCCCAGCTCCGCTCAGCACATGGCTTCTCGAAGGTGAGCTTGTCGACGATGAAGAGGTGGTGCGCGGCTTTCTGCGCCCGACAATGCAGGAGAGCCAAAACTGGTCGGAAGAGGACCAAAACGGCGTCATTGAGTCGTTGATTCAACTTGGCTATCACTGCCGCATCACCAACGAGAGTCTCGCAGATGGCAGCATTCGAGCAACGCTGACCCTAACTCCTATCACCCTGGTTCGACACGTTGAAGTTGACCTGGGAACCAGATTCTTCGACATCTACAAGCGCGTGCAGCAGCCCATCTTCGCAGACGAAATCGGCCGCCGGATGACTTTGCGCCCCGGTGCCCCACTCGCTGCAGACAAAGCAGACCGCGAAGAGCAATTGCGTACGGAGGCCGAGCGCTTGCGCCTCTATCTCATCAACGATGGCTTCTACGATGCCGTGGTGAACATTGGTGAGCGTGCCGATGGCCCGTTTGAGTCGCATGTGACGGTTACCGTAGATCCGGGGGACCCATACTTCATTGGTGTCCTTCAAGTGGATGGCAACTTGGCTCTGGACTCGAGCGAAATCGAGAAGCTCTTTCGGCACAAGCGGCTCTGCCTGGCCCCCAAAGCCTGCTTTTTCACAACGCGTTTCTCTCGCCAGACCTTTCTAAAAGATGTACAGCGGTTGGTTGATCTGTATCAGAAGCGCGGCTACCCCGGCGTTCGCATCCGTCACGACTTCGATCCGCGACACAGCTTTCGGCGCAGTGACAAGACAGTCAATCTGCGGATTGAGGTTCGTGAACGCCGACTCATCAATGTGGAATTCGATGGCAACAGCGAGGCGTTTCCGCGGGAGAATCTGATCAAGAAGCTCACACTCTCAGACGTCGCGAGCTACGACGATGTGGAAGTGCAGACCTCGGCTGATGCCATTCGCGCGTACTACCAAGACCTCGGGTACTTTGAGGCACAGGTAACATGGGAGCGCGAGCTCTTTCCCGAGGTCAACTTCGAGCGCATTCTCTTTCTTATCGACGAGGGGCCAAAGCTGCGGGTCCGCTCGGTCAACATTGTTGGCAACACTGCCATCTCCGCAAAGGCTCTTCGATCGAAACTGCGAACGCGCATCTACAAGCGCATCATCGTTGGCGACTCTGGTGGCTATGCAACCAACCAACAACTCGAACAAGATGCCGAGCGCATTCTTGCCCAATACCGCGAGGCAGGATTTCGCGAAGCACGCGTGCGATTGGAGGTGAGCCGCGGCGGCGCTACGGAGAACAGCGTCACCGGACTGGCAGCGGCCATCGCAGCTAGGCTGCCGGCAAGGGGCCTAACGGTAACGTTTCACATCGTCGAGGGCCCACGCAGTGTCGTCGATGCCATCAATCTTAGCTTCGATGGTCAGCATCAGGTTCCCGAAGAGACCCTTCGAAAACTCACAAAGCTGCGCGCGGGTGGCAGCTTCTTAGAGGACGTAGCTCGTGCCGATGGCGAGCGGCTTCGTCGCTACTACTACCAACAAGGCTTTCCGCGGGCGACCGTGAAGACCTCGTTTGAGACCAACGGAACACAGATTCAAGTCTCGCACCGAATTCGAGAAAACAGCCCTGCCCACATCGGCCAGATTGCCATTCGAGGAAATTTCAAGACTCACGATTGGGTGATCCTCAATGAGATGAAACTGAAAGAGGGGCAAAGACTCACGCTCAAAGCTGCCGAGAATGCGCAGGCGAACCTTCGGCAAAGTGGGCTCTTCGCAACCACGCAGATTACGTACATCGGCAGGGACAACCCGCGGCAAGAGGTTGTGAACGTCCTTGTTCGCGTCGAAGAGCGTCACGACTACCGCCTTAGCTACTCGGCGGCGACTGGCTACGCAAGTGACAGTCTCTTCTTCGTGGAAGCGGCCAGCAATAGTCCAAACACTTTTGGCATTGGAGCGCAGGCCGGAATTCGAGCACACATTGGCCAACAGCTCCGCCAGGGCAATCTCACCTTCCGCTTGCCACACTGGGCGATGAAGCGCTACCTCGGGGGTGAGGTGACGCTGGATGCAACAGGGACCTATCGCGAAGATGAAACCCCGCGCTTCGGCAAACTCACAACCTACGGCCTGAGTCTTGCGGTCAGTAAGGAGGCGCGACGTGGCTTCTTCCGCGGTTGGATTGTTTCATTGCGATACGACTTTCGAAGACGCAACAACGATGTGCCGCTGGTGCGTCCCTCCGGCAACAACGACATTCAGGAAACCAAGGTCACAACGATTAGCAGTACCGTTGGTCCTCGACTCATCATCGACAAGCGCCGTGATCGCCAGGGCAATCGCAACCCGCTAACCCCTGCAAAAGGCTATCGGGTCGAACTCGATGCGCTCTTTGCAGAAGACTACAAACTCGGATCGAATCGTTTTTTCAAGGTCGGCTTTGCGGGACAAGCCTTTGCCACATTGGGCGACAAACTCACGCTGAGCACTGGCCTTCGCTACGATCACGGGGTGCCTTTGGGCGGCGACTCTCTCTTGCCACAGGTTGAGCGCTACTTCGCCGGAGGAGACACGACCGTTCGCGGCTATGAAGAAGACCACCTCGCAGTCGAGCTAATCGACAATCCCTTGGCCCCGGTTGGCCCCATCGATCAATTTCGCGTGGTACCGGCCAGCGGAAATATTCGCTTGATCCACAACATCGATTTGCAGCTCGAAGTGTGGAAAGATCCTTTGGCCGGCTTCCCCATCGCCTCAGCACTCTTCTTAGACACGGGAATGGTTACAAACTCCCTCGTTGGCTTGGATGTGAGCGCGCTCAGCTTTGGTGCGGGGGTGGCCTTGGTGCGCTGGGTCTCTCCCGTCGGTTCATTCTCCATCGAATATGCGATACCGCTGAACGTGAAGATTGGCGACAACCCGCGAGGGCGCTTCCATCTCAATCTCGGCGTGCTCTTTAACTAGTGTGCGGCTCAGAGGAATAGAAATGTCCTGGCGACGG
>JANTGM010000012.1 GCA_024762925.1 Kofleriaceae bacterium | reverse complement strand
TCCTTCCTTGCCCCAGCAAGGTCGTCCTTCGCGCCTTGTCAAAGAACGAGCTCCCGTCGCCAGCACATTTCTATTCCTCTGAGCCGCACACTAGTTGAGGCGCGAAATCGCCGCTCACCATACTTGTTGGCGTGCAATGGGTCATTCGCTACCCCGTTTGCGCCACTTACCTCAGCATCTTCTAAGCCGTCGACACTGTAAGGGTTTTCCGCAGAATCGAGCACCTAAGCCCTGTTTCTAGGCAACAGCCTCGCTTTCCTCACCACCATCCATAAGATTAACGCTGGTGGCAACGCAGTGATTGGATCGATAGGGAATCTACCTAGAGAGGCCTTGGTGGGGCTAACCCCTGCGAAGTGCGTTGCGTGGGAGTGCGCGTCGACAACAACACTCTTTGGAGAGTCCCTTCTCGGCAAGTACATTGGGGACCTCTTTCCGGCCCTTCAAGGCCAGCTTGACAATCCATGTGAGGTCGACGTCGCCTATCCAAACCAGCCAAGCAAGTTTCTGCGTGCCATACCTGCTCGAACCTCGGGTCAAGAATTCGAGTGGATTGTTCGCTTTGCCCATCGCCCTGCCAACATGGCTGCAGCGGTCTTGCTGGCGGCATCACTTGAGCGAAGCTCCTTGGCCCAAGCGGTGCACAAGGGCCCCCACCAACTGCTAACGGCACTACTTTTGCGACTTGGACAAATGCGGAACGGTGCAAGCTCGGAGGAGATGAAGGAGATCCATCTGCTTGTGGAGGAGATTGCCAGCGGACTCCAATCACTAAGCACCGAGTTATCTCCGCCGTCTGGTAGTGGAAGTCTCGCCCCTCGCATCAGCTCGCTTGCGATGCTCTTGCAGCGACACCTCGGCATGCGAGTGAGCACCTCAGGAGCCCATGGTGGTTCGTATCCACAGTCCGTGGAGCATGCGGCGCTTTGCGCACTCCAGGAAGTCCTGCTCGAGGCTTGGCAAGCCAAGTGTCTCGAAGCCACCGTGTCGATTCACGAATCGAAGACCCAGCTACGCATTATTGTCGAGATAGAAGAGTTCTTAGGAGCGCTCATCGAAGATTCAGTTGCTTCTCCGGGATTCCGCGCTGCAAACGGCCAAGTGACCTGTGAGATGGAAGCACGCACTACTACCATCACTTTGCAGTTTCCGCTGGCCTCTACAGGTAAGGCGGCGCCCAAATGATTTCAATCTTCGTCGTTGACGATCACGATCTGGTCCGTGATGGAATTGTCTCCCTCATTGATGCACAGCCTGACATGAAGTGTGTTGGCCAAGCGGGCGATGGACGCGATGCTCTTGAGGGGATTGTCAAGGCGGCTCCTGATGTCGCGCTAATCGATTTGGAAATGCCCACTTGCAATGGTCTTAAGACAATCGAACTCCTTCGTGACGCATCACCGAGAGTCTTTGCCATTGCGCTCACGGTTCACCAAGCGCCCCATCACGTGAAAGCTGCCCTCGATGTTGGTGCGCGGGCCTTTGTCGCAAAGCAACGAGCGAGCGCCGACCTGCTCAGCGCAATTCGCGCAGTCTCGGTGGGCGGAGACTTTGTGAGCGCAGTTTGCGACCAGCCTCGAACACAAGCCCTGCACGTCCCGCTGCCGGGCCAAAACTCCGATGAGCTGAGCAACCGCGAGCGCGAAGTCCTGGAACTGTTGGTTCTGGGCTTCACAAACCGCGAGATCTCTGAGTCTCTGGAGATTGGGACCAAGAGCGTCGAGACCTATCGATCAAGGATCGCCCAGAAAGTAGGGTTTCGAACCCGGGCAGATCTCGTGCGGTATGCAGCTCGAACAGGATTGCTACACCGTCTTGTCCGGGAATATCCCGACGGCGATTGGTAGTGGGCCGAACTAGCGCACCGGGTAGGCATGTGTGTCAGTTGAATGTGAGAGCCTTTGCTTGTGGTTGGCGTGAGCATACTGGTGGTCGACGATGTGAGCCTCGTGCTCTCGGTAACCAGTCGCATGCTTGAGACCGTGGGATTCACCGTTTCCACAGCCCAAAGTGGGGACGAGGCGCTTGAAGTGCTCGCTCGACAAGGCGGCAATGTCGATGTTGTGGTCACTGACGTCAACATGCCTGGAATGAACGGTATCGACCTCGCCAAGGAGATTGCTACAACATACTCGACCATTGGTGTGCTGCTGGTTTCTGGCAAAGAATCGATGACCGAAGTCATGAGACAGCTGCCAACGCACTACGGATTTCTTCGCAAGCCCTACAAGCTTGAGACGCTCGAGGCCGCAATCGAGCGCGTCGTTGCCTCGTGCTAGGGATGCCTAGGTCGATCGAAACGCGATATCCAGGGCCTCTCTGAGCTGTTCCATGCCAAACGGCTTCGGCAGGACACGTGCACTGGCTGGGCAATTCACAAGAGCGGGATGCCCAACATTGCCGGTGATGAAGAGCGTTGGAATACCTGGTCGTGATTCAGAAATCTTCTCATTCAGGCGCACGCCATCAAGCTCCGGCAATCCCACATCGATGATGAGCATGGCCACGGTATCCCCACATCGCTCCATGACTGCTAGGGCCTCTAATGCCGTTGCAGCGCAGACTACAGAGTATCCGTGATGCGTGAGCGCACTCTCTAGGTAGACCCTGAGCAGTTCGGTGTCCTCGACGACCAGAACTAGCTTTTCGGCGGATTTTACCTCGTACAACTCGTGCGTCACTGCGACCTGCCTCCACGGCGGATTCACCCTACCACGAGCCTTGCGCCCTCTCAGCTTCTGTAACAGGTAGCCGCTTCAAAGCACAGGTCGGCGCTCCTCCTTCGCGCGCGTTCCCAAGTTGCCGTAGCGGTGATAGTCATGACTAATGCTCTGTTCCATAACGTACCAGAGCAGCTCGATACGCCCTTCTGCGAGAATGGGTGTGCGTGCGATAAAAACCCCTGAATCTCCCACCGACTCGAGAATGCTCTCCGGCACTCGATCCGGCGAGGCGTATCGAACTCGATCCGTTTGCGAAGTCCGCACAATCTCGGCGAGTTCCTCATCGCTCTCTTCCACAAACTCCAGAGCTGCTCCCCAAGTATCGGTCATGACATCGAGCAGCTCCAAGGCATTGGTTCGGAGCCCAACGGGCGTGCTAAGAGTTATCCTAGCTCCAGCAATTCTCGCCGCGCAGACCCGAGCAAAGACCTCAAATGCTGAGTCATTCTCGTGAACGCGGATTCGAAGTGAAGGCACGGGCAGATACCTTCTGTAGTTGTCCTGGCCGAGCAAGCGAACGCTATCGTGCTGAACGCCGAACTCTGTAGCGTACGCCTTGTCGTAACTATGCGCCGCCTGCAACACGCGTTGGAGGTCCGTGACACAAACTCCTTCAACCGTGTCTTTGGCCTCTCGACAGCGACGAACGATTCCCTTTCGAAGCCGCTCGACATCGGGATTTGCGATCTCGGAGTCGGGAACGTCCTCTCGAGCCTTGTCGCGAATCTCCATGAGCTGAGCAACGTAGTTTGGGCCACCTGCTTTGATGCCAGGACCAAACGCGCTCTTTCCCATCCCACCAAACGGTTGCCGCAGCACGATCGCGCCCGTGGTTCCTCGATTGATATAGAGGTTTCCCGCACGAATCTCATCGCGCCAAATCGCTTGTTCACGCTCGTCCAAGCTTTCGAGGCCCGAAGTGAGACCATAGCCTGTTTGGTTCACAAGCTCGATTGCATGCTCAAGATTGTCGGCGCGCATGACCGCCAGCACAGGTCCGAAAAATTCTGTCATGTGCGTATAGCTTCCCGCACTCACGCCCCACTTCACGCCAGGACTCCAGAGGTTCGCATTGTCACCGACGCGCTTTGGACGAACTGCCCATGACTCCCCGGTTTCGAGTTCCTTTTGGGCGCGCTCGAGGTCACCATCGGGGGGATAAATCGCTGGCCCCATTTTTGTGCTCAGCTCGTGTGCAGGACCAACTTCGATGCTCTCCACCATATCGCAGAGAGTCGCCTTGAAGCTTGGGTCGTCATATACTTCAGCTTCCAAGATCAAGAGCGAGGTCGCTGAGCACTTCTGTCCCGCGTGCCCAAATGCCGAGCCAACCGCGTGCTTGATGGCCTGCTCGCGATCACTCATTGCGGTCACGATTGTCGCGTTCTTGCCTCCGGTCTCGGCCAGGAGATTCATCATGGGTCGAGCTTCGAGCATTCGCAACGCGGTGTCGGTGCCGCCTGTAAGGATGACAACATCGACAAGCTCCGAACCGACCAACCGTGCACCACCCGTGGCACCCGAGCACGGCACAAACTGCAGAACTTCCTTCGAGATTCCCGCGCGCCAGAAGCACTTACAAAGCTCGTAAGCAACAAGCACCGTATGTGAGGCAGGTTTGAGGATGACGGTATTTCCCGCTGCCAATGCGGCTGCAATGCCACCACAGGGAATGGCTACAGGGAAATTCCATGGAGGCACAACCACGACCACACCGGCGGGCTTTGCGTCGATGGACGCCATCGAGCAGAAGTCTCGAGCTGTCGCCGCGTAGTACTCCACAAAGTCGATGGCTTCGCTGATCTCCGGATCGCTCTCCGTAAAAATCTTACCGCCATCGACAAGCGCGGCTCCCATCAGATCCGCACGCCCAACACGTAGTTCATGAGCCACCCGGGAGAGCACTTCCCCCCGCGCTTCCTCGGATAGAACCCGCCAACCCGTCGGGTCCTTGCGAGCGCAGTCGAGGGCACGATCGATGTCTTCGTTGGTCGCTTGGCAGTAGCGCCCCACCTCGACTCCAGGACGAGAGGGGTCGCTGCAGGCTCGTGCCTTGCCCTCATCGTGCGTCTCCTGACCTGCAATGACGAGCGGAATTCGCACCGCATCGGCGCCACACTTCGCGTGCCATCGATCGCGAATGCCCTTTGCCCAAGCAACGTTGTGTGCAAGAGAGAAATCGGTATCTGCCTCGTTTTCGAAGTCTTCGGTTGGCAGTAAACCCTGTCGTGCCTCGATCGGCGCTGCACGATCTTGTGTACGCCTGGGACTGGTCGACGTGCTCTCGATGCGCGTGAAGCTATCGATGAAGCCCTGCTCGAGCTGATTCCAAACCTCGGTGCCAACTTCCAACGCAAAGGCGTGACGCAAGAAGTTTTCGGGGCCTGTATTCTCGTCCAATCGCCGAATCAGATAACCAATGGCGTTTACAAAGTCTTCTTTGCGTGTCGCTGGAGCATAGAGCAGAACGTTGTCAGCGAGTTCGTGAAGAGCGCGACGCTGGTGATTCGCAATCCCCTCCAACATTTCGAACTGGATTTTGTCGATTACGCCATTGGTACTCGCCAAAACCAGGCCATACGAGACATCGAAGAGGTTGTGCGACGCGACGCCTATGCGAACCACCTCGACGTTCTCGGGCTGCAGAGCGAAACGCAGCATGCGCTTGTAGTTCGCGTCCGTCTCGCCCTTGGTTGTGTAGGGAGCCTGAGGCCACCCTTCGATTGATGCCTCCACCTTCTCCGCCTCCATGTTGGCACCTTTTACGATCCGAATCGTAACGGGACCGCCACCTCTTGCAACCCGTGCCTTCGACCATGCGGTGATTGTTCGCAGCACCTCGTAGCTGTCGGGAAGATAGGCTTGTAGTGCGATGCCAGCATTGACTTGCTCAAGACCGGGACGATCTAAGGTCTGCATGAAGACCTTGGAAGTAATGTCGAGGTCTCGGTATTCTTCCATGTCGAGATAGACAAACTTCGGGACCACCGAACCATCAAGGCGGGTGAATGTCGCCTTGGCTGAAGCCCGGTACAATAGCTCCATGCGATCGCAGAGGACCCGAATTGCCTTGTCGCGCGCGATTGGTACGATCTGCGAGTACACCGTGGAGACCTTGACGCTAATGCAATCGATCTCCGGAAGCTGCAGCGCTGCGAGATAGGTTTCGAGGCGTCCAGCCGCATCGTGCTCGCCGAGCAGCGCTTCTCCGAGGTAGTTGACATTCATGCGAAGACCGCCATCTCGTCGATTGCGCAGGTGGGTTACGAGAAGCTCACTCTCAGCAGGCAACACAACGTTGGCCGTCTCTTCCCGCATCTTACTCTTCACCATCGGAATGCTCACCCCCGGCAGGTGCCCACCAAACGACTGAAAGCCCTTGAGCATCGCTCGATCGAACGTGGAAAAGAATCGCGGGATACCCTGCACATCCAAGATGTGAATTAGCTGATCCGCTACCCGCCTTGGTGTTGTCGATCGAAATGCCTGATCGGTGAGTTGCATGAGAGTTGCACGGTCACTAAGACCTTCCATCATGCGCTCGAGCTCTCGTTGTTGGCGGCGCTCCTGTGAAGTCTGCAGCGAGGTGCCGCGCTTCTGCAGGATTCGAGCTAGCTGCACTGCCTTCTGAACGTCGGGTGCCACAGCGGACTGGGCGTCGACGGAAAGCTCAGCAAGGACTTGAGCGAGGGATTGGTGCGTAGATTCTCTGGCAGGCATGGCGTTTAACGCCCCGAAGAATAGTCCTGCCTCTCGCTTCTGTCACGGTTGTCTGACCTCGATGAAGAGGCAACCTTTTTGGACCTTTGCGTGGTGGTAAGGCCTCCCTGAGAGTTAGGACAACTTGGAGCGAAGCATGGTTAGCGCCTGGGTGTGGAGTTGGCAGACTCGTGACTCGGTGACCCCCAGAATTGTTCCGATCTCGCGCAGCGTTAGCCCCTCGCGGTAATAGCAGGAGAGCACCATTTGCTCGCGTTCATCGAGCACCTCGAGAGCTGTCATGAGGGCCGTCTTCCGGCGCTGTTTTTCCCCAACATCAACAGAGCTTCGACCGCCATCCGCAAGTTCTCCGCGAAGGTCGTCGAGGTGAATCACACTGGCCTCGCGCACGTTTGCGTAGGTTCGATTAAAGGCCATCTCGCTCATCCCCATAGACGAGGCAATCTCACCATCGGTTGGTGCCCGGCCAAGTTCGGCCTCCAAGGCGCGAACCGCTTCGGCGACACGCCTGGCTCCTTGTCGGGCCCGACGACTGAGAATATCGTTCTTGCGGAGGTGATCTAAGATCGCACCTCGCACGCGCTTGGCAGCAAACGCCATAAAGGGTTCTTGACGCCCCACGTCGTAGCGAGTTGCTGCCTCGGTGAGTCCGAGGAGGGCTGCTGATTCGACATCATCCCGCGACACAGAAGTTGGTAAGCGCCTTGCCATTTTGCGCGCCATTTTCAGGGCCATCCCCAAGTGCATCGTGATGAGCTCGTTGCGCTCTTGGACCGGATTCGTTGATAGTTTCTGTGCTGTTGCGTTGTGCATGTTCGCTGTCCTCCCGTCCTCCCCTCACTGCGAACATGGGGCCAACACGGTTTGGCCCGCAACCCCCCGAAAGCGCTACGCATGCCTGGTGTAAGCAGCCTTGTGCCTCCTCAGCCGACGTCATTTCTGACGCTGCGAGCGATGGAAGAATGCTCGGGATCTGCATGCGACACTGGTCGACTCAGCGCCTCTTTGGGGTACTTTACTCTTCGCACATCCAGCGAGACGGAACTCAACATGGAAAACGCCGAACCAAAGATTGCGCCACTCGCTGGCGCGAATATGCCAGCCGACCGTGGGCTTTCGGGCCTTGGCCTCCTCATGCAAGTGAGCGGGTCTGTCTTTCTCGCCTACGGCGCCTTCATGGTGATGCTGCCGATGCTGAGCGGACCAGGGGCAGGTGATGGCCGCATGAAGATGCTGATGGTGGCGCTGCTCTGTGTCGTGCGCTCCTCGTTTCACCGAGCTGCAGGCACTGCACTTCTGTACGGCAACCCAAAGGGACCGCTTCACCCAGTAAAGGTCTACATCGGTGTCGCGCTGGCTCAGACCGCAGCACTCTTCTTCCTGCTCGGCGACATTATGCCGACAAAGATGGGATTGTATCTAGTGGCCGTTCTCGCGGCCTGGCCCGTCACCTTGGCTATCGTTCTTTCTCAGCCGCGCTTTCGCGAGTTGGGAGACAGCCTGGAGCGCGCCGAAGACATGGGCTTTGAGTCCGCTGCGGTGATGATGACAATCTTCGGCATCCTTGGCGCCATGACCAGCGGCTTGGTGCTCATCACCATCTACCAAGCTCCGTTTTTCCGGATGAGTGATGTGCCCTCATTCCTTTGGATGGGCGTCATTGGAATGCTCTTCTTTCGCTCCATATTGCACATGCGGGCCGGCCTTCAGGGCTGCCAAGGTGTGCGCGCCGAACGTGCCAGCGAGAGCGCCTCGCGCTACTTCAACTTTGGCATCATGTCGGCAATCATCGCCTCTGCCGTACTCATGCTGCAGATGATCATGCAGGTCGGAACACTGCACTTTGCCATCTTCGCCACCGTTGGTGTGCTTGGCTACTTGCTGCTCACCTGGCCACTCCTTCTTCGCAACTTCTTCACGGATCGCAACTTCTCAATGTTACTAGAAGATCAGGAAGTCACCAGGCGTGCCCCGGACACAGGGCTCACAGCTCTCGGATGGATTCTCCTCGGGCTTGGAACGATGGGTCTGGCAGCCAATCTGGGAACCGTCTTCCTTCTTGATGTCCCATATCAAGGCATGGACATCTTGATGCTCTCGTCGCTCACCGACCCAGGTGCGCACTCCGCATGGTGGAGCGTTGGCCTAGCTGGCCTTCAAACCGCTGCAGGTTACGAACTTGTTCGCATGTCCCCACGTCATAAACTCATAACGACGATCTACGGTGGCGTCTCGATCATCGTGACGCTCTACCTTTGGTGGCCGCTGCTTAAGCAAATTTCTGAGCCGCGCTTTGATGGGCCCATGGGGTCGCTGCAGGTTTACGGCATGCTTCTCATCAGCCTAGCAGTTGCGGTCAGCTCCATCTTCCTTGTCAATCGCAACACGGCACCTGATGCCAAAGCGCGAATCACCGAAGAGTAGCGCCAAGTAACGCAGCCCACTTGGCAGCAACCTCGGTGCTTCGCGGGCCGTTACCGGTGGCACTGAGGGTGCGTTGCGTCTCGCCAGCAATCTCAATACGCACAATCAGGTGGTCGTCTGGTAGCACCGGAAATCGCTCGCACCACTCCACCGACGAGACTCCTGCGTTGTCCAACATCTCTTCCAACCCAATGTGTTCAAGCTCTGCCTCGGCCTCAATGCGATACAAATCCACATGCACCATTGGCAAACGGCCGCCAGCATACTCGTTGATGAGCGAGAACGTTGGGCTTGTCACCCGCACCGACTCTGGAACTCCGAGCCCAGCAGCAATCCCTTGCGTTAGCAACGTCTTGCCCGCGCCCAAGTCTCCCATGAGGCCAATCACGTCTCCTGCCCTGAGAATTTCCGCAAGCATGCGCCCGGCTTCGAACGTCGCTTCTGGACCGTTGCAAGGATGCTGCTCGATCATGGGGCTGTTGCTACCACACTTTGCTCCCAGGGCGAGGCTCTGACATCATGCGGGCCATGAGCGAAGCAAGCAGTGAGAAACTCAAGAGCACCCTCAAAGCCTGTGGGCTGTTGGATGCCGCGGCCGAGGTTGGTGACGGCATGTACCGAATGGCTTGGGGCTCCGCCACTGTGGTCTGCGTGGCCCGGGGAACTGCTGTCGTTGCAATGGCTCCCATGTTCGAGGCCCTGCCAAAGAACGACGTCGGCAAGTTTTGCCAGCGAATTCTCGAGCTCAATGCAGAAATGGGTGGCACTGCAGCCTTTGCGATTCACACCGATGGGTCGGTCGTCTTACAGAGCGGGCGCGGCATTGCTGGTCTCGACCCTGACGAGCTGAAGCTTCTCCTAAACACGGTTGGCAAGTTCGCCGACGACTACGATGACATACTCGATAAGGACTTTTATCAATGAGCTGGATCCCTTGCCCCGTCTGTAGCCAGAACAATCCCTCGAACAGCATGCGTTGCTCGTCATGCGGCGCCGACTTCAGCGACCCGGATGTGATGGCCATGATGGGCGAGGATGTGAGCAACATCGTTGCTCCCGAAGTTGCTGCCGGAAGCCTGGCGCACGGAACGTTTCTGGGGTTTAGCGAGGAAGGCCTCGTTACCGGAGGCGCTGTTCGCAAGCTCGCACTGGTTGGTTCGATAGTTCTCATCGCTGCCTTCTTAGTCCCAGTGTCGATCAATTTTGAGGAGAGAGTCATGGCGTGGAAAGCGCTTGAGAGCGCTCCCTCGATCGCGCTGCTCTTCCCCGCCCTTGCCGCCCTAATGGGGCTCGTAGCCTTTGTCGCGCCGCTTCAGACATGGCAGCGAAGCGCTACGCTCGTTGCTGCTGGCATGGTCGGCATCACCACGCTGCCGTTTTTGGGAAGCCTCTCGGGGAGCCCAGAAAAACTCTTACCACTAATTTGGCTCGGCACGCTCGTTGGCGGTTGGGGGCTTGTACTTCGATGCTACGACGCCCAAAACATGTTTGCCCGCAAGCTTGCTATTGGTGGTGCAGTGATCGCGTTCGTCGGTTTCTTTCTTCCGCTATCGGATCCCCAGCAAGCCGTACCTCTTGAAATGCGCTTCTACTTTCGCGAATCCATGGACAGCGGCAGCGCTTTTACGGTGTACAAAACGGTCTTCAACAAAGACCCGATGGTCTTCTTCAGCAGCCTCTACCTTTTTCTCCCCCTCGCCGTATTGCCGCTCGGCGCAGCGTTGGCGTGGGCCAAACCATCTGGCGCGTGGGACAAGGCCGGCATGCTCTTGCGTCCCGTCGCTTGGCTAGCAGTTCTCTACGTCCCCATCGGCTTCGCGCTCTTCGCATTCAATCTTCTTGGTGAGAACGATGGCAGGGTATTCATCAACAATGCTGTCTATTCTTGGAACGACGTCACTTCCCACGCGCTTCTTGGGAGGCTACGGCTGCTGGCCTTGGGTGCAGTGTTTGCGCTTTGGGCGAGCATGCCCGCTATGACACTGCTAAGGCACTTCCTTCCCAAGGCAAAAAACGAGGCATAGAGAGCCTCTGCTTCGAGGACGTCAAACATCTCACGCATTCGCTCTGCTGGCACGTGGAGGGGATGCGTGGTGCCTCCGACACCATCACCTCATAGGGAAAAAACCTGGGCTCAATCGGAACTGGCTAGTCGCATTTCCAAGAGCGGAAGAATGCTCGCGGTTTCAAGCCAAGGGAGCGGGTCGACATAGCGTAGGTCCTGGGTCGCGTCTCGCACTGTGAAGTGCAAATGGGGCTGGGAGTGCTCAATTCCTGTTCGCCCTAGCGTTCCGAGCCACTGCCCCGCTTCAACCGGATCACCCGCCCGCACATCTGGGGCAATTTGATCGAAGTGGAAATACTCGGTGCGCAGCCCGATGTCTTCGTGAAAGATCCAAACATACCGGCCCCCTTTGGCATCGGGGTCCTTGATCACCTTTTCGATGATGCCGTCGCGAATCGCGACTACTGGTGTTCCACGAGGGCCACCGAGATCCACACCGCAGTGCCCACGTCCACACTCTTCGGGACGCTCCCCGGGACGCACAGCCTTGAAAAGTCGCGTGCGCTTGGATGGCACTTGCTCTTCTGAACCGACTACTGGGTGAACCCAGCCATCTCCCTCTGCAAGCAATTCCGAGGCTGGCTCGATGAGCTCAATCGGATCGGTTGTTAGGGAAAGCAGTTCCGTTTTTGGACGCTCTTCCACTGCGATTGGCGCAGGGGCCGGCACCACCACGGCAAGCTTTGAAGAAGACGCCGCTCCACGAAAAGCGAAGGTCGCAACGAGTACCGCGGCAACGCATGCCACGCCCAGAAAAACTCGTAGCGCTGTCTCGCGATTCCTGGGGCCCCTGGCTAGGGGGAGTTCTGAATCGAGACGTCGTTCTTTGACAGCGACGTTCTCGGTTGTCGCGCTCGCAACCGCGGCCACAAGCTTTGCTGGAGGGTTTGCAAGTTCGGAAGGTGGCAGCACCGAGCACTCCGAGCAAAGCCGTACGACCTTGCCACCGGCGACCTTTGCAATCGCGCGCACCGGATCCACCGGCTCTTCACACCGGTGGCACTGGAACTGCTGAGGACTGGTTGGCACCGCTCCGAGGAGAGTAACAGCCCTACACGCGTCATGATAAGGGCCCAATGAAGGGGCGTGTAGGTAGCACTTCTCCTGCATTCTTCGCAGCTTGCCCGCCAAAAGAGATCACTCGTTTGAGAATTCGTATCGAGCATGCTGGCCAACGGCGCCACCTCTGACGCCGTGCGACACGCCCTATTCGTGGTTGAAGCGGCTGAGTTCGCGGAAGAGATCAAAGCGCTCGCGAATCATCGCTTCATCCAAGCCGCGCAATCCGTCAAGACTAAACTGCTCAACAAGGAACGAAGCCATCACACTGCCATAGATCATTGCCGTGCGAATGGCCTCGTGATCGATAACGCCATTGTAGCTGGCGAGGTATCCCATGAAACCACCCGCGAAACTGTCACCAGCACCGGTGGGATCGCGAGGCTCTTCAAGTGGCAGTGCGGGAGCGAAGAAGTTGCCGCCTTCGTAGAAGAGCATTGCGCCGGCGTCACCGCGCTTGATCACGAGAGTCTCTGGCCCCATTGCACGAATCTTGACTGCCGCTTTCACGAGGCTGTACTCGCCGGAGAGTTGTCGGGCTTCTTCGTCGTTGATGATTAGCGTCTGAACCTTTGCGAGCATGAGGTGCAACTCGTCGAGGGCGCAGTCCATCCAGAAGTTCATGGTGTCAGCGGCCACCACTGCCGGCTTGTTCGCCTGCTCCAGCACCGAGACTTGCAGGCTGGGGTGAATGTTGCCGAGGAAGAGCAACTCGCATTCCTTGTGCGACTCGCCGAGCTTTGGTTGAAAGTCTGCGAAGACGCCAAGCTGTGTATCAAGCGTCTCACGATGGCTGAGGTCATCGCTGTACTTGCCTTTCCAAAGGAAGGTTTTGCCGTCAGCGTGCTCGATGCCACTGGTGTCAATACTTCGGCTCTCAAAGTACTCGATGTGCTCTTTCGGAAAGTCATTTCCGACAACACCGACGATAGAAACCTTGTTCGTGAAATATGCAGCGGCTGCGGAGAAGAAGGATGCTGAGCCGCCAAGCAGCTGTGGATAGTGGCCGAAAGGGCCGTCGATATCATCAAAGGCGACGGAGCCGACAACGAGGAGAGAGCGATTTGCTGAGTTGTTCATAGCGGACTTCTTTATTGGGGTGGGTACTTCGAGAGTAAGGGGCCAAGGCCTTGGGTGCGTTGCCAGAGAGCATTCCCGCTGGCGGAGTGAAGATGGCGTTCTGTGGCGCGTTCGCTGCAATGCAGGCGTGGTCGTGCGGATGCCGCCAATCCCCCAAAAACGCGCTTTGTCATGATAATCTCACCGTGATTTCGGCGCGGTGTACCATCTTGGGTGCGGCCTTTCAACGTGCAGAACAAGGTGGAAAAACTCGTCGCCGAAGGGCGATACAAAGAAGCAGCAGAAGCTGCTAGCGCCGCCCATGCGCACAGCCGTGCGGCCGATCTCTATGAGCGGATTTGGGACTTTGCTGCCGCCTCAAGCTGCGCAGAAGAAGCAGGGGATCTTCCTCGCGCCCTCTCCAACGCCTTGGAAGCAAGTGATCAACCGCGAGCGGAGCGCCTCGCGAGCGTCTTGCAAGCTCAGGGCGATGAAGGCAAGCGAGAAGCGCTGCGTGTCTTTGCGGCGAGGAGGCACTTTAGCAGTGCTGCGCGGCTCGCTGAAGAGCTTGGAGAAACGGAGCAAGCCCTCCAACACTATCAAGATGGACAGATGGACCTGGACGCTGCGAGGCTCCTGGTGCAACTCGGACGCGATCGGGACGCCGGGCGGCTATTGGAAAAGGCCATCGACACACTCGATCCTGGCGAGGAGCGAAATCAGGCCAGTCTCGACTTAGGTCTCTTGCTCGCGCGACTAATGCAACACGAAGAGGCTGTTCGCCATCTGCAAGAAGCACGAAACCACGAGGCGACTCGCATGCGGGCGGAACGTGCGCTGATTCGAGAGTTCGTGGCACTTGGACTTCGCGACGCTGCTCGGGATGTCTTGCGTGCTCTTCGTGCCTCAGACGACACAGTCTCTCCGCAACTCGAGACCTTTCTGCGACAGAACCAGCTTGCCCCACCCAAAACGCGATCGAGCCGAGATCGACGAATTGTTGGCGGCCGATACAGACTGGAACAACTCTTAGGAGCAGGCGCGTCGGGGCGCGTATTTCGAGCCTTCGATGAAGTCTCCAACAAGACCGTTGCCGTCAAGCTTCTCGCCGGCGCTCACGCTCATGGAAGCGAGGCATATGCGCGATTTGCCCGAGAGGCCAAACTCGCCACAAGCCTGCGGCATCCCAACCTCATCGAGGTCTACGACTTTTCCGACAGCCAGGGATTCCTCGTCATGGAATTGATGGTTGGCGACTCATTAGAGAAGAAGCTGCGTGAAGGAATGGGGCCAACCGCAGTTCGCCGGATGTGCCTCGACGTTCTTAGCGGTCTTGAACTCGCGCATCAGCGAGGCATCATTCACCGCGACTTGAAGCCCGCAAACATCTTCTTTGACGCGCGAGGGATTGCCAAGATTGGCGACTTTGGTGTCGCGCACTTGCTCGATCTGGGACAAACGCAGACCGGTGGGCTCATCGGCACTCTTGCGTATATGTCTCCTGAGCAGATCACAGGAGCCCCCCTCAGCATTGCGGCAGACCTCTACGGCATTGGCGTCACACTCTTCGAAGCACTCACTGGGCGCTTGCCGTTTCTCGGTCCCGACTTCGTCGCACAACACCTTGGCGAAGCGCCACCCTTGCCTTCCGAGGTCTCAAGCTGTGATCCATGCTGGGACGACCTGGTGGTGCGTCTTCTGGAGAAGAACCCCGGCGACCGTTTTGATTCAATCGACTCGCTGCGCCGTTCGCTGCAGGCGCTCTACCTTCGTGATGAGTCCCCCCCCCTTCTCTTCCCCAACGTTCACGGCAGCGTGACGCCAAAGAAGAAACGGCCCACGGCTCCATTGAAGGCGGCGTCCTCGCCCGATGATGAAGAAGAGACCAAGACACGGTACGCATTTGAAACGCCCTTGGGGTCGACGGAGACCTCGGCGCTTTCCCGGGCCATTGACACCACCCTAAATCGCTCTGTCATAATTGAGAGATATTCTGAACCACTAAGCGAAGATGCGGAGCACCGACTCTATGCGCTCGCGCGTGGTGGTGGACCGTTTCTCCAGCGAGCACTCGCCTACGAACGGAGCGATGGCCAGCCTGTAGCAATCTTCGAAGCGCCTGCTGGTAGCCCGATTGGCGAGCGCGACGAGCCGCTTTCGACCCGGCTTGCCACACGACTACTAAAGCGCCTCGCTCGAGCTGTCGCTCCTCTGCACGCCAGCGATCGGGCGCATGGCAGCCTGAGCGGCGCGTCAGTTCTACTCGACGATCGAGGCCACCCAACGGTACTTGTTTGCGGCCTCCAGACGCCTGATAAGCCGCCAACCGCCGAAGATGATGTACAGCGCATCATGCAGATTGTCTGTGCATCGGTGTCCCAGCGCGATCAAGAAGACGAAACCGAGGTCGATCGAAGCAGCGACGAACAAGGCAGCAACGAGGATGCCACCTCAGCCCTCATTGTGGCGCTGCTTGTCGACCCGGACGAGGAAACCCAAGCGCGCTTGCTCGCAATGCCGCGCAACGATGGCGAAGAACTGCACACCCTTGCCGAGGCTATTGAACTGCAGCTCTTGACCCACAAACAAGGATCCGCGGCATGAGCGAGCGAATGCATGTCACAACGCACTTCCTTCAAATGCACGCGCTTCCGTCCGCCAACGCCCAGCTCCCTCCAGCGAACACCAAGGTTGTACAGGCGCACGACCTAGCTCCTTCCGCCTATCGAGACTTGTACAACGGAGTTGGAGCACCTTGGCTTTGGTACGAACGCAGTGAACTCTCCGACAGAGAAATCTTGAAGCTCATATCGGAACCATCGGTCACGATCTATACGCTTCAACACGCGGGCGTGATCGCTGGCTACACAGAACTCCGACGACAGCCACAACGCGAAATACAGATTCTCTACTTCGGCCTCTTGCCAACACACATTGGAAAAGGGCTTGGTCGCTACTTTCTGGATTGGACCGTACGCGAAGCATTCTCAACCGGCATCGATAGGCTCTGGGTGCACACCTGCAGCCTCGATCATCCGCGTGCACTATCTGCGTACCAGCGAGCCGGCTTCGCCACCTACCGCAGGGAGAGCGGTTGGGTAAGCATTCCCGACGGAGCAATTGCCCGACAGCGTGCGTAGCGCTATCAGCCAAGGATCGCATCCAAGCTAGTCCGCGATCCATGGACATTGATTCGTGATCGCGAAGTCAGCTCGTTTCTGGCGAGGCGGAAAGAGGGAGTTTGCTGGGGCAAGAGACCGAGGAACAACGAAGAAGACGGGCTGAGCCCGTCTATCCAGCGGGCGAGAAGACCAGTGAGCGCGTTCTATATTCATGAATCGCGCGCTAGGCCAAAATGCACGCAAGCCCCCATTTTGTCCCAAACCCCATCACAAAGTATGCATTCGCATATGGGTGCCGGATCACTTAGACACAATGCTCTTCCCGGACGGTGCCAAGGGCTTGCCGAATAGGCTAGCCTCGCGCCATGAGCGATGCCGACGTACAGGAAACTCGAAACGGCATCCACCGTGTTCTCAAACAGTCCTTTGGATTTGACGACCTGCGTCCCGGCCAGTTGGAAGTCATCGAGGATGTCCTAACGGGCAAGCCTGTCATCTCCGTGATGCCTACGGGCGCTGGCAAGTCGCTCTGCTATCAGCTTCCAGCAACACTGCTCGCCGAGCGAGACGGCGTTAGCCTGGTCGTCTCACCACTCATCGCCTTGATGAAAGATCAGGTTGACTCCCTGCGCAGCAGGGGCATCCGCACCGCCGCCCTGACAAGTGCTTCATCGCCGACCGAGCAAAGCGCAATGCTTGAAGGCATTCGCAGAGGGGAGTTTGACATTGTCTATGTCGCTCCAGAGCGCTTCCGAAGTCCGCGTTTCATGTCCGCCCTAAGAGATGTTCGCAATTCGCTCGCTCTGCTGGCGATCGACGAAGCTCACTGCATCTCGGAATGGGGGCACGATTTTCGGCCCGCATACCGGCTCTTGGGGCAGGCTATTGTCGAGCTAGAGCCGCCACGTCTGCTTGCCGTCACCGCAACGGCTACCCCGCAAGTGCGAGAGGATATTGCCAATCAGCTTGGCATGGGCAACCCAACGCTGCACGTTCGAGGGTTCTCGCGCCCGGGCCTCACATTCGCAGTCGAACACTCGGGTGGCCCCAAAGACAAGGGCAGAGTTATCATTAAGAAGATTACCGAGCGCCAGAGCGGATCGGCTTTGGTATATGCAGCAACACGCAAAAACGCCGAGCGCTACGCAACCGAGCTCGCTGCTGCGAATGTAAGAGCGCGGGCATACCATGCGGGCCTTGACGATCAGCACCGCGATGCTATCCAAGACGAATTCATGAATGGCGATGTCGATGTGATTGTCGCCACAAATGCCTTTGGAATGGGCGTTGACAAAACAGACGTTCGGCTTGTGATTCACGCTGACCTCACTCGCAGCATCGAAGCCTATTACCAGGAAGCCGGGCGTGCGGGTCGAGATGGCGATCCGGCCACGTGCGTGATGCTATTCAACCATGGTGATGTGAGGCTGCAGGAATTCTTGATTGACGCTTCCTTTCCGAAGGCGTCCCTGCTGCGAAGCCTCTGGAAGCTCCTACGAGAGCGGCCCGGGCTTGGCCTTCACCAATTGCCCGATTATGAATTGCCTGGCTCACCACATGAGAGCACGCTTGCATCCGCCGTTCGGATTCTCGGTCGTCATGGGTATTTAGTCGACGAGGCGGGCGCCTTGCGAGCTGTGCAGCCCAAAGAGATTGGTGGCGAGTTCCCCGAGTTTGATCCCAATGCATCGGAACGGCGAGCAGACGTTGAACGGGACAAGCTTCAGACGATGATCGAGTACTCCTATCATGCTGGCTGTCGCCACGGTTTCATACTCGACTATTTTGGCGAGGAGCGCGAGGGCGAGGTGCACCGCTGCGAAGCGTGCGACAACTGCTTGGGATTTGGCGAGGCCAAGGAGCTGACCTATCGCCAGCAAGAGCAAGCCGAATCGCTCTTGCTTGTAGTGTCCGAGATTGACGGGCGCTTTGGTCGCAAGCGCATCGCGGGAATCGCAAACGGCAGTGACGATGATGAACGTTTCTACGGCATGTCTTCGCGAGGAAGTCTCTCGGGCACAAGCCTGAAGGACATCCTCGACCTTCTGCGGGCCCTGGAAGCTGGTGCCCTCCTTGAGCAAAGCCGTGGCGAGTATCCAACCATCAAGCTCACTCGCACGGGAAAGAAGATCGTGGCGGGCAACGCGCAGCTCGATCCGGACCTTCTGCGGCTCATTCCTAGCTCTTCAGCAAAGAGCCGCCGAACGCGCAAATCGGTTGCCCCGACAGGCAATGCTGATCCGGGAGCAACCGAGCGACTTCGCCAACTTCGCACTGCCCTGGCAAAAGAGCATCGCGTGCCGTCCTACGTAATTTTCTCAAACCGCACGCTTGAGGAACTCGCCACGGTGCGCCCAACCAGCCTCGATGGTTTGGGCGATGTGCATGGCATAGGCCCCTCACGGGTCGAGAAGTATGGGGACGACATCATTGCTGCGCTAACGGACGACAGCCGGCGGGCGTGAGAATCCCCCGGGAAACGGGTTTGCAGTTTCACGCCGGCGAATCTCGTCAGTTGTCCACTGGGAACCACGCTCATTGAAGAAAGCAAAGCCGATCACCCCGACGTTGCGGTCGCCCGAAGTCTTCGCTGCATATGAGTCCTTCACGGCTCCAAAGCGAAAGGCGGCAACGCTCTGAAGGCTGGTGCGAAAGCCTTCAATCTCAAGGGTGCTGTAGGGCGAGAGAATATAGCCGCGTTTGCTGTAGTTTGCAGGCAGGCCATCGACAACGTCGAGCCCATCAACGGAACTCACGACTTCAAAGCGTCCACCGCTATCGTTGCGAATCTGAATTGTGTAGCGCTGGTTGTCGCGACCCACCACATAGGTTCGTCCGGCGCCGTTGCCACCCTGCAGCAATCGACCCGATTCGTCGAGTAAAGAGATCGAGATACCGCCGCCCTGGGTTCGAGCTCGCAGCTCTTGCAGCGAGGTTCCGCGAAACGCCGCTTGTTGTTGAATGCCAGCGAGGTTGTTGTAGTGGATTGCGACTTGGGCAAATGGCCGCTTCGCTGCACGGACAAAGCGACGCTGCACAACTTCCGACGAGCGACGCTCGCCAAACTTGGTTCCAAGCCCTGGGCGCTCGTTTCGATCAGTGGCAAGCGAGTCGGATTCGCCCTCGTCGAAGCGGGGGCGTGGCGCAGCTTCAGTGGCGGCGACGCGACTTCCAGAAGAACTCTCAGCCGACGGCGCGCTATAGCCACGAGCATCATCGCTCGCCCCGTAGCTCGGGGTGGAGTGGCCGCTGGGACGGGGCCCATACGAAGGCGAAGCACTCTGTTTTCGCGGTGCATACCCGCCTCCACAGGCGAGCATGAAGGCCGCGGCAAAGAGGGCAAGCGAGGACAAGAATTTCTGTAGTTGGGGCTTCATCAGGTTTCTCCTGCCCCTCAAACGACGGCAAATCGCTGCACTTTCACTTCAATAGGCAAAAAGAGCAGAGATGATGTTGGTCGATTTCTTGGTATCCCACACCATCCCACATACCATTACATGTATGAGCCAACCTGAACGACGCCACAATCGCAGCGCAAACACCACTCGAGCCCTCTGCTTTCAGTTGAGCGCATCCTTAAGGCGGGCCGACCTTATGGGCATGGTGTTGGCGGATGAAGAAGGGGTTTGCCTTGCAACTGCAGGGGATGACCATGCTTGTGATGAAATCGCGGCCCACTTGCCCATGATGGGACGCAAGGTCGACAAGTTTGAAGGCGTACTCTTTGGCCCGGAGGCGCAGTGGGACATCCATATGAAGCGGTTCACTGTTGAGGGCATCAATCTCTTTCTCTGCGCCATCGGCGACGGCGAAGCCCGCAATGATCAGCTCGATCACTCGATGAACGGAGTCTCGCGCATCTTGATGCCAGCCTAGCCGCGCGACAAGATAGGGCAGATGCACAAGCTCGCGCTGTTGGTCCTTTCCGCTCTCGCTCTTGGTTCTTGTTCAAAGGACAAGGCGAAAAACTCGGAGCCCACCGAAGATTTGGGTTCTGAGCCATCGACCAAAGTAGATCCGAGCCTCCCAAAGGCTCAAGTCGTCGCGGCATCGACCAAGTTGCTTGAGAGCTGCGGTCTCAGGACGCCGACCCGCTTTCGTTCAGGTGGCGACATCACTCCTCCCAAAGTCTTGAACACTGCTCGCGCTGCGGGCATGCGGGTAGATTCCTCCGCCGCTTCATGCAGTTTTCGACAGTCGGGAAGGCCGATGCAACTCTTGGCAAGCAGGTTCTAGTGGGTGATTCATCATTAGAAGAACTCCGAGACGAACTCGGCACGATTGACAAGCAACTCTTGGCGCTCATTAAGCGTCGCCAAGAGACGGCGCTGCAAATCGGCGAGGCGAAGCGTTCTGTGGGCCGTGCGACGCGAGACTATGCGCAGGAAGCAACCGTGCTGCGCCGAGCAATGGACAGAGCTGATGACGTCGGCCTCGATCGGAAAATTGCAAAATCGCTAATGCTGCTACTCATCCGCTCTTCACTGTCGGCACAAGAACAAGATCGAGTCGCTCGCACTGACAGTGGAGAGGGCAATTCTGCATTGATTATTGGCGGCGCGGGGAAGATGGGCCGATGGTTTGCGCGATTCTTGCGATCGCAGGGCTACCGAATCGTCGTTGCAGATCCGAGTGGCCCTGTCCCAGGCTGCGATTCGCTTGAGAACTGGCAAGAGTCGCCACTTGACCAAGATCTGATTATTGTAGCGACACCACTGGGCACTTCCGCCTCCGTTCTCAGCCAGCTTGCCGTTGCAAAGCCCAACGGCGTGGTCTTTGACGTGGGTTCCCTCAAGAGCCCGCTCCGCGATGGCCTTGGCGAGTTGCGCGATGCTGGCGTACAAGTGACCTCACTACATCCAATGTTTGGCCCCGACACAGACCTGCTCTCAGAGCGGCATGTCATCTTCGTTGACCTCGGCTGTGAAGCGGCGAATGCCAAGGCCAAGGAGCTCTTCGCGTCGACGATGGCAACCCAGGTTGATATGGACCTTGAGAGCCATGACAGGCTCATCGCCTATGTGCTGGGGCTCTCCCATGCGCTCAACCTCGCCTTCACAACGGCGCTCGCCGAAAGTGGTGAGGCAGCGCCGATGCTTGCCAAGCTCTCCAGCACAACCTTTGATGCACAGCTATCCCTCGCCACCAGTGTGACCCAAGAAAACCCCAAGCTGTACTACGAGATTCAGCGGCTCAACGATTATGGCACCGAGTCTCTCACCGCCCTGCTCTACGCTGTCGAGCGACTTCGCTCTGTTGTTCGCGCAGGCGATGAAGATGCGTTTGTGAGCCTGATGGAGAGAGCTGCTGACTATTTGGGTGGTCGCGGTAAGACTCCCTAGTCTTTCCCGCAGGATCCGCCCAGGGCTTTGACAGGGCGCCATAGCCGCGATACGCAGCGTTCATGATCTGTGCAAAGACGATGCGCCCAGTGCTCTCTGGAGCTCTGCTGATTGCGGTTTTGGGTTCTTGCGGCTCTGATGCGCCAAAGAGCGTTCTCATTCCAATGGCGCCACAGCCAACGGTCACCGAACCCGCCGCTCCGCCCGAGACCTTTGTCTATCCTGACACCCGTCGCGAGGATGTTGTCGACACCTATCACGGCACCGAAGTGGTCGACCCATATCGGTGGCTAGAAGACGCAGACTCAGCTGAGACAGCACAATGGGTTGCAGCCCAAAACAAGGTCACATTCGGATTCCTTGAGAAGATTCCTCAGCGTGATGCCATTGTTAAGCGTCTCACGAAACTCTGGGACTACGAAAAGTTCGGAACGCCGAGAAAAGAAGGCAATCGCTACTTTTACTCCCGCAATGACGGACTACAGAACCAAAGCGTTGTCTACTGGTCCGACTCGCTCGCTGCCGAGCCAAAGGTCCTGCTCGACCCAAACGCACTTAGTGAAGACGGCACGGTAGCGCTCAATAGCTACAGCATCTCGGACGACGGCAAGTACATGGCCTATGGCCTACAGTCTGCGGGAAGCGACTGGGCGGAGTGGCATGTTCGTGAAGTCGCTACGGGAAAGGACCTCGATGAGACTCTCAAGTGGATCAAGTTTTCCGGCGCGAGTTGGGATCACAAGAGTACGGGTTTCTACTATGGCCGCTACCCGCAACCCAAAGAGGGTGCTGGGCTAACGGAGGCCAATTTCAACCAGAAGGTCTTCTTCCACAAGGTCGGCACACCACAGAGTGCTGACAAGATGGTCTTTGAGACCAAGGACCACCCAAAGTGGAGTTCGAGCGCGGAGGTGTCCGAAGATGGGCGGTACCTCATCGCATCGGTTTCGAAGGGAACGGGCCCGATGAACCAAGTACACGTCCGCGACCTCAAAGTGAAGGAACGCAAAGCTGGCTTCAAACCCATTGTAAGCGTCTTTGAAGCTGAGTACGACTTCCTTGGCAACAAGGGCACGACCTTCTACTTCCGAACCGACAACAATGCACCTCGCGGCCGAATCATCAGCTTGGACATTCGCAAACCAGGTCAGAATAGCTGGAAGGAACTCGTGCCACAGGGTGAGGCAACCTTGCGCTCGGCGAACTTGGTTGGTGGCAAGCTCGTCACCAACTACCTCCGGGACGCCAAGTCCGAAATCATCATTCGCGACCTCGCGGGCAAGGAGCTCAAAAAGGTCGCACTGCCCGGCATTGGCTCTGCGGGCGGTTTTGGTGGTCGGAGCAACCAAATGGAGACGTTCTACAGCTTCAGTTCCTTCACCTCGCCAACAACAATCTACCGCTATGACTTCGAGACCGGCAGCAGCAGCGTTTTCAAGCAACCCAAGGTCGATTTCGACGCCACCCAGTTCGACACCGAACAAGTCTTTTACAAGAGCAAGGACGGCACGAAGGTGCCAATGTTCCTCATCCACAAAAAGGGCATCAAGCTCGACGGCAACAACCCAACCTTGCTCTACGGCTACGGCGGATTCAGTATTTCTCTTACTCCACGTTTCTCCGTACAGCGAATCGCTTGGCTCGAGATGGGTGGCGTTCTGGCAATCCCAAACCTACGCGGCGGCGGTGAGTATGGCGAAGAGTGGCACATCGCAGGAACCAAGCTGCAGAAGCAAAACGTATTTGATGACTTTATTGCAGCTGCGGAGTGGTTAATTGCCAAGAAATACACTTCGACTCCAAAGCTCGCCATCTCGGGCCGGTCGAATGGAGGCTTGCTCGTTGGAGCCGCAATGACGCAGCGTCCAGAACTTTTCGGAGCCGCGCTTCCAGGCGTCGGTGTGCTCGACATGCTGCGATTTCACAAGTTCACAATCGGCTGGGCCTGGATCGACGACTATGGCTCTTCCGATGATCCCGCGGAGTTCGAAGCACTTCGCGCCTACTCCCCTTACCACAACCTGCACGAGGTGGCCTACCCAGCTACACTCATCACGACAGCAGATCATGACGACCGCGTGGTGCCTGCGCATAGCTTCAAGTTTGCTGCCGAGCTACAGCGAGTTCACACAGGAACGACCCCTGTGATGATTCGCATCGAAACCAAGTCAGGACACGGCGCTGGCAAGCCCACGAGCAAACGCATCCAGGACGCTGCCGACAACTACGCATTCCTCGTCAAGACGCTTGGGATGCAGTAGTCGTCGTTTTCTCGCCACTTGTGCGCATTCCCGTCGCGGCGGGAAAGCGCATTAGATGTAGATGAACTCGCCGCACATGACGACCTAGCTCTCGAAGCCAGGCCAAGCTCTCAAGTCGGCTCTCGGTCTCGGCAACTGCCTGGGTGCCTGTTGCCGCGATCATGAGAACTCTGTGTCGGGCGGCGCGCACTTGTTCTTTGGCGCTGGCAAAGTCTTCCTCCAGCGTCTGGCTCACCTCTGTCTCGAAAACCTGGTCGTTGCCCAAATCCTGTTCCACTGCGTGAAACGCCTGGCTAAACACTTGCCGCGCTTCGCTGCTCTCCGGATAGAGCGCACAGTTGTCAGGATTTTCACACTGCTCAATGAGCATCTTCAGATGCGCGAGTGCGTGCAAGACTTCCAGGTGCGCATCGTTGGCGGGCCCCACCTCTTCGGTTGTTTGAACTTTCAGGAGATAGGTGTCCACTGTTGCGATTGCTGATCGCACATCGGGCAGGATGCTCGCTAGCGTTTCTTCGTTCCCCCTTTCAAAGAGTTCCGTGAGCCCGGCCAAGAGCCGAAGCGTGCATGCACTCAATGCTCGGTGCACGGCTGCTAGCGCTTGCACGGTGTCTTTCCGCAAACTCTTGCTTAGGTGTCGAACCAGGGAGCTCTCGTCTTCGGGAAAGAGCCGCTCGATCAGTCGTGCGAAGCGCCCTGCAAACGGCAGCACCAAAATCGCCCCAAGCCCATTGAACAGGGTGTGAAAGCCCACGAGCGCGAGTTCCGGATCGCGCTGCACTAAGCTCGAACTGAGACCGTCCAGAGCCCAGTAGTAGGGCGAGAGCAAACCGAAAGCGACAATGCCGGTGAGTATGTTGTAGACAACATGAGCGAGACCAGTCCGACGAACCGCGGTGTTGCCACCAATGGTGGCCAATGCTGCGGTCACCGTGGTGCCCACATCCATTCCGATGACCATCGCGGCAGCTTGTGGAAAGGAAACTGCTCCAACGCTCACGGCAGTGATTGCTGTCGCTACACCCGCGCTCGAACTCTGGGTTACTAGCGTTATCGCCCCCCCCATCAGAACCAAGAGCAGGCGTCCCCTGACCGTGTCACTGGGAAAACTCTCAGGCGAGACAAAATGCTCTGCGGCCGCCATGCCTCCCTGCAGCATGCTGATTCCAACGAAGACGAGTCCAAAGCCGGCCAGAGCGAACCCAACTTTGCCAAGTCGGTTGCGTCCAAAGAGATGAATCAGCGCGCCAACAAAGACCAGGGGTAGCATCGCCTCGTCCAATGAGAGCTTGAAGCCAATTAGCGCGACGAACCAGCCCGTGATCGTCGTACCGACGTTTGCACCAAAGATGACGCCCAGTGCCTCTGGAAAGGTGAGAAGCTTGGCGCCGACAAACCCCACTGCCGTGACAACCACGATGCTCGAACTCTGGACAACGGCTGTAGCGACCGCACCAGTTATCGCCCCGCTTGTAGGACTGCGTGTGAAGCGCGTTAGCACCTTGCGCACGGATCCACCGGCCAACGACTTTAGGCCGTCGGTCATTAGTGACATGCCAAGCAGAAACAGCCCTAGGCCACCAAGTACTTGCAATGCAGAACTCAAGCTACTCCTTCCGGCGAATGCGTTGCATCCTGCGAGCCAAGATCAAATGTGCGTGAACCAACCACCGTAGGGAGTCCGCACGCGCACTCCGATTTGCAGCGTTTTCGGCTTTGCCCGACGAGTGCGCGATCCATGGACATTGATTCGTGATCGCGAAGTTAGCTCGTTTGCTGGCGAGGCGGGAAGAGGGGGTTTGCTGGGGCAAACGACCGATGAACGACGAAGAAGACTGGCTGAGCCAGTCTCTCCAGCGGCCGAGAAGACGAGTGAGCGCGTTCTATATTCATGAATCGCGCACGAGTGCCTGATGCATTTACAATTGAAGCAAACTCGATTCTTCGCTCGCTGGCCTCTTTGATCCAGGAGCATAGAACCTCTGGCTCGCTTTCTTGCCCTCTAGAAGAGTGAATTCATTTCGGACTCGACCCACTCGTTCATTGGGTCATCTTCATCTTCCTGAAGGCTGTAGCGAATCGGCAGCAATTGGGCAGCCGTTGCGCGGTCGCCCTGCTCGCCACAAAGGTCACAAGCCTTGTCGACCCACCAATCTAGTGCGTCCATATCGTCGGCGTCATCTGGAAACTTATCCTTAAGAAAGGCGACGATTTGACCAGCCTGCCCACTTCGTCCCATCTCAAGAATGTGTGCGATGGTCTGTTCTTCTCGCTCATCCGAGGTGAGTCCATCAGCATGTCCAACGCCATACTGGGCTTCATAGTGCGCAGTCCACTTGTTGTATTCCTCCATCATCTCCATCGCGTGAGCGTTGAAGTGATGGCCCCACCATCCTCCAATGGTGCCCCATTCAGCAGGGGTGATTCCAAAACCTGCCAGGACAGCTGCGGGATCCTTGCCCTGTTCTGAACCTGCTCCTTGGGCCACGGTGATCTCAATCCACTTTTCGAACGGCACCGGTGCTTCACTTCCCGAAGTGCTACCGCCCGGATTCATCGCTGCAGCGGTTGCTTGTCCCGCGGCACCAAACTGACCAGCTCCAGCGCCGGCAAATGCTTGACCGTAGACGGTTGCAATGGTTGTCGTTGTGTCGCGTGACATTCGAGCGTTCCACTCAGCACTCACAGCTTGCCAAGTTGCCTCATCAATACCAAGGGATGGCAGAATCTGATCCATCGTTGCCCCTGAGGTGATTGCCGCCTGGCAGCGAGCCCAATCCTCCAACGCAACGCCCATAAAGGGTGCGAGCTCTCCACTTTCACGCATTGCATCTGCCCGTGCTGCATGCATCTGCTTCTGCTCTTCCATCTTGTTGTCGAGCATGTTCTGTGCTGCGGCCCGGGTAACAGCTCCCACCTTGCCTGTGACGCGCTCACGCATCCATTCAAAGTGCTCTTCGTTGACCATGCCGTAGTAGCTCAACCACTGCGCAAACAATTCTGGCCCAGCAGCCTTTGCCTGATCGAGTTTTTCGATGCGTGCGAGATATTCTGATTCTTCTCCACCAGTCCACTCCACGGGGATTCCATAAAGCGCCATAAGGCGTCGTTCAAAACCACCCTGGATGCCATTGAGATCGGTCACGTGGCACGTCACCATGTTGCTGGTTGCGTTGTAGTGCTTGGAGAGCCAGACTGGGCGAGTGTTCACGGTCTCCCCCTCGGGGAAATCCGGGAAGCTCATGTCGGCTCCTTCAGCAGTTGTGTAGTCGTACGCGTTCCAGTCGATACTCCCGATGAGGCGCTTGCCCTGTTCGCGGCGTTGCTCTGGTGTCATTGTCTAGCTACTCCCAAAAGTCTCTTGGATAAAAATCGGCCAAAGGATTTCATGGGCTCGCCCTACGGGCAACACGGTGGGCAATTGAGGCGCAGGGTGATTGATGACAGCGAGATTGGGAGTGCAGTTGCCCTAAGCGCCCAAAACCGGGACTAAACCGCCCCTAAACAAGTTATGGACCTGATTCATTTTGCTTGTCTCGCAAGATCCCCACTGAAAACAATGCCCCCATATCGCCCCTACGAACGCCTGCGCTCACATCATCTTGCGCCTCTGCTAGCCGGCGCTTGTGGAAGCTCTGCCGCACCGATCGACCGCTGCGCAACGGACCTCGTTACCGGCGTACCATTCTCTGTTCCACAGGGCGCGGACAGTCGCAGCTTTCAGGCACACGCAACCTTGGATGGCAGCGCGACTCACTGCAAGCCTTTGCTGGCGACGGATATGACATCGCCGCGGCGGGCAGCGAAGTGGTTGCTCTCACCGACAATCCTGCGATCGGCCCATACCACCTCTCCCTCATTCACGTTCAGGATGCGGTCTCCATGCTGACTTGGGCCCAACCGCCGCGCTGCAAGTGAAATGGCGACTCGTCGACCTGGCCTCGGGGTGAGCGGTTGGCCCAGCCTTCGCAAGGGATGACTGCTATGCAGAGCATCTCCATGTCGATCATTGCTTTGGCCGCAGCCGCGCTCTCTAGCTGCAAAGATCCAAAACCTGCCAAGCCTGCAACCACTCCAAGTGGTGTCGCATCGCCCACAAGGACGTCGGTAGAGAAGAGTGAGACACCAAACCTTGTGCGTGCTGAGCCTTTGCCCCAGGTCGCACGAGCAGCGTTGCGCAAACGCATGCAAAACCACGGAGACGATACGGAGAATCTGCTGTGGGCAGCGCTCATGCTCGATTTCGAATCCACCGATGGCATCGCCAAGATGATTTCCAAGGCGCCAACCCTGACACGCCCGGGCGAAGGGGACCTGGACACCATCAACGCGATGTTGCCCGCCCAGTTCTTCGACCTCCAAGATCAACTTGATGCCGCCATCTTGGGCTTGCAGGCTGCAGCCCAAGCCAAAGACGGCAATGCGGTGGCGCTGCAGTATGGAAAGTCGGTCGAAACCTGCATTACCTGTCACAGCCTATTCTTGCAGTTTCCCGTGCCTGAGTAGCTGCCGGCATTCTTTGCACGAGGGGCTCTTCAGGTGAAAAATCTGCCAGAACGAGGGCTCCAAGTCATCTGGGGCCACTTTCACCGCTTGGCACTGCGCCTGCAATACCGATGTTCATGCTAAGAGTTCTTCCCCTCTTGCTAGGGCTCAGTGTGGCCCTACCGGCCATCCCTTCGCACGCGAACAAGCCAAAGACCCAAGGCAAGTTGGCAAAGAAAGCTCCCGAGTCGGATGCCGCAAGACGAGCGCGACTGCGCATGCAACGCAACCAGCGAATCCTCAGCCGCGAAGAAATCGAGGCGGCAATGGCACCACACGTTCCGGCGATTGGCAGTTGCTACAAGACACACACCGCGAAGCAAGAGGGAGTGAGTGGCAGGCTCTCGCTCGAGATGCTTATTCGTCCCGAAGGTACGTTGCAGCGATTGTGGGTGCGGGCACCAACCGTCAAGGGCGACGGGGTTTCAAACTGCATTCAGAAACTGTCAAAGACATGGACATTTCCAAAGAAACCGGGGTTCACCAACGCCGTGATCCCATTCTTCTTTCAGAAGACCAGCATCAAAGGAGTCGGTCCTTTGGAGAGTTGTTGGAATGCCAAGGGCTGCCCGAAACAGCAGAGCAACCAGAAAAGGAAGAAAGGCAAATAGGAATGCTTCACACAGTCAAGGCAACGCTTGCTGCTGGCCTTCTTCTTGTTGCATGTGGCAAATCGGAGAAGGAGCCAGCACCTGCGGTTACCCCACAGCCAACGCCGGCGACTCCAGCTCGCCCCGCTCCGATCGACGGTGGTTTGCAGGCGCACATGAAGGAACACTTCGAGTCGATTCGCTCTGTTGAGCGCGCCATCGTTCTGGGAGATATGACATTGGCAAAGCGCGAAGCCGAAGCGCTAGCAAACCATCAAAGTGCACAAGAGATTGAGAACTACTCTGAGGAGATTGAAGGAGTGCGTGCCACGGCTACAGCGATTGCCAAAGCGGAGACGTTGGCGGTCATGGCAGCAAGCGCCGCAACGTTGGCCACCCAATGTGGCAGCTGTCATCTCATCACCAATTCAATCACCAGCTTTGAGTGGACCGAGGCGCCGGTTCCCAATGAGACCGGCGCCGATCGAATGCAACGCCACCGCTGGGCGATGGACCGACTTTGGGAAGGCCTCGTTGGCCCCTCTCAGCACAGCTGGCGAGCGGGCGCCACGGTCCTCCAGGCCGATCCGATGCCAGCGAGCATGCTCTCACTGCACGGCATGCCCGAAGCTGATGCCAAAGCCAAGCTCGCCACACTGCAATCGCTGGCCACAAAGGCACAGAGCCTTGAGAGCCTTGACGACCGTGCGAAGCTCTACGGCGAATTGCTGACAACCTGCTCAGGATGTCACACCAAGGCGATCCGAGCCGACTAGGGGGCGATTCATAAATATAGAACCCGCTCACTCGTCTTCTCGCCCGCTGGGCAGACTGGCTCTGCCAGTCTTCTTCGTTGTTCCTCGGTCGCTTGCCCCAGCAAACTCCCTCTTCCCGCCTCGCCAGCAAACGAGCAGACTGCGATCACGAATCAATGTCCATGGATCGCCCTGCTAGTGCCTAGAAGAGGCCTCGGCTACCTTGCGCGGGGAGGTAAGCACGCTCTAGCTTTCATCCCATGAGTGACGCCCCTGTCTCTGAGATTTTTGATGCTTCTTGCTGGACCGAAGTACCTGGGTTCGACTTTGAGGACATCACCTACCATCGCGCCAACGACCAAGGCACGGTTCGAATCGCCTTTCACCGCCCCGAGTGTCGAAATGCGTTTCGTCCCAAGACCGTTGACGAACTATACAGAGCCCTAGATCATGCGCGACAGTGGAGTGATGTTGGCTGTGTCCTGATCACGGGAAACGGTCCATCGGCGAAAGATGCAGGTTGGGCCTTCTGCTCAGGCGGTGATCAGCGCATTCGCGGCAAGGATGGCTACAAGTATGAAGAGGCCAATGGAGCGCCACCGGATCCAGCGCGCCTAGGTCGCTTGCACATTCTCGAAGTGCAGAGGCTCATTCGCTTTATGCCCAAGATCGTCATTGCGGTCGTTTCTGGGTGGGCTGTCGGAGGAGGCCACAGCTTGCACGTGGTTTGCGACATGAGCATTGCAAGTGCGGAGCACGCCATCTTCAAGCAAACCGATCCAGATGTTGCGAGTTTTGACAGCGGTTATGGTTCAGCACTTCTCGCGCGGCAGATTGGTCAAAAGCGCGCAAGGGAAGTCTTCTATCTGGGCCTAAACTACAGCGCCCAAGAAGCGATGGACATGGGAATGGTGAACGCTGTTGTTCCGCATGCAGAACTTGAAGCGAAGGCGCTTGAGTGGGGCAAGCTCATAAACTCCAAGAGCCCCACCGCCATGCGCATGCTCAAGTACGGATTCAATCTTCCCGATGATGGAATGGTTGGCCAGCAGCTCTTTGCGGGGGAAGCAACTCGCCTCGCCTACGGAACGCCCGAAGCACAAGAAGGGCGCGATGCCTTTCTTGAGAAGCGCCCACAAGACTACAGTGGCTTTCCCTGGCACTACTGATTGGCTGAAACGAAATCGCGCGCCACGAAACATTCATGGCGCGCGATGAGAGCTGGGCGAATTTAGTCGATGACGATGTCGTCCTTGCAGACACCGATTTCCATGATTAGGTACACTAGGATGCGCTCTTGGGGAGCGAGACCAACGTGGGTGGTTTCGGTTGTGTGGTAGGTCGAGTAGAGCACTCGTCCACACCCAGCAGGTTCGTACGTCACCGTTAGCGGCTTCTTTGCACCATCAAGGGTGTCGTCGCCAATGACGTACTTGACTGGATTGTCCATGATGGCATTGCCCATGTCATCAACTCCGACTTGCACTGAGTGCAACCCTTCGATGTGATTCCAATTGCCTTCGATCACCATGTCGGTCGCCTCAAAGGGACCGACCATGCCCCCAACGTATGGACCGACTTGTCCGTCCAACCAAAGAAGCAGGTCTTCATTCACTGCCTCTGCATGCTCAGATTCATAGGGCGGAGACCCATTGGCATCCCCAAATTGAGAAAAGTTCCAAGTATCGGTCAATGGGTCGTAGGCACTCGCAGGCGTATCCGACGAGCCGTCCAATTCGATTTGGGCAGGAAATACGTTGTCGGCCCATTCTCCTGACCAGTCAGTTACATAGAGCTTTCCACCCGCAGACACGTAGTCGCGCACATTGTTGAGCACCGCCGTATCTTTGAGAGCATCGGAGAATGCGGAGCCCGAACACGGAATAAAAATGATGTCGTATGTGAGCATCGTATTCAGATCTCGTACGAGGTCTTCAAGCGTGCCCACCGCCTGGTCCGCATTGGGACCACCATTGTCGTAGAAATCGAAGATGCCGGCGGCGCTGGGACCTTCGAACGCGCCACTCGCGTCAACAGAACCCATCGCCATCTTGCCGAGGATGTCTTCCATGTCATCGAACTGCCCCGTTGCCAGTGCGACCTTGGGAATCGTCTTGCCATTCGCTGGATCGTGCTCGGAAGGAAGCGTGGTCTGAGCGCCATCGAGCGTGAGCACCTGCCCTCTTGTAAGCGTCACTTGTTGCTCAAGTCGGAAGTCGCCCTTCTCGATGATCATCCAGTACTCGCCGGGCATGACTTGACCAATCGAGAAGGTGCCCTTGTGATCGGTCTGCACTGCATTGGCTGGCGCCTCCACACAAGGACGGCATGTCGCGCCATCCTCAATTGGCTCGGGGCGAGCGGAGGTTAGGTAGACGACCGCATCAAAAACGGGAATCTCGTGACCTGATGGCACCATTCCTGGACCGTTTCCCGGGACCCAAACCGTTCCTCGTAGAGTGGCTCGATCAAGCTCTGGATCGCCACCGCTGTCAGTCGCGCTGCCCGCATCAACGACACCGCTGCTGTTGCCGTTGCCGTCATCCGATGAGCCACAGCCTGTTCCTGCGATTGCTATGGAGAATAGAGATGTCGCAAAAATATTTGAAATTGTTCGCATTTTGGGTTCCTTGGACCGAATTCGGCCGCAGCATACACGATGTGAGCGCTGTTCCTGACTCAAATGTCCCCCCACAACCACAGGAAAAGACTCTACGCCCCAATTACCGCTTGCGATGTCAATCACATAGCCAAGCCAGCGTCACGCCATCCCCACCTTCGCCCTGCTCGCCTCGTCGCCACTTGGAGATGCTTGGATGGCCTTGTAAGTGCGATCGAACCGCGTTGCGCAGAGCACCCGTGCCGTGCCCATGAATCAAGAACACGCACTCACGCGCACACAAAACGCTTGAATCGAGAAACTGGTCGACGCGAGCAAGCGCATCATCTGCACGCTCCCCGCGAAGATCGAGCGTCGAATCTGGTGAACGGACCATGGCATCGTCGACCGCCTTGTTTACCGTGACTTGAATTGCGCCCTTTCGAGAGCGCAGAGACTCATCCTTTTTCTTAGCCGCTTTGGCCAACCGCAAGTCGGAGAACGGAACGCGCGTCTTAATGAGACCAACCTGAACCAGAACGCTTCCTTTCTTTGGTGCCTCCGCAACTACGCCACGATTCCCTAGGGAAATCACTGAGACTGGCGCCCCGACCTTGAGTTGTTCTGCGGTCGGTGCGTCTCCAGCGGGCCGCACCTTCTTGGGCGCGTGTTTTCCAACCTCGCCAGCCAGTGCATCCAGGGTTCCCTTGTCCGCTCGCAGCGATGATGCATCCACCTTCACGCGCTTCTTAATTCCCTTCTTGGCACGTTCGAGTTCGGCACGCGCCTGTCGCAGCGCACTCATCGCGCCCTCATAGTCCTTTTCGTGCTGCCTGCGGGCATCCTCTGCAGCCGTGGCTTGTAACGCCCGCGCTTCTTCGTAGGCAATCGCTGTGGCAGCACGTTCTTCTGAGAGAGCAGTACGCTCATCGGTGAGCCGCTCGCGCTCGTCGGTGACGATCCGGAGGAGTTCATCCATCTGCGCGCGTCCGCCTCCTGCGAGTTCTTCTGCTCGGGAATTGACGAACTCAGGCAACCCCATACGACGGGCAACATCGATCGCAGCGGAAGCACCAGGGACCCCCAGGTGCAGGTGAAACGTTGGAGCCATGCGCTCAAGATCGAATCCCACCGACGCGTTCTCGAAGCGCTCATCTTGCGACGCCAACGCCTTGAGCCGCTCGTAGTGGGTCGTGACGAGTGCTGTCGTGCCTCTGTCTGCCAGGGTCTCTAGTACCGATTGTGCTAGGGCGCCGCCCTGCTCCGGTTCCGTGGCAGAGCAGATTTCGTCGATGAGAACGAGGGTCCCAGGTCCAGCCTCTTCCAAGAAGGACCGCAACAGCACGAGGTGGGCAGAGAATGTTGAGAGTTCTGACTCTAGGCTCTGTGAATCGCCAATGGCAGCGCGAACTTCGCCAAACCAAGGCAAGCTGCTGCCCTCACCGGTGGCGATGTGCAAACCGTAGCGCGACATGAGTACCGCCAAGCCAACGGTCTTGAGCGCCACTGTCTTGCCGCCAGCGTTCGGCCCAGAGATGATCAGGAGCTTGCCCTCTTCCATGAGGATGTCGTTGGCAATGCACTCCTTGCCTGACAGCAGCATCAGCGGATGGCTTGCAGTACGCAGGTCAACAGTCTTCCCATCTTCAGAGAAATTCGGAGATCTAGCGTGCAGAAAATTCGCAAGGTTGGCCGCTCCTGCGATGACGTCGAGACCAACAGCAATATCCGACGCTCGCCTCAGGTCCTCCGCATCCTGACCAACTCGCGCACTGAGCGCCGCCAAGATTCGCAAGACCTCTTCGCGCTCTTCATACTCAGCTAGCTTCAGCTCATTGTTGAGCTCGACGAGAGCATGCGGTTCGACAAAGACCGTTTGCCCGCTTCCCGAACTGCCATGCACCACACCAGGAACACGTGAGCGCGATGATGCTTTGACAGGAAGCACATAGCGATCCTCCCGCTGGGTCCAATAGGTGTCCTGGAGATGCTCGACAATGTGCGAGTCATCAAGCATCGACTTTGCCTTAGTCTCGAGGTTCTGAAGCAGACGAGCGACCTTCTTTCGAAGCAAGCCGAGTTGCCTGGATGCAGTATCGGCAAGACGTCCATCAGGCTCAAACGCGCGAGACAACGTGGCATACAAGTCGACAAAATCTGCAATCTCCTCGGCTCTCCGCCACAGCAGCGGCGCCGACTCGGCCTGAACCTCGAGTTGCTCTCGAAGCCGCTGATACCCGCGGGCGCTATCAGCGATGGCAACCAACTCTTCCCCTTCGAGCGCACTTCCTTTCTCAGCACGCACGACAGCGACGCGGACATCAACGATGCCGCCAAAGGACATTGGCTGCCCTTTGTCTTCCATGCTGCGAGCCTCGTCGATCTCGCGAACACGCCTTCGCGCTTCGCGAACATTGGGCAGTGGAGTACTTGCAAGTGCCGCAGCCGAACCGCGCTCTGTCCTGCAACGAAACGCCCAGGCCTCCATGATCTTGGGCCAGCCTAGATCCAAGAGTGTCTTCTCCGCTTCCATGGGGCAATTATGCACAGGAATGCGGGCATGAATCGATTTGCCTTGTCCACCATTCTTGCTAGCAGCGCTCTTGTGTCAGCTGTCGGTTCACTTGCCCTGATTGCACACCAACATGGCTCCTCTTTGGCCGAGAAGCCAAAACGCGACAAAGCCCAGAAGCCCTAACGGGCCTGGGCTCTGAGCAACGATTGCCAGGCGATCACATGGTGGCTGGCCTGCTTAGAGCTTCACGCCATAGAGACCGACGAGCCTCTTCTGTTTCTGGCTCTTGAAGACCTCGACGGGCCAACCTCCGCGCACTGGGCCATTGCCCTTCTTTGACGCCCTGGAGCTAGAAGCCTTCTCGGCATAGTACGTCATCGACATATTCTTCTTGATTCCTTCGGCAGCCCACGAGGGAATCGAGACAGGATCGTTGGTCTCTTTGACCTCGCGACTTCCAGTCTTCACACAGTTCTGCTTGTAGTGCACGATGCCATTGTCCTGAATGTAGGAGATGCGCCTTGTGTCTTTACACTTAAAGGTTGGCACTCGGTACTTCACCGTCTTGAATTGGAAGACAACTCGATCACCGCTCTTCTTCACGCTCTTGATCACACCAGTCTGCTTGCTGATGTTCTTTCCTGTGAACAGATTCCGAGGCGGCTCTGGGCGCGCAATTGGGTTCCACGTGAGTTTGGAGAAATCGATTTTCGGTCCACTTCCTCGTCGCGCAGAAGTGAATGTCGAAGCCTTGCTTTGCTTCGCGGTCACATCGTTGAAGCTCTCTAGCATGCCGGCATAGGCCGCACTTAGCGGGCCGTGTTGAATAAGGGTCCGAGAGTATGCCGAATACAGCGCTCTTGTTAGCCCCATGGTTGCCGCATCGCCATGCGAGCAGAGGAAGAGCCCGTAGAGGATTGATGAGCCTTGGTAGTCGTCGAAGTCTAGTGCCTTGGCACTAGCAACCTTGTCAGCTTTCGCCTTCGCTCGCAGCCACTTTGAGAAGTATGGATACAGTGCCTCGCCGCAACCGTTGAGACCTCCGGCCTTCTTTGGATCGATTCGGTCTTGGATTGCGAGAATCGTATCGAGAAGCGCCTTGTTGTCGGCCGTCTGCTTGCGATTTTTCGCAACCGCAGCTTCGGGGCCATCGATGATGACTGCCTTGTACTGAGGATTCTCAGCAAGCCACGCATTGGTGAAGGCTTCGATGTTCCGCATGGCCTGATGAATGCCGTAGGTGCGGAAGCGCAGCTGCCACTCATAGGCTTCATCAAGCCCGAGAGAAGTAATCTCCTTCTCCAAAGCTGGCGTACTCATCTTCACCGTTCGCGCCACAGCGTAGTTCTGCATCAAGACCTCGGGGTTCTTGATAGCGCGAGGATCCTAGAGCGCATTTTCGTAAACTCGATTGGTGATGAGCTGCTTGACGAGCCCAGCGCGCGCAATCTCTGTCGATGGACCAGCTGCCGTATCGACGATCCAGTAGGGATACTGCTGGCCGGCGAAAGAGAGATTCAACTTCACTTCAAAGCTAAGTCGAGTCCCGCCTTTGCACTTGAGCAAGTTGCGCTCAAGGTTGCGGCTAATCTGATCTTCCGCGAGACCATCCGTCTTTGCTGGATGCTTTGCGCATCGAGGCTTGTCTGGAATTCGCCCGCCGGTTCCAGGACGCCCCTGATATCCTCGACGTTTGGGTGGCTGGTAGATGCGGGTTGCATATGCGAAAAGCGCATCGTTTTGCGCAGCCGTAAAGCCCGTTAGGTTGCTGATGTGTTGTCGGTACGCCTGACTCCACTGCTGAATCGGGCCATAGCTTGCATCCGAACAAGCAAAGAGCGCCGCTGTCGTGACATCCTCAATATTGATCGTTGAGGCATAGGTTGGGAGCTTGAGAGAGTTTGGAGCAGAGCGGCGAGCCTGCTTCATTTTTGCGACAATGTCGCCACACCACGTGGGAACTCCCTTGGGAATCGTCTCGACATTCGGCCCTGGTTTGATCAAGGGAATCTTCCGAGAGATCGAGTTCCGCTTGCCTTTGAGCGCTGCCTCGTCAACTCGGGCTTGAACCGTGCTGAAGTAGGCGTTCATGCGCGCTGTGTAGGGAGCTGGATCGTGACCGTCCCGTGTGAGACCGGTGATCGCGTGCTTGAGAGCATCCTGCCCTCGCTTGATATCCGAAGGGTAAACCTTGTTGGCTGCAATCTGCTTGTCCAACATCTGGGTCCACTTCGTGTATTGCTTCTCGAAGTCGTTCACCCAGTAGGCACGCTTCTCTTGTGCCTCCGCGACTCCTGCATTTTCTTGAAACGAGTTTGGCGCGCTCAATACTGCGCAACCCACCACTACCCCTAGGAAGAATCTTCGTCCGGCCAATCTAACCCCTTTGATATTTGTCCGCGGCGCAAGCGCCAAGCGTGGCACACAGTTGTGCCGGCCACACAAATGGTACTGACGATACCGGCCGCTTTCAAATTCACTGTAGTCCAAAATGCCCTGCGTCGGTGGGATATGAGAGCACTTCCACCTCACCACACATACGCCTAAGAATAAGTCTGAGGCTCGGACAGCGGTGCCACTCACGAGAAGACGGCACGTGCCGCCGAGTGTTTCATGCAGAGCCTCATGTCACCGCAGTCTGAGACGAGATGCTCAAGCGCTGATGCTCGTGACGCGGAGCAAAACGCAAAGCCCTACCGAAGGAGCCGACATCGGGATAGCAAAGAAAATACATAACAACTACAAACACTTGCACAAGAACACTCGCCCCGTTTTGGCTTGCGATTGCCAACCTGACCTACAAGCGAAGAACACAACACCTTCACCAAGACTTGTAATCCACCGCCCCTTTGGGCTACCTGCTCTTGCTCGGAAAGCAACCGATGGATTCCATTCAAACTGTTCATATTCTGATGATCGCGGCCTTTGTCGTCGGCTATGTCTTCATCGTCTTTGAGCACCGATTTGGCGTCAACAAAGGTGCCACAGCACTCCTCCTTGCTGGCACCCTCTGGACACTCTACTTCGTTGGTGTTGCCCCCGATTTGCACACCGCAACCCACGCGCTGGAACGACACCTCGCAGAGGTCAGCCAGATCATCTTCTTCTTGCTCGGCGCCATGACGCTGGTCGAAGTCATCGATTCCCACGGCTCCTTTCGTCTCGTGACAGACATGATCCGAACGCGTTCGAAGCGGCGAATCATGTGGATACTCGCTGTGCTGGCATTTTTCATGTCTGCGCTACTCGACAACCTCACAACGACGATTGTGATGGTCTCGCTGCTAAGAAGAATTCTTCCAGATCGCGAGAATCGCATCCTGCTAGGCAGCATGGTTGTCATCGCAGCAAATGCGGGCGGCGCTTGGACACCAATGGGCGATGTAACGACCTCCATGCTCTGGATCGGCGGGCAAGTCTCAACACTTGGTGTCATAACTGCACTGGCGATCCCGAGCGTTGTTACGATGGTGGTTGCAGTGCTCCTTCTCGGCCTCGGGCAAAGAGGCCACTATGGTGGAGAATCGGAAGAGAACAGTCAGAAAGTCGAAGTCGGAGCGCGGCGCGTGCTTGCACTTGGACTCGGAGCCTTCATCTTTGTGCCCGTCTTCAAGACGCTCACTCATCTGCCCCCTTTTGTCGGCGTACTCATTGGGCTCGGTGTGATGTGGGTTGTCACCGACGTGGTGCATCGCCACAGCGACGAATGTCGAGAACACGTAAAAGTCCCTTACGCCTTTACAAAGATCGACGTATCGGGTGTGCTCTTTTTCCTAGGTATTCTTCTCGCCATTGGTGCGCTTGCGTCTGCCGGACTCTTGACCGTTTTAGCAACCGGGCTAAACGACATGACATCATCCCCAGAGGTACTCGCCGGCACCATTGGCATCCTCTCTGCGATTGTCGACAATGTCCCACTGGTTGCCGCATCTATGGCGATGTATCCCATGGAGAGTTTCCCCGCCGATGGCCAATTCTGGCACCTCATTGCGTTTTGCGCTGGCACAGGCGGCAGTATCCTGATCGTGGGTTCGGCCGCTGGCGTCGCTCTCATGGGCATGGAGAAGATCGACTTTGTCTGGTACTTCAAGCGCATAAGCCTTATCGCGCTTATCTCCTATATCGCTGGCATGTTCACCTTCATCTGCATCACCGCTCTCGGCCTCATCTAGCACGCCGACTAGGGAGCCACGCAGTTGCGGCCATGCTCTTTGGCAGAGGTGAGCTGCTTGCGTGCCTCATCGACAATCTCGCGAGCATTCAACTCACCTTCGGCGCTCGCGGCCACTCCAGCACTAACCGACACTTCAAAGTCGTTGCCTTCAAAGGCAAATGCTTCGCAGTCCACCGCTTCGCGAATACTCTCCGCCAGATCCAGAGCATCATCGAGTTCGGCTCCGGGCATGAAAACCGCAAACTCCTCGCCGCCAATTCTAGCTGAGAGATATTCTGATTTCGTTTGCAGCGAAATCCGCCGTGCGAGGGTTCGCAAGACGGAATCACCACACAGCTCACCTCGCTCCTCATTGAGATCTGAGAACCAGTCAATGTCAATGATGATCATTGCCATATCGCTCTTCACGCGTTGGGCCTTTGCCATCTGCTTGTCGAGGTGGCTGAAGAAGAACCTCTGATTGTAGATCGAGGTGATTCCGTCAAGCACTGTCACCGAGTAGACCTTGTCGTGGTACGGCGCTGAGTCAGCTAAGACAAACTTGAAGATGGCGTCCCCAAACTGCACATGGTCACCGTCTTCGAGTTCTGCATCGTCTACCTCGACATCGTTGAGGTAGGTGCCATTTGTAGAGCCCATATCCGCGACCATCCACTCACCTTCTGGACCACGCCGAAGTTCTGCGTGACGCCGTGAGATCGAGCCACGGGTTACCGTGAGGTCGGCGGCATCGTCGCGACCAACAACCGTGACATCTCTGCTGAGTGGCCGACGTAGTCCGATTTCTGGCATCGGCGGATGAATCAAGACCAGCGAAGCCCCTGTGTTGCTGTTCGCTGGCGTAGCAGGCTCGGGCCCATTGCCTGCGCTTCCGAGCTTCTGCGTCGCTACTGGTTGGTCTCTGGCCACGATGTCTAGAGTGATTCGGTCCTCCAGAGCAAATCTTGACCTGTAGTCTACTCCTGTACGTCGATATCGATACCGGCGCCCTTGAGCAGGCCTTGGAATTCCTGCTTATTGTTGGCCTTTCGGTAGGCCTCCATTGGCTCGACTAGCCCCTCCTTCACCAGGCGAATGAGCGTGTCTTCCATCTTCCGCATACCTAGCTTTCGACCAGTCTGCATGAGCGAGAAGAGTTGGAACGTCTTGGATTCGCGAATGAGGTTTGAGACCGCTGAGGTGCCAACAAGAATCTCGTGCGCGGCGACACGGCCACCGCCTTTCTTCTTACACAAGACCTGGGCAACAACTCCCTTGAGTGATGAAGCCAGCATTTGGCGAATCTGATCCTGCCGGTCCGCAGGAAACTGATCGATGATTCGGTCCACCGTCGACGGTGCTGTCGTCGTGTGCAGAGTTCCGAAGACCAGGTGACCTGTCTCTGCTGTTTCCACCGCAATCTCGATCGTCTCCAAGTCACGCATCTCACCGACCAGAACGATGTCTGGATCCTCACGCAAGGCTGCGCGCAGAGCATCCTTGAAACTATCGGTGTGGCGACCAATCTCTCGCTGATTGATGAGACACTGCTTGTTTGGGTGCACAAACTCGACTGGATCCTCAACCGTGATCAAGTGACATTTTCGCGTGCGATTAATGTGATCGATTAGCGCGGCGAGGGTCGTCGACTTTCCCGAACCAGTTGGGCCTGTCACCAAGACCAAGCCCTTGCTCAGATTTGCCATCTCCAGAATCACATCGGGAACTCCAAGTTGTTCGGCCGAAGGAATCTCAAACGGAATGGTTCTCATGACCGTGCCCACGCCCTTTCGGTCGCGAAACACGTTTACCCTGAAACGCGATAGTCCCTTCACCTCATAGGCAAAGTCGGTGTCATTTCGCCGTGCGAATTCTTCTTTGTTGCCCTCTGGCGCAATCGATAGGATGTGCTTCTCAAGAAACTCTGGATCGAGGATCCCTTCTCCAGGAATCGTCTCGATCTCGCCATCAATGCGCCAATACGGATAGGCATCGGCGGAAAGATGCACATCAGACGACCCTGCTTCCATCATGCGGCGCAAGATCTGATCGATCCAATCAGAAGACTGTCGGTCAATGGTGCTCGCAGCTTTGACGCGGGGTGAAGAGACAGCAGCCACAGGGGCTTCGTTGTTTGGGGGAGCCGGCGTGACCGCCCTCGCGACAGGCACTCTCTTGTTGCCGCTGTCATCGATGCTCGCTGGCCGCTTGGCGGCAGCAGTCGCGGTGGAGCCGACGCTTCCATACGAAGTGCGCTCGATTTCCAACGCGGCTTCGGCTTCGGGCGCGGGCTCAGGACTGTTTGCGGTGGTTGGCACCACGCTCACCTTCCACGTATCGCCATTTGGGGTAACGGTAATATCGAAGAAGGAGTGACTGCCTTGATAGCGAAAGGTCTTGACCTTGCCGCCCATCAACTCCGGCATAGTTCCTGCGGGTGCGACTTCGCCGACCATGTCCATGATCTGCGCATGCGTGGTTGTTTGGGTTGCTTGCCTATCGCCTGTGGGGAACTTCAAGATGACGTTGCCACCACTGGTGAGCGCTAGGCCACTGGCTTTGAAGCGCTCCATACTGTGAAGGTAGTTGTCGATGCGACTCAAGATGCTTCTCCCCCAAGCGTGCTACTCATAGCTCCGAATTCTAAGGGAGGCTCGGCGTCTGAGGCCAGCGAACGAGTCGCTATCTAGGGTGTGATGGCCAGGAGCACGCCCCAATATCGGCAAGAGAAGACGAAGGAGCGCTTTCTCTCTCGGTGAATCACACGCTACTTGACGAGCCCCTGGGCCGATTCAATGGCCGGCTCAAGAGCAGCGCGAGCTGTGCGCCGGAGAAGCGGTGAGCCAACCATCAGCTTCGCGAGAGCGGGGCCAAAGGTGTAGTAGCTTTCGACAAGGATCTCTCCTGTCGCGTGACTGCGAAGGTATTTGTCCCGAAACCCGCGCAGCGAGACAACCTCATTGGCCAAGAGCGAGCCGTAAGCGGCTGTAGCGATGAAGCATGCATCGACGGTCCCCGCCTCGGGCTTTGGCGTTAGTGCACTAAAGCTCGCGATGGCTCCTTCGTTGAGACACTCGTCGGTGGCCCGCACGCCTACAGAATAGTTCGTATTGGGCAAAAGGCCTTCAAGCAGGACGTCGTGCACCGTGCCGGCTGGAGCCGGTTCGATCTGCACACTTGCGAGCGTTCCCGTCTCCCAGTTCTCCGCCGTCAATTCAGCACCAGCGAGATAGCGCACTTCGTACGAGCTCACGGTGCCCTCTTGCGCGTCATCTCCAGGAGCGACAAACGCGAACGCGATTGCATCTGAGAGAACTTCTGATGCGGCCAGTTCGCTCGCCTCACCGGGCACAGTTTCATCAGCCGAGCTGGATGCTTGGACACGCAAGCGGTACATCTCAGCGCCCTCAGAGGAGACCAGAATTCGGCCTGCTCCTGAGCCCTCCGTACCCGAAGTGATCGTGTCATCAGGAGCGCGAATCACGCCATCGAGACCGTCAGGATCCCCATAGCCGTGGTAGTTGAGCGAAAACGATGGCTCTTCGGCGCCACCAATCTGAAACGGCGCCTGATACACAACACTTGGCTGACCTCGATATGGAAGACCATATTCCGACCATGGGATGCCGACAGGCGATGGGAAGTCGTAGTTTGCGTTCTGGTCGAACTCCTTGCTCACTTCCATCCAGGCAACGTAGTTGCCATCTGCGAGATCTTCTGGAATTGCCCAGACGGTGCCAAAGCTCGTGCCACCCAGTGGTGTGGGCTTGCTGATCGCGTCGAACTGGTTGGATGCGATCATCGCTGGCACATCCTCAGAGTCTCGGCTATCGACAGTGATGTCTTTGCGTGGCGGATACAGACTCGTATCATTGGGGCTGATCTTGCCCTTGTCAGTGTAGACAGTCGTCGCGCACGTTTGCGCATCCCACAGCGGCTCACTGGGATCGAGAGGACGGCAGTACGTGCGTTCCACCGAACTCTGGGCGATCGAGTGGCTAAGATCCCGATCGTCTTCGTCCTGAAAAATAATCGCCGGCCAAGTTAGGCCATGACGATGGGCCCAAATCGGAAAGGTGGTGACACGTCGTCCATAGCAAAAGTCGCGAGAGGAGTTGAAGTCGAAGATGCCAGGTCGGTTGCCCAGACCATAGCTACCGGTCTTGCGCGTGATGAAGACTGTGTCGATGAAGTTTCCCTCAGTGTCCTCAATCCAAATGACGATTTGGAGATCGTCTGTGGGCTTAAAATCGACATTGACCACTCGACACTCGCCAGCCGCCTCAGCGACGCGGGGTGCAAGGACTTGCGGTGAGAGGAAGAGTGCAGCAAGAGGAGCGAGCAAAAGCGACTTCATGGGAGGCCCATAGTATGCCGCATGCTCCCGAATGCCCAAAGTGACCAATGTCAGACCCGGCGCTTAGGGTGCGGCCCGTGGCAGATGCCTCCCAATACCTGGTGCTCGACATTGAGACCATTCCCGATGCAAGCGTCTGGCAGCCACCGGCAGCCTCAGCCGGGAATACTCCACCATTTCCGCCCCCCTACGCTCATCAAGTGATCGTCGTTGGTTGCATGCTACTCGATGCTGACTACCAGCTCATCGAACTCAATCTCCTCCCTCCGGGCCTTCCTGCAGGAGGGTGTGATGAATCCGAAATACTTCGTTCGTTCTCGACATTTGTGGAGTCCAAGCGGCCATCTCTTGTGACCTACAATGGGCGCAGTTTCGACCTGCCTGTGCTGGCCCTTCGAAGCCTACGATGTGGAGTGCCCATGGCTTGGTACTACAAAGAGCGCGGCGTCCGATCCCGCTTCACGGAAGAGGGCCACATCGATCTATGCGATTGGCTTGCAGATCATGGGGCATCACGAGCGAGCTCTCTTGATGCGCTAGCTCGCCTCATTGGGCTTCCTGGCAAGATTGGCATGGATGGCTCGCAAGTTCACGGCATGTACAAAGAGGGCAAGCTCGAAGAGATTCGAAACTACTGCCTGGCTGACGTGGCCCAGACCGCCCTGCTCTTTCTTCGATTTCGCCTTCTTCAAGGGGTGCTCGATAGCAATCAGTACCGCATAGCGGTAGCCGGCCTGACAAAGAGCCTCGCCGCTGACGAGCGCCTGCGCGAACTCACTGCCGCAATCGATGCCTCGCGACTGCTCTCCGCCGCCTAGGAACGATGCCTGCCATTCGATTTCTCCCAAGTGGCAAGGTCCAAGAGTGTCACGTGGGTCAGAGCATCTTCGAGGTCGGCTGGAAGAGCGATGTGGGCATTCAGAGCGCTTGTGTCGGAAAGGGTACCTGCGGCCTGTGTCGTGTCGTGATTGAGTCTGGTGAAGAGTCGCTATCGGCCTACAACGATATCGAAGAAAAACACCTAGGAAATCTCTATCACCTAACAAAGCTTCGCCTCAGTTGCCAGGCCAAGGTAGTCGAAGGAGCAGGCGACATCACGGTCTTGGTCAAGCCCAAGAAAACCCGCAAGAAGCGCTAGGCGCCAACCTAGCGCGATTCGCAATCGTGCACGTGCGAGTCAGTCTGCGGAGTGCCTAGAGCGGCACCTGGTAGGTCCGAGGCTTCTGGTTTGGTTTTGGCTCGGCAACTTTGACAGTGAGCGAGAATGTCTTGCCCGTTGGAGGATTCCGCAGTTTCAATTTGTGCGTGCCAACGGGAAGCGAAAACGTGCCAGGCGTGTCTCCGAGATACTTGTTTCCATTGCGCACTTCAAACCAGAGCTTGTTAGAGTTGATGTTAATGCGCCCGTAAACAATTGTACTCTTAAGTGTCTTCTGTACCGACACGGCTTCGTCCCGAACCAGATCGATGCTCTGCTCGACGACGCCATAGTCTTTGAGCTCAATTCTCAGTACGCGGCCTTTTCCTGGACGAAGGTTGGTGCGAGAGAGCGGTGTTGGACCAAGCTCCACACCATCGAGACTCACGATGGCTCCCGGCGGGGAGGTGCCAACAATGAGCGTGCTGCGAAAAGGCACGAGGGCTTGGCGAAAGTCGAGGGCCCTGCCCGCTTTCAGTGTTTTCTCGTCTTGGTATTCTTCGTAGCCATCGAGTTCGAGGCGAACGACCACTCCCACGCCAACGGGCACATTGGCTTCCGTTGGAGTGACATCGCTTAGGCGCTCACCGTCGATAAAAACGGTGGCTCCACGGGGCTCAGAATCGATCATTAGAAGCTCGGTAACAGTCTCGACAGGCACCGGTGTCACACTTGCATCTTCCATTGCCAGCCCCACTGCTCGTCTCTTTGAAGGGCTGCCGCTCAAAGCAAAGCCAAGCATCACAGCCATGAGACTCAGGAAGCCAATCGCCGACAAGATCACCCCGCGCCTGAGACCAACGTGTCCGCCTGGGTCCTGCTCATAGCGCCGGTTGCCGCTCTCCAAGTCTGCCTTCACCTCTGGCGATTGTGGATCGATAGACTCCATCACGGCACTGCGCTTGGCTGAGGGAATTGCTGCGACGGTCTCCCGATCGAGGCGCCAGATCGTCACGCCCCGTTCATCAACTCCACTTCGAACCATCGTCCCACCATCACCGTCCGGCACCTTGGGTTGAAGCTCGGTGCGCGCCAGAGCTTCGACAGGAGGAGGCTCGGGCTCTCCCACTGCAACTGCGGTTCGTCTTTCGGTGGGGCGGAACTCATTCGACTCCTGCGCCTTAAGAAGCTGCGCGCGAATCGCCGCATCGATGCCTTCGGGGGGCTTCACGCTGGTTCCGGAAATGCCCGCTTTCTGCGCTTCCTCAACCGCATCAGCGACATCAATCGAAGTTGCAACGATGCTCGACTTGTAGCTCGCCTCCGTGAGCGCACGCAGCATGTCGGCGCCGCTGGCCGTACGAAGCGAGACATCGCGTTGCAGAGCCGCCGCCAAAACCTCGTCGACCGCCTCGGGGACGCCAGGGCGAAGCTCTGAGAGCCGCGGGATGTCCATGCAGTGAATGTTCTCGATAATCTCCTTCGACTCAGTGCCTGGAAACAACTTCTCGCCTGCGAAGATTTCGTAGATGACCACAGCAGCAGAAAACAGGTCGCTAGTCTCACCGAGCTTGCTTCCACGGGTCTGCTCTGGCGACATGTAACGCCACTTGCCCATGATTCGGCCCTCGTCCCCAGTAAGCTCTTCGCGCATGGCAACGGCGATTCCAAAGTCAGCGATCTTCACTTCGCCCGCCTTGGACAGCAAGATGTTCGAAGGCGAGACGTCACGGTGAACCACGCCATTTTGATGCGCGAATGACAGGCCGCGCACAATCTCGATTGAAATCTGGAATGCCGCAGGGATAGAAACTCGTCCAGCCTTGTCGTTGTAGAACTTGAGAAGCGCAGCAAGGTCTAGACCATTGACCAGCTCCATCGCGATGAAGAGCGTCCCGGCAAAACGGCCGAAGTCGAGCACTTGCACCACATTGGCGTGACTTAGCTCAACTGCCAGCTTCGCCTCAGCGATAAACCGGTCCTCAAACTCTGGGTCCTTGGCGAGTTCAGGAAGGATCTTCTTGATTGCCAGTGTCTTTTCAAAGCCGTGGGCCCCGAAAGCCTTGGCTCGAAAGACCTCAGCCATACCGCCAACGGCGATTCTGTCTAGGAGTTCATATCGAGAAGGTGCAAGTGCCATAGCCGGTTTTCCTGGGCGGGGCTATAGTAGGGGAGGTTTTGCCAGCGCTGGTCACCGAATCCACAGTATGTTCCGGTCTTTTGCATCCGCCCTCCCAGGGCTCTTCTCCTCTTCACGCAGGTTGTCCCTCCTGATGGTGTGTGTTGTTGTGTGTAGCGTGGCCACATCCCATGCACAAGAGGCCGATAGGACCATCGCCATCGTCAACCTGAGTGCTGGCCCGAACGCTGCCGCGGCTGCGAGACGTGCACGAGACATTGTCACCAAGGCCCCCGGTCTTCGCGCCACAGAAACAGGCGACTTGGCACAAACCCTCGAGGGGGTTCTTCCAAAGGGGGGACCGGATGAACCCATACTGGCAAGCGCAAGAAGCGCGCTGGAGGCCAGTGAGCTGGCCTTTGGTGAGTTCAAGAGCCGACTTGCCACAAGTAAACTCGACGATGCACGTCGCGACCTCTTTTCGCTGGCCCCAAGTGATAAGACAACAGCCTTACTTGCCGACGTGAGTTTTCGCATGGCGCTCATTCACTTGCGCGCAGAGAACATGGGTCTGGCGATTGGTGAGTTTCAGCTGCTGCACCGCCTGGCGCCCGACCACAGCATAGATCCCGTTCGCTATCCGCCGAGCATCGTAAAAGCGTTTGAGAGCGCCCGAAGCCGAATCCCGACAAAGGTCGCAGCCACACTCAATATCACCGCGACATACAACGGCGACACAATCTATCTCGATGGCAGGCCTGTTGGCAAAGCCCCGTTGGCGCTGCCTGTTGCGGCAGGGACACACATCGTCGCCATCTCTGCTCCAAAGTATCAAGCTGCTGCGCAAGCCATTGATGTCGACCCGGGTGATACCCTGGACATCAAGCTCGACCTGCAGCCGCGGTCTCCCGTGTCTCGGGCTCGCGAGTTGCGCCACCAAGCCCTCCGACAGGGTCTTGATGAGGCCAGCCTGCGTGTTGCGGCTGCACGGGTTTCGCGCCTGGTGGGTAGCGATGCTGTGCTCATTGTTGTGGGCGAGGAGAGCAACGCAACTCTCTTCATTCCCGAACTCGATCGGCTGAGCTATCAGACACCGATCGGGCCAGCACTTCCTCGCATGCTCGCCTTGGCTAGGCCGGTACCGCGTCCAACCCTGCTCGACGGCACGGTCAGTACACCCATCGATTTGCCTTGGTATCGCAACCCAATTGCTATCACAGCAGCCGCGGCAACCGCTGCCATCTTGATTGTTGGTGGTGCATCTCTCGGATCATCGAATGACGCAACACAGAGCCGACTAGGGGTCCCCAGTTGGGAATTCTAAGAACTTCGCTTACCGCCCTCTTGGTGGCGAGCGCCTGCGGATCCGAGCCCCCAACACGGGCGGAGATTTTCATGACGTTGGATGAGAGCGAGCACGGAGGCTGCCCAAGCACATCGTGTCTCGACTTTGGAATGAGCTGCGGCGCGACGGTTTCACTGCGTCTCACTGACATCGATAGCGGCGAGGTACTTCGAAGTCAAAATGGGCGTCCGCTCGAGACCTGTGTGCGGGCAGAGGTCAACGAAACGATCTGTAGCCTTGCCGACCTAGCACCACGAATGGAACTTGATGGCATGCCAGCAAAGGCCATTCGTGTCGAGGTCGCTGTCTGGAACGCCGATGAAGTCGATGTCAATGAGGGCTGCCCCGAGATGTCGTTTGATGTCTTTGGTCGCCCTCAAACCGATCAAGATCCACAGCCTGCCTTTGCTGGGGCCACGTACTTTCGAGCCGGGACAGAGACCAATGTGACCGTCCCACTAACATGCTCCGCACCAAGCAAGCTCGATTCCAATAGCTGTGCCGCAAACCTGCCCACGCAGACAGCAGCCCAGGTGATCGACATGACAACGATGCAGCTCCTTCAAGACCAGCGGGCTAGCAACGTGGAGGTGCGTGTTGGTGAAGCGACCCCAGTGCCTGGTGCTCCAGACTCCGGCTTCGAGCTCAAGCTTGCAAATCTCTTTGAACTCATCCTTGACCTGGACGGACCAGCTCCGATCTGGCGCAACGCAATCCCGCTGCCATCGCTGGACCTAATCTGCAGCACAACTCTTGAGCGAATCCCAAGGGCGACCACGAGTGTTACTTGTGAGGAAGTTGATGGTGCAAACGAAGGACTCACGGTCGCCCCAATCTTGTTGGACACAGATGTCCTTGAAGACATCCTGGATGCACTTGGACATGAGACATTTCCCGAGCAAGGCATCCTAATTGGCCGTGTGGTTGACGAAGTGTCTCAGCCGATGGCCGGCGTGGTGGTCACACCAAGCGATGGCACCTCAGTATTGTACCTAAACGAGGACTTGACAGTGGCAGCGCCCGGTCTGACGTCAGATTCGGCGTTTTTCGTATCGACAGAGGTTGCGTTTGGAGCCGATTGGACGGCGATGTCATTTGGTGGAGAACGGCACAAGGGCAGCCCCAGAGGTGGTCTGATCCGTGGAAGTGTAAGCACCCTAATCATTCGGATGACCCTAGAGGTCAACAAGTAAATGTCCCCTCGGAAAAGCTCCTAGAGCCCCGAGCTTTCCCTACGAGTCCTTCTAAGACGCTTTTCCGGCACCAATTGGGGGACCAAGACGTGTGGTGCACACGCCTACATTGCCCACATACCCTGTCAAGAGTTATGCACAGGCATTTTCACAATGAACCCCATTAATTCAGGGATCTACACGAGATCTGAAGAACGCGAGGATAACTTGTGGATACCCGATCCATCAGCTGTCTTTTCAGGATCTTGTGGAATAGCAGTACCCAGGCCCAGATCTCAAGCCAAAATCTGAATTCAAATCAGCCCTTACTGCTGCTCAGCCCCAGACGATTGAGCATCTTGTGAATGGACATTCTATCAATACCCGCTGCCCGAGCTGCCGACGAGATATTGTGATCATGTTCATCGAGGAGCTGCGTGATGTAGCGTCGCTCAAACTCCGAGATCAGCTCCTGCTTTAGGCGCTTGAAGGGTATGGCCGTGTCGACCACCACCTCCATGCGGTTTCCAGCATCAGCCTCTGAAGAGTTTGCGGCTTGATCCTGAGACACGGAATTCGGACTTGCGACAAATTCTGAGGTGAGCAATTGCGACTTCGAAGTTGCCTCCGAGGTTCCCGAGCCCTTGCCACCGACGCCTCGAAGTGCCGTCTTCGACAAGGGAGACTCCGAAAGTAGTACCGCCCGCTCAATCACATTTCGAAGCTCGCGCACATTCCCCGGCCAATCATGGCGCTGCATGAGGCCAATGGTCTCGCTACTCAGTGCGTCTGCAGTAGCACCAGGCAAGATTTCGAGGAAGTGCTTAATAAGGGAGGGGATGTCTTCGCGTCGGTCCCGAAGCGGTGGCACATGAACTCGCGCCACAGCAAGACGGTAGTAGAGATCCTCGCGAAACCGCCCGCGGTTAACCTCCACACCGAGATCGCGATTGGTCGCCGCGACCACGCGAATATCCACGTTGATCGTTTTGGAACCGCCAATGCGCCGGACCTCTTTGCGCTCCAAGACTCGCAAGAGCTTTGGCTGCATCTCGAGGGGCAACTCGCCAATCTCATCGAGAAAGACAACGCCGTTGTGGGCACGCTCAAACACCCCAGCATGCGCGCTCGTGGCCCCTGTAAAGGCACCGCGTTCGTGGCCAAAGAGTTCGCTCTCGATGAGATTTTGCGGGATGGAACCACAGTCAAGCACAACGAATTTGCCGTCCTTGCGTGGTGACATCTCATGCATCGCTTCCGCGACAAGCTCTTTACCAACGCCAGTCTCTCCAGTGATAAGCACGGTGGCATCGCTTGGTGCGATCTTCTCCAGGCGAGCAAAGAGCTCCCGCATTTTGACGCTCTCGCCGACCATTCCACCAAAGCTGGCTCCACTCGCAAGCTCTACTTCAATCGATTCACTCAGCGGCTGAAAGCGCATTTGCGTCGCGCCAACCTGAATGACGGTCTCTGGTTTGATGTAGATGTCGTTGACGCGCAAACCAGACACAAAGGTGCCGTTGGTAGAGTCGAGGTCTTTGAGTCGGTAGCCTCGATCATCCAAGGTGATCTCAAAGTGCAACCCTGAGACTCCTGAGTCGCTCAGTTGCACCTCGTTTCCCTGACGGGCGCCAACCCGGATGCACGAGCTTTCGAGCTCGCGAACAAGCCCCTTATCCGGGCCAGAAAGCACATTGACCCGACATCGACGCACTCGCACGCCACGTGGCTGGCCGCCGATATAGGTTACCCATGTCCCTGAGCGAAGGTCGTCTACTGGCATGTCCGAGAACTATAACAAAGCCCTACACCGTCGCGAAGCGTCCCGCACCTAGCACTAGCTGACCGGTGATGCAACGTATCATCACCAGGAGCACCACTTCAGTCTGGAGAGGATCAGACGTATCCTTAAACGGTGAGTCGATCCAACAAGGTTTTTGCACCTGTCGTGATGGCACTGGTGCTCACCGTTGTGGCCGGTGCAGTGGCTCTACTCGCTTGGGGAGCTGCGCGAGCATATCTTCCCGAACTCAACATTCGCAAACCGGCCATCGCGGAGTATGAGCCCGTACTTGCAACGCCAACACCACGAATCAGCCGGCGGGTTGTCTTGGTGATTATTGATGGTCTGCGCCTGCAAGACTCCTTTGGCCGCGAGACACTTGATCGCCTGCGCCGGACAGGGATCGATGCAATTGCAACATCGCATTACCCCAGTATCTCTCGACCAAACCACGCAACGATCGTCACAGGGGTGCCTCCACTCGTTTCAGGAATTCGCAACAACACCTATCGGTCTCCCGTTGCGATCGATTCCCTCATGGATCGAGTTCGGGCAGCGGGTTTGCACGCGACGTATGTCGCCGACGACTCTCCGAGCCTTGGCTATCTCTTTGGTGACGACTTCTCTTCCCTGTATTACGGCCGTTGGCCTGGAGCATTCGAAAAGTCGACACAGCTGGCGATGGCCGACCCTACCAACTCCTTACTCGTGCTCATCCCCGGCAAGGTCGATATCGCAGGCCATGAGCATGGTGGGGATAGCGATGAGTACCGTCAAGCTGCACACGATGTCGATGCACAGCTGGGCAAGTCACTCCGGCTGCTCGACCTGCAAGCGGACACCATCATCGTGACAGCGGATCATGGCCACACCGACGCGGGTGGGCACGGTGGCGAAGAAGACGTTGTCTTGCAGGTGCCTCTCATCATGGCGGGTGCGGGAATTCGAAGCGATGCTCTGCTCGGCTCTGCGGAGCTCATCGACATCGCCCCGACAGTTGCGGCCCTCCTCGGTGTCCCTGCCCCGGGCCATGCTCTCGGAAGAACTCTTACCGAAGTCTTGGAGCTTCCTCCGCAGCAGATTCGCGCACTTCAGGCTGCAGATCGGGTGCGAATTCGCACGAACGCGGAGCGCTACGAAGAATCACTGCGGGCCAGGCGCGTCGAAACGACAAAAGAGACCCGCGCTCGATTGATACTACTCGCCGGCTTGTTGGTTCTGGGACTTGCTGCCCTAGCTCTCTCTCGACGTGCTGGTGCACTACACATTGACTGGCGCGTCCTAGTGATTGCAGTTCCAGCCTACCCCCTGTGCTACTACGGCCTGCTCGACGTGCTTGGCCAGAGCCTCAGTTTCTCGGCGCTCCAAGATAGGGGCTCCGAGATGAGCAGCTTGTCACGCTTTGGCCTTGTCGCCACCGGAGTACAGCTGCTTGCTGGCTGGCTAGCGCTTCGTGGGCGTATCGTTCTTCGCGACCGCCTTGCCTCGGCCAACGCGCTTGTGGCGACCGGCCTCTTGGTTGCGTGGATTCCGGCGGCGCTGCTTTGGGCGAGTTTTGGCACAGCTCCGCATGTCGAAATGCCCTCGTCCCGTGTGGCGCTTCTCATCCCAGCCAACTATGTCGCCGTCGCGACCTATGCAATTGGATCCACAATCTTCCTAACACTTGAGATCGTTGTCTTCTTTGCCAGAGCCGTGGATCCGCGTATCCGGCTAAGACGTCTAGAGCGCGCTGCGGCAAAAGAGCGTCGACGACTCGAAAAGGGCGAGTAGGCCTCTCGTAGGGCGACCCAGCCGCGGTAGCGTGGTGCCATGCCCAGAGAATTCGCCCTTCCCGGCACACAGCCGCGATACGCTCCAGACCGCCCCTTCGACGTGCAACACTATGGACTCGACCTAGACCTAGATGTCGAGTCTAAGAGTTTTTCTGGAACTTGCACAATTCGCATGGCACCCGTTTCGCCCGACCAAACATTCGTTGAGCTTGACGCAGTCGAACTCGACATCCTGCGTGTTCACGAAGGCAACGAAGACCGCAACTTCTCGCACGACGGCAAAACGCTGCGTGTGTATTTCTCGGAAGCTCTGGTCGCAGGCTCCTCGGTAGAGCTGAGCATTGAGTATGCCGCCATTCCACGCCGCGGACTGTACTTCGTTGGACCAGACAAGAACTATCCAAACAAGCCATCGCAAGTCTGGACCCAGGGCCAGGACGAAGATAGCCGCTATTGGTTTCCCTGCTTTGACAGTCCGAACTTCAAAGCCACGAGCGAAGTGAAGGTGCGCGTTCCCAAAAAATGGTTCGCACTGAGCAACGGCTCACTCATAGCGGATACAACAGAGGGAAACACACGGTACATGCACTGGCGATTCGACGTGCCGCACTCATGCTACCTGATGACGCTAGCCGCGGGCGAGTTCACGTGCCACCGCGAGCGTTGGGAAGACATTGAGATATTGTACTATAGTGAACCTGACCGCGCTGACGATTGCCTTCGCACTCTCGCCAAGACACCGGAGATGATCGCCGCCTTCTCAGAATTGTTCGGAGTCCGCTATCCCTACAAGAAATATGCACAAGTCTTCGTGGCAGATTTTATCTTCGGCGGCATGGAGAACACCACAGCCACAAGCCTCACCGATGGGGTGCTTGTGGATCAACGCGCTAGCCTTGACTTTGACATGGAGTCGCTCGTCTGCCACGAACTGGCCCATCAGTGGTTTGGCGACCTGCTAACGTGCCGCGACTGGGGCGAGGGCTGGCTCAACGAGGGGTTTGCGACATACAGTGAATACCTGTGGCGCGAGCACTCCGAAGGCACGGACGCGGCCGCCCTGGTGCTCGCACAGTTTAGCGAAGCGTACTTTGCCGAGGACAGTAGTCGCTACCGGCGCTCCATTGTCACCAAGCGCTACGACGATCCTCTCGATATATTCGATCGCCACCTCTACGACAAAGCGGGACGAGTGGTGCACATGATTCGGCGAGTGCTTGGTGATGCCGACTTCTTCGCGAGTGTTCAGCACTATCTGGAACACCACCGGGGTGATGTCGTTGAGACGCGGGATCTTGCGCGCGCAATTGACCGCGCCTGTGGTCGCAACCTCGATTGGTTCTTTGACCAGTGGCTCCTGGAAGGCAGCGGACATCCCGAGTTGCGAATGAAGACCCAGTGGCATGAATCGGAACATGTCTTAGAGGTGGTAATCGAGCAGATCCACGAAATTACGAAGACGACGCCAGTCTTTCGCTTGCCCACTGAGCTACGGCTCGTTGAGGCAGGAGTCTCTCGCGATATAGCGGTCGACTTGCGCGAACGAAGCCATGTACTGACCATTGCCTGTGAAAGTGAACCCACGCAGGTGATTTTGGATCCAGGCAAACACCTCATCTGCCAGCTGCGTTCGGAAAAGCCACCCGCACTTTGGGTTTCTCAGCTAGCAGAGGCCGATGGTGCAATTGATCGAATTGCCGCCGCACGCATATGCGGGCAACAGGGGGGACACAAGATGGAGCAAGCACTGGCAAAGAGCCTAGCGAGCGATCCGTTCTGGGCAGTGCGCGCAGCCGCAGCAAAGGCTCTCGGTGAGACACGCTCCCCTGCGGCGGTCTCGCTTCTCATAGCGACCTTGCGAGACGCGAAACACCCAAGAGTTCGAAAAGCCGCGGCCTGTGCCCTTGGCAATCTTCGCGGCAACGCCGAAGCGAGCGATGCGCTTGTCGCCACCATCGAGAACGGCGACGAGAGCTACTTCGTGGAAGCCGAGTGCTGTGCATCGCTAGGTAAAATTCGTAGTCCAGAAGCACTCTCAACCCTCACAGCTGCTTTGGAGCGAGAGTCGTTTATGGACATTATCCAGCAGAAATGCTGCGAGGGCCTAGGCGCCCTTGGCAATAGCGAGGGACTGCCTGTTCTCCTGGCACAGAGCAAGCTTGGCAAGCCCGGTTTTTCAAGACGTGCCGCCATGCGCGCCTTAGCTGTTCTTGGCAAAGATGGCGGCGACCAACAGGTGCGCACAATTCGCGAGCATCTGACCGAACTTCTCCGCGATCCGGATTTTCGCGTCCAGCTGCAAGCTGTCGCATCTCTTGAGTCTCTTGGCGATGCTGCTGCCTGCAGTGCCCTAAGCGCTGTAGTCGAAGAGGGATTCGACAATCGACTCAAGCGCCGTAGCCGGGAGGCGGTGCGCACACTTCGCGAGGGAACCAAGCAGAGTGAAGAGGTTGCCAAGCTCCGCGATGAATCGGAGCAATTGCGACAACAAGTTGCCAGCCTCCGCAATCGGATCAGCGTTATGGAGACCAACAGAAAGCAAGAGCGCGAGAGCCGCAGCCGAGTGGCTCAGCCGCCTGCGAACCCAAGACCGAGTAGCAGGCCAACTCCTCAGCGAAGGCGCGGAGGAGGCAAGAAGACGCTGCGGTAGCGCCCGCCTGGGCTTGCGCAATACTCTTCATCGATGATGTATCGGGCTGGGCGCAGTCAACGTGCTATTTGGGTGGTTCCCCACAAGGCATGTGCGAAAATTTCGCGAAAATCAGCTAGTTATCAAGCGTTTCGTAGGATAGACAAAGACTGCAGATCGACTCTCATCGGTCCGTTGCATTGGAGTCCACCATGGAAACGTCAAACCGTCGTAGTTCAAAAATCAAGGCCATCCTCAAGGCACTAAATATCGATGAGAATCCCGACAAAGATGCCATTCGCGATTTTGTGCGTCAGTTGCCCAAGAGGCCTCGAACGCGGATTCTGCGTGCCGCGCTACTGAGCTACTTTGAGTCCGAAGCCCTCAAGCCCTATCAGGCCGAACTCATAAAGCTACAGGCGCACCTTGAAGCCACGGGTCGCAAGGCGATAATTCTTTTTGATGGGCGCGATGCGTCTGGCAAAGGCGGAACACTCAGGCGTGTCACCCGCTACATGAACGAGAAGCACTACCGGGTCGTCGCCTTGGGTAAGCCCTCGGAGCACGAGCGGACCGAGCTTCACATGAAACGCTACATCGAGCAGTTTCCTCACGCTGGTGAAATCGTTCTCTTCGATCGCAGTTGGTACAACCGAGCCATGGTTGAGCCCGTCATGGGCTTCTGTACGCCGAAACAGTATCGGCAATTCATGAACAAGGTGAATTCCTTCGAAGAGAGCTTCGTTGCGGACGGCAAGACCATCCTTCTCAAGCTCTATTTTTCCGTCACAAAAGAAGAGCAGGCAAAGCGCTTTGAGCGGAGAAAGAATGATCCGCTTCGAGGTTGGAAGCTCAGCGAGGTCGACTTGCAAGCTCAGGCTCTCTGGGAAGAGTTTACTGAGAAAAAGTATGAACTTCTGCGAAAAACACACACCGACCTCAACCCTTGGCACATCATCCGCTCGGATAGCAAACACCTCGCTCGCCTCGAGACCATGAAGCTCATCTTGCGCTCCATCAAGTATCGTGGGCGCAGTCGCAGCCTCGATATGGAGCCAAACCCAAAAGTGTTGGTGAGCGGTGACAGAGAACTGAGGCGTATGAAGCGTCAACGCAAGAAGTACGGCCAGGCAGTTCGCTAGTCGCTGGAAAGGAAATACCCATGGGAATGAAAGCACGAGGAAATCGAGATCCTGAGACCATGGCCCGTCGCAAGGGCACCAACGATTTTGCACCACAAAAGGATCTGCCGAAGATAAAGAGCGACGTTTACGAGAAGAAGCTCGCACAGCTGCAAGTCGAGCTCGTAACACTGCAGGAGTGGATAAAGGCCCAGGGGTTGCGCGTCATCGTGATTTTCGAGGGGCGGGACGCTGCTGGCAAAGGTGGCACCATCAAGCGCATTCAGCAGCGCCTGAGTCCACGAGTCTGTCGCGTTGCAGCGTTGGGCACTCCAACCGAGCGAGAGAAGACTCAGTGGTACTTCCAGCGCTATGTACCCCATCTACCCTCCGCAGGTGAGATGGTCCTCTTTGATCGCAGTTGGTATAACCGTGCCGGTGTCGAACGCGTAATGGGCTTTTGCACCGACAACGAGTACGACGAATTCCTTCGTTCTTGTCCTGAGTTCGAGCGAATGCTCGTGCGGTCAGGAATCAAAGTGATCAAGTACTGGTTCTCGGTGAGCATGGATGAGCAGGAGCGCCGCTTTCAGCGAAGACTCAAGGACCCCGTTCGACGATGGAAGCTAAGCCCCATGGACTTGGAGTCGCGAGATCGTTGGGTTGAATACTCCATTGCCAAGGACATGATGTTCTCTCACACAGATATCAAACAAGCACCATGGTTCGTGGTGCAGGCTGATAACAAGAAGAGGGCCAGGCTCAATTGCATTCGCCACTTGTTGAGCCAGTTCTCATACGAAGATGTGACGCCAAAGCCCCTTGCCTTACCAGAGCGCAAGGTCACGCAAGGCTACGTGCGCCCACCATTCACGGACCTAACGATCGTGCCTGAAGTGATGGATTGAGGCGCACTCTGACAACATCAGGCGCAGAAGAGTACTCCCAGTCCATGACGCTCTAGCGCTGCAACCGCCACGCTTGCACCCAGCTTCGGCTCGATCACTCAGGAACTGTGAAGGTCTGTTGCTAGAGGGCCACAGTTGTGCAAAACGAGACACGCCCTTGTGACGGGCAAGGCGCTCAAGGGCATGCAAATCCCATGGCTTAGCTCGTGGAATTGTGGGGCATGGCCATTGCTCTTGGACACATCATGGTTCTTCGACTGCTCTGTCTCGCTCTCCTCTCGGCTGCGTGCGGTGGGCCTCATCTGAAGAGCAAGCCTGTACACGCCAAGACCTTTGAGGCGACACAGCGGTGCTCGCAAGGCCCGCTTGAGACCCGCTTTGTCGCACAGGGAGCAAAGTGGGGCGAGAGCATTGAGATTCGAGCCTGCGGTGTACACGGCATTCGCGCTCGAGCATCAGTGCGGGTCGATGGCAAGCCTTGGGCACATCGGTCCATTGGATTTGGCGAAGGCCCGTGGGAGAACGAGCGTTGTGTCATGCGTGGCCAAGAGGCCACTGTCGCGAAGAAATTCTCCAAAACAAGAGCGAGCTCTTCAGGTTCTTCAACGAGCGGTCCCAGTGGAAGTCGTACAACCTCAGAAGCCCCAACCAATCGACCGAGCATGTTTCGGGACACCAACTTTGCAGGTGAGGTCTGCCCAAACGCCTCCACCACGGTTCTCTACCTCGACACCGTGCGAGAGGGCGCGCCAATCGACGTTCGGATTTGGAGCGAAGAGCCCAACGACTTTGAGCGCGCATTGGTTCAGATTCGACACCTTGTGCATTGGCCTAGCGTTTCAGAAAAAGACTGGAAGAAACACTTAGCGAAGGAAGAGCGACGCGCAAGAAAACGGGAGGAAGCGTACAACCGCGAGGCTCCAAGCGAAGCAGAACTTCGCCAGCGAATCGCGAGTGCGGAAGTCTACCGAGGTCCAACGAAGGCACCTCCACCATCCCGCGTCGAGATCAAGACACCCAGGTTGAGTGTCAACGCCGAGTGGGTCCCCGGCTACTGGCACTGGCACGACGCAGACTGGGTTTGGATTGCCGGAAACTGGCGTGTTCCGTCGTCCGACATTCGACTAGGGAGAACACTGAGAGCCGCGTTTGCCCCACCGGCGCTTCGCGCCGAGACGGCCCCTGGACAGCGAGGCGGCGCCATGCTTTGGACTCCAGGCTACTGGAGTTGGGACGGCAATGCCTATATCTGGATTGCCGGAGTCTGGCGCTTGCGACCATCAGCGAGTGCTGTTTGGACTCCCAGCCGATGGAGGGTAGCGGCTGGTGGGGCCATCTTCATTCCCGGTGGCTGGCGACAGCGCTAGGATTCACACTGTGCCTAGCCACGGAGCAATGCGATGACTTCGCTGACGATCTCACGAGCCCGAGGCAGTTCTCCCGAAGGCACCGCAATTCCGCCAACGTTTCGATGTCCGCCTCCGCCATAGCGTTCGCAGATATCAGCAATATTCTTAGTCCCGGGATTCTCGGCCCACGGGTTACATCCAACAGAGATGCTAGCTCCGCTGTCGGAGTAGGTCAGCCCAACAGAGTAGGTCGCCGAAGGCTCAAGCATATACGCGGCGAAGCCACTGTGAGCACCAATCTCATCATCGGACAAGTCGTAGGCGACGACCGGGCCGTGGCGCTCTAGACGCTGCCCAATCAGCGCAACGCAATGCCTATGTGCTTCAAGCAGGCCGGGAACGTCTTCGGCGATCCATGGTTGCGCGACCAGGTCTGCGATGCTCCTGTGACCCATTTCCTCGATGGTCTTCGTCATCTTTGCCGCGTCGTGATTGTTTCGAAGCCAGACCATGAGGTGGAAAGCCGGGGCTTTGAGCTCAACGATTTCTTTGGCGCTTTCAAAGACCGCACCATCGATGCGATCGGCCCAATTGAGAATATCGCTCCAGTATCCGTGGGGGTCGTCGAGATCGAACCCAAGTCGTTCCTTCATCACCCTATGGGTGAAGAGCGCACAGGAGCGCGCAGCTGGATCGAAGAACTGTGTCTTGCTTTTCACGTTATCAAAGTGTTCGCGCAGTGAGCTGGGTTGGAAGGCGCTTTGATGATGATCGAACCACCAGTGCATTCGCTCGTCGGCGCAGTAGCGGAAGTCAACACAAGCATTGACGTCTGCGTCCCATGGCACGCCGGCGAAGGGGTCACTATCGGTGTGTGTCATGCCCCAAAAGTCGATCGCGATGTCGGTGGTCTCGATACTGCGAAAGTAGTGTGCAAACAGTGCTGCCGTTGTAGCGCCATCAAAGCAGCGATCGTGAAAGAAGACTCGTAGCAGTTTCCTGGGCACAAGGTAGCCTAACACCGTAGCCAAGCCTCCATGCGAACAACTCCGCCGTGTTCGCTTGCACCTGCACCGTCCAACAAACACGGCTCCTATGCTACCGTCAGCGCTGGATCATGGCTCTGCGGCACATTCTGCATGTTGACTTGGATGCGTTCTTTGCATCCGTGGAGCAACGGGACAACCCGGAGCTCCGAGGACTCCCAGTGCTTGTTGGCGGCTCGGGTGGACGAGGTGTTGTGGCGGCAGCCTCGTATGAAGCGCGCACATTCGGCGTGCACTCCGCGATGCCCATGTCAGAGGCACTGCGCCGATGTCCAAAGGCGATCATCGTGTCACCAACGATGGGTCGCTACCAAGAAGCGTCCACGGCATTCTTCTCCATCCTTGAGGACTTCTCTCCATTGGTCGAAGGGCTCTCTGTTGATGAAGCGTTCGTTGACATCAGCGGCACCGAACGCTTGCTTGGTAGCCCGCGAGACGTCGCACGAGAGATCAAAAGGCGGGTCGCCAGCGAAGTTGGACTCATCGCTTCGGTGGGAATCGCCCCAACCAAGTTCGTGGCCAAGATTGCTTCAGACATTCGGAAGCCCGACGGTCTGTGCATCATAGGCCCCACCGAGGTGTTGGCATTTCTGCATCCGCTTCCCGTCAAACGGCTCTGGGGAGTAGGTGCTGTCGCCCAAGAAAAACTCGCAGGCATGGGTCTGCACACGATTGGCGATGTAGCGAACTACCCTCAGAACATTTTGGAGAAGAAGTTTGGTGTGGCGCAAGGCTCGCACCTGTATGCTCTCGCCAATGGCCACGATTCGCGTTCTGTGACCGGTGGACACGAAGCGGTAAGCATTGGCCATGAGCAAACATTCTCCAGCGACCAGAGCGACATTGCTTTCATCGAGAACGTTCTTCTTGGCCAGTGCGACAAGGTTGGTCGCAGGCTCCGACGACACGACTTGCGTGCACGTACTGCAGTACTAAAAATCAAGTATGCAGACTTCAAGCGGGTGACCCGAAGGCAAACTCTCGATGATCCCACGAGCGACAGTCAGGTACTCTTCCAGACCGTGCGAACTCTTCTCAGGTCCCTCCCTATTGACTCCAACCGAGGCAGGGCGGGACGAGTGCGCTTGTGTGGTGTGAGCGCCGCCAACATGGAAAACCGTCACGGGCCAAGGCAGCTTGGTTTTCACGAAGAAGAACGGGCCAAGGGAGAACGACTCGGCGACGTCATGGACAAGATCAAGGATCGCTTTGGCGACTTGGGGCTCACACGGGCGAGCCACACCAAACCGCGAGACTAGCAAGCCTGCTTCGCGAGAGGATAGCTAGGGCGCGCCAAAGCGCTTCTTCCAGCGATCGCGACTCGCCTCGGGCCCAATCGCAATGCACGTGAAGCGCTTGCGACGCCACGAGACAACGTAAAGGCCATCCTCGGTTCGGCGAAGAGTTCTCGGTGGTGCGTCACGTGCTCGCCAAAACGCCAGGCTCACGGCATCTCCTTCAAAATCGTAGCGAACCAAGGCAAGGTCGCGCTTGAACACCGATACTACCGACGCACTGGTCGGCACAAGCGTCGCGTCAACCTCTGGCCATGGAACCGTTTCGCCAAAAATCCCCTGGGACCATGCCCGAATCTCGTTTCCGCTTGGCGAGGAAAGATCGGGATTGGAGGTGTCGAGATGTGCCTCGACAGCCCAGGTCAGAATCTCGTTGTGACGATTTGGGAAGACCGCATAGATAACCGCGACTGTGCCCACCAAGACAGTTAGCGTAACAAGCAGCGAGGTGTAGACGCGCCGACGCGCGGGCCGAGGAGGCCGAGGGATATCGGGGGCACCCTCTGATTCCTGAGTGATCTCTGCGTCAACGAGCTTCATGAGTTACTTCCAGGTCCCTCAGTTTGCCAGGAAGTTCCCGGCCAGGCTGGAGGGATGCCAAAACGTCGAACAAACTGCCCCAACACAAAGTCCAGTAACACAGCTGGCACATCGCTGCCTTGATGGCGGCACATGAAATTGGCTCCAGGGTGCTCGACTGCCACGGCGGCTACGGCCTGCTGCAGATTCTGGCCGCTCCCATAGCAAACCATTGCGCTCTTGCCCGTTGGGTAGTCAATAAGCTGGCCGGACACCTTGACCTGGAACACTCCTGGAGTTGGAGGAGCATGCTCGGCGGCGTCTGCAAGTGGGTACCAGTGCACAAAGTCGGTGAGCACCGGGCGATGGTAGGGTGTGCATCCCGAATGCTCAACCAGCAAACGATTCAATTCGGAGCCAAACAAGGCCCGCCCGACATGCTTGTGGCTGCAGACTGTGTCGAGGTGCAACGTGAGATGAAGGACGAGAGCGTGGACCTTGTCTACATTGACCCGCCCTTTGGCACCGGCAAGACCCAGACAGCGCAAGGACGCAGCTACCCAGATGGGCGCAACAACCCCACCGCCTTTGTTCAATGGCTTGCTCCATGCTTGGTCGAGAGTCATCGCCTGCTGTGCGCCACCGGCTCTCTCTTTGTGCACCTTGACTACCGCAGCGTGCACTACGTGAAGGTCTACCTAGACTCCCTCTTTGGACGCTCGCGATTTATCAACGAACTCATTTGGTGCTACTCGGTTGGTGGCAAGAGCAAGAGGCGTTTTGCGAGAAAACACGACACAATCCTCTGGTACGGCAAGAGTGCTGAGTATGCGTTCTATCCAGAACACGTTCACGTTCCGCGTAAACCCTCCTCTCACATGCGCGTGGTGATGGACGAGAACGGCGAGCCAGTTCAGGAAAAAACCGACAGGAAGACCGGCAAGGTGTATCGGTATCCGGTACATCGCGGCAAAATTCCCGAGGACTGGTGGACCGATATTGAGCTGCTCAACCGCAGCGACAAGGAGCGCGTTGCTTGGCCGACCCAAAAACCGAGCCGACTGCTTGAACGCATCGTGAAGGGAACGACCCAGCCAGGCAATGTGGTCGCCGATTGGTTCTCAGGGTCGGGAACAACCGCGGTCGTGGCACAACGCGAAGGACGCCGCTTTGTCGCAACGGATGTAGAGACGGAGGCGGTGGTCTGCGCAAGGGACCGTCTTGTTGCGCAAGGAACACGGTTGGCGGCGGGTGGTTGCCCTCCCCCAGATTTGCAGTGCCGGGTGCTTCAATAGGCTAGCTAACACTTTTGTGGTGCCTAGATGCTGCTGTCAATCTCGCGCTTTGAGACCGCAATTGCGGGTGCAATATGTGTCAAATCCTGAGTATGGAGGCAAACCCACGCTTCAATGGCACGAATAGGCGCTCTGATGGTGTTTCAGTGCATTTGAGGGTCACAGCGCAGCAGTGCAGATTTGAGCGGCGACGCTCGACAAATGTCCTAAGCGCGTGACAACATTACTCCAATCAGAGTCACCGTCTATGCCCGACCACGATTCAAAAAGCGCCAGAACCGAAGACGAAGATGCGGCCGTACAGCTTCGCTCTGCGATGTTGACAGACGTCGGCGTAGTTCGTGATCACAATGAGGACTCGGCAACCATCGATGATGGGATGCGTTTCTTTGTTGTTGCTGATGGCATGGGTGGCCACGCTGCGGGAGAAGTCGCTTCGGCCATGGCCGTTGATGGCATTCGCCGGTCGCTAAATGGCTCGCTTGAGACCATCGAAGAATTCATCGAGAGTCCGGACGAAGAGGGGCGACAGGAGATAGCCCAAGTTCTCGAGGAAGCAGTTCGAGAGGCACATCGCTCGGTCTTCGAACGCGGTGTTGCTGAGCCCGACAAGCAAGGTATGGGCACGACACTTGATGTCTTGCTCGTTGCTGGGCAGGACGCATTTATCGCGCATGTCGGCGATAGCCGCACCTACCTCATGCGAGGTGATAGCGCAGCACAGATCACAGCCGATCACACCGTTGCCGAAGTGTTGGTTGTGGAAGGCAAACTCTCCGCAGAAGAAGCTCTGGTCTCACCACTTCGCACCATCTTAGTGAACGCGCTAGGTGTTGCGGCTGAAGTCGGCGTCGAGATGGCTCATCTCACCCTGCATGAAGGCGATCGCCTCCTGTTGTGCTCGGATGGCTTGCATGACTACTTCCCGCAGGAAGAAGAACTCTACGAAGAAGTCACCAGCAAAGATCCCGAGGAAGCCCTCCAGACTCTGATCGATGCCGCAAAGGAACGCGGAGGTCACGACAACATCACTGCTGTGATCGTCGAAGTGGTCAAGGCGCCCGAGGTCAAAGAAGTATCGACTGCGCCGTTGCCAATCGTGCGGGGAACCTCCGATGGGATTCCACACGCGATCTCAAAAGACGACACGATGCCAGTGGATGCGCCAAATCTTGATGCGACCGCTGATACGCCAAGATCTGTGCCCGCCCCTGGGCTTCGCGCCGAAGGCACCGACAGCAAAGGGGTAGTTGCTGAAGAGACCGACTTGCGCGCAACAATGCCGCTAGGTCGTCCTCAACGTGCACGGTCGAAGACCCAAGATGGCATGGGAACGCCCCGTGAGTTTAGTGGCGAACCCACCGTAGAGCTCGATCCACAAGACGACTAGTACGCGATCCATGGACATTGATTCGTGATCGCGAAGTCAGCTCGTTTGCTGGCGAGGCGGGAAGAGGGAGTTTGCTGGGGCAAGCTACCGAGGAACAACGAAGATGACTGGCTGAGCCCGTCTATCCAGCGGGCGAGAAGACGAGTGAGCGCGTTCTATATTCATGAATCGCGCACTAGGTGGCCGTACACACCTGCGCTCTTACGAGTCTAAGAGTTCTGCTGGTCGCAACAAACCAACTCGCTGCTCTTTGCCGATTTCGAGTCGCTCCGGTGGCGGTTCGCTTTTGGCTATGTCTTCGACAATGAGCACGTCTCCGCGATGTGCCCGCTCCAGCTTGCGGTTTTTGCTGCTCCGATTTCGCTTGAGCAACCGCAGCCTACGCCGACCGATATTGGGGCCACAGATGAAACACTCTCGTTGGCCTTTGCCGCGCTGTGGCTGCCCGACCACGCGCAGCGCCTCACCAACGTCGTTCACCACCAACCGCTCGTCGCTGTGGCGCGCAACGAGATACGAGAACTTGAGGCTACCATCGCGCAATCCCGTGGTCTGTGCCATTTGCCTAGCTCGACTGGGCAAGACGACGGCGCGATCTTCGTGGCACCAATCACGCTCATCGATAAGTGCGGGGCACTTTGGCTGTGAGTGCGTGCAAGGAGCAAAGATGGTTGTGCCAGTTGCGACCAGAGAATCTCTTACTCGATGAAGTGCGCGGCTTGTTTCCCGAAGCGCAGGCTCGACAATGATGAGCGCACCGTTCGGCGCCACAGCACTCATCGCGCTTGCCGCCAAGGCGAGTCGTTCGCTCTCGGGTAGTTCATTGAGCATGCTGCCAACCACCACTAGGTCATACTCGCCTGCCTGAGCTTGGTAGTCGCACGCGCCACTTTCAATTGTTCGGATGCTCAGCCGCCCCAAGTCCAACTCTGACTGACCAAGAGCGTGGAGCGCACCACTGTAGACAGCCAATGCCCCTGCGTCCAAATCGACAGCATCAATGTGTACCGACAAACCCGGGTGATGGTCGGCTAGAAAGGAGAGGAGCCCGAGACCCATGGCCCCAGCGCCGGCGCCCAAGTCCAACACCTTCCAACTCTCTTGCGATGGCAAGCAATCTCGTCCAGCAAGTTCGCTAAGAGGAATACTGATCTTGGCTGCATCTGCGACGGAAAAGAACAGTGCGCGCGCTGCGAGATCAACACCTGGCATGGTGCTTCGTGCGACGGCAGCCAACTCCGACCGCTCAGTGGTATAGAGAGCGGTGCGCTCGGTAATGGCTCGCAACAGGGCTTTGCGAGCCAAGTCGGCAGGACGCAGTTGCTTCCGCGCAGCATGCCAAAGTGCGTCTTCGATTTCCTGTCTACAGCGCCATTCCATGTTGTTGGCCTAGAGCGATATGTCCACGGTTTTCTTGCTTCGCATCTGCGATTTGATCTCTACCTTAGTCGCGGTAGTTACGCTCTTGCCGGCAATCGGTGGATGCCAAAGGCTGATGGCATGCATACCAGCGGCAAGTTCCAGTTCGGCAAAACCTCGTGTCCCGGTTACCGCTGCAGAGGTTTCTGTAACCAGAGCGTAGCTCACGTCCATGGGATCGCTCTTCAAGCTCAGACGGAGGACACCCGGTTCCTTTGGGGCATAGGCAAACCGATGTCCTGCAACCCGCATAGGCATGATCGCTTGCACGCCCGTAGCAACTCCTGTCGCATCTACCGATTCAACAACGACCTCTTGCGGATCGATGCCACCGTTTTCCACCTGCAACGCTTCTCCAACCCCAACAACCACGAGCCGAGGGGTGAGGCGACACTGCGCGACTGAGACGGTTGCAGGCCCCGGTGGTGGACCGGAATCGGCACGGATTGCAACGTCGCGAAGCCCTCCCATGACTTCGACAGAGACTGCTGGGGCCCTCGCCGCACCGCACGAGTTTCGTCCCGGGGAACGCCGCAACTCCGCAGCGGGCCATAGCCAACGCGCCATGATCTCCACACTGCCCCGATCTGCCGGCAACTTTGTGTCGATGATAGGCAACTCAGGTTCTGGAGGTTTTGGGGCAACCATGCGATCCACGGCCCCACCGTCGCCTGCCGGCTGTTCAGAACTTGTCTTATTCTTACCACCACAGGACACAAGAGTCGCCACAAGCAACATCACCGTGGCAAGCGCCCCCAAGTATCTCGCGACTCTCTCCGCAGTCTTGTGCCCCTTGGCAATACAGTCATTGAGCGAAATCCCACCAAGTGCACTGTTGGACATCACAATGCCAATCTCAGAAAGCCCGGCCTTGATTCTTCGAACTCGAGCAATGTGGCCCACCGTGTACTGAGGGATGCCCTTGGGCCAACGAACTACCTTAGAATAACTCGGACTCTCGTGAATCCCCAACGTCGTCTCAAGCCCCTGACGAGCAGTCGCGACAAGTTGCTCATCGCTCTGCAAGAGCACTTCTGGATCTCGCGTACCACCAAGCATGCAGCGAATGAGTGCACCGCCCTCAGGTGCCCGCTCCGACCAGAGCGTGCTTTCGAACACAGCTCCCAAAATACGCGGCGACTCACCTTTCGCAACCAGCACGCCAAAGCCGTTGAGTGAGCGACTTGGTGCCTCGGCATACCCCAAACCAACGACAGCGATAGGAGCATAGGGAATGGCCCCAAGAGCCGCTGCAGCATCAGGCGAGAACGGCTGTACGAGCGGAGCACTGACATAGGCTGGTGTGCACAGCACCAAAGCATCGCACTGATGGTGCGCACCGTTTGCATCGTGCAGGATCAGGCCACCCGCGGTGTCTCGCTCAAGACTGGCAATCGGTGTCTCGTAAGAAATATACGGAGCAAGCTCACTCTCGAGCGCTGCGAGTAAGCTGCGCATTCCGCCCACGGGAGCAATGATTCCGCGACCATCAACCGTTGTCTCGGCACCCGATAGTCGTGCAAAGACCTCTTCAATCTTGTTCGCAGCGGCACCGCGAATCAGCCCACCGCGAGCCTCCAGCTCGGCGAGATGAGGAAAGCACGCTCGCAAGCTCAGATCTTCTATGTCGCCAGCAAAGATTCCCGTCACCAAGGGGCCAATGAGAGAGCGCCCAACTTCGTCACCAAGCCGTCGACGACAGAAGTCGGCGATGCTCTCCTCCGCTTCGGGAAGTGATGGCTGGAGGGGCTCCACCATAGCCCGCAGCTTGCCGCGCCATGAGAGCAACGGACTGCGGAGCAACTTGCGAGCACCCGTTGGAAGCTCCTGAAGCCTGTCGTTTGCAAATACCCAGCGCTTCTGTGCAGCTTCTGCTGTTTCTTCCAACGGTACGCCAAGTTCATTGGCAAGATCGGCTGCCCCTCGGGGGGCTGGCACGAAGCTGCTCGCAGCGCGCTCGAGCAAGAAGCCGTTCTCTTGGATTGCCCCAAGGACACCCCCTGCCCTATCGCCCGCCTCGTAGAGCTGCACTTCGTGCCCTGCGGAACGAAGGCATCGGGCCGCGGAAAGCCCTGAGACTCCCGCGCCGACGATGGCAACCTTGGCGGCCATCTTACCGAGCGGAAAGCTCTTTGACGGTATTGACCAAGAAGCGAACACGCTCTCTGTCAGTGCTGGGAAGAATTCCGTGACCGAGATTGAAGATATGTCCGGGGCGGTTCCCCGCACCATCGAGCACTTCCTTAACGCGGGCGCGGAGAGCATCCTCCGGCATAAACAAGCAGGTTGGGTCCAAGTTGCCCTGCAGCGCATATTTGTCGCCAAGAGCATCCCAGGCCGTCGAAAGGTCGATCTTCCAATCAACGCCGAGAACATCGGCCTTTGACTCGCGCAAGCGCTGCAGATACGGAGCACATCCATTGGCAAAGTAAATCACCGGGACCGGTGACTCCTTGTAGGTAGCCGAGTCTTTGAGCATTTCGATCGCGCTATTGGCGTGACGCAGTGCGAACTCAGAAAAATCCCCAGGAGATAGAATGCCAGCCCAGCTATCAAAGAGTTGGACACATTGTGCACCGGCGGCAACTTGCGCTTCTAGGTAGACCGCGGTGACCCGTGCCAGGCGATCGAGCAGCTCGTGACCCGTTTCGGGATCCGAGAATAGCAGCGACTTGGTCTTCTCGTAGCTCTTCGAACCACCACCCTCAACCGCATACGTCGCCATGGTGAATGGCGCGCCAGCGAAACCAATCAGTGGAACGCGATTATCCAAGGCCGTACGAATTTTTCGGATAGCTTCAAAAACGTAGGGCATCTCCTGCTCAGGATCGGGAATCTTGAGCGCCATGACTCCCGCGCGGTCCCGAACCGGATTGGGGAGAACAGGCGCAGGTGTGAAATCAACCTGGAGCCCCATAGACTCGAGCGGCACAAGGATGTCACAAAAGAGAATCGCCGCATCAAAGCCAAACTCATTGATTGGCTGCATTGTCACTTCGCATGCCAGCTCTGGCGTTTTGCAGAGTTCGAGAAATGAGACCTTCTTGCGAATCGCGCGGTATTCGTGCATATAGCGGCCCGCTTGGCGCATCATCCACATGGGAGTTCGTTCTACAGGCTCACGCCTACATGCCTTGAGAAACAAGTGTTCAGCCATGGCCGCAGCCTAGCACGCAGCTCGAGCTGTCGTTTGCTAGCCCTAGCGTTTTTGTGGCGCCAAGGCGTCCCTGTGCTTCTGCGCCCAAGAACGTATTGGCCAGTGGCATGTGCGAAGGTCCGCAGCACTTTGAGGATTCTCGTTCGTGGTCCTTCGAAAACGGGCTGGTACCAATCAGAATAAGTCCTAGCAACTCACCTCGGTGCGGAAGGGGCACGAGCACCTGAGCCTACACGAGGTCCATCTGGGCCGCTGTATCCCCTTCGAGAGTTGTGCGCGGAGGTGGCTCTCCGCCATTCCCGACCCAAGAAAACGCTGCAGATCGATAGCCTAGCTCGATGCTCGAAAAACGTGCCAATGTGCTTTCCTTGCGAATGCTACAACCGCCCTTTGGCGCCACCAAAGCGGCCTCCGTGGGCTCACTTGGGCTAGTGCGCGATTCATCAATATAGAACGCGCTCACTCGTCTTCTCGCCCGCTGGATAGACGGGCTCAGCCCGTCTTCTTCGTTGTTCCTCGGTCGCTTGCCCCAGCAAACTCCCTCTTTCCGCCTCGCCAGAAACGAGCTGACTTCGCGATCACGAATCAATGTCCATGGATCGCGCACTAGAGCGCCGCCAGATCGACGGCCATGTGGGCGACTGCAGCCACCAGCATGACACTGCCCGGAATCGTCAGCGCGCCCACGGCCGGGAATCGTCAGCGCCCACGGCGCCAGCACCAAACGCCAACCCCAATGGTGGAAGCACCAGGAGAGCAGCGTTCATCGAAAGACAAAGAGAGTACCCCAGTGGCATGATACCGCATGTCCCGAGCTTGTGGCCACGTGGCTGGCACCTTGCCAACCGCCAGTTGAGCAATTGGCACAAGAGCGGTGTGCGTGGGTTTGCGATTCCACGTCCTGGCTATCTATAATTTCGAATCAGGTGTCCGCTCCCCTTAGCGTAAAGTTGACCTGCCGATCGTGGCAGCAACTCTCGGCCATTCACTCTCGTGATCTGAGCCGTGGTGCGTTCTTCTTGAAGACCGCGAAGCCACCACCGATGGGAACCGCGGTTCGCATTAGCCTGACCTTGCCATCGGGCAGCACGGTGGAACTTGCGGGTGCGATCAAGCGGTTTGTGAAAGAAGGCGAACTAGACGGCCGTGGACCTGGCATCGACATTTCCCTCCAGGCGCTTCCACAGAGCGTCATGTGGCTCATCGAGAGTGCGCTCTCTTCCGCAGGAATCACTCCGCGCCCCGTTCCTGATACCAAGGAGACCCTCAGCCCTCCCCCTCCGCCATCCGAGGAAGAAGTGTCAGAGGCATCACCTTTGCTCACCGATGGGGATGAATGGGTTCAAGCTGAGGGTGATCTCGTGAAAGCGTTGTGGCAAGAGCTCAACTCAATGTCCAAGATGAACGCTTTTCAACTGCTGGACTTGGACTATGAGGCAACAGACAAGGAGGTTCGGTCGGCATTTGGTGCTTTGTCAAAACGCTACCACCCCGACCGATTCACGCGCTACGAGAGCTTTGAAATTCGCGAACTCGCCAACGAAGTCTTCATCCTCTTGCGTGATGCATACCGAAGCCTTGTCAGTGAGCACGGTCGACGAACGATTCTATCGGGAATCGAGGCCAAGCGCGATGGTGGAGTAGCCAAGGCACCGCCAATCCCGCCGCGCCCAACGCCCCCGCCGCCAATCCAGCCACGGCGAACACCTCCGCCCCCCATCCCCAAGGCGGCAAGAGCCACAAAGACGCCACCGCCAACGAAAACCGCTCCGCAAAACTCACCGCCAACGAAGACGCCTCCTCCGACGCCAACGAAGACGCCTCCTCCCAAAACGCCCGCGCCGGACGAAGCAAAGACAGTTCCCCAAACTGCACCCGCCAAACCTGAGAAAGCGGGCACCCAGGGATATGCAAGCCCTGCGAGTTCCCCTGTTTCCAACCTGCCCAAAACTCGAGCACCGACCTCTCCAGGAGAGTCGAAAAATCGTGTTGCGATGGGCATGAATGTCCTCGAAAGCGGACAGTACGAGCAAGCACTAAGAATTCTTCGGGTTGAAGCTCGCAAGGACCCAACCAATACCACTGCGTTAGCAGGGGTTGAGCTCGCCGAGGGACGCCTAGCACTCGTGAATGGGGACAGAATGGAAGCTGCTGAGAGATTTGAGGCCGCCCTCGATATCGATCCATCCAACGAGCGTGCCGCGAGAGAGATTGCCGAAATGCGGCGTTACGCTACGTCACAAAGACGGGGCCTGTTATCCAAACTCATGAAAAAGGTCTAACAACGTGTCTCGAATCATTGGCATAGACTTGGGCACTACCAACTCCTGTGTGGCTGTCTTCGATAGCGGCTCCGGCCCACGAGTGCTCGCAGGATCGGCAAATCGTCGAACCACACCATCGGTCGTCGCTTACACCGGTGAGAGAAACTCTGGTGACGTCTTGGTTGGCGAAAAGGCCCTTCGACAGGCGGTGACAAATCCCAAGAGAACGGTCATGGGCGCCAAGCGACTCATCGGGCGAAAGGTCAACGCCAAAGATGTGGGCTGGTTTGCTCGCACGGCCCCATTCCGCATTGTTTCGGCGCCAAATGGCGATGCTTGGGTTCGTGTAGATGACACCCCAATCTCGCCACAAGAGGTTGCATCTCACGTGCTTCGGGAGTTGCGCACCCAGGCTGAGGAAGCTCTGGGCGAGCCTGTCACGCGAGCGGTCGTGACGGTGCCAGCATACTTCGACGACTCGCAGAGACAGGCAACCCGAGACGCTGGAACGATTGCTGGCCTTGATATCTGCCGCATCCTAAACGAGCCAACCGCAGCTGCACTTGCCTATGGCGCCCACCGAGTTCGAGCTGGTCGGCGCATCGTCGCGGTCTTTGACCTCGGAGGCGGAACGTTTGACATCTCGATCATGGCCGTTGAGGACAATGTCTTTGAGGTGCTTGCCACCAACGGTGACTCGGCGCTTGGAGGTGATGACTGGGACCGGGTGCTCATTGATCATTGGGTCGATTCGATCTTTGATGAGCACCGAGTGGACCTAACGAGCGACCCTGTAGCGATGGGCCGTCTTAAGGAAGCTGCCGAGGGTGCCAAACGAGCACTGAGCAGCGAGCGCTCAGCGAGTATCCAACTGCCCTACCTGCATGCTGCTCACGGTCCGGAACCGATTCACATCGAACGCAAGATCACGCGCGACCAGTTTAATGCTCTCTCTGCAGACCTTGTAGAACGACTCAAGGCTCCTTGCTATGGAGCCATGAATGACGCGGGGCTTGTCGCGTCTGACATTGAAGAGGTTCTCTTGGTTGGCGGCATGTCGCGAGCACCCGCAGTGCAAGCTGCCGTTGAGAGCATATTTGAACAGACCGCCTCCAAAGCGGCCAACCCCGATGAAGTGGTTGCCCTTGGAGCGGCCGCTCACGCCGGTATTCTCGCTGGAGACGATGAAGAGGCAACACTACTTGATGTTGCTCCGCACACCATCGGAATCAAAGTGGGCAGCACCGGGTTCGCTGCCATCATCAAGCGCAATTCGATGTTGCCTGTGCGCGAGCACAAACTCTTCGCTACCAACCTCGATGATCAGGAATTCGTCGAGGTAGAAATCTACCAAGGGGAGTCCGATACCATCACAGGCAATCGAAAGCTCGGGCAAGTGCGTCTCGGCGGCCTTCCCAAGGGCAAAGCGGGTACCGTACGAATCAAGCTAATGGTGACGGTGGACGTTGAGAGCATCTTGAGCGTCAAGGCAACGGAGCTCTCTACTGGCAAGTCTGCTCAGGTCCGCATCACCCCATCGGGCGGTCTCAGTCAAGATGATCTCGAAGAGATCGTCGAGAAGCGTCGCACCGAAGCTATGAGTATTGCTCGTCCGCCCGAAGACGACTAGGGGGCGTCCCATGGACATTGATTCGTGATCGCGAAGTCAGCTCGTTTGCTGGCGAGGCGCGAAGAGGGAGTTTGCTGGGGCAGGCGACCGAGGAACAACGAAGAAGACTGGCTGAGCTAGTCTCTCCAGCGGGCGAGAAGACGAGTGAGTGCGTTCCATATTCCATGAATCGCGCACTAGGTATTTATCTTAGCCATAGTGGTGTGACGCGCTTGTTCATCGGGTTCCGAAACCAAAATGAGCGGGGTGATTAGACCCGCTCATTTCGTTGGAGACTTCGCTCTCCATGCTTCAGCCCCAATACCAACAGGGTGGCTGCGCTTTCGTTCATGTGATGGTTTGGCATTTGCCTGCCCGCTATTGGGGTCGAGGCCGGTACAGAACTGCGCGTGGGACGTCTACTGGTTTATCGTCGGTCGCTTGGCAGCTCGCGAAAACTGCCGAGAAACACGGCCGACGATGACTATTCTGGTGGATCTTCCTCTGTCATATCGGTCTTCCTCTTTCCGATGCTAGGACTTCCAAGTTGCATGCTCTCTCCCTGAGCCAGATGGCTCACGTTTGCCGACAAGAGCCTAAACAAGCGCTCAAGCGACATCTGCGAATGGTTTGGCGTACCCGTCTCGCTGGCATCTCATGCAGAGCATTCTGCACTCCTCAAACGCAGCGGCCGTTAGCCTACTTCTCCTACTGAGGTGGATCTTCTCCCGTCAAAGGCTCCCCTTCCCTTGTTGCGGAAACATCTAGGATGAATCGTTTGGACGTCTGTAAGTACAGCGTGTCCGTACTATCTACACTATGCCTCTGAGGACGTGCTGACAAGCACTTTCTGACGAGAGCACAAACTAAGATCACCCCAAGATCACCTGCATCGGTCACAGAAAGATTCTCAGTCGCACGGGTGTCGCACAATGCTCACAGCGGCACATCCTGCCGCGTTCGCGATCGATGTCTTGATGTCCTAGAGCGGTGTGCCCCACGAGAGGAGAAAGCGCACCAGTGCTTCGGCGCGCAAGGCAAGCGAGGAGACTTCGATGTGCTCGTTGTATGTGTGAAAGCCGCTGCCCCGAGGCCCCATTCCATCAATCGCAGGAACACCAATCGCACTCACGTTGTTCGCATCGGATCCGCCACCAATAAGACCTGCTTCCTCAAAGCCCAGGCCACTGAGCTTGGCTGCATCAGCGTACCTTGCTGCAAGACCCGCTGATGCTTCACTTCGTTCTAGCGGCGGCCGTGAGACTCCGCCCGACACAGAAAAACTCGTAGACGTCTCTTTGCCAAAACGTTCTGCAAGAGCGTGCACTGCCCTTACGAGTTCTTCACCATCTTCCTTGTGAATCAATCGAAAGTCGATGTCGCACTCAGCATGATGTGGCACGGTGTTCCGAGCTTCGCCTCCAGAGATGAGCCCAACATTGACCGTCACGCCTTTGTCATAGTCGGTGAGCGCTTGCACCTCGATGATGAACTTCGAGAGTGCGAGAATCGCGTTGCGCCCCTCCTTGTGATGATTGCCAGCGTGGGCTGCCAGACCTTCGACGCTCACATGGAGAGCACCTGTTCCTTTGCGCATGGTGATGATCTTGTCGGCGGCGCGCCCAGCCTCAAAAACCAGAGCACCACCAGCGCCAGCAGCTACTTCACAGAGCAGCGCCGATGAATCCTTGGAGCCAATTTCCTCATCGCCAACACAGACAAATGCCACCGGCAAGGTCTGCAAGATGTCGAGCGAGGCAAGCGTCTTGAACGCTAGCAAGATCGTCACGAGGCCACCCTTCATGTCGAGCACACCGGGCCCCTGCAGCCGGTCACCATCAAGATTCCAGACCTCGAAGCTGCCAGGCGGGAAGACTGTATCGTGATGGCCAATCAGCACGATTCGATCTGCCGGGTCCGCCCCCTGCCAGGCATCGCTTGTGAAGACGAGGTGGTCACCAACTCCGTTGCCTTGATGGCGCGCGAGGCTGAGACCAGGAATGTCAAAGTCGGCGGCCAGCAAGTCTCCCATCGCGTTCACGGCAGCCACATCGCGCGAATACGAATTGCATTCGACCCAAGGCCGCAGGGTGTCCAAGACCGTGAGAGCAAGATGGGTGCATTTCGCAGTGGCATCGGTGAGAGAGTCTGACATGTGGGAAGTATAGAGAGCCCTCGCAAGGCTATGCCAGGCGCGGTAGGCTCCTCTCGATGAGCAGCAACAAGCAATTTAGGGCGGCCGTCATTGGCGGCAGCGGTTATGGGGCGGGCGAGATGCTCCGTCGCCTCCTTATGCATCCCAATGTCGAGATCGCGCGAGTCGCGAGCATTGACTTGGTGGGAGAGCCATTGTGGGCGGCCCATCCCAACCTCACAGGACTCACCGATCGCAAATTCGAGAATATCTCGCCGAAAGAAGCTGCCAAAGGATGTGACATCGCGCTGTTGGCTCTGCCCCATAAGGTGACTGCCGCCAAGGTGCCCGAGCTGCTTGAGCTCGGCGTCAAGATCGTGGATATGTCAGGTGACTTTCGCCTGCGTGATGCCACTGCCTACGAAAAGTTCTATGGCGTCGCTCACCCACACCCCGAGCTCCTCAAAGGCACATTCGTCTACGGTCTGCCCGAAATGAATCGCTCAGCCATTGCAGAAGCACAGTGCACGGCGTCACCAGGCTGCTTCGCGACCAACACAGAACTCACGCTGCTTCCCCTTGCGAAGGCTGGACTGCTTAGCGGCCCGATTCATGTCACAGCCCTCACCGGCTCGTCTGGTTCGGGCGCAACGCCAAGTGCAGGCACCCATCACCCTGTGCGCTCAGTGACACTTCGCGCGTACAAACCACTTGTCCATCAACACACACCCGAGATTTGTCAGGCGCTCGGCGACGCCGGTGCAACTGACGTGCAGCTTCGCTTCATTCCAGTGAGTGCACCACTCTCTCGGGGAATCTTCGTGACTGCATTCGTGGAAGTCGACGAGAGCGTGACGCAGGAGCAACTCGCGGGTCTCTACGACGAAACCTTCAAGGACTCGCCGTTTGTTAGGCGTCCAACCACTCGGCTTCCCGAAGTTGCGCCGGTTGCAGGATCGAACTTCGCGGAGGTCGGGTTCACGCTTGGAGAGGCCGTAGATGGTAAGAAGACACTGACCTGCTTTGGTGCCATCGACAACCTCATCAAGGGCGGCGCTGGGCAAGCCATCCAAAACATGAACATCATGCTTGGCGTCGATGAGATGGCATCGCTTCGTGACCCGGGCAGCTGGCCGTGAGCCTTACGACGATTAAGGTTGGCGGAGACATCCTTCGCCGCCCGATGCTTGCAGCGTTATGCAGCGATATCGCCAAGCTCTGCGAGGCGGGCGAACGCGTGGTAATGGTGCATGGCGGAGGACCGCAAGCGACAGCGCTTCAAGCCGAGCTCGGGCAGACTCCCAACATCGTCGCAGGTCGGCGCATTACCGATGCCAGCGCGCTTGAGGTTATGAAGATGGTTGTGGCCGGAAGGCTCAACGTCGACCTGTGTTCAGCTCTTCTTGCGGCTGGTGCAAATCCTGTCGGACTGCACGGTGCAAGCTCTCAAGCAATTGCTGCTACCCGGCGTCCACCGCGAGTCGTTAGCGGTGGTGGCACTGAGCCCATCGACTTTGGCTTTGTCGGCGATGTCACGGGGCTTAACCAAGAGCTCATTTCCCTGCTTCTCAATGGCGGCTACGTGCCTGTCTTGGCGTGCATTGGCGCCGATGCGAGTGGCCAGGTCTACAACATCAATGCCGACATCATCGCCAACCAAACCGCGAAGCACTTGGGCGCAGATCGTTTGGTCCTTGTGACGAGCGCTCCTGGAGTCGTGCGTGACTTGAGCGATCTCTCGACGCGCATCCCGACCATGACCATCGCCGAAGCGAGAGCGGCAATTGCCGACGGAACTGTGGTTGGTGGCATGATCCCCAAGCTCGAAGAATCGATCCGAGTCCTCGAAGATGGCGGCGTTGCGGCCATCCACATCGTTGGAGATCTCGAAGCGGGCGATCTGCGACGCGAAATGCAATCTCCTGGCAGTGTTGGGACTGCCCTTCTCCCATGAGTCCTCAGCTCCTACAAAGACACTCAGTCCTTGGCACAATCGCGGTTCTTCTTGCCTTGAGCGTGGGTGCATGCGGCAAGAAGGATGCAAACAACTGTGGCGCCGTTTCCGCGCATGTCGTGGCTCTAGCCCGCGCAGAGCTTGCCAAAGACGGGGACGCCAAGCGGGTCAAGCAAGCGCGGGCAAATCTGCCGACGCTGCAGAACGCGCTCCTTCAGGCATGCGAGAAGCAGGAGTGGAGCCCCGTAGTTCGCCAGTGCATCACCCGCGCTACCACCGCCGCTGGAACCAAAGAATGCGACCCAAGTCTGCAAACACCTCTGCCCGAGGGGGCTGCAACACACGAGCAATCGCGGTAGCCTGCAGCAATGCAGTTCGACTACCCCCACAGTGTTGGTCTTGAAGACGCCCGTGCCCGTGTTGGGGCGCTTTGCACCTACCTACACAATCGCCACGGTATCAAGGTGGAATGGGATGGCAACTCCGGAAGTTTTGACGGCAAGTACCTCATGGTGATGATCCAGGGCAAGATGACCATTGACGATGCGAAAATTCACTTCGACGGCAAAGACCCGGGCATGCTCTGGCGCAAGAAGGCCGTGAAGTACCTTAAAGAGAAGCTAGCGATCTATCTCGATCCCAATACGCCAATCGACGAGCTTCCCACTGACAAGACCTAACGAATTGCGCGTGCTTCTTCGAGCGTCTGGTTCGCAAGTTAGGGCGTGGCACTCTATGCGAACTCCTCGGGAGATTTCTGGATGGAGACCCATCTGGCATAGGGTGAGAGCTTAGCTTGGCTTCATGCGAGATTTCCCAATCTCCACGAACATACGCGCGATGCGAGATGGTGTCGCGACCCGGCTCGTGCCCTGCTTGCGCAAGTAGGTTGGAATTTGCACGACCGAGAAGTGGGCCCCAGCTCGCCTACAGAGTTCGAGCAACTGAAAACTGAAGAAGAATGTGTTGGAGCTGGCCTCGCCAAGCGAAATTCGATCGAGCCAGCTTCGATGAAAGAGATAGGTGCCGGCAAAATCCACCTGCAGGCCACCGATGTGCCTTGTGAGGAGTCGAAAGACGACGGACATCATCGCTCGCCGCCGACCCGAGGGTGGGTTGCGAAACTGGGACAGCACGACGGTGTCTTCTCCTCGCAGCGGCAACATTTCGGCGAGAGCCTCTGCTCTCACTTGTCGGTCGCCAGGCAAATGGGCGAGGTAGTCGCAGCGTGCGGCAACGTAGCCATCTCGCATCGATGCCCCCATGCCCAGATTCGTGTCGTGATGAATGACACGCACGTCGCCTTCACTGGACGCCCCCGCAAGCTCTGCTGTTCTATCCGTGCTTCCATCATTCACGACCAGAATCTCGTAATCCCTCGCATGCTCACGCGCAAAGACTCGACAGTCCGCAATCGCATCGACAATGCACTCCTGCTCATTGTAGGCAAGCAGAATGAAGCTGATGCTTGGTTTGCTCAACGTGGGGCAACCGTAACAAAGTTACCGGCTTGGGAATGCTGTGTGAGTGTGCTGAGTTCTTTCTTCAAACCCAATCGAGAAGGGCTGCGTTAGAAGAATCATGAGTGCAACAAACAGCGTGCAAGTCACTAATCTGTACCAAGTGGTCGCCGACATTCAGGAACAAATGGAGGACAGTGGGTATTCCTCAGAAATTGTCGATGCGATCGTCGCCCGAGGACTGACCATACTATTTGGCACCTCCGACGACGAAAACTAGCGTGCAGCGCTATTCGCAGCTGACCAGTTCTTCAACTTGGTTGGCATTGACCTCTCGCACTTTTCCGATGCCCTTGGCGTAGAAAAACTGCTTATCGGAGACCCCTCCAGCGATTCGCTGACGACGGAGATGAAGACAGGTAAAATCTCCCAGTGGCGATGAGCACTCAACATCCACGCCAAGCACTTCCCAGTGGTCCGTTCGCTCACCACTACTCACAGGGGCGCCAGATGCATCGGTCACGGTTACCGTGTAGACATCATCCCACTCGGCACCCAAGACAAGATTCGAAGGCGCTTCGTCCAAGCGATTCTGGCCAGGATCGTAAACTGTGGTGCGCTCCAACGCGCCAAGCTCATCCCGGTCTTCTTGTCGTAGGCGCACCACCGAATCGGCCTGGCGTTTTAGCGCGCTCGTCGTCGTTCCCGTCGCCTTCGTTGTCGTCTGAATGATCACTGCACCCAGCTCAGAATCGTCTTCCATCGTCAGCTCCTGACTCTTCGTGGTGACGGCAGGGTTGCCAAGGTCGGTAACTCGGTAGCTCCATTGGTAGCCTGCTTGATAGGGCAAATACCGGTCTTCGAAACCGCACGGACCATCGGCGCCTGCATCGGCACCGCTCCCATCATCGTCCCCCCCACCGCAGCCGGTGAGTGCAACGCCGCACAGGGTGATGGAGAACAGGAGAATGCGAATGGATGGGATGTAGTTCATGATTAGTCCTTGAATCTTGCACCAAGTTGAACGCGGAATGCTGTGCCGGTGGTCGCTGACGATGCGCTTCCCTCGGCCAAGACATGAGCGACTTCCAACTGCAGCCGCCAGATCTTTGCAAACGCGAGGTTCAGTCCGCCTTGCAGCTCCGTGTTGGCGTCATCAGACTCATTTTGCCGTGGGTCAAAATACGAGAGGCCAACAAATGGTTGCAGACGTCTGGGAGTGCCAGTTCGCAAGTTTGGGGCAACGAGCGCACGGGCGCCAAGAAAATTGCCCGTGGTACTGCCATCGGCCTTTGCAAACATGCTCTTTCCCGCGAACGCCTCAGCCCAGAGACGAAGCCACTTTGGCTGATATGAGACTTCTAAGCTGCCAACGGGTGCGTGGGTAAATGAATCTGGGTCGCCGGTTTGCCCCAGATAGCCAAAGAGCGCAAAGACCGAAGCCAATTCCAAGTCCTCCACTGGCTCTAGAGAAGCTCTTAGGTAAACATCTTGGGCAAAGTGCTCAGATGCATCGAGAGATGACGTGCCCTTGCCGAGGTCATTTTGGAAAACGCTCGCTGAAAGTTTTGGCTTGGCCCGGAATTTTGGTGTGTATTGCAAGAAGAGCCCTGGATCACGACCACCGACAAACGGCAGTTTCTGCCCTTCTACCCTGACCGAGTCCAGCAAGCCTCGTTCGATTGCCGGGAGGTCCCATCTCGAGGCGAGACCGATCGCACTGATCGGTCGCTTGAATTGGCCCGCCATGATCCGCATTGAGGACAGCGGCTGCAGTCGAATGTAGCCGTCTTTGAGTTCAGCTTCGTCGTCCTCAAATTCAAATTTGATTACCGCGCGAGCACCGCTCTTGTGTGTGTAACGCAGACCGAGGCGAGCACTCCCAACTGACTGCTTGCTTCGCCAAAACGTCTGTCCCCCCAAGCGCTGCCGAGTTGTTGTGTTGCCAACAAAGACACGCCCTGTCCAACGAAACGAGCTTTTCTCCGCCTTCGTGGGAGCGTCGGCATAGGAATCATCAAGGTCGCCGCCCTTCGTTTCCGTTTCCTCGGCGGCTGGCTCTGCGACTTGCTCTTCCGCAAACGATGGAGAGGCCCAAAGCGTGACCACGAGCGAGAGCGAGACTGCCGATCGCGCCGAGAGACGGCTGGTGCCAAGCTCAAGAGCATCGACTTTCTCTCGCGAAGCAGGCTTGTTCTCTGACGAGGCGCGAACGAGCACCCTACCGGGGCAAGGAAGGAGCTGAGCAACGAAGAGCGCTGGCCATGCCAGCGCGTCCAGAGGGCAAGAAAGCGAGCGAGAGGGTTCTATGCTCCTAGATCTGGCACTAGACAGCATCATCAAGCACATTTCTGCGAGCCGCGCCCCCTGTTGCCTCAGCTGCGGCCACCTGCGTGACATGTTTTAGAAGGCTCAGATTCCTTGGAAACTTGGTGAGCAGAGTCTCGATGAGAGCCAGCCCTCTCTCAGTGCCACCCAGTGCACCAAGGGAACTTGCAACTGTCGACGGCCAAACCTCAATGAGGGCGTCTCGAATGCTCCACGCAGCATCCATGTCGAGGCCCCGCATCGAATCGAGCGCTTCCTTTGCCCGCGAGGCAAAGCGCCGCCGCATGGCCCATGCCGACTCGGAGTCTTGTCCATCGAAGGTGCGCAACACAACCTTGGGCGCGAGTGCGGCATACTCTTCTCGCAGATTCCATGAGCGTTCGCAGGCAAGACCATCCAATGACTTGAGCACCTGCACCGGTGATTCAACCAGGCAGCGCTTGCGGATTTCCCAGGAGCGTTTGTCGCCGAGCCCACGAATGCTGTCGAGAAGCGGGCGCGCCAACAGGATATCCTCGTAGACAGTGTCGCCTCCCATCTCTTCTATGTAGCGGTCACGCCACGACCAAGCGCGTGCACTCTCCATGCGTCGCAAGGAGGCCACGACCGCCCGAGGCTCTCGCCCTGCAGCACCTTCGCGAAACTCCCAGGCGATATCTCGATCTGAGCCGCGAATCGTGTCGAGAACAGCACGCGGCACGTCGTTATAGAACTCGCGTCGCATTGTGTCAGCGCGTTCGCCCTCAACCGCAACTCCCGCCAGCGACTTCGCGACATATCGAGGAGATGCGAACCTAAGAGTTTCTCGTAGCTCCCACGCACCTTCCCCACCGAGAGCACGGAGACCGTAGGCAACGACGTGAGGTGCCTCCTTAGCCAAATCCTTCCGCCACCCATGAGCCTCGCCGTCGACCAAGCCCGCGAGGAAGTACGCCGCTACAGCAGGTTCGTTCTGTCGACGGATGGCAATCATGTCGTAGAAGGCTTCACGAGCGGACTCGAGCGTGGGCGCTTCGGCAGCAGTGGCAGCTCTTGGCGCCACCTTCGTCCCTGTAACAACCTGAGCTGTGGAGGCTCCTTCGTACAAGCTCGCGATGGCTTCGGTGACTCTCTCGACCACAACGTCCAGGTCAGTGTTGCAGTTGTCGATGACGAGCCAGCGTTTGGGTTCGCGTTCGGCGAGCTTTAGATAGCCTGCTCGCAGCCGATGCATCATGCCAACGCCGCCAAGCCCCTTGCGACTGCCGCTGCCTCTACCCGTCCTTTCGCCGTTGGCCTTCTGCTGCACCTTGCTCGATCTGCGTCTCGCCCTCGCGAGATGTGGATCCACGTCCATCAGAACAACGAGATCGGGCCAGACTCCAGCAGCGACAGAGTCGATGATGGGGCGCACTTGCTCAAGTTCGAGTCCTCGGCCGTAATGACCGAGAACCTCATAGGAGTAGAGGTAGCGGTCGGCGAATACGAGACCGCCGCGATTGAGAGCGGGATTGATGCACTCGGCAAGAAGTTGTGCATCTCGCGCCACGTACATCAGGAACTCTGGAAGTGGGCGCAAGCTGATGTTGCGCGTGTCTTTGCCGAAATCTCGCATTCGGGCGACCAGAGGCGAGGCGAACTCGCCCCCCTCGCGAATATGATCGACGTCTATGCCCCGGTCTCGCAGCGCCTTGGCGACCAGATTTGAAACTGTCGTCTTGCCGCTGCCGTCAATTCCTTCAAAGACGACAAACATGGAGCCGTGAATGTTACCCGGAATTGTCGTAGGTGTACCAACCACACTCAAATCGTTGCCTCCATACACACATAGGTGCGCACGTTGGTCTCAGTCACGAGAGTGGTTCACATGTGGGTGGCCAAAGGTCGGGCCTGTTTGATCACGAGTTCGCGCCCCGGTGTGAGCTTGAACTCCACATCCATCGCAAAGTCTTGGCGTGGTGGGTACAGCGGTCGAAAGTGATTGTGAATACGCTCCAAAAGATCGGCGAGCTCTGCGAGTTCAGCCTCTGTGAGTACGGACTGTCCACCTGGCCAGTTCTCCTCTTGTGCCACGAGTGATGAGCGAGTGATCACCTCATACTCAGGCTCCTCGTACCACGTGTAGTAGAGAATCTGTTCGGGGATTGCCTGTCCTGTGGGATTTGTTACGGAGACCTCGCCAATCTGAGAGTTGATGAAGAAGGCTGGCCGATTGCTCGCAAACTCGTTGATCGTTATAGCGACCCCATTGGCTTCTTCATCTTCGAATGCTGGGTGGACGAGTACGCCCATGCACACGCCTTCATGCACCACACGGTAGAACTCTCTTTCGACGAAGGCCTGGTGGTTCCACGCCGATGCCCAGACGACACGGATCGCATCAGCAATTTTCTCAGAGCCTTCGCTGGCGTTGACACCTGCAGACGTATACAAGCCTGCTCCCGAAAACTCCGCCAAGTCTTCAACGTTGGTCGATGAGCGAAAACGAAGTTGCGTATCCGCTGGCCACCGCGCGGCCAAGGCCGTGGTGACTTCCAGCAAGTCATCAGCATCCATTGGAGCGACGAAAATGCGCCATCGGAGATCGAAGAGTCGTGCACGAGTCTCTTCGGCCGAGAGGCTTCCAGCCTCATAGTCAGCGAGGAACGCCTCCACCAAGGGTATGAGTCCATTGCTCTCCAAGTGTCGTCGGTAGAACGAAAAGGGAATCGCAAAAGCGGAGTCTGGCAGCGGTATTGGAGTTCCCTCCACACGGGTCATCTCGCCAATACTGGCGGCCTTGGCCCCAACTCGAATCGAGTCGGAGAGCTGCATATTCGCGATGTCCTGCAAGCTCTCGACGGAGAGATCAAACTGGGGTACCAGCGCACTCGGGGGCCGCATCGACTCCCAAAAATTCTGCGCCTCGGCGAGTTCGGCGAGTTCAATTGTGAACTCTTGCGGCCCAACTTCGAGGCGCACGAGCTGCCCTTCCAAAGCGCGGAGGTTGGCATCCGAGAATGCATCGCGAAGCCCCATATTAGGTGTTCCTCGATTCTTCGAGAGCAAGTTGACATGGGAGAGCGGCGTCTGAAACTCATCCGTGATAATCCCGGAAACGAGCGAGATATCGTTGGGAACACGGTCGAGAACAACAATGTCAGTGGGTCCCACAGGGCGACCAGACAGCTCTGCTACCTTGCGAAACTGCAGCGTGCCATACCCCAAGACGGCATTGAGAGGCTGGTAGGTCTGCCCTACGAACACTTCTTCCGTTCGAATGACCGGAATCTGCTTGGAGATTTCGTCGAGCATTTGTTCGTGGTCATTGGAAACCGGTCGATACAAGAGCTCGTCACCATCATGTAAGGCGGCCGAGATGCGCTCATAGCCCTCGACAATCATTGCTGCGTTGGCGGTATCCCCCGCAGAGAACTCGATGGTCAGAAGGTCTTGGTCGAGGTAGCGAATCACCTTTCCCAAGAGAAAGCGCCGATTCTCTCGGCGATAGTTGAGGATGTTGAACTCTGCGTGTGTACCAATGGGGGTCAATCCCGGCTTGTTGAGATACGCATCGGCAAAGAAGTAGTGCAATGCCCACTCGCGCGAGTTGATGAAGTAAACGCGATTTCCATCCTCCCGATCGACGAGCCAGTTGAGAGTCTCAGTGCGAGCAAAAATCGCATCGTCGCGCTCGGTGACGAGCAACTCGTAATCGTGATCGCAGCGAATAATGCGAATCCAATCCGGCGAAGCACCCTCAGGCACCGTGCACTCGGGATCCTGCTTCCCACCGCAGGAGAGAGCCAGCGCAAGTAGGGATATCAGAAATACTCTCACTGGTTCGCTTCTCCCAAACTTGGCTCGGTCACCCAGAAGAGCCCCTCGCCGTTGGGAAGCCGGGCAAGGGTTAACCCCTCATCCTCACGAGCCTGTAGAAAGACAAGGCTGTCGATGGCTTCGCCTCGCGTCGAGACAACGTGAGCTTCATCTGCGAGCCCAAGTTTGAAAGGTGCATGATCGGGGCCGAGCTGCACATCGTCGTCGGCATAGACAATCCAATAGGCTCCCGGCTCGAGCAGCTGGCTTGTGCATTCAGCTGGCGGAGGTGCCCCGCCGAGATGGTGGTAGTGATCGAGTCTGTCTAGTGAATCGGTTACGAAGAAGTCGCAAAGGTCGACGGCATCTGAGGATCGATTGAGGAGCTCAATCCAGTCGGCGCCACTTGTGGGCTTGGCTGAGACTTCATTGATGACGAGCGCACCGCGCGCTTCGCTCCCCTGGCCTACGGGCCCGGCATCCCCCACTCCAGCATCTGCGCCCATGCCTCCGTCACCGGGATCACAGGCGGCGAGCAAGAGCAGCAATGGGAGATGGCGAACCACGGGCCCAAACCGAGCAAGCCTCGTACCAGCAAGTAACATACTGAAATCATGCCAATCAGTTTCAGGATTTTGAGGTTCGACCCTTATGGCCAAACGCATATTTCACCAAGAAATGTCGAAATGACCGGCCATCGCGCTGCTATAAGCGGCCTCACTTATGTCGCCTCGTGCTCTACGAATCACTTTCATTTTCATTGCAGGTCTCGCAGCCTGCCGCAGTACTGACAAGGTCGATGACGCCGATGCTGGGGGTGATGACAATCCACCGCTCAACATTGAGGTCTGCGAGCAGGACCTAGCACCGCCCAGCGAAGGGGTTTGCGACATCACTGCTGGCACTGGAACCGCCACCATCATTCACGGAGATGTTCTCGGCGAGGGCGTCGTCTATGAGAATGGCTCGGTCGTCTACGACGGCACCGAGATTACCTGCGTGGGTTGCGATTGTGACAGTGCTGCGGGGGTCGCAGAAGCGACCGTACTCACGTGTGCTGGAGCCGCGATTGCCCCAGGCCTCATCAACCCGCACGATCACATAACGTTCACCGAAGGCTCACCGATTGGCGTTGGCACCAAGCGCTACGATCACCGACATCAGTGGCGCGCAGAACTGAGCACGCCGCAAAACCCGCATGGCACGGGTGGCGCCTCTGATGGCACGCGATGGGGCGAGTTGCGCATGCTCATGAGTGGCGTAACCGCGATGGTCGGTTCTGGCAAAGCGGATCGCATGGTTCGCAACCTGGATCGCCTTGGCTCGGAAGACACCGCTCTTGGCTTCGAGGAAGTTGAGTTTCAGACATTTTCTTTGGGCGACAGCAACTCGAGTTCCACGAATCGGCCCGACTGCAGTTGGAACTTCCGCGACACAGAACAAGAGGTCGCAGAAATGCCCGCCTACCTGCCACACGTTGCGGAGGGCATTGACGAGTACGCGGCCACCGAGTTTCGGTGCCAGTCTTCGTCGTTCGACAACGCTCAGGATTTTACTGAGAGCAATACCACCCACATCCACTCCATTGGACTCACCGCCCCTGACTACTTCAACATGGCCCGTGATGGTGCCCGCCTTCTTTGGTCTCCTCGATCGAACATTAGCTTGTATGGCATGACCGCGGAGGTTCAGACCTTTCACAGGCTTGGCGGCACGGTTGCTCTTGGCACCGACTGGACCTACTCGGGCTCGGCGAACATGACGCGCGAACTCGCCTGCGCCGACGAGTACAACACCAATCAACTCGATGGCTACTTCAGCGAGCGGGACCTCTTTGAGATGGCAACTATCAATGCCGCCATCGCCACTGCATCGGACAATCTCATTGGCAGCCTGGCTGTTGGCAAGCTTGCCGATGTGGTGATCTATGGCGGTGAAAGCCGCTACTACCGCGCTGTCATTGCTGCGGAAAACTCCGATGTAGCTCTGGTGGTATCCGCTGGCAACCCACTCTTCGGCGATGCAAAACTTCTCAGCGCACTCGGCAAGAGCTGCGACCCAGTAGACGTCTGTGGGAACGCAAAATCGATTTGCGCCACCGAGGAGTTCACCAAATCGTACGAGGGAATCAAGAGCGCAGTCACTGGCGCCTACCCCGCCTTCTTCTGCGGCCTGCCTTCCGGTGAGCCAACCTGCGTGCCCTCCCGTCCCGGAGAGTTCACAGGCCTTGCTACCGCGACCGACAACGACGGCGATGGCATCGACAACGACTCAGATAACTGCCCCGACGTCTTCAACCCGATTCGGCCCATCGATGGCGGCGCACAACCCGATGGCGATGGCGACGGTCAAGGCGACGCATGCGATGAGACACCACTACTTGCCGACCTCGACAGCGACGGCACCGACAACCTCACAGACAACTGCCCATTCGATGCGAATGCGGACCAGGACGACACGGACTCGGATAACAAGGGCAACGTTTGCGACTTCTGCCCAGATGCCGCAAATCCAGACTCGGTTTGTGGCCTGGCTCCGGCCGAACCAGCCAGCATTGCCGATGTTCAAGACGGCACCGTCGCGGAAGACAGTCGAGTGACGATCGGCGGTTCAATTGTGACAGCTGTCTACGATCGCGGCTTCTGGATGCAGGACCCAACCAACAACGGCACGCATTCAGGCGTGCACGTCTTCACAGGTGGTGAACCGGGTGTCGTCATTGGTGACGATGTTGATGTGGAAGCAACCGTCACAGAGTTTTTCGGTGACACAGAACTCATCAACGTGTCTCTCACCAACAACGGCGCTGGCACTCCAATTGTCCCAGTTGCTGTAACCGTCGCGCAGGCTGCCACCGAACCATACGAGGGTATGCTCGTTACCCTCACTGATGTCACAACCTTCGTGGATCCGTACGACTGCTCGGGGGATGACGGCTGCACAGACACCAACCTTTGGCAGGTCAATGGCAGCATCGTTGTCTACGACCGCACCTACTCAGACGCCGACTGGGCCTCCCAAACCAGCCAAGCTGGCATCACTGGAACCATGAGCTTTCGGCGCGGGACCCGGCGCATTCAGCCACGCACCACCGCCGATCTTGTGCCCTAGAACGACGCGCCATCGTCCGCGGGTGTCGAATGCACTCGTGGGTGATGTTCGTACGAAGAGCCACAAGGGTTCGACCTATGGTGCTGTCCAGCGGGCGAGAAGAACGAGTGAGCGCGTTCTATGTTCATGAATCGCGCACTAGCGGAATACGAGTTCGCACACAGGTTGTCTTAGATGAGCTGCAGGTCAACCCAAACCGGCAGGTGGTCGGAGAGCTCGACCGAACGCTCCACAGCGCTTGACGAGGCCGAAAAGCCCCGAGTGTAGATCGCATCGAGCCGCATGCCAAGCCACTTGCTCGTCGAACCAATCTCAGTGACTGGCGTTTGCATGCCACTCTTTCGCGCAGCCTGCTCAACAGCGTCGTCTTGCATGCCACAGGGAATTGGCAAGAGACTCACGGCCCAGCAAAAGGGACTGGTATTCAAGTCTCCGGCAATCACGACGGGTCCAGAAAAACTCTTAGCCGATCGAAGCACCGGGGCAAGCTGCCGTTTCCGCTTTTGCGGGTTTATGCGATTGTCGAGATGTACAGAGAAGATGCGTACGTCTTGGCCGTCCAAATCGATGGTTGCGGCCAGAGCAACCCGCCTAGCTGAGTTGACCACAACGTGAAAGTACGGCAATTCGAGGATTTCTACATCGCGAAGTGAAACCCTGGCGAGGATGGCCACACCGTGGCTACCGCCGTCCGGCAGGCCATACCCCGGGGCGTAGGCAACACTCATGCCCAAGTGATTAGCGACTTGCTCTGCCCGACTGGCATCCTCATCGCCATGGTGCTCGATTTCTTGCAAGAGCAGCACATCTGCTGCAGCGAGTTCGGGATTGTTCGCAACGACCCTGGCTATCGAAGCGGCTGACTCCATGTGAACGTTGTACGTGGCAACGCGTAGCGACCGCAGAGCGCTACCCTCTCCTACCGTCGAGCGAACAACAACGGCGGTCGTTGTGGGCTCTGCCCGGTTAAGGCGACCACATGAGAGGGCGATGGTGACCGCCAGGCCAAATAGCAGAGCACTCAAGAAGAGCTTCATGCCCCAATGGTGCATGAGACGCGGCGAGTTCCTAACAGGGTTGCCAGCTTGTGCCACATTTGGCCGATCAAAGCCGGCCTAGTTGACAACAGAGCCTAAGATCAGCGGCAAGAGCTTCGCGCACCTCGCCAGCAAACTAGTGTGCGGCTCAGAGGAATAGAAATGTGCTGGCGACGGGAGCTCGTTCTTTGACAAGGCGCGAAGGACGACCTTGCTGGGGCAAGCAAGG
>JANTGM010000011.1 GCA_024762925.1 Kofleriaceae bacterium | reverse complement strand
ATCTGAGCAACGATGAGCCGAAGGCGTTCAAAGGGCGAAGAACCGAGCCAGGGCGTTCTATGCCTCTGGATCCCACACTAGTGCGCGATTCATGAATTATAGAACGCGCTCACTCGTCTTCTCGCCCGCTGGACAGAGTGGCTCAGCCAGTCTTCTTCGTTGTTTGATCGGCCCCTTGCCCCAACAAGCTCGATGTTCCCGCCTTGCCAGTGAACGAACTCCCGTCGCGATCGTCAATCAACCATTCTGGACCCGACACTAGCTAGTTTTTGTCCCGCTAGGGACAAAACTAGCTAACGCTTGCGAGCAAGCGTGGTGTTTCGCGCCTTCGGCGCTGTGGTCTGGTGTTCCACACCAGAAATTAGCTAGCTAGCTAGTAGCTATCAAACGCGACCACCTCGATGGAGTCCCAGCCCAGTCCCTCAAGCCTGGGCAGCATCTCTGTGGCAGTGGCGACAACGACAACACATAGAGCCTCAGGCTTGGTGTGGTTTGCGATCCCTTCATTCACTTCCAGAACCGACATCGCCGAAAGGCGGTCTGCAAAGCCATCAGCGAAGTGAGGCGGAAGCCCATAGACTTCCTCCTGAATGCTTCGAAAGAGTCGTTGGTTGGCTGTAGCACGCTCGAAGGCCGCGCTGCCCTGAAGATAGGAGCGAGTGAATTCGAACTCCTCTTGGCGCAGTCCGCTTTCATGGAGCTCTTTGTAGAGTTCCAGCATTCGCGCAATGGCGACAGCACACACTTCGGCGGCCGGTGCCATAGTCATTTGCAGGCCATGGCTTCCAAGAGCACGATGCATGGAGCAGTTGGCGCCATATGACCAGCCCTCTTTGACCCGAATCTCCTGCATGAGCCGCGAAGTAAACATGCCTCCAAAGGCTGCTTCTGCGACCTGCATCCGCTCGTGGGCGACCGTTCCGTAGACAGGTGCCAGGTGTCCCATCGCCACCTGGCACTGCTGTCGTTTTGGCTTGTCGACCAAGACCAGCCTCCTGCCGGGCGTCAGTGGTGGTGGCGTGAGGTCGGGCCGAGTACAGGGCGGTGGCTCGGTGTCTTGTGGCAAGCGCGAGGCTAGCTTGGCAAGTCTCGATTCATCAATCGGGCCAGCAACCCCAAGAATCAGGTCGCTGTGGCGAAACAGGACTGCGTGCAAATCACGGCTCTGCTCGAGTGAGATGCTGGCTAGGGATTCTTCTGTACCTAGGGCCGTTCTGCAGTAGGTGTAGCCTGGATGCATATAGCGATTGAGAAAACGGTGGGCAACGCTCGCGTCATCGTCGCGAAGGTCATCCAGCTCGTAGCGGGTCTCGCGAAGGAGCTGCTCATGTTCGTCTGCGTCGAATCTCGCTAGGTGAATCGTCGCGACCGCGAGTTCAAAGAGTGTATCGAGATGTCGCAGAAGGCAGGTACCTCGAAGCGTTAGATAGTCGCGGCGAGTTCCAATGCCAAGTGCGGCACCGAGCCCATCGACGCTTTCGTCAAACGCGTTCCGACCGAGGAAGCCAGCCCCGCGAAAGCCCATTTCCGCCGTGTGGCAAACCAGCCCCTCGGAGCCAATGGGGTCGACGGCGGTACCCAGGCGATTGGAAATGTGAAACGACACCAATGGAGTGTCGAATGCGGGCTCGAGGATGCACTTCATGCGTTCGGCTCAATTCGAATGACCGTGCGCGTCGCTGCGGTGAAGTATCTCGCCAGCACACGGCGCACATCCTCTGCGGTTACAGCTGCCAGGTTTTCTGCCATCGTGAAGAGTGCCCGAAAGTCACCGTGCACACATTGGTAGTGGCCAAGGCTCTCAGCTTTGCCATCCACGGTTGTGAGACTGCCCCAAAACTCGGTCTCCACCTGATTGGCAACCTTGTCGACTTCGGATTGTGGGATCGGGTTGTTGGCAAGTGCGCCCAGTTCAGCGTCAATCGCCTCTGCAAGCTCGTCAAGCGTGTGCTCACGGGTAGAGGTTGCAGACAGCTCGATCAGGGAAGCGTCACGAAACGGCATGACTTCGCACGAAATCGAGCTGGCGAGCTCGCGGCTCACGACCAATTCGCGATGCAGCGGTGCCGATGCGCTCCCGCACAGGAGCTGGCAGGTAAATGAGAGTACGGGCCAGTCCGGGTGACCTTGCGGAGGAGCCTTGAAGCCATAGAGGAGCCTTGCCGAGTTGACGGGCTTGTTGTAGGTGTACCGTCGTTCTGCATGCTGTTGAGCTTCCGCCTTGCTCTCTTGTGGCGTGACATGCGAACTCGCAAGTGGGCCATACTTCTTCTCAAGGCTTGCGAGAAGTTCTGATTCTTCAAAGTCGCCGACGACAACAAGCGTGAGGTTGTTTGGGGCGTAGTAGTCTCGATAAAACTGCTCCATGTCCGGAATCCTGAGGGCCTTGATGTCTTGCATCCATCCAATGGTTGGCCACCGGTAGCCGTGAGTGTCAAAGGCGTGGCGAAAGAGTTCTTGGCCGGCAAAGCCGTCAATATCGTCGTGAATGCACTGCAGGCGTTCGTTGACCACCACTTCCCGCTCCGCTTCGACAATGCTGGGGCTGAGCACAAGTTCTGTCATGCGCGTGGCTTCCAGCGAGATCACCAAGTCGAGTGCGGTCTTTGGAATGCTTGCCCGGTAGTACGTCCAATCCACCCAAGTCGCAGCATTGGTATCGCCGCCAACGGACTCGATTTGGCGATCGAATTCTCCCACGGGTAACGACTTCATCTCGTTGAACATGAGGTGCTCGAAGAAATGACACATCCCGGTGCGGCCCTCCTCCTCGTGACGTGAGCCGATCGCGAACCAGCTTTGATACGCCACAATTGGGGCACTCCGGTCCACTAGGCTCACGAGGCATAGACCATTTTCGAGCCGATGCCGTCGTATCTTTAGAGACTCTCCAAGCGGCGCCTCGCATTCGAACGTCCAGCTCACGTGAGCTCAGACCGCTCGATAGTGGCAGGCAATTCGATGAAGAGTGCGTGTTGACCCGCAATCTCTTCAAGAGCGAGAACTGCTGGGAATAGTTCTGATGGCGCAAGAACTCCGCCCAGCTCCCCCTCGTTTTGCAGTCGCTCGGCGGCCAGGCACGCAATGCCCGCACTCACTCGATAGATGTCTTCTCCGGCAACAGCACAGCGCGAGACACGGTCGCCCAACGTTGCCTCTGCGACGATTGCAAACCGTGCGACCTGGCCATCGGATGGTCGTTTGCTCTCTGCTGCGCGAATTGTGGACTCTGCGATGCTACCTAGGGATGTGCGAAGCAGCGAGCCTAGGAGCGGCGTTAGTACGGGCGCGAGAACAGGAGCCACCATGCCGGCTGCACGAGTGAACGGATTGTCCTGCCCAAGACTGATGAAGGTCTGCACGTGTTTCGCTGGCGAATGCCTTGGCACTGTGATGACTTCGGGAGAGGGAAAGGAGAGGGCGATACGTGGGCCAAAGGGCTCCGGGTAGTCTACTTCAAGGCGTTGAGCACCCGGTGAAACGGGAATCCAACGATCATCGTCCCAGCGATACCCCGGTTTGCCCATCGCGTCGAGAATCGACAACTGGGTGCCCTTGGTCGGCTTCATGTTTTCTACTGCGTACGATACGGTGATTGAGTCGGCAATAGGGGCGTCGAGTGCAGCAGCGGCTGCATGAGCAGCCCAGTCCCCCAAAGCAACTTCAAAGGCACAGGCGTTCACAATCACTCTGCCCGCTGCACGTGCTGATGATTCGAATTGTTCGTAGATACTGCGAACAAAGTCTTGCTCGCCAGTTGTGTCAATATAGTGGCAGTCAGCCTCAAGTGCTGCTCGGACGACCGACTCCCCTATGAGGCCAAACGGGCCCGCGCAGTTCACGACAACGTCTGCATCTTCAAAGATTTGCACAAGGGCTTGGTGGTCGTTGGCCAGGGCACATCGCAGATCTTGGCACCGACCCGCTGCTGCCGTCTCGAGCTTCTGCAAATCACGCCCCGCCATGGCGAACTCAAGCTTGTGTTCAAAGAGTGCCTCAGCAATGAGAGACCCCGTATGTCCGGATGCACCATAGATGACGATCAAAGCAACATTCCCTTTTCCTTTTGGGGACTCCTTTGGTCCGCAGGTTCTCTACTTACAGCGAATCGTAGCGCAGTGACAAGACCATGCCATGCCTTAGCTGTTGGTAGGTGCCCGCTGCGGTCGATAGTGCTCTGCCGTCCCGAGCAGCACGGCAGGCATCAAAAGAGTATCCAGAGTCTACGCAGGCAACCGCGGCAAGAGGATCAAAATCACTGTCTCTCGCATCGACGGTCGGCGTCCAGCCGAGCTCATAGCCTAGGCCCATGACCCATTGGTCTGCGACGCGAATTTCGGCTCCTGTCGCCAGCGTGACGTTGCTTCCAGGAACGAGAATCGGAGACGCCGCTGCGGATTCTGCCGAGCTGGTTTCCAGGCGAAGACGAGCCCCAATGCGGTGGCGCTGGCTATCATTGGACTCGATGCCGCCGCTTAGACGCCAAACATCGTGCATTCCGCGATACCTTGGCATCCACTCGGGAATGGCTGTGCCGAGTTGCCCACCAAAAAGCCGAATGTCGAATTGATCGTGGCGGGACCAGTCTTGCCAACGCAGATCGGTCAGCAGATCGTAGTCCTTGAGAATCGCCCGCCGGTAGCCAAGAAAGACCATCTGCGCCATTCGAAATCCCACTTCCGCTGTGGCCTCTTCTTCCTGGCCCCCATCTCGAGGGCTGCGAGTCACTGTCGCTGTTCCGGAAAGGGAAAGCTTGCCAAAGGCACCGGGGAGGGCGACGTACCCGATACCCAGCCAACTCTTGTCGGGCAGTTTGTACGCGGCACCAACCGATGCAGAAATATTCTTAAGCGCGAAAAGGCTAGAAAGCGAGAATGGATTGCCCACCCTGATGTCGTATTGCTCGCGCGCTTCGGGATTCTGAAAGCCACAAGGGCTGCCCCCACAATCGGAGTTGATGCCGGTGTCGGCGTCGCTCCCACCGTCGAGAGCGCTATCACGCGCGAACTGAAGCTCGAGGGATGAGTAGCCAAGGGAGATGCCGAGCCCAACCAAGAGGCGTCCTGCAAACTTGACCGAGCCCGCAAGCGTGAGCATGCCTTGGCGAATCTGTCCCCGCTCACTGTGAAAACCAAGCAGCGGATCACCGGAAGGAAATTGCTGCACCGTTGGCGTGTGCAGCGCGACCCCAAAGTGGGTGGTGTTCTCTTGAAAACTTCCGTAGAGAGCGATGATCCCGCCGGGGGTGAATGTGTGAGTGCGACTCGACTCGCCAGGGCTTTGGGTTCCATCTGGGGCCACGGTTTGCGTGTCGAGATACAAGCTGTTGAGCTGACCACTGCCCCCTAGATGCAGATGCCAACCTTGGCCCATCAGTCCAAGAGCCGCAGGGTTCACAAAGAATGAGGAAGCATGCCCTGACGTTGGTCCTGTGAAGACGGCGCCCCCCAATGAGGTGTCCTCCATGGGACTGGCCGCGACAGGTGTGGGACCGAAATACGAGCCCATGAGACCTGCCGCAACCAGCAGGAGCAGGTGGGCTGCGCGCATGCGCTTACCCTAGCAGAACGCGGAGCCTTGAGCTGGGCGGCATGGAGTTTGACTCGCAATCCGGGGCGCCATACACTGCCCGCGCGATTCTGAAGGCCCTCAACCGTTTGTTGACGACTTTGGCGTGCACCTCGACTCATGACGATTCGTACTTCTCTGTCCTCCGTTTTCCTGGAAGTCTCGTTGGCCACCTGCCTGGCTCTTGGGCTTGGTGCTTGTGAGAAGGTCGATCACGAGAATATTGACAAGTGGGGACACACCGAAAAGGGGCCCGGCAAACTTCTCGATGCGCTAAAGAGCAGCGAGTACAACGCCGACTTGCGAGCCCATGCAGCAGAGACGCTCATCGGTATCGACAAGTTCACTGAAGTCCGCGACATTTTGGAAGGACTAGAAGAGGGACCTCGTCACAAGATCATGGCCGCCCTCGCTGGCCGACTTTGGGAGGTTGCACGCATCAACGATCCCATGGCCGTTCCGACATCTCGCCAGAGCAGCGCCAAGGATGCGCTCTTCTACACAATGGATTTCGCAGACGCGGAAACGCAGGCAAGGATTGCCGACTACTTGGTAGAGTGGTTTGTCGGTGGGCACTACGAAGGTCGCGCAAGAGCTGGGCGCGCGTCCGGGGCCATGGCAATTCGCAAGGTGGGCGATGCGGCGAGCACACGGCTACTGCAGGCAGCTCGCGGCATTGTTGCGAAACCGGCTGATGACCAGGGCAGGCGTGAGCAAGTTGGTGATGAACTGCTCAAAGCACTTGCGCTGTCTGGAAATGCTGAGGCTCTCGGCTTGTTGCTTGACCTTGTCTCAAACCCTCGCGGCGATGTGAGTTTGCCAAAACGCGTGATGGGGGCTCTTAATTTTGCCTATGTGGAGCCTGTGGGCTTTGAACCCGTCAATGGCAAATCGCTCTTGGCTATCAAGGACCGTCTCGAAGAGATGCCGTACGACATCAACCTCTCGGGCACGATGCGCAACGATGCTGTCGCTCTCTTGGCCGCAATTGGCGCACCAGAGTGCATCGCACTTTTTACCAAAATGATTAGCTATCCAACGGATGACGAACGCTTTCGTTGGATGGGCACACAACAGGGAATGCGTTGTGCCGGAGTGCAGGGAATCGAAGCCATCAGCGAAGCATTGCCAACGACAATTGGCTACGACCGCGGCATGCTATCGAAGTACCTGTGGGACGAGATACTGAAGTACAAGGACCCCAAGCAGATCGGCGTCGCTGCCACTCATCTCTTGCGCTCACAGAGCCCTGTGGCCCGAGTGACGGGAATTGAACTTTTGGGCGAACTTGGGGCGGCTGCCGCCACGGCCGAAAATATTCAACTAATTAAAGGGCTTGGCGGGGATTCGCATCGGCTAAAAGGATGGTGGGGCGACCAGTCAAAGAAGCCCAAAGCCGAGCGAAACGCCGAGCCCACCATTGGTGACCGAGCCAAGGATGTCGCTAAGTCTCTTGAGACTCTAGCATCTGGCCCAAGTACCAAGTGATAATGACCACCGACCAGTTGAAGCAGTGAGTAGAAGGAGCGATGGACCAAAGTAAGAAGACGATGCGCCATTTCTATTGTCGAGATGTCATGTGGGAGACATTCGAGAAGATGGCGAACGACTTTGATTGTTCTATTGATTACCTAATCAACGAGGGCATGCGCTACTACGCGCGGTCGAAGAACTATCAAACATCGATGGCTCCACAGGGTGGTGCCCGACCCGGCAATGGTCGCCCCACCAACGCACCACCTCGCGACGCCCATCCTACCAATCCGCCCCCGATGCCTTCCCGTCCCGCGGCGCCACCAAGGCCGCCAGCTCCAATGGCAACGGGTGCCGGAACACTCTTCTTGGTGTTCAACAACCAACGCTACCCCATTGCCAAAGATCAGTTCATCATCGGCCGCGGTTCCAAAACTTCCGATTTGCCAATCAAAGACGGCAACATCTCGCGCAAACATGCAGCCGTGATTCGCCGCAATGGCACCTTCTACATCAAGGATCTTGGGTCCACAAATGGCATCGACTACAAGGGCATGCGCATCGACAACAAGCGCATCGATGAAGGTGACATCTTTCATATTTGCGATTACGAGCTGCGCTTCACCTACCGCTAGGTAGCGCGCAACGGCATTTCCTCATGTCTGAGCTGGCGACCCGTGTCGAACTAGTGCGCTCGCGGCTCATGGCCCTCTTGGCAGCTGGAGAGGATGCGGATATCAGCCTTGTGGAGGGCAAAGGGCGTTCGCCAGCGCTTAGCGCGCTCTGTGATCGAGTCTTGGCAAAGCTTGACGATGACGACAAGCCCGCTTGGTCAGCTTGGCGCCTCTCACTCGATGGGCTGGCGATGGCGGAAAGCGATCAGCAAATGGTGGAAGCCGCCCGCGGATTGCGATTGTGCCAAATGGTTGCAGGTCGGCGGAAGCAGTCGGAGTTTCAACCGATCAGTGACTCGCCACTTCATCAGGGCACCGCTTCGCTTTCGGGCATTGGGCCCAAAATGGCGGCAAACCTGGCAGAACGAGGAATCGAAACCGTCGAAGATCTTCTTTGGCTGGTCCCACGGAGATATGACGACGTTCGCGACGTTGCCGAACTTACCCAGATTCTTGCCAAGCCACCGATTGGAGAACGGGTTGTGCTCATCGGCAGCATTCACTCTGTACGTTTTGTGAGGCGGGGGCGACGTGGATGGATCGACATGCGTATGCACTGCGTTGAGGGGACTCTGACGATTCGTTGGTTTGGCGCACGCGCGGGTATGTGCTCGCGATACGAAGAGGGCGGTAGGGCTGTGCTCGCTGGGAAAATTTCTGAGCGGGCTGGCAATTGTGAGATGACCAACCCCGATGTCCTGGCCCTAACCAGTGCTGCGGGCGAAGAGAAGACTCTTGTCGATGGTGTTGTGCCGCGATACAGCGCGGTACCTGGTGTGCCTCCGTCAACATTGCGAAAGGCGGCTCTTGCGGCCAGCAAACGCGGCGTATCCTTCATAAAGGAGGCTGTACCAGCAGATGTCTCAAGCACACTTGGGATGGCCTCGCTTGCCGATGCCCTACGCATGTTGCATGAGCCACCAGATTCCCTGTCTTCAGAAGAAGTATTGGAACTCAACGACGGTCGAAGCGAGTGGCACCGCCGCCTGGCCTTTGAAGAGCTCTTTGTCTTGGCGATGATTGTGGCAAAACGCCGAGCCTCAGTTCGAGGCGATCAAGCTCGTCCGTATAAGAAACGCTTCAAATCAAAGCTGCGCGCAGCACTGCCATTCGCGCTAACCGGTGCTCAGGAGCGCGTTGTTGAGGAAATCTCGCAGGATCTAGAACAGCCAGCGCCGATGAATCGTTTGCTTCAGGGCGATGTTGGCTCCGGAAAGACTGCAGTTGCGTTTGCCGCGGCATTGCAGGTCGTCTCCAGTGGTGGGCAGGTCGCGCTCATGGCCCCAACGACGATTTTGGCGGAGCAACACCTTCGGTCACTAACGCCTTGGTGCGAGAACGCCGGAATTCGAGTCGCATTGCTGACCGCTGCTACGCCAAAAGGCATGCGTTCCTCGATCCTCTCGCTGCTTTCCGCAGGCGAGATCGACTTGCTCTTGGGAACACACGCGCTGATTGCGGAGAGCGTCGTCTTTAAGGAACTCGGACTTGTTCTGATCGACGAACAGCACCGTTTTGGCGTAGCGCAAAGGGCCCTGCTGCGATCGAAAGGCGGTCTATTTGCTCCGCATTTGCTTGTGATGACGGCGACACCGATACCTCGCACGCTGGCGCTTGCAGCATATGGCGACTTGGATGTGAGCGTGATCGATGAAATGCCGCCTGGGCGCTTTCCCCCACGCACGCAGATCTTGCTGGGTGCCAAAGGGCGCGCAGGTACTTATGAAGCGCTACGTCGTAGGTTGGATCGAGGTGAGCGAGCCTATGTCGTCTGCCCAATGGTAGAAGCGCCGGAGGAGGAAGCTGGTCGTGATTATGCCAACGCCTGCGACATGGCTGCGGAGCTCCGCGAACGCTATCCGAATATTTCTGTCAGTCTCGTTCACGGCCGAATGCCGTCGGATGAGAGAGACGAAGCGATGACGGCGTTTCGCAGTGGTAAATCCCAGTTGCTGGTAGCGACTACTGTGATTGAAGTTGGTGTGGATGTACCTGAGGCGATCGTGATTGTGATTGAGAACGCGGACCACTTTGGTTTGGCGCAATTGCATCAGCTCCGAGGCCGGGTAGGACGCGGTGGTGGGGCATCCGAGTGTGTATTGCTAACGTCCGGTCGCGCTTCCGAAGAAGGCAGAGAGCGCCTCGATGTATTGGTGGCAACAAACGATGGCTTTGTAATCGCAGAGGAAGACTTGCGTATGCGCGGGCCCGGAGAGCTCCTCGGCGTGCGACAGGCCGGCTTGCCAAGACTGCGTTTCGGTGATCTTCGTTCGCACGGCGAGCTATTGGCGCTAGCCAAGGAACGGGCAGAACGACTACTCGTGCTTGACCCAAAGCTTGAGCTTCCGAAACACGAGGTGCTCCGAGGCCTTGTGGAGAGCAAAGAGCACGAGGCATATGGTGCTGAAGGCGGCTAGCAACTCGGCACTGGTGTATGGTCGCGTGGCATGTTGATCGTCCAGAAATACGGCGGCACTTCTGTTGGAAGTATCGATAAACTGCGCCACGTCGCTAAGCGAGCGCTCGCCACGCAACAAGCTGGAAATGACGTCGCGGTTGTCGTATCGGCGATGTCGGGCGAAACCAATAGGCTTCTCGCACTCTCGTCGCAGTTTCGTGAAAACGTTGACGACCGAGAGGTAGACGTAATCGTGTCGACCGGAGAGCAGGTAACAGCAGGCCTGCTTTCGCTGGCAATTCGAGAAGCGGGTGGGGATGCAAAATCGTTTCTTGGACATCAAGTAAAAATTCTTACCGATAGTGCTCATGCAAAGGCCCGCATCCAGTCGATTGATGCTGCGCCGTTAAAGGGCTGCTTTGACCAGGGAAAAATCGCAGTGATCGCAGGCTTCCAAGGGCAAGACTCGGAAGGGTCCATCACCACTCTTGGACGGGGTGGCTCCGACACAACCGGTGTCGCGATTGCGGCAGCCCTAGGGGCGGACCACTGCGAAATCTACACTGATGTCGAGGGAATCTTTACCGCGGATCCTCGCATTGTCCCTGACGCACGCAAGATTCCCCGTATCAGCTACGAGGAGATGCTCGATCTGGCATCGCTCGGTGCGAAAGTCTTGCAACTGCGAGCTGTAGAATTTGGAATGAATTACCACGTGCCCATCCACGTTCGCTCGACGTTCTCGGACGCCGAGGGCACATGGGTCACCGATATCGAGGAAGACATGGAACAAGTCGTCGTCTCAGGAATCGCCGCGGTTCGCGATGAAGCCAAGGTTACCGTTCGCCACGTACCGGATTCCCCAGGGAGTGCGTATCGCCTCTTTCAGTCTCTTTCCGACGCGGGCATTGTTGTCGACATGATCATTCAGAGCCAGAGCCTCGATGGTCATACCGACATGAGCTTCACAGTCTCACATCTGGATCACAAGCGATGCATTGAAGTGCTCACGACCAGCTGTCCCGATCTAACAGACTCGGGGAAGGCGCTCGCGTCGGACACGCCCGTAGCAAAACTTTCCGTGGTTGGCGTTGGCATGCGGTCGCATTCTGGCGTGGCTGGAAAGATGTTTCGAATTCTGTCAGAGGCGGGCATCAACCTGCAGATGATCTCAACGAGCGAAATCAAAATCTCCGTCATCATCAAAGAGGAATTGGTTGATGATGCGATTCGTGCACTGCACAAAGGCTTTGGCCTTCACTTGCCAGTTACTGCGTCGTAGTCAAAGCGCAGAGGTTTGCTCTGCTGCGCCTAGGACCAACGTCTGGTCGCAGTTCGGGGTGTGATTGTTGGAGCCTGTTAGTCAAGGCTGTGCCGCACCCAATGCCGAGCTGGTAGCTACTGGAAACACTGGGCTGGTCTCGGTGTTCTTCTGGGTGGGGCATCCTTGGTGTCGCAGGTGTCGCAGGCGTTTCGTCGCGCCTTTTGCGAGTTTGGCGTGCTATGACCGGCAAATGAAGCGATACCACCGGTTTTTCATCGTCATGGGCGCAGCGCTTGTTTTGGGAGGACTACCTGCCTGCAAGTCGAAGGAGTCCAAGACTGAGCCCAGCAAGAAAGTAACGGCGCCTGAAACTCCAACGACGGAGACCCCGATCGTTGATGAGGTCGAAGCGGGCCCAATCATCGCCAAGGCGACATTACCAAAAGACCCGAGCGCGCCAATGCCACTCGATCCCAAGATTGTGCATGGCCAACTAGAGAATGGGTTGCAGTACTACATTCGTCCAAACGCCGTTCCCGAAAAACGCGCCGAGTTTTGGATCTCGATTGATGTGGGCTCGTTTCAGGAAGATGACGATCAGCAAGGTCTCGCACATTTTCTGGAGCACATGGCATTCAACGGCACAAAGTCGTTTCCAAAGAATGAGCTCATCGCAAAACTCGAAGGCCTTGGAGTGGAGTTCGGACCACACTTGAACGCATCCACATCGTTCGATGAAACAATCTACAAGCTCAGGCTCCCAACCGACACTCCAGAAACGGTCGAACTCGGCATGCAGATACTCTCGGAGTGGGCAGGAGCCATCACGCTCGACGCCAAAGAATTCGAGAAGGAGCGAGGCGTCGTCCTGGCCGAAAAACGCAGTCGAGATGGTGCGCAGATGCGTCTAATGCAATCGGTCATCTCCGATGTTTTTGCGGGGACGCGCTATGCCAATCGTCTCCCCATAGGTATCCCCAAGGTGCTCAAGAAAGCCCCGCTCAGCGCGATTCAGCGTTTCTACAAAGACTGGTACTACCCTGCCAACATGGCTGTGTACGTTGTTGGCGATATCGATGCAAAGCAGATCGAGGCCATGATTGAAAAGCGCTTTGGAGCGATGGAGGCGCCAGCCGAGCCGCGAGAGGCTCCTGTGCGCAAGCAACCCACGCAGGAGGGCTTCAAGTTTCTCACGCTGCAGGATAAAGAGCTGCCCATCACGGCAGTTGCCCTCGGGCGCTTGGTACCAACGCCCCCAAAGCGCAGTCTCAATGACGCCCGTGCGCAGTTTGTCGAGAACATGGCGATGCTCATGCTCGGCAAGCGGCTCGAAGAGATGCAAAAGCGTGGCAAGGCTCGATACCTGATGGCTGGAGGAGCACCTGTGCCTCTGCTTCGAGAGACGGAAGCAGAGGCATTCTTTGCCATGGTGGATCCTTCTGATATCGAAGGAGGGTTAGAAGATCTCCTAAACGAGATCGAGCGCGCAAGACGACATGGGTTTACAGCCTCAGAGCTCAAGCGTGCCATTACTGAGATTCACAGCATGATTGAGTCGGCGGCTAAGGAAGACGCCGAGAACAAAGAACAGAGCTCAGACTTGGTCGAAGAACTCACTCGCTATCACCTCTCTGGGGACAGTATGCCAGGTCGCCCGATGGAACTCGCGATGATTGAACATTTCGCTGAGACTGTGAAAGCTGAAGACACATCTGTTGTGCTGAAGGACTTTCTTGCACCCGAGGGCCTCATTGCGATGAGCATTGGCTCTGCTGCCAAAGACACACTCAACGAGGGCAAAATCTTGGCGATGCTGGCCGACTTGCCAAACAAGGCGCTTGCGGCCTACGCCGATGAGCCTTCCAATACGAAGCTCATTTCCAAAGCCCCCACACCGGGAACCGTTGTGAGTGAGAAGCATCATCCCGCGGCCGATGTCTACGAGTGGACACTCAGCAACGGCGCCACGGTGGTGCTCAAGGAAACAGATTTTAAGAGCGATGAAATCGTCTTCGCTGCAATGAGCGCGGGCGGTATGAGTGTCATCGAGGATCCCGCTGACCTGGCTCCAGTTCGCATGGCTGCCGAAGTTGTTGTCCAGGGCGGACTTGGCGAGATGGACTCGATCGCGCTGCAACGGGCGCTTGCGGGGCGTGTCGCCTCCGTGACTCCATACATTGGTGATGAGAGCGAAGGACTTCGAGGTAGCTCTAGTGTCTCGGACCTTGAGACGATGCTTCAGCTTGCACATCTGTACTTCGTTGCACCTCGCAAAGACGAAGATGCTTTTGCTCTGTACAAGAAGAACACAATCACGAGCTTGGAGTTGGCGGAAAATTCACCGGAACAGCGTTTTTCGGATGCGTTCCGTCCGTGGCTAAACAACAACAACCCTCGCAAGAAACTCTGGAACAAAGAGGCCGCAAGCAAGCTCGCTTTGGACCCTTCGATGGCGTTCTTCCAAGATCGAATGAAGAACGCAGGAGACTTCGATTTCTTCTTCGTTGGAACGTTCAAGCGTGAGGAGATCAAAGACCTTGTGCTTACGTACATAGGCAGCCTGCCTGACGATGGGCGGCGCGAGGAGATACGGACTCACCCCTGGCCAAGCCACAACGCGCGGAAAGTCGTTCAGAAGCGCGACGGAAGCCAGAAGCGAGCAAGCATCACGATGTTCTACGATACGGTGCGCGGTGAGGGCATGCCATCGGTCGCCGAGCAGCTCGGTTGGGACGTGTTCGCGCGCGCTGTCCAGATGCATTACCTTGAACTCTTTCGCGAGGAACTCGGTGAGACCTACTCGGTCGCGATGCAGGCGAGATTTCGAGAGAACTGGAGGCACGCTGTTGCCTACCTCCATCTCCAGGTTGCTCCAGATCGAGCAAAGGCAGTACAGAAGCAAGCCGAGAGCGAGCTTGTACGTCTTGTCAAGGAAGGTGTGAAAGAAGAGCACTTCACAAAGGCAAAGGAGGCACTGGTGAAAGGCCATGAGGTGGACCTTCGTCGCAACGAGTACTGGCTTGCAGAGCTTAGGGAGAAGTACTTCTACGGCAAAGAAGTAGATGGCATTGCAGAACTTGGCAAGTCCATCGATGCACTCACGGTGAAAGACGCGTCAAATGCCGCCAAGCAGTTCCTAGATAGCAGCAAGCCTATCGTTGGCATGCACTTGCCTAAGTAGAAGGGGCAAAGGCCCAGAACTCTCACGCGTCTTGGCACGGGGTTCTGGGCGGATGGCGAGCGTTGCCAAGCGAAGAAGCTCAGAGATGTTCGTAGCACCCGGCCCCTCCGCTCCGTTACCGAACGGATGGACTACGGAGGGGGAGCCTGCTTTACGGGTTTATCTGGGCCGCCTTCGAGCATCTCCAAGAGGTGCACAAGCTCCCTTGAGACCATCTTGTTCCGATGGCGAACGAAATCCACCGAGTAGTCGCCACGACAAAAACCAATGAGTGCGGCGCCGTACCAGAAGCTGTGGGCGTAGATGCCAGGGCGAACGAGTTCTCCGTGTGCTGTGCCCTCGGCGGATTCGTTGGCCTTGTCGAGTTGTCGTGCGAGCAGGTCGAGTTGAGCTTCTTCAAGTTCCTCAAGGGGGCTCGCGCTCGCGATCAGGCGTCCGCGAAGCATGAGGACTTCTTGATGGAGCGGACTGCTGTCGACCAAGGCCTTTAGGAACTGTTGGATACGCGCCGTGATGAGGCGCTGTGGATCTTGGGCAGCGGTTTCAACGTGGGGAAAGGCGAGTTCGGGCCAGACCACACGGGCACCCTCACGGTAATGCTCTCGGACGCAGCTACGAAGCGCTCTCGCCGCCCGTTCCAGAAGCTCCAATCGACCAGGCTGCTGGGTGGTGGCCTCGGGTTGCGCAAATGACGCCACCAAGATGGCTTGGGAGCTCAACTTGGTGCGGCACTCATGCTCTTGCAGGTGGCCGGTCTTGCTGGTGATCCGGAGAGTGCTTGCCCCGGTGGTTGCCAGGTGCGTTCGCAGCAAGTCTTCGAGTTTCTGTTCCAGCATCACCACTCACTGCAACCATAGCATCTGCTGTGGTACCAAGGACGCATGGGCGGATGCACCAACTGTTCTGGCAAGTCTGCCTGTGACGACCACAAGGGCGGCATGCTCAAGACCGTCGCAGAGTGGATGGATATCCTCTACCCATCGCGAACCTGGGGGCAGCTCGATGATGCTGTGGCGGTCGATTCGGGCATTGAACAAGATGACATCATTGCCTTGGCTGAGGAGTTGGGCGCAGAGCTCAAAGCGGCAACCATCTTTCACGAGGGTGGTGAGGGCGACTGTTGCGACTACATCTACATTCTTTGCCAAGGGCGCGAGACGTGCTCGCTACAAGTGAAATACGGCGGAGCTCGGGTCCCCCAGGAGTGGAGCGAATCCGAGACCCTCAGCGAGTTCTACCTGCGGGTGGCCATCAGCACGGTGGCTCCTCTTGCAGTCGTTCAACAGGTCTGCGTGACAACATCCAACGTCGATGGGGATTGGGTCGTATCAGAAGAACTCGCAGCTGGAGTTTACGATGCTCCACTGCTTAAGCGCTTTCAGCGCTTGGTTGCGGTCTTGCCTGCGTATGGGCTTACTCACCTTGACATGGGAGAGATTTCCGCAGCGCCCGAAGGCTTTGACGATCGCGCGTACCAGGCGCTCTTCGACCGCCCAGCACACCGAGTGAACTACCTGTTTTTCCGCGAACCCAGCAACATGCAAATCACCGGGCCACTGTGTAGCGCGGCTACTTGACGCCTGTGATCGCTGCGAGGATGGCTTTGTCACCCTGCAGAGCCGTTCGCTGCTGGTAGAACGCCATTCCGCGAAGCCCGCCAAGTTCCTCGCCTCCACCTGCACGGCCAGGTCCGCCGTGCAAGAGGGCAGGCATTACCGTGCCTGGGCCTGGCGATTGTCCTGCCATCTTCTCGCTGCCAAGGTAGAGGCGTCCGTGAAACGCGGCCACTAGCGGCACAAGCTCGGTGAAGAACGAGCGGTCATCGGAGTACAGTGAAGTAACCAGCCCACCTTTGCCCATCTGAATGAGTTTGGCTGCATCGCTAGCACTGCCAGAGTAGGCCGCCACAGTGGAGACCGGGCCGAAGACTTCATCGGAGTGCAGAGCATCGCAGTTTGCGGCATCACGAGTGACACGCAAGACAGGGCCAACAAAGTAGCCCTTGCCGTCCTTGCTTCCCCGGCCCTCAATCTCGCCCATGCCACCAAAGCCTTCGTCGGTTTGTGCGGCGAGTCGTTCGATTCCCGCACGCACATCTTTGTACTGCGTCTCGGTGGCAACGGGGCCCATACGCACATTCGAGTCAGCAGCTGGATCGCCAACGACCAAGTCTGCAAGGCGCTCACTCATGGCGGCGACGACATCATCAACGCGCTCATCAGGGACAAAGATTCGGCGAATCGCCGTACACTTCTGTCCCGTCTTTTGCGTCATGTCGCGAACAACATCATTAATGAAGAGTCCAAACGTCTCAGAGCCGAGCTCAACGTCCGGGGCGAGAACCGCTGCATTCAGCGAGTCGGCTTCAACATTGATGTGCACCGAGCGCTCGATCACGCCTTCGGTGGAGCGAAGAATCTTCGCTGTGTCGCTAGATCCTGTAAAGCTCAGAACATCTTGCCCTTGAAGGTGGGAGAGTAAGTCTCCAGAGCTGCCTGCGATGAACGAGAGTGCCCCCTCGGGTAGGACATCCTTCTCTAAGAACATCTCTACCATCCGATGCGATACGAGTGCGGTCGCGCTTGCCGGTTTGCTTATGACTGGCATGCCAGCGAGCAATGCAGCAGCAGCCTTTTCGGCAAGCCCCCACGCCGGGAAATTGAAGGCATTGATGTGAACTGCAACTCCAGCTCGTGGTAGCCGAATGTGCTGAGCGGAGAAGCGCGCGGTGCGGCCAATCTGCTCGGGGTCTCCATCTACGAGAATGGTTGTATCTCCGAGCTTCGCTCCAATATCCGCATATGCAGCCAACGTGAAGCTGGCGCCATCAATGTCGAACTTGGCATCGCCTCGTGTGTTGCCACCATTTTGGGTCGCCAAGGTAATGAGTTCTTCGCGCCCCTCATGAAGCGTCTTGGCCATAGCTTGTAGAATCTCACCGCGCTGGGCAAACGTGAGAGATTGCAGAGCAGCTGCCCCCTTCTCCCGCGAATAGGCGAGCACCTGCTTCCAGTCGACCTCGCCAGCCGCAATTTCTGCAATGGCTTCCTCGGTGGAAGGGTTGTAAAGGGTTGCTGCTCGATTGGAACTCGCCACCCACTGGCCGCCGACATAGCTTTTTAGAGACCTCATGGCCGCGCAGTGTAGCCGTGCCGAAATCTCGCGTCAAAGCCAATGATTAGGATAGGATGCAGCCGTGCAGGAGCTACGAACACGGCTTGCCGCGGCTTCGATCGCGATCATCCTTGTTGTTGGCGCTGGTGCGTTGGGCTTCTACCTTCTCGGCGAGGGGCGCTGGACGCCGTTCGAGTGTTTCTACATGACCATGATCACCCTAACAACGGTGGGGTTTTCAGAGGTCTTGCCCGGACTTGCCGAGACTGAATACGCGCGGCATTTCATCGTTGTGTTGATCGTCGTCGGCGTTGGTACCTTCCTGTACTTTGCATCAACGCTAACGGCCATCATTATCGAAGGCGATCTTCAGCGCGCTTTCAAGGAGACACGCATGCACAAGACCATCGACAAACTCAAGGAACACATCATTGTATGCGGCGTTGGCTCGACTGGGCGGCATGTGTTGAAGGAACTCGCTGAATACGGAATCCAGACGGTGCTCATCGACATCGACCCCGATGCAGTCGCACTCTATCGGGAGACGTTTCCGCAAGCTATGTGTTTGCTCGGAGATGCAACGGATGACGACGTTCTCGCCAAGGCGAACATCAAATCGGCTCGAGGCATTGTCGCGGCCCTGGCTGACGACAAAGAGAACCTCTATCTCACCATTAGTGCCCGAGAGGCGAACCCCAATGTGCGGATTGTGGCGCGGGGTTCCGATTTGCGCGTCTTAGAAAAACTCCGAAAGGCAGGGGCCGATACTGTAGTCTCGCCTAACTATATTGGTGGTCTTCGAATGGTCTCCGAGCTGCTGCGCCCTAAAGTTGTGCGATTCCTCGACGAGATGCGCCGTGACCGATCCAAGACTCGAATCGAAGAAGTCGACATTGTTCAAGGCTCACCATTTGCGGGTCGCAGTCTCCGTGAAATCGACTTTCGAAAGTCGACAGACCTTTTGGTGCTGGCTGTGCGTGTCAACGAGCCAGGCGACTACCAATACAATCCGAGCGCGGACTTCGTCTTGGAATCGGGCATGACCCTCGTTGTGCTTGGCCCCATTGCTCAGGTTGAGGGATTGCGCGAACAAGCTGGCGAGTAGCCCAGCGAGATGTGAAGACTGAGTCCTAACGCAAGTCCTCAGCCGAGGCTTACGCTCTGTTTGTGCGCCCGAAAACGCCTGGTGTGGACCCGCATGCCAGGTGGTGTGGGAGGGGGCTTATCAGGGCAAATCCCTCCGCCCTATTCTGGTTGTTAACAGCGAATGAGATCTGCTGCTTCAAGTCGGAGGCATAGGTCGTGGGCGGATAGCTCGGTGAGGTGCTTTGGCAACTCGCCAACATCAACCCGAGGAAGCAACCCTCGATTGTCCCGCAAGTGGCCAAGCATCCTCGGACCCGCGGCTAGAATGGCGTACGTAACCTCACCCTCGTCAATAAGCTCTGCCATTTTACTGAGCACTTGCTTGGCAAACTTGCGGTCAGTCTCTGCATGATGAGCATTTCGCCGATCATCCACACCGTGAGCAGTCGCACCGCCAGCTGCGGCCCGAGTTCCAGGTCGGCTCTCGGAAAATATCTCACCATCCTTGAGCCGGTTTTCGGGGTTCACCAGGGTCTCGACTTCGGTGAGTTGGTTCTTCTCTTCGCCACTTGGTGTGGTGCGCGTTCCAACAGAAAAGTAGCGGGCTCGAGAACCATCTACGACTGCAATGAGCTGTTGTTCCATCCGTCAAGTTTACGCCTGTAGAGCATGACTGCAAGCTGCGGTACCAGCGTGGCAATGCTTGGGACGATCACAGAATCTCGCGATGCAAGATTTTCCGAAACCCGTAGTTTAGCTCCAGCGGCAAACCTGGCCTCTACGGTGTCGCAACAATCGCCGCCGAAAGATCATAGCTGCCAGCCTCAGTGGCAGTCTGGACAGACAGCGGCATCTGGCCACTCTCCGGCATGACGATCTGAACGAGTTCCAACTCGCCAACAGCACCCGAGTCTTCAAGCACTACCACAGACTCAAATTCCGAGAGTTGCCGGATGGAGAGGTCGATTGCATCGATGGGGGACACCATGAGTTCAACTTCCTCGCCGGGGGAGGCCCGAAGGAGATAGCGCTGGACTTCGCCGCCAGCGATGGCAATCGCCGTCAGCTCGATGGGTGTGGTACTTGTTGGCAGAAGATCGGCAAAGGAAACGGAGGATAGGCTCAACTCCAGGCTCTCGGAGTCTGCCGTCCCATCAAAGGCGCTGTCGGAGACCCGCCAGAGATTCTCTTCAAGCGCGTCTGAAATGTGCAGCCGCGGGCTCCCTGGAGCGAGCACAAGCGATTCGATTGGGCTCACTTCTGCATCGAGAAAGCCTGAAGTGCGAGGATAGCGCTGGGCCTGCAAGTCGCCAACGAAGTTTGTTGGAGTCCCATTGAGTGACGTCCAAGCAAGTGCTTCTTGAACGGTTTCTAGAAAGCCCAAACCATCCGGGCCAAGCGGGAGATCGCTCAGCTGCGAATCCACGGCTAGCGGTAGGGGTGTTTGGCTGAGGCGATCGATGACGACGTCAAATGAGCCGAGTGCGCTTGTGTGGCTTATGCCAAGATACAGAAGCCCAGTCTCTGTTGCCTGGTAGAAAAACTCTGAGTTCGCGCAGCCCGCGCAGAGCTGGGTCTCACGAACAAGTCGGCGATCGAGAGAGAATACGGAGATGTCTGGGTCGTCAATTCGCAGCCTGACAACGTCTCCCTTGGCAACAGGTGTCCATGCCATTTCGAGCCCTAGGGCGTCTCCAACAGGAACTGATGTTGCGGATCCGCTCACCAACTCCTCAGAGGGCAAGTGGTTGAGAGTGTATTCAAAGGGCACAGGGTCGAGTGAGTAGTTGAACTCGGGCTCGACTACGATCAGAAGATTGCTGGTGCTTAGAAGGCCGGGCGTTGTATCTGCGACAGAACTGCCACCTTGAACACCACCTGCATAGCGCCCAGCTCGCATGTGCACCATCGCTAGCGAAGCCGCTGACGTTGGCGCACCCAGCGCTACGAGGTCTTGCACAATGTCGCCATCAGATTGCGCTCCGAAGGAGAGCAGGTGCACACCGGTGCCCAGCGTGCCGGTCGCGATGGCGTCCACTGACGTGGCTGTGGGCAGGACGATGTTGCGAATCGACGCCAGGTAGCATGTGTCGGTGCTACCAACGGGCTCGGGCACAAGCAGGCTCCTGCCGTCGACAATGTCGAGCAGATACTCGCCTGCGGCTGGGAGAAAGACTTGCCGACGTGAGGTATCGGACACCAAGTTTAGACCAGTGCGGCTCCAGCCATCGTCGAGCAAGGCACCACTGGTGGCACGAATCACGAATGCTCCGGAGAGCCCACCAATTCCATCAACGCTGATGTCGACAAGGCTAGGGCCATTTGCGGTGAGCCGATAGGAGTCTCGATCGATGTCGATCGTTCCATTGCCGTCGATATCAATGGGTTGGATGCAACCGTAGATCGTACGATTGCCAGTAAGATTTGGAACATCGAGCGAACCTGCGAGTCCATCGTCATCGTTGGGCTCGGGCTCTTCTTCATGAGAGGCGGCGATCGCATCATCGAGTGACACACAGGTAACTCCATCGAGGACCGTACCCATGCCACAGGCTGCAATGTCAGATTGGCACCGACCGCTCGAGGCGTTGAACGTAGTGCCATCATCACAAATCACGCTCCCATCGGGAATGCAGTGGTTGCCATCGGCGACAGTGCCACGCACACAGTCGATGGGACCTGGCAGGCACAGACCTATGTCCTCGTCGAAGACCGTTCCTGCGCCACAAATCGCATCCGTTGGGCGGCACTCGCCTTCAAATTCGAGGGTACCTTCGCCGCAATTTGTACCCTGGACGTTGTCGCCGCAGCTAGCGTTGCCAAATAGGCATGCAGCAGCGATTCCCAAACCCACGGCAATTCTGTCAAAGCCCATATGGCTGGATACCGCTGATCTTGCCTCGGAATCAACGAAGCAGCGTCGCCACGCTGATGTATGTCCTGGAATGACAATCCGCCTGGCCGATGATGCTCGTGACCTGGTAAAACGTAGGGAGTTTCAGTCGTGCAAGTGCGTAGCATCATTCTTAGCGCCCTTGGCGCCATCGTAGTCATCCTCTTTGTGAAGTTGGTGATCGATTCTCAGGGGAGCCAAGCTGTTGCTGTTGACGAAGCGGAGCTCGAAAAAGCTCTCAGCGAATATCGTCGCGGTGAGGCCCGCGCAAGTCGCGACTTGGAGGCGCCACGTGCAAAGAAAACGATTCGCAAACCCAAAGCGAGGACGGCATCGGAAGCTGGCAAGACCAAGACCGCGCCAACACGCGAGCCCTTTGTGGCCCCGCCTCCAACCGATGAGGTTGCAATCGAGGATGAAGTGGATCTCAAGTCTCGGATGGATGATGCCAATCGCCTCTACGATCGAGCTGACTATGAAGGTGCCCGAGAGGCAGCGATCGACTTGCTCTCTTCAGAACCCAACAATGTGCGAATGATGCGCATTGTGGTGTCGAGCAGCTGCATCATGGGCGACGAGGATGAGGCCACAAAACACTTTGGCGATTTGCCGGCTCGAGATCAGAGACAGATGGCACGCCGCTGCAAGCGCTACGGCATAGAGTTTGACGACCAAGATCAGTAGGACCCAAGGAAACAAGACATGTCAGATACCCTGAAAGCAATCATCACCAAAGCTGAGACTCGCCCCATCGTCGTTGACGAATGTGTTGCGCTCGTGGAGTCCGAAGTTCAAGGCAAAGGTCTCATCATCCGTGGTGCCTTTAAGACCGTCAAAAAGATCAAGCCGGGCTTTGTGAAAGGGGCGATTGACGGATTACTTGATGAGTGGCTCGACAAGATGGAGCCCTACTATGGAAATTGGAAACGCACCAACAGCGAGGGGTTTGGTGACCACCTCGCCAGCAACAAACGTGATGTGGCCAACGACCTTCTCACCGTAACGGATGAGCGGGCCGAGACGAGCAAGCACAAGACAGCTGCGAAGATGTACAAGAAACTTCGCCCATCCGCGTTGAATAACGTCGAGTCTGCTGTTCCGGGCTTGGCATCGCTCATCGAGAAGCACCTCTAAGAAGAAAGCTTAGAAGCACCCTCTAGACGGCGTTAGGGGTCGGTTACGGCCCTGGTGCCTCAGAGCGAGTGCCAGGCGGGGGAGCTTGTTGTCGATGAGGCGAGCCGTGGAATGCTGCCAGCTGCGGAATGCTGCCAGCTGCGGAATGCTGCCAGCTGCGGAATGCTGCCGAGACGAAAAAAGGCATGGTTCCTGAGAACCATGCCTTTTCTTCCAGAACAAGCCTGGAGGTTCGAACGTCGAGCTACATGACCATGAAGTCGTGAGCGCGAACAGTCTTGCGACCGTTTGCCACGGCGCGAGCCGTACCCTGATCGATGAGCCAGTGAACCCACATGTTCAGGCCGTCGATGGCGTCGCCACCGGTGTTGCAGTTGGCCTCTTTGATGGTGGCCTTAACTTTGGAACCAACGAGAAGGACCTCTTTGACGGCTGCCTTCTTGGCTGGCTTCTTCTTTTTTGCTGGTGCTTTTTTCTTTGCTTTTGCTTTTGCCATTTTCAGTACCCCTAAAGGAGAGTTGTTATGCATCCCTTGTAACCAATCGCGTTCTACTCGACTAGCTCTAAAGTGGCCATAGATGTCGTTATGTGCGCTTTTTCGGTGGGGGTGATCTCCAAACCCCTCTAAAGCGCCCGTATTCGCCAAATTGAGGGCCCTTTTCTTGACAGTTTTGAAAAGCGAACCGATACCCCCCTGAGAAGTGCCGAATTCGGCACTTCCTGGCCCGCTCCAGCATTCCCTAGCGAGTCGCAAAGAAGGATCGATGTGGCGTGCGCCTAGGTCGTCTCGGAAGAGTTCTTGCCTACGCGCCTGACGACCTTGCCCTCTTGGCTGTCATCGAGTGCAGCGCGAATGATGGCTGCCTCTTCGCGTTTGTGGACGGCAGGTACACCCGTTGCGGGAACCGCTCGCGAATCTCGACCGACGTATTGGACATGAATTCCCTTGGGCGAAACCACTTTGAAGTGGTGATGCAGATTGCGCCACGCCCCCATGTTGCGGGGCTCTTCTTGCACCCAGCACACCTCTTGCACATTCTTGTACGACGTGAGCATGGGCTCTAGCGTCTTGTTGGGGAACGGGTAGAGCTGCTCGATGCGAATAATACTGATGTCGTGTCGGTTTGCGCCTAGTACAGCTTCTCTGAGGGCATAGTAGATTTTTCCCGAGCACATCAGAATCCGCTTAACTTTGTCTTTGTCTTTGTTGTCACGATCGTCGAGCACCGTGTGAAACGTGCCATTGGCGAGTTCACTCATGCTCGATGTGGCGTCGGGGTGCCGAAGCAGGCTCTTGGGACTCATCACGATCAGGGGCTTGCGGAAGTTGCGATGCATTTGTCGGCGGAGCGCGTGGAAGTACTGTGCGGGCGTGCTGAAGTTGCAGACCTGCATGTTGCGCTCAGCACAAAGCTCCAGAAAACGCTCGAGGCGCGCGCTGGAATGCTCTGGTCCTTGGCCCTCATAGCCGTGAGGCAAGAGCATCACAAGGCCGGTCATGCGCCCCCACTTGTACTCAGCACTTGCGACAAGCTGATCGATGATCACTTGAGCGCCATTGACGAAGTCACCAAACTGCGCCTCCCAAATCACCAAGCTCCACGGATCAGCACATGCGTATCCATATTCGAAACCGAGTACAGCTTCTTCCGAGAGCGGGCTGTTGATCACATCAAAGCGACCTTGCTTGCTGCCATCGGGACAATCGCCGAGATGATTGAGCGGCACATAGCGCGCACCATTCTCTTGATCGCGATAGACAGCGTGTCGATGGCCAAACGTGCCTCGTCCGCTGTCTTGTCCCGAGAGGCGGATGTTGGTGCCTTCGAGAAGCAACGAGCCAAACGCCAGTGCCTCGCCAGTACCCCAGTCGAGAGGCTCATCCTGCAGAGCGCTCGTGGTGCGCTTTCGCATCATTCGCAGGAGGCGTTGATGCCATGTCCAGCCCTCGGGAACCCGCGTGAACGTTCGGCCCGCCTGCTCAAGCACCTTGCGGGGAACCTTGGTGTCGGCAGTCCAATCGGGGCCAGCCGATTTTAGGCCCTTCCAGACACCACCAAGACGCTGGCTCTCAAGGGCTTCAAGGCTGCGCGCTTCTTCTCGAGCTTTTAGCATCGCGGCCTTGGCCTCTTCGTGAAGTGCTGCGACCTCGTCGCGGGTCATGTGATCGCCAACGACAAGGCGCTCGGTGTACAGCTTGGAGACCGGCTCATGTGCCGCAATGCGCTTGGCCATCATGGGCTGGGTGAAACTCGCATCGTCGAGTTCGTTGTGGCCGTGTCGGCGAAAACAGACAAGGTCAATGACAATATCGGAGGCGAACTTCTGCCGGTAGCGAAGGGCAAGCTGTGCAATGAAGGCGACAACCTCTGGATGGTCGGCATTGATGTGGAAGACTGGGGCACGAGCCGAGAGCGCAAGGTCAGACGCATAACGAGTCGATCGCGACTCGTCGGGGTTGGCAGTGAAACCGACCTGGTTGTTGACGATGATGTGAACCGTGCCACCAGTGCTATAGCCCTCTAGGCCCGCAAGCATGAGGGTCTCAGCAACGACGCCTTGCCCAGCGAAAGCTGCATCACCATGCATGAGAATCGGTACCACTTGGGTGCGCGCTTCGTCATTTTGTAGGTCTTGCTTGGCGCGCACAATGCCTGCCACCACTGGGTTGACCGTCTCGAGGTGACTGGGGTTGAACGCCATCGATAAATGCACGTTCTTGCCAGCCGGGGAGAGATAGTCGGCAGAGTAGCCCATGTGGTACTTCACATCGCCATAGCCTTGCAGCTCTGAAGCAATCGGTCGCCCTTCAAACTCGGCGAGCATGTGCGTTAGGGGCTTTTGCATCACATTGGCAAGCACGTTGAGACGGCCGCGATGGGCCATGCCTAAGACCATCTGATCGATTCCCGATGTGGCTCCCTCCTCGATCAGAGTTTGTAGTAGCGTGATGAGTGTTGTGCCGCCCTCGAGTGAGAAGCGCTTGGCCCCAGTGTACATCTTGTGCAGGCTCTGCTCGAAGGTATCTGCCATGACCAAGTTCTTGGCAATGCGTTGTCGGCGTGCGGTCGCATAGACAGGTCGGTTGCGACTCGGTTCCATTGCGGCTTGCAGCCAATCTCGCTGAGGCTTGTCGACGGCGTCCATGTACTCAACACCAACCGGGCCACAGTACGTTTCGTGCAAGACCTTGATGTGCTCGCGAACGGTTCCACTGGAGAGTCCGCGAAACCCTTCGCAGCTGACAACCGTATCGAGGTCTGCCTCCGAGAGTCCAAACTGCGATAGTTCGAGGAATGGATGCTCGCGGTGCCCCTGTCCCAGTGGATCGATGTCAGCGATGAGGTGGCCAAATTCTCGATAGGTCTGCACCAAAGAATAAATCTGAATGCCCGGCGCCAAGCTTTCCTTCGGAAGGTTGTCTGGAATGCCCGCTGGGTGTTGGGCAAAGCTGTTTCCTCCAACCCGGTCTTCTCGATCGAGTTCTTGAAAGAGTTGGGCGAACTGTGGGTCTACCGAGCTTTGGTCGCGCTGGTAGTCGCGGTACAGCTGATCGAGGAAGGTGGGGTCTAAAAGCAGATGGTCGATGGAGGCCATAAGATTCCCACGATCTTACCCGAGCACCTCCGCGGCTTCTCGGCACCTAGGCAAGAAAGCCGAGCAAAAGCTCTGCCAGGGCGTCGGGCTGGTGGCGCTGAATCATGTGGCCAGCGCCCTCGATGGTGTGCTCTTGATAGTCTCTGAGGCCGGCGACGCGGCGGGCGTGCTCTTCGGCCCCCAGTCGCATTCGGGAATCGGCTCCATTCACAAGCAAAACAGGGCAGGTGATGCGCCGCCAAAACTCCAGAGCCACATCGACCGAATACGGGATAGGCCCCTGGCTCAGATGCAGCGGGTCGTGTTTGAAAAACCGGCCGCCATCGGTCTCTCTTGTGCCCCATTCGGCAAGCTTTCGGGCGAGCTTTGGGCTGAGCTTGCGATCGCGATGCCTGAGCTTTTCTGCCGCAGCCTCGATGCTCGGGTAGAGATGGGGCTTCCTCGCTCGCGCACGATTCCATCCTCGCACCCAATGCTGCACTCGATCGGGGGCCGGTGTATCGGTCTCTGGTGGTCCCATGCCTTCCATGAGCGCGACCTTCTCAAGAGTTTCGGGAAAGGCCCCGGCGTAGTAGCCAACGATGCTGCCACCCATGCTGTGACCAACCATGGACAACGTGCCGCGACCAAGCTTTCCAACGAACGAGCGCAAGTCAGCGACATAGTCTAAGAAATGGTAGTAGCCGCCCGCACCAATGTGATCGCTGTCGCCATGCCCACGCATGTCGGGGGCGACGATGTGAAAGCGCTGTTGCAGCGCCGAGGAAACCGCGCTTCTCCACCCGCTGGCAAAATCGAGGAAGCCGTGCACCAAGACCAGAGTATGGTCCGATGCTGCGGAATCCCATTCGAGGTAGTGGTAGGAGAGGCCGGTCTCGAGCGCGATTCGCTTGCTCGTGGGTTCACTCACCTTGGCTTATCGGGGCACGATCTTAAAGACTTTGCCATTGCGCGAGACGACGTAGAGTTCACCGAAGCCATCCTCTCCGAAAGATGTGAGACCCGCGATGTCGCTATTGGGGTCGATGCCATCGGTGATGTCCTCAAGGTTGCTGATCGCGCCAGCTGCGTACTCGAAGGTATAGATCTGCTCTCCTGCAAAGTCGCCGAAGAAGTATCTTCCTTGGATGTCGGGAAAGCAGGTGCCTCGGTAGACATATCCGCCAGTAATCGACTGACGGCCTTGGGTATGTGGATACTCATGAACGGGCTGAACTAGACCGTTGGTGTCGCAGGAACCCGCTTGAAAGCAGTCCGTGCCTTCCATGATCCTCCAGCCGTAATTGACGCCTGCTGCATCGGCTGGCTGCACATTGACTTCCTCAATTAGGTCCTGGCCGACGTCGGCGATATAGACGTCGCCTGTTAGTGCGTCAAAGCTAAAACGCCACGGATTGCGCAGGCCGTAGGCCCAAATCTCTGGCAAGCCGCCAGCAGTTGCAAAGGGGTTGTCAGCGGGAATTCCGTAGGGAGAGCCACCATCGACATCGATGCGAAGCATCTTTCCCAAGAGCGTATTGAGATTCTGTCCGTTGCCATCGGGGCCGTGTTGATCATCGGCTCCGCCCCCATCGCCCGTGCCCACGTAGAGATAGCTGTCTGGCCCAAACGCAAGCATGCCACCGTTGTGATTGCTTTCAGGCTGATCGAAAGTGAGCAAGATTTCGCCGGTCGGGTTTGCAACATTGGGGTCGCTTGAAACCGTGTACTCCGCGACAACGGTGTCGCTTCGCGGATCTGTGGCCGTGTAGTTCACAAAGAATCGGCCATTGGTCTCGTAGTCCGGGTGAAATGCCAGGCCCAGTAGGCCTTGCTCGTTGCTGGTGTCGCGCACGATATCGGTAATGTCGAGGAAGGGCGTCGGCAAGAGCGTGTTGTCATCAATGATGCGAATCCGTCCTGGCTGCTCAACGACGAAAAGTCGGTCGTCGCCGGTTGGTGCCGCCAGGTAAAGAGGCTCCACAAGGTTGCGGACAATCTCCTGAAGCTTTAAATCCGTACCGCTGACGGGCTCGCAATGGAGGGGAAGGCCAGCATCGTCGATCGCCGCATCGAAGACGGGAATTGGTTCGGCATCAGGGTCGGGTTTTGGGTCGCTGCCACAAGCGCCCGATGCATAGATTGTCCAGGCGAGTCCAACGCCAAGAATGGTGGTTACGTAGTAGACAGGTTTCATGGAAAAACTCGTAGGGTGTTTGAGCTGGGAAGCTAGGTTGAACTCGTGTGTTAGGGGAAACTCGTAGGCTCGGCTCAGGTGGATACAGAAGACGATAGGGTGGACTGGGTTTGCACGCCCGCTCGCTTGGCAAGTCGCCCAAAAAACCACATAGAGAAGCCGGCGCCAGCAAAGGGAACAAGAAAGACCCAGATCTTGAAACTCCCAGGTTCGCGATTCGCAAATGCAATGAAGGCAAGCACGGTTCCAACCACCAGGACGAGCAGTGCCATCAGAGTGCCGATAAGCATCAGGCGTCGCTTCTTCATCGTCAGCGTTAGCGCCTTCATGAACATCTCCGCCTGCTCGGGCGTGAGTTTTGCAATGGCCTCTTCGAGGCTGTCGCCATCAATGCCGGTTTCCAAATCTTCGACACCCGCAGCCGTGCTTGAGGCTTGCGGGGTCGCAGAGCCCTGTTCGTGCTTCTTCTTGGCCATAACGCCAACATACGGTACTACAATGACTCGGCATTTAGAGGGGTCAATCGAAGGGAAATCGGCTAGGGTCCGCTCCATGCGAGTTGGTGTTTTCGACGACATGGGGCGCAAAATCTCCTTGGTGCAGCCCATCGCCCGGGTGGTCTCTCTGGTGCCGTCCGATACAGAGACGCTCTTTGCGCTCGGTGTCGGCGATCGTGTTGTGGGGCGCACTCGGTATTGCATCTCTTTGGAAGCTGAACTCGAAGCTCTTCCGGTTGTCGGCGGCACAAAGGACATTGACATTGAAGCGATTGCGGCGCTTAGGCCCGATTTGGTGCTCGCAAACCAGGAAGAGAACTCGCGCGCGGGCCTCGAGGCTCTGGCGGAGGCAGGGCTGCCGGTGTTTGTGTCCTTTCCCAAGCGCTTCAACGACGCCATTGCCCACGTCGCCCGACTTGCAAAGTACTTCGGAGCTCACGACGCGGCAAAGGCGGTCCTTCGAGGTGGCTATGCCGAAATGAATCGCGTTGCGCAGTTCGAAACGTCTGTGGCGCCAAAGGTCTTCGTCCCCATCTGGCGAGACCCGCTCATGACCTTTGGAAACCACACCTATTGCCACGATCTCTTAACGCTTGCAGGAGCGGACAACGTCTTTGCAGATCGAGAACGCCAGTATCCACTCAAGGCAGATCTTGGAATGACCTCACCACTCCCCGCCGATCAAGTTGCGAACCGCGACAAGCGCTACCCGCGAATTACCGAAGAAGAGCTTGTGGCCAAAGCACCAGAAATTGTCTTACTTCCGAGCGAGCCCTTTGAGTTTGGAGATGCGGATCGGGCGTACTTCGCCAGCCTTGATATTCCCGCGGCAAGGAATGGCAACATCATCTTCGCAGATGGGCAGGACTTGTTTTGGCCTGGTTCACGGTCGGTCGCTGCGCTGGGGCGCTTGCGAACTCTCATCGCTGAGTGCAGCTGAAGCAAACACTTGGTGGCGAACAAGGCGCATCCCCGATGAACCCGTTAGGCCGCGTTCCACAACCATGACTTCGCATCGCTCGGCTTTGAACGCGATTTGCAGAACCTCATGAGCGCGCTCAGGCGTGCAACGATCACCACAGGTGTAGATGTCGGTCGCTGCGTAGTCCCGCTCTGGCCAGGTGTGCACAGAGAGATGTGACTCGGCCAGCACCAAGACTCCAGATACTCCATGCGGCCCAAACTTGTGAAAGCTACTCTCCACGACGGTCGCGCCAGCCGCATCTGCAGCCGCATGCATAACGCTCTCGATTGATGCCACGCTGTTGAGCATGGATGGATCACAGCCGTGGAACTCGGCCATGATGTGTTGGCTGTGTGTATCCACGTGTGCTTGAAGCCTAGGACCGTCGTCGGCGACGACCAAAGACCAAGGCGAAGAAGAGGAAGGCAATCGAACTCATTGCCCCAGGGCCGGGCTTGGCAATCGAGCAAAGACCGCTGCTGCCACCACCGCCATCGTCCTTGGGCCAACAGGCTGTGTCACCCAGGCACTCGAAACCGTCAGGGCAAGTTGTCTCCAAATCACAGGCTTGCGAGCAGCGCTTCTCCGCATCGAACTCAGCACACACACCCGAATCGCAGGTGTCGTTCTCTTCACAGAATGCTCCCAGCGCCCCACTCGATGCAGGGGAATCTGGGTAGCAGAGCATCTCGATGCACTCAAAGCCATCGGCACACTGTCCGTCATTGCAGGGCTCTTCATTGCCAGTTCCAATGTAGACCGTCACTCGATTGCCAGCTTCATTGCCTTGATCGTCAGTGGCACGAACCTCAACGCGAACCTGCCCTTGCGGTGCCGTGTTTGGAATCTGGAAGGTGTAGGGCGGGCTTGTTAGGGTTTCAACGACCGCGTTGTTGAGACTCAGCTCCACCTTAACAATGGGGCTCGCATCGTCGATTGTCGAGATCACCGAGTCTCCAAGACTCACAACTTCGCCATTTGCTGGGCTCGTAATAACAACCGCTGGTGGTGTCCCATCTTGTCCTGGAACGCCGACGATGGAGAGAAGCTTCTCGTGTGAGTCTTGGTAGCTGCCGTTTCCGCAGGGGCCTTGGTCCTCATTGGGGATGGCGCCCTCACCATAGCGAGTTGGCAGCGCACTCTGAATGAAGGGATACATGAAATCGGATGTATCCAAGGTGTGGGACAAGCCGATTGCGTGCGCCAATTCCTGTGTGGCGGTGGTTGCTAGATCGACAGCACGTAGGCCACTTGGAAAGGCGAAGACAATATTGCTGGGGGAGAAGTCGTTGCAGTCGAGTGGAGCGATGCCGGCGCAGTTTTGGCCGACGACCGAACCACATGTTCCGCCGAATACCACCATGTGATAGGTGCCGCTCGATGGCCTCGTCGTTGTGAATTCAAAGTTGTAGGGCGCGTGGTACTCACGGAGTTTCTGAACCGTGTAGTCGATGATTTCCTGGCGGCTGGTTGCACCATTCTGAGCTCCAAGATCAAAGCGATCAAACGGAGGAATGGTCACCGTATTTCCCGCGCCAACAACCTCTGTGATCATCCAGGTGGTGTTGGTTGTTGCATCATCTGGCTGGCTATTGGATGCGGTGAGCGTAACTCCCTCGAAGTTGAGGTAAACGCGGCGTAGTCCAACGGCTTGAGGTTGCAAATCGCCACCTGGGTTCCAGCAGGGAGCGCCGTCACACAGGGGCGGCAAGACACTGAGGAGTTGTCGGTCGGAGGCTTCGCTCAGCGCTGGTTCTGTTGCGCTTAGGGATGGCGCAGCGTCGGCTTGGGTGGGAAGACCGAGGGCAACCGCGAGTAGGGTGCCGGCGAGGAGGGAGAATCGCAAGGACATGGGGGAACTCCTGAGTGTAGCTTCTGCAGAGAAGTATGCAGATTTGGCCGGTGCGAAGTTTAAGGGGCCAGAGGCTCGAAACAAAGCAAAAAGTGTGGGCTCAGGTGCGACTCGCGCACCTCTGTTGAACTGTAAGTGTTTGAGAGTCAAAGGTTTCTACGGAGTCGACGGCGCATCCACAGTCCATCGAGAGATCCCAGGAAAGCGCGTTTGCGCACTGACATCTGCTGGCTGTGTTCGATGCAACTTCCGCGACCAGGCGTAGTGGCTGTAGGGCGCGTAGAGAACCGTGTAGGGCATGTCTTGATGGAGCTGCGCGTGCACTTTGGCGTAGAGCGCCTTGCGCTGATCCCGATCCGAGGTACTCACAGCTTCTTCAAGCCAGCTGTCGACCTCTTCGTGGCGGTAGCGGGCAAAGTTTTGTCCACCCTCGGTTTGCGATGAGTGCAAGAGCGCCGATGGGTCGGGGTCGGGAATGTCACGCAGCCAGCCAAAGAAGGCCGCGTCGAATGTGCCAGCAACGTGGCGCTCTTCGAACTCGGCCGGAGTTAGGTAGCTCACTTTCAGCGAGATGCCCAGGCTCGCTAGATCGTGCTTGAAGATTGCAAACATCTCGGCATTGATTGGCAGCTTCTGACTGGTGAGAGTGATGAGGTCGAGTTCAAAGCGCTTGCCATCCGTCTTCGGAAACCCTGCAGCTGTGAGCATCTCGTCGGCAATCTTTAGATCGAACGCCCATGGGGCAATTCGAGAGTCCGCCCCGAACATGTTGGCAAAGAAGGGAGCTGAGAGAAGCTGTCCTTCGCCGAGAAGGATGTCATCGATTACGCGTTCACGATCGAGTGCGTGAGTGAGCGCTTGCCGTACTTCTGGCTTGTCGAATGGCGGCTTGGCCCCGTTCCAAGCAATCAATCGGAAGATGGATTCGACGCTGGTGGTTTGCTCGAAGCGATCGAGAAAGTCGGGAAGCTGTGCTTCCGAGGCCCACTGCCCAATGTCGGGAATGTTCGCAAAATCGAGCTCACCAGCCTTCAAAGCGGCCAGTTTGTCCTTTACGCCGAAAACGAGCTCGATGGAGTCTAGGCCGGCCTTGCCATTCCACCACTTGTCATTGCGAGCTAAGAGCATGCGCCCACCATGCTCCCAGCGCGCAAGTTTGAATGGGCCTGTACCCACAGGTTCCATGTTTGCCGGTGCCGTAATAAATTCCGTGTCGGTGAATTTATGAGCTGGAAGAATTCCTATCGACCAGCTCACGAGGGCTGGCGCGTAGGGGGTTTTATAGTTCACCACAACAGTTAAATCGTCGGGTGTCTTGACGCTCTCAATGCCACTAAAGTAGGTGCGCCAGAGCGTGCGCAACTTCGGGTTGCGGATCTGCTCAACAGTGAAGGCAACATCTTTCGAAGTGAAGTCCGTTCCGTCCGACCACTTAACGCCCTTACGCAAATGGAACGTGATCGTCTTGCCCTCATTCGATTGCTCCCACGACTCGGCGAGCCTGGGCACTGGCTCCAACGTTCCATCGAATCCAACGAGTCCCTCGAAGATCAGGATGTTTGCTCGATTGAACCGAGTCTCCAGAACCGGATTGAGAAATCGTGGCTCGTTGGAGGGCAGCTTGGCATTGCCTCCGGTGGAACGGGCGGGCGGGGCTTGGGCTACCTTGGCTCCGCTGTTGTCGGCGTTCTCGTTCTTCTTTCCTTTGCACGCCAGTGAGGTAAGAGAAACAAACAGTGCCAATGCCAGAGTTGGGCTGAGGCGGGGTGAGATGCGAAGCGGCTTTGCGATCATCGAGTGCACTATAACGTCGTGCAGGCGCCCTCGATAGCCTGGCTGGTGTAGCCTGCAGCCGAGATGGAGAGAATTCACATCCTCGACGGCTATGGCTACATTTTTCGAGCGTACTACGGGATGGCTGGTGGACGAAACCGACGTGGTGCGGCCTTGACGAATGACGAAGGTCTGCCTACGGGTGCTCTGCATGTCTATACCTCCATGTTGCTCAGACTCCACCAGGAGATCCGTCCCGAGCGAGTGGTTGTGGTCTTTGATGCGCCAGGGCGAAACTTTCGCGATGAACTCGACCCGAACTACAAGGCGACGCGACGCGAAACGCCCGAAGATCTGAAAGCACAATTTCCCTATTTTCGGCCGCTCACCGAGGCTTTCTGCTGGCCGGTGGTTTCCGTCGAGGGAGTGGAGGCCGATGACACCATCGCGACCATTGCGACCGAAGCCCGAGAGAAGGGGTGGGAGGTGGTGATCTACTCTGGCGACAAAGACCTCATGCAGTTGGTGCAAGAGAACGTCACTGTTGTGGATCCAATGCGCGGCATTACCTACGACAGCGCGCGCGTTCAGGAAAAATTCGGAGTACGACCTGACCAACTTGGCGATTGGCTAGCGCTGGTTGGGGATGCCAGCGACAACGTTCCGGGCATGAAGGGGGTGGGCAAAGTAGGTGCGACCAAGCTCTTGGTAGCCCACGAGACGCTCCGGGGCATTCTCGAAAACGTCGATGGCATGAAGGGAAAGATGCAAGAGCGCTTTTGCGACGCAGAGAACATTGCCCGCCTCGACTTGTCGAAGAAACTCGTTACGCTCAAGACCGACGTCGCATTGCCGCAAGAGATTGAGGCGTTTGTTCCCAGAGAATGGGAAAGTTCTGAGTTGGAAGGCCTGTTTCAAAAATTCGGATTCTCTGGTCTGCTTGGGCGATTGGCGGGGCGTGGGAAGCCAGGGGTTGCAAGCTCCTCCTCTCCGGCAAGTGCAAGGCCTGCCGCCAGCAAGAAGCCCGTAGTCAAGCCGGCGGTGGCAGCTCAGGATGCCCGTCTGCTCGAGACTGCTGAGGAGGTTGCCGCATTGGTTGCGGATGCGCGAGAAGCGGGGGCCCTTGCCGTGCAAGGGGAGGGCGACGGAATGCGCCATGATCGCGAGCGCTTGATTGGCTTGGGGCTGATGGTGCCATCGAGAGAGCCCTGCTACGTGAGCATTGCCCATCGGTATCTGGGCGCTCCGCGGCCTATGCCAAGCGACGCACTCAAGCCGCTGGCAGAACTCCTTGCCGATCCAGCGATTGCGATTCGCTGTCACGACTCCAAACGGCTGCGCACACTCTTGTCGCGGGAAGGCATGGGCTTGGAAGGCGTTCGAATGGACGTGATGCTGGCAGCCTACCTTCTCGATCCTGCTGGCGATCATCAAATGGTCCGCGATGCTCTCTTGTACGCCGTCGAAACGGAGATTCCCCTAAGGGAAACTCTTGTTGGCAAGGGAAAGAAGGCTGTGAGCTGGGAGCTCGTTGAGGTGGGACACGCCGCGAGCTACATCGGGGCACTGCTTTGTGCGCTATCGCCCGCCTCCGAGTCTCTTGAACGTCAGCTTCGCGACGAGGGAATGGGGACGCTCTTTGCCGAGCTTGAGTTACCATTGGCGCGGGTTCTCTCGGATATGGAGGAGCGAGGAATCACATTGGATGAGGATGTGCTGAGCGAGTTGCGCAATACGGTAGGTGCCAACATCGCCGAACTCGAGTCGAAGGTGTTTGAAGCGGCAGGTGGCCCGTTCAATCTCGGATCCCCAAAGCAGCTCTCAGAACTTCTCTTTGGCACGCTCGGGCTCAAATCGTCGGTGATGAAAAAGACCAAGACTGGGCATTCGACCGACCACGAGGTCTTGGAGGGAATGATTGATACACATGAGATCATCGAGCCCATCGTTGCCCATCGCGAGTTGGTCAAGCTCAAGGGCACCTATATCGACGCGCTTCCGCCGCTCGTCAATCCAAGAACCGGGCGGCTCCACACAAGCTTTCGCCAAGACGTAGCCGCAACGGGACGCCTGTCATCGCAAGATCCAAACCTTCAGAACATTCCCATACGAACAGAGATTGGCCGGGCGATTCGGCGTGCGTTTGTTGCACCTCCAGGGCGTGTCTTGATCTCGGCAGACTATTCGCAAATCGAGCTGCGGATCATGGCTCATCTCTCTGAAGATCCCGTTCTCACCAAGGCGTTCAAGGAGGGCATCGATGTGCACACGCAGACTGCCGCCGAGGTGTTTTCTATGGATCTAGCAGACGTCACGGACACAGAGCGGCGGGTTGCCAAGGCCGTTAACTATGGGCTTATTTACGGGCAGTCTGCATTTGGACTTGCCCGATCCTTGGGCATTCCGCGGCATGAAGCTGCGCACTATATCGATACCTACTTTGAGCGGTTCTCGAAAGTACGCGCCTTTATGGGCGAGATTGTGGCGTCAGCGTTGGACCATGGTGCCGCCTTCACCGTTTGTGGGCGCAAGCGGCCGATTGTCGGTCTCAATGGCAGGAACCAGCGAATTCGGGCAGCTGCAGAGAGGATCGCCCAGAACACGCCTATGCAGGGAAGTGCGGCTGACATCATGAAGCTTGCTATGCTCCGTGTTGCGACTCTGCTCGAAGAGTCCAGTGCGGAAATGCTGCTCACGGTTCATGACGAATTGATTATCGAAGCCAACAAAGACGAGGCGCCCGACATTGCTCAGCGCGTCAAAGAGGCCATGGAACGCGCATACGAGCTCCGGGTTCCTCTCGTGGTCGATGTGGGCATTGCTACCAGTTGGGCGGATGCCCACTAGTCTCTACGAAAAACACCGACTCGCCGCCATCGTTGTCATGGTGGTGAGTGGCTGTTCCGAAAGGAAATCCGAGGAGCCGAAGCGCCTCGATGTGGTGCCCACCACAGAGTTGGTGGAGGGCGAGAACACTACGGAGACGCGGGTTGTGCAAGGTGCGGCAACAGCGCCCCCAACTCCCAAGCTGACAGCTCCTCTAGAAGCCCCTCAAGCGCTATCGGTCGCGTGCGATTTGTCGTCGCGAGACCCAAGCGTGATTATCGACGAGGCCAGTTCCAGGTATCGGGGAGGCGACTTTGTGCAAGCCTTTGCCTGTGCCCGGATGGCGGTGGACTTGGCGCCACAAGCAGTTGCGGCACATCATCTTCAAGCGGCCGCGCTAACGGGACTGGCCCGCTACGAAGAAGCTCAAGTTGCCTTTGCCATGGCGCTTGCGCTGGATCCTAACGACCCAGAAACGCTAGCCGACGTTGCAGATTTTTACATTAACATCCTGCCTCCAAAGAGTCGCGATACGATCTTGGTTGGCTTGCAGTACGCACGCCGCGGTGGTGGGCGGGCAGCAACCGGCCGGCGCTATGATGTCAGCCTTCAAGCGCGACTGCTCTTACTTGAGGCGGAGGCACTCAACGATCTTGGCCAGTCAGATTTGGCACTGCCCCGAGCGACCGAGGCACTTGAGCGAGTGCCCGGCATTGACGGCGCTGAACACGAGCGGGGCGTGAGTTTGTTTCGGCTTCTGCGATTTGACGAAAGCGAGCAGGCCTTTCTGCGAGTGCTCGCCCATTCCCCCGATGACGCCTACGCCCATCACCATCTGGGTCTTCTCTACGAGCGAGCTGGGCGGGTGGCCGATGCCGAGGCGCACCTGCTTCGCGCACGTCGTTTGGCGCCTAATGAGTTTCCCGAACCGGTCATTCTCGGTGTGCAGGAGTTTCGCGCCGAGCTTGCGCTCGCAATCGAAGAGTTGGATCCAGACCTTCGCGACCTCTTGTCAGTGGCCGCACTCCAGGTCGAGGATCTCCCCTCCCTCGAGGACTTGAGCGCCTCCGAACCACCGTTTTCGCCCACCATTCTAGGTCTCTATCGGGGGCTCCCTGCCGGTGTTGATACTGATAGCGCGAGCACAGCGCCGCCAAGGGCCGTGGTTCTCTATCGCACGAACCTGGGACGCGCCTCGCATTCTCGCGCAGAACTGAACCGACAAATTCGCCATACCCTACGCCATGAGATTGGCCATCTGCAGGGCTATGACGAGGATGAACTGAGGCGGCGCGGTCTCGAATAGGGGTATACTAGCGGCTGGACTGCATGTCAGAAGAGTCGTCAACAAAGACATCACCAAAGGTGCATGCTGGCTTTGAGCTGGCCGACCTTGAGCGAAGGCTGGAAACCGAGCGCAAGAAGCTGCGTTTGGTCCAAGAGATCGCAAGTGCCGTTAGTTCAAGTCTCGACTTGGATCGACTTCTCGCACTCATCATGGAGAAGGTTCGCGAGCTCATGCAGGCCGATCGAGCCACCCTCTTCTTGGTCTCTGAAGATGGAACCGAACTCTGGTCGAAGGTTCTCGACGGTGGCGAGTCGCAAGAGATTCGTTTGACGGTTGGTGAGGGAATCGCCGGGTGGGTTGCTTCCTCAGGGGAGGTGGTGAACATCGCAGATGCGTACATCGATAATCGCTTTCAACCAGCGGTCGACCTTCGATCGGGCTATCGGACCAAGTCCATCTTGTGTGTCGCGATGCGCGATACCACCGGTGGAATTACCGGTGTGATGCAGCTGCTCAACAAGAAAGACGGGCCGTTCCTTGAAGAAGACGAGGAGCTTCTCAGTGCCTTGTCAGGACAGGCCGCAGTTTCTATCGAGAACGCCAAGCTGTATCACTCGGTTGTTGCCAAGAACGTTGCGCTCCTCGAGGCGCAAGACAAACTGCAGGCGCGCACAAACGAGCTGAACGTGCTCTATGAAATTGAGCGGGAGATGGCCGAAGCGCTCGATCTCGAGTCTCTCTTTCATCGGCTACTGCACCGCGCAATGAGCGTGATTGAGGCCGGTGCTGGCAGTATCGCTTTGGTGGAAGAAGATGGCAATGGCCCAAAGAAGCTTCGGTTTCGAACAACCGCTGGCGCTGGTGCACGCGACCTTCGACAGAAGGCCGTCGAACTCGATTCGGGACTCATTGGATGGTCCACTCGCAAGTGTGAGTCGGTGATTTCGAACAGCCCAAGGAGTGATATGCGAGCAACAAATATGTTCGCGGACAAGATCGGTGTTCCTGCGCGCAATCTAATTTGCGCTCCGCTCGTCGATGGAGACGAGGCGCTTGGGGCAATTGAATTGCGAGATCGAGAAGGTTCAGAGGGCTTCACAGATGGAGACCTGCGAATGCTGACGCTGATTGCCGGACAAGCATCCCGCGCCATTCAAGTTCATCAATCAAAGCAGGAGTTGGCAGAGAAGAACCAGCTTGCGGGGATCGGGCAGATGGTCGCGAGTGTGCTGCACGACCTCAAAACGCCGATGACGATCATCTCGGGGTACGCCCAGCTCATGGCGCAGCTTGATGATGCTGCACAGCGGGAAGCGTATGTTGAGCAGATTCTCCAACAGTTCGACCTTCTCAACGGGATGACGCGTGAGGTCTTGGCCTTTGCTAGAGGTGAGAGCACGGTGCTGATCCGCAAGGTCTACATGCACCGCTACATGGAGCAAGTTGCCGAGCAGCTGCGCTATGCTTTCAAGGACCGCAGCATCAAGCTTGAAGTGCAAGAGGACTACAACGGTGTAGCTTTCTTTGATCAGCAGTCGCTGCTGCGTCTTGTGCACAACCTCGCTCGCAACGCTGCGGATGCAATGCGGGGCAAACCTGGAGTCTTTAAGATCGTGGCGCGCACCGAAGCAAAAACGCTTTGTCTCGATTTTATCGACAACGGGCCCGGCATTCCCGCTGAGCTCGAAGGTCGTCTCTTCGAATTATTCTCCTCTGCCACCTCAGGCGGCAGTGGTCTTGGCTTGGCGATCTGCAAGAAGATCGTTGAGGATCACGACGGCACGATTCACTATGAATCCAAGGCTGGTGAAGGCACGACCTTCTTTGTGCGCTTGCCGCTTGAGCCGGCCACCAAGAAGATTGGCTAGGCGCGAACGTTTCTTCGGCGGTGTCATGATTCGTGTCCACGGGATATGCAAGCGCTTTGGTTCGGCGCATGCCTTGCGAAATGTTAGCTTTGAGGTTGCGCCTGGTGAGCGAGTGGGCTTCGTTGGACCTAACGGGGCTGGCAAGACGACCGCGCTGCGGATTCTAAGTGGATTTCTTAGTGCTGATGCCGGTGAGGTCTTCGTAGGTGGTGCCAACGTGGCCCACCAGAGGCGAAAGGCATGTGAACAACTGGGGTACATGCCGGATCGGGCCCCGCTACACACCGAGATGCGGGTTGGCGAGTTCCTCACGTTTCGAGCGCGGCTAAAGGGGCTAGGGCGTGGCGAAGTGCCAGCGCGTGTCGCTCGGGTCATCGAAGAACTCGAACTCGGCGAGGTCGAACGCCGGCTTATCGGGCGGCTGAGTCGGGGCTTTCGTCAACGGGTTGCGCTTGCCGACGCCCTAGTCGCGGACCCAAAGGTTCTGCTTCTCGATGAGCCGACTACCGGGCTAGATCCAATTCAGCGGCGAGCGTTTCGAGACTTGGTGTTAGCCCTCAGCTGTGACCGCAGCATTCTCTTTTCTTCTCATCTTCTACCGGAGGTTGAGGCGATCGCACAACGCTTCCTTATTCTCGATCGAGGGAGACTGGTGGCAAGTGGTTCTCTTGAGCAGCTGCGTGCAAAGGCCGCATTGCCTGCAAGCGCCTCTGCGGATGACGTCTTCGCAAAACTCGTCTTATGAGCATGGGCGCTTTCATCATCATCGTACGCAGAGAGGTCGCGAGTCTGTTCTATGCGCCCATCGCCTACGTCGTTGGCGTGGCCTTCCTTGCGGTCAACGGGCTGTCCTTCTGGGCTCTGATGAAGGCGCTCTCCGATCCAACCATGCCCGCTGTGCCCGGCGCAGTCTTGCGAAGCTTCTTTGGCGGCACCATGCTGCATTGGCTGGTGGTCTTTGCGTTGGTCGCACTCCTCTCCATGCGCAGCGTTTCGGAAGACCGCCGAAGTGGGCTGTGGGAAGCGATACTCACCACGCGAGTTTCGGTTCTCACAGTTCTCTTGGCAAAGTGGTCTGCGCTAGTGGTGTTCTATGTGATGCTGTGGCTGCCAACGATTGGCCTCATCGAAGTTCTGAGTAGCTATCTTCCCAAAGGTGCCAGTCTCGATCTTGGACCCATTGCTTCGGCTTATCTAGGCGTTGTGGCAATTGGTGCCGCGCTCTTGGCAGTTGGTCTCGCGTTCTCGGCGGCCACAGAGAACCAAATTATTGCAGCGGTCGGGTGCTTCTCGACGTTGCTTGCCTGGCTCATGCTTGGGGAAGTTGGACTTGTGGGCGGCGCGTTTCACTTGCGAGAGGTCTTGGACAACGCAGCCCGCGGAGAAATTCGACTCGATGGCACGCTGGTGACCGTGGCCGTCACCGTCATCGCGTTGGCAAGCGCTGTTGCTGTATCTGCCCATGGTCGCCATGTGCGCTGGCCCGGCTGGATACGCGTCGCTCTGTTGGTCGTCATATCGGCTGGCGTGCTCGTTCTGGGCACACGTCACAACCGATCTTGGGACTTGAGCGCAGGACAGGTCAATTCACTGCACCCCGATACCCTCAGAGTCCTAGCCGAGCTTGACGAACCACTGAAGCTCACGGTGGTTCGCCCCCAAGAGGAACTCTTTGATCCCGTCTTCGAAGAACTCTTTCGCTTGCTCGAGAGAATGCGCGAAGCACAGCCGCGTCTACAGCTCGCCGAAATCGATCCCCTGGCGCACCCAGAGCAGGTTGCTCAGTGGTCCTTTGAACTCGCCATCCGGCCAGAAGACTTCGCAAGTGGTGGCGCCATACTGGTGCAGCGAGGAGAGCGCACTCAGTCCATTGACTTGCTCGCGATGGCAACCTTTTCTGCCGATGACCTGGGCGTGGGGTCGCTTTCAGAACTGCGCGCGGAAAGCGCACTGCGTGAAGCCATTGCGGAACTCGCGGAACAAGGCACCGAGACACTCTGCAGTACGACAGGGCATGGCGAGATGCGATCGTTCCACGAGACCTCGGTCGATGCGCCGAATAGTTGGGGGATGGTCGCAGAGCGACTTACTGGGGTCTTGCTGCGAGAGTTTCGTGAAATCTCTGCGGATACTCTTGATGGCTGCGATGCGGTGTTGCTGATGGGGCCAGCCCAGTCACTCGCCGCCGAAGAAGTCCTCGAGTTGCAGTCCTATTGGGCCGCTGGGGGCAATCTCCTGATTGCGCTTCGCTCTCACCCACTACCAGGCGATCTGACTCCACCAGCTACGGGGTTGGGGCTGTTCTTAGAACAAGCGGGTGTGCGCGTTTTGCCCGCCGCTGTGGTTGATTCGGATGCCGAGGTTGATTTGCCGCTGGCGTGGATTACCTATGATGGGTATGGAGACCATGCAGCGGTGGCAGATTTTGACCAGCGTCGAGCAACGATCTGGCAAACCCCAATCGCTCTCCGGCCGATGGGGGACGCGACCCAGGTGCTGGTACAGGCGTCGGCCAATGGCTTCGCCGAGCACTCGCTCACGCGACTCTTTAAAACATCGGAGTATGAGAGAAACTCTAAGGATACCGAGGACCGCGCGGTGGCGTTGGCTGGCGAGAATCGGGCTGGTGCGCGAATCGTGGTGCTCGGCAGCGCCGAGGCCTTCTCGGCCCTATGGAGTGAGCGTGGGATTGGTGGCAATGAAAGGCTCTTGGTCTCGGCGTTGCATTGGACCTTGGGGCGCGAGATGCACTTGGATGAGGGAGGCGCTGTTAGGCCGGAGCGGCTACGGCTGCTCATGAGCCGTGCGGACCTGCAGCGTGCGTTTGTCTGGTGCGTCGTTGTCGGGCCAGCATTCTTTGCATTTCTCGGAACTCTTCTGTGGTGGTGGCGCCGTCGTGAAACATAGGGACCTTGCGATTCTTGCTGTGCTCGCTGTCGCAACGACTCTCCTTGCGCTCTTCGATCCTTGGCAGACCGGCCCAAAACGGCCCCCTGGAGACCTTCTGGGCAATGAGATTACCGCGCTTGAATCGGTGAGTTTAGATGTTGGTGGTGCGCACTACCAAGCATCGAAAAACAACACAGGGACATGGGATTGCTTGGCCCCTCTTCCCGGTGGTGTAGATTCTGGGGCGCTTCGGAGAATGCATGCGACCCTGCGCTTGTTGCGAACGATTCGCAGCGTGCCTCGCTCAGAAGAACACCGCCTTGAGAATAGGGGGCAGGCCGTTGTGACGCTCGTCTTTCCATCTCAAACGAGGACGCTCGAACTGGGCGCCGTCACCGCTGATGGAAGTAAGCAGTGGGTTGCAATTGATCACGGTCCTGATGCGCAGCTGGTCGAAGCGCACCTTCTGGTGGAGCTTGTTGCGAGCATCAAGTCTCTTCGCAATCCTCAGCTAGTTCCATGGCAGGTTGATCGAACGCAGTTGCTGCGAATAACTTCGCCTAGGGGCTGGATTGAGCTGGAGGGCGACGCTGTGCGATGGGGCAGTGGGAAAGGAGGACGCGGGGACGATGACGAACACGAAGTACTTGCCGACCCGGCTCAGGTGAAAGGCCTACTCCAAATCCTCTCTGAGCTTGTCGAGAGTGCACCCCAGGGCTGCGTCTCGCCGCCACAGATTTCCATCGCGCAAGGCGAGAATATCGTCATGCTCTCCGAAGAACTCTGTGTCTCGCCCAAACCACTGGCGACGCTACTCGCACTCTTGCAGGCTCCAGTGTCGCTGGCGCGCATGCAGCTTTTTGCGAGCCGGCAACCCACTACCGATTTCTCAATTCACTGTGGCGCATCAGAGCAAGAGGTTCGGATTGCGGATGTCGACCAAGCGGCACTTCGGCGGTGGTGGCGTATTCTTGACGAGGCTCCGCAGCGCCTCGTCGCCACTGAGCCGCACAAGAATCTGTGCACAATCACGGGCGAGGACTGGACCGTTGCCGTTGGGCTGCGAAGTGTTCACGATACCCAAGCAGACGTTGAGCTTGTTGCGACCTCGCCCCACCCAGGGCAGCTCTTTGTGCTAGATCCGAAGGCCCGCCAGAGCTTTCAGAATCTCGCTACGGCGTTCAAGAGCACGCTTCTGATTGAAGAGGACGCGGTCTTCGTGCGATGGCTGGAAGTTGTGGACGGTGCTGTCAAAAGACGATGGAGGCCAGGCGGCCAGGCAGGTTCATGGCGCGACAAGGACGAGCTTCTGGTTCGTGATGCGCAGGCGGCCCGACTTTCAGCAATGGCCACAACCCTGGCGACTTTGGAGGCCGAGAGATTCGTTCAGAGTAACGGCGCAAAACGGGGCGGGCGTACCCGAAGAATTCGGGCCTATTTTGATGCTGCCATTGGCGAGAAGGAAACCCTGCACGAAATCCGCCTTTGGGGGGACTCAAGCGCTTGCACGGTCAGCGTTGGAGAGGGGCCCGAGGCTGTGCTGCGAGCGGAAGATTGTGGCACGTTGTGGAGCTCCCATAGTCCCTAGGCGGAGAGGAGCCTTTTGCCCTGGCAGCGGGCGAGGTAGGCTGCGAAGAACAAGACGAGAGCGCGTTGGGATTTCGTAGAACATGTGAGTTGTGTGGGAGTCGCTGGGACGCCACGGTTGCCTTTTGTCCACGCGATGGGCAAGGGCTGGGGCCAGCAAAGCTCGACCGGTACATCCTTGTGCGCGCTGTTGCGCACAGCGGCATGAGTGAGGTTTTCGAGGCAAGGCACGAATTTACGCAAAGGCGCGTAGCTCTGAAACTCATTCGCGCGGAAGCTTCTGAACACGATGATACTGCCGAGCGTTTGCGGCGGGAGGGTAGGGCAGCCAGTGCCATGGGCGACCCGAATATCGTCGACATCACCGACTTTGGCTTGGATGATGATGGTGGCGTCTACATGGTGATGGAATGGCTCGATGGCACGACTATACGAGAAATTCTGAACGAGGGACCAATGCCAAGAGAGCAGGCGCTGGATCTCGCTGCACAAACCGCTAGCGGTCTTGCCAGCGCTCACAGCATAGGTGTGGTGCATCGCGATGTGAAGCCCGAGAACCTGATGGTGATTGAAGGCAAAGATGGCTCGCCTCTTCTAAAGATTTTGGACTTTGGTGTTGCCAAGGTTGTGGGCCGCGAGCTTGAGAAACTCACTCGGACCGGCACGATTGTTGGGACCCCAGCATACATGTCACCGGAGCAAGCTCGGGGGGAAGCTGTGGACGCACGTAGTGATGTCTACTCGCTTGGTTGTGTCATCTACGAATTGTTCACTGGTGAGCCACCATTCACGTCTTCATCGGTCATGGAAGTGGTGCTCATGCACGTGGATGCAGAGCCAACCTTGCCCTCGGCGTTTGCACCCAAGCGGCAAATTCCTGCGGCCCTGGACAAGGTGATCATGCGGTGTCTAGCGAAGGATCCGACGGAGCGCTACTCGTCGATGGCAGAGCTGCGAACCGAGCTTCTCGACCTCGCAGATGGCAAACGTGCACTCCCAGCAGGCGCCGAACCCACTGACGAAGAGCTCGATTCGGCTCGCACTCTGCACTACCGCTCAGGGTTGATTCCCAAGCTCTCTCCACCTCCTGTTGCGCAGCGAGCGATGCCGCCAGCCACCGAAGCCCCACCTGTCTTCAAGCGCTCCAAACGGCCACTCTTCGTGGGGCTGGTGCTCGCCTCGGTGGTCGCCATCATTCTCGTGGCGCTCTTGCCGGGTGAGGAGGAGGCGGAGGAGAAGTCGCAGAACGACGTCTCGGATACCCGTAAGGGTGCAGACTCGAGGTCCAACGACAACATAGCGGTCCTAGGCACTTCCCCGGATGCCATTGATGGTGGAGCATCCGCCGAAGCCTCGTCAATCGTGGATGGGGGAGCGACCTCCGGTCTGGTGCCCGCACAGGAAGCAGCTCTTTGGACGTTTGAGCGCAGTCACTCAAAGTTCAGTGTTGTTCTTAGTGCCTCTGAGAGGCTAGCTCCGAGGGAACCTATCGATGTTCACTTCAAGCTAAAGAACATGAAGGACCGAGTGTCATGGTCCGTGACAGAGGGGAGGCTTCGTGCGCGGATCGAATTTGTGCACTTTGTTCGCCACGACACCATGGGGCGCGTTACAGCCACGGTTGACGACCAAGGTGAGTTTCGCGCGATTCTCAGCGTGCCGCAGACCGGCAAGTATCATCTGAAGATCCGTCTAAGCGACGGATCGAAGGTGGTGGGCCGAAGCCAGGTGGATATCTGCGTAGGCGCTACACCGGGTACGCCAGAGGCCGATAGCCTCTGTCCTAAGCTCAACGAGTTTTCCGGGCATCACAGCGCTGCTCGGTAGGGCTTCTTGTCGTTCGATCACGAGCTACTTGGCGCGGAGCGACTTGCACATCTTCACGCCGCGAGCCATTTCGGCAGGGCTCTGGGTGTTCGAGCTACAGTCCACTTCCTTGCCTGCGATCGTCGTGCGGATGTGAAATCCGTAGAGAGTCTCTTTGGGGTCAAGCATCGAGGCCAGCTCGTACTCGAGGTGAAATCCTCCCTCGAGAGTTTCTTCCTTAGTAAATTTCTTAAACGTGTTGCCAGGGTCCTTTTCGATCTCTGCCTTTTGCGAAGCGAGATCGCGTTTCCAAAACATCTCGTTTGCTCCAACAACGAAGATGGTGGGATCGGCGTAGATTGTTCCTGATGGGAACCCAGCCGAGGCCGTATTGTCATTGACAAGCGACTCTGCTGGCACATCAAGCGTGAGAGCCATGGACTCAAGAGAGACTGCCGCGAGCTTCGCTGGCTCTGCACTCACGATCTTTGCAGTACTTGATCCAGTATCGGCCCCTTCGGCCTTGTCATCTTTGCTGCAGGCACTGAGGGCGAGGGTTGTGAAAGCGGTTAGGAGGGCGAGGTGGGTTGCAGTCTTGGTCATTTGCTTTCTTGACCCTTCAGACCGCCATTTGTCGCAAACTTTCTTTCAGGCGCTGAGGCTCAAGACACAAAAAGGCCGGGCATACGCCCAGCCTCTTCTGTTTTGACGCGTTGCGTCCTAGCGCGTTGTGCGCAGAAATGTGTTGTTATTTCGCGTCTTCTGCTGGAACTGGAGTGGTTAGGTTTTCCATGCTGCCATAGACCAAGAGCCCGTCCGAATTGTGGAATCCCTTGGGAGACTTGAGCGTCCACTGTCCAGTGACACGGACCTCGTCACCAACCTTGAACTCAGGTAGAGCAGCAAAGGCGGCTTCCATTTCCGCGATCATTTCATCAGGGAGCGCGGACTTCTCATCCTTGCGAATCGGTCGCGGGTACTCGACCACTTGAATGCCACGCTCCATCTTGCTCGATGCATTTTCACCGATGATGAAGTGAGGACGGGTGCACCGCTCGGGTTCAGTTTCGAGAATTTTCTTGAGATCCTTATCGGTCATCTCAGGGCTGCGAATTGCTGTAGCGCAGTCGTAGATCCAGAGAACCGTGCCAGTAGCGGTGATCTCGGTGTCCAGGAACGACTTGCCGTTGAGGCGCAGCTCGGCAATTGGATGGCTGCCATCTGGATTGGGCTTGGGAACCACAAAGTCGGGAACCGGTGGCAAGTCGAGCTTGATACTGGTTTCCATGACTTCGGCTTTTGCACCACTGAGGTCATCGTTGCTGCATGCGCTTAGAGCAGAGACACTCAAAGCAAACAAAACGGGGCCAGACAAAAGGAGGCTAGACGTGATAGCTAGAAGCGTGGGACGGAGAGTCGCTGCCATGCCCGTTTGATATCATGCTCACACACCGGCAACAAGTCTTAGGCAACGGAAGTACCTGGAATCTCAGTGCAATGCTTGGGCTCTGGGCGCTCATCCTCGGCGCCTGCCAGGGGGCGAGCCCGCGAGACCGTCCGTGGCGAGAGCCAATCGAAGAACCCCAACGTGTTCGGAGCAGATCAGACGGGTCTGAAGGAGCCCGAAGTTCGGTCGCTGAGGAGCACGCTATTCGACTGGAGCAGAGGAGAGAGCGCGCTCGAAGCCTGCGCATCCACCTTGATGCTGCGCCCGGATCGCTCAATCCAATGCGCTCCCCCTCCCAGTGGGCCAAGCGAATCATGCTCGATAACGTATTCGAGACGCTGCTTCGGTACCGTCCACTTGAAGGGGCCGGTGAGGGGCGATATCAGTCTGGGTTGGCGCAGCGCTGGGACATCTCGCCCAGTGGACGAGAGATTCGCATCACCTTGCATGACCTTGCACGCTGGCAGGATGGCAAAGCTGTTACCGCTCTGGATGTGCAGTTCTCTCTAGAGGCGGCGATGACAAAGCGAGGGGGCGCCGACTACCACCGTGCTGCACTTGCCGACCTGGCTGCTGTTGAGATTGTCAATCGATCCCAGGTACGTCTTCGCTTGGAAAGGGCCAACGCCTTTGTGCTGCGGGAGCTCGCAAGTGTGCCCATCATGCCTGAGCACATCTATCGTCGAGCTTTGGACCAGCGCGACGGGGATTGGATTGGCTCAGGACCATACAAGCTGTCACAGGATGGGGCCAATCTTGTGCTGCAGCGAGACCCAAACTACTGGGGAGCCGCGCCTGCGATCGAGAAGGTGGTCTTCGTTCGGCATCAGGACGCAGCGATTGCATTGCGCGAGGCCAAGGAAGGGCAGATGGATATCATTCCTGAACTCATCCGCGAGCACTATCCAGAGCAGCTCGATATTCCTGGGGTGTCTCAGAGTTTCTCTGTATTCAGGTTGAAGCCACCGGTGATCTCTTACATTGTATTGGATACCAAAGAGCCTCCGTTCGATGATGGCAATACTCGCCGGGCCATTGCACGGTTGGTCGACAACGCCACCATTATCGAGCTGGCAGGTGGTTTGGCGCGGCGCGTACCAGGACTCATCTGGCCAGGTGGTCCGGGAAATGCGGCGGGCCCAAAGGTGCAGGAGTTCAATCCCGAGGAGGCCGCGAAGTTGCTCGACCTCGCTGGTTGGCGCGATGACGATGGCGATGGTGTTCGCAGTCGTGATGGTGAGCGTTTGATGATTACCGTTCTTGCGACCGAGGGGGCGCATGGCGCTCGAGACCTCGTGCTGGCTGCTCTGCGAAAGGCAGGGTTTGTCATCGATCTGCGAGTGGGAAATGCGGCTGTGCTGCGCAATCGTCTTCGGGATGGTGAGTTTGACTTGGCGTTCGTGACCTGGAGTGGGGAGCTTGACCGCGACCTAACGCCAGTTCTTGGGAGCAGCGGAAAGGACAACTATGGTCGCTACCAAAGCCCCGTCGTCGACGATTTGCTGGCGAGCATCCAGAGGGCGTGGAAACCGGCAGATCGCAAACCCCTTCTTGCAACACTGGGCCAGTTGCTTGGCCGAAGCGTGCCGCTTGTTGCGCTACCTGCGCAGGATCCACGTGGGTTGGTTCACAAGCGCGTCACGGGATTTTCCCTATGGGGTGGCTGGTTTGCCATACGCGAGCTCGGTCTCTCGGAGGAGCCGCGGTAGTGTTGCGCTGGGCCCTCTGTGTCCTGTTGCTCGCTTCGTGCATCGAGCGCAAGAGCAAGACGACTGAGCCCGAGCAGCAGCCAGCACCCGCCAAAGCGGTTGCTGCGAATGTACCGGTGCGCAGCAGCGAACCCAGCGGACCGTGGGATGAAACGGCGACGATTGTTGTGCGACTTCCTAGCGAACCTAGGCATCTAAACCCGCTGCTCGCGGGGGATCGCATCGCAGTGCAAGTTGCATTGGGAGATATCTACGAGTCGCTCTTGCAGCGATCACGACCAGGCGCAAAGCCAATTCCACACCTGGCAACCGAGGTCTCAACCAGTGAAGATCTTCGCACTTGGACATTTACGCTGCGCGATGGAGTGACGTTTCACGATGGCACTACACTTGGCCCCGAAGATGTGAAGGCGAGTTTTTCCCTGGTCAAGACCGTTGTTGGCCCGTTGCGTGGAGAGTTTGATGATCTTCAGTCCGTCATTGTGAAAGGCGAGCGCACGCTGGTGTTTACGTTTTCGGAGGCGAGGCCAGAACGGGCCGATGCATTTGCCTCAGTGCCGATCATTTCTGCAGAGTCGTTTCGGGGGGCAAAGACTGCAACGCTCAATCGTGAACCTGCGAGCCGCGATCCCAATGGGACAGGGCCTCTGCGCTTGCTTCGCAGGTCTGCGGGGGCGATCTTGCTTGGCAAGAACGAGGCGTACTGGGGGGCTCCGGCCAGAGCCAGCCGGATTCACTATCGCGTCATCCCCGACCGCACTCGAGCCATTGCGGAGTTGCGCTCTGGCCAGCTCGATATCGTGCTTGGGGTGCCTGTCGACGAAGCCATCGCCGCGGTGAAGAGCGACGCGGGGCTCGAACTCATTGAGCGGAGCATGCCAGCCTACACCGCTGCAGTTTTCAACACGGAGAACCCATCCCTGCATCGTGCTGCGCGTGGCGCCCTAAGTCGGAGCTTCGATCGACAATCGATCTTGCAGGAGCTGTTTCGGGGCCATGCGGAAGTGGCTGTCGGTCCATTCTTGCGGCATGGAGAGCGCGAGATTCCCGGGATTCAGAATTCAGAGTTTGTCTTAGAATCCGCATTGGCAGATCTGCGAATCGCATTTGGGGATTCAAAGCCCACGCTCCGACTACTTGTACCCCGAGGCTCGCGCACGATGGAGCGACTCGCGGACATTTGGGTGGCAGACGTTCGAGACGCAGTGACCGTTGAAGTGGAGCATGTCGAGTTCGGAGAGCTCCTCGGTCGCGTGCGAGCTGGTGACTATGAGATCGCACTGCTTTCATTTACGACAAGTGCCGACACGGACCTATACAGTCTCTTTCACAGCACTGAGGTGGGGCGCGGCAATATATCGCGACTGGCCGAGCCTGCGGTGGATGCACTGCTTGAAGAGCTCCGGCACACCAAGACCAAGCGTGCATGGATAGAGGCGTCTCGAGCACTTCAGCACCAGCTCATCCGTTTGGCCCCATGCGCGTTTCTGACGACAGACGTGCGACTAGGAATAGTTCGCAAGAGCGTCGCGGGGGTTGGCGACACCGCTGCTGGGGCGGGCGCTCGCTTCTACGGGCGACATACGGGCGGGACGGTGCATCCGTGAAGAAGGCCGAGTCGTGAAGGTCGCGTGGATCGGTCTAAGCTTCGTGCTGCGTGCGCTCACAGCTGGCGTCGCTGTTTGCCTGATTTGCTGGACCTTGGTTGAGTGCGCGCCCGGTCCCACCGCCGAGCGGGCCGCCATTGCCAGTGGTGCTGTTGTCGCTGGCGACGTGCAGACTCCACCGGAGTTTCGGACCGAACTTGTGGCTGAGGTCGCAAGGGAATTTAATTTGGAGGGCTCAGCCCTAGGACGGGTGCCCCGTCGCGCCATAAAGGCCGTGCACTTCGACTTCGGTCGTTCTTGGCGCAATGGCCAGGACGTTGCCGAACGCATCGCTTCTCGCAAGGGCGTCACGACTCTCGTTCTCTGTCTGGGCGCGCTGCTGCTGTCAGTTGTCGTAGCTGGCATGGCAGCGCCCCGAAGTGCACGCCACCCAGAGTCCAGGCCAAGTCAGGCGTTCGCGATCGCTACAGCACTCGCTCTGAGCATCCCAATTCCTTGGGTGGCAATGCTCGCCTTGGATGTCTTTGCCTATGGTCACCCACTTTCGATCGCTCCCAAGGGCGGGCTGGATTCCTTCGCAGACGGACTGCTTCCCATTGTTGTCTTGGCTGCGGTGCCAATTGCCGTGTTTTGGCGCCATGTTCGTCAGGAGATTCTCGATGTAAGTGACTCGCAGTGGGTGCTTGCGGCGCGGGCTCGGGGAGTCGATGAGTCAAGGCTTTGGAATCAGCACCTATTGAAAGCCGCTCTGCCCACCATCTTTGCACTTGTGCCACTCATGCTGGCGTATCTGCTCGCCGCAGCCGTGGTGGTGGAGCGAGTGTTTGCAATCGATGGACTCGGGACCATGGTCGCAAGCGCTGCCAACGAAGGTGATATCCCGATTCTCGTGGCATTCGCGACACTGAGCGCCACGTTCATTAGTGTTGCGACACAGAGCATGAATTTGCTTTCGAAGTTCGTCGATCCGAGGCGTGAGGCCCAACGTTGAAGTGGATTTCCCGAACGGTCTTGGTGTTGGTGCTCTTGCTAGCGGTCTTCGCTGACGTTCTAGCCAACTCAGAACCTCTCTTAGAAACCGAAAGCTGGACGGTGTGGGCACCAATTCGCGCAGACCCTGAGGCTGTGCGCACAGACGGAAAAATCGCCGTTCTGCGCCCGCCTTCGGGGGCACATCTCCTTGGCACTGATGACCGCGGCCGCGACGTTGCGTCTCGGCTGGTGCATGGCAGTCGCCCGACTCTGTTGATTGCGGCTTGTAGTGCGGCGCTCGCGAGTGTCTTGGCAACTCTGTTGGCACTCTTGGCGAGTTGGCGGCCCTGGTTTGATTGGCTCGTGCTCACTGTGTGTGATGTAGTGGCAGCGGTTCCCGTTCTCCTGCTCGTGCTACTTGTCCAGGGGCTGACGGGGGGCGGTGGGATGTTCGCCCTGATCGTCTTGATCAGCGTACCCAGAGCTGCAGGCACGGCTCGCCTGGTGCGCGAACGGCTCCATTCGGCGCTTTCAATGCCCTATTGCGAGGCCGCCTCCGCGCTCGGTCTTGGTAAGCTCCGCGTGCTCTTGCGGCATGCGCTCCCTGCGAGTTTTTCTCAGGTGAAGACAGCAGCCGCGCTAACCGCGAGTACAGCGGTTCTGTCGGAAGTCGCGCTGAGCTTTCTAGGACTCGGCCTTGCCGCTGACACGCCATCGTGGGGAGAGCTCATGCGGCAAGCCCACGAGAATCAGCTCGCCTGGTGGCTGTTACTCCCCGCAGGGCTTGCGTCGACTGGACTTGCCTGGAGCCTTAGCTCACAGTTCCGTGGCAACCGCAGTGCCCGAGTTGACAACGCGTAGCTCGTAGTCGCCACTGCTTCGCTCTCCGAGGCTGCTGACGCCAACGAGGTAGGCGCGATTTGCCTCGGGGACAAACTGTAGGGAAGCGAAACCGGTGTTGGGGGAGCTTCCCAGCTCTTCCGATATTCGGCCGCCACCGCTGCTATCGCGTTCACCGCCATCGTAGAGGGTGAGCTGCACGCCAAAGGTGGCATCAACATCAAGGATGCTTACGACCCCTGGCACCAATCCAGTCAGTTCAAAGTGGTCGATGTAATAGTCGCCGCTATAGTCGGGGTCGGTTCCATCAGAAGGCTGAAGACTTCCGAACTCTTCTGTGAAGGGGGGCTCGCCTGCGCGAACGAAAACGCTTCGGCTCCCCTGTCGACTTGGACTCGCTACGTTGATCCGCGAGAGATACGCACCATCACGATAGCCTTCAAAGTCGACCTGGTTTACCCCCGTATTGCACGGAAACTCGCTGGCCGCGGCTGGGCCGTCACCGTCTTCGTCAAAGGTGCAGGTGTAGTTTGCGCCCGCTGGATCGGCGGAATCTCCAAAGAGAGAAAACTGAAACGAGAGCGACTGATTGGCTGGGGTGGCGTCGCCTTCCACACCGAGCAGCTCGATTGGGGACAGCGCCCATCGGTCATCAATCTCGCCCTTGAGTGGCCGTGTGGTTACCTGATTTGAGAAATCTACCGAGCCGTTGTGATTGTTGAGAGTGAGTGCATAAGCGATTGACTCGCTGCGAATTTGCCTTAGAGCCCACTCGGCCATGCCGGATGTGCGACCGTAGATGCCGGGCTTGCCAGGAAGGCCGCAGCCATGGCCCCAGCTTGTGATGCCAGCGTGCAGCCAGCGATCGCCGAAGGGATCGCGGACGAGCAGGGGCCCGCCACTATCTCCCTGGCAAGAATCGAGGCCACCGTCGGGTGCACCCGCACAGATTTGCGTCTCAAAGGTGCTCACCTCGGGATACGCCTCTGCGCATTGCTGCTTGCTGGTTATGGGGACATGAACTTCTTGCAGTTGATCGCTGGGATTGTCGGTTACGCCCCATCCAATTGTCGTGGAAAGCACGCCCGCAGCCGCAAGTGCTTCGTCCTCGGGTAGCATCAGGTCAACCGTGCGGAGTCCGAGTTCTTCTAAGTCGAGGCGGTCGCTAAGGCGCAGAAGGGCCATGTCAAAGCCCTCGCTCGTTTCACCAGTCCACTCTGGGTGTACGCGAATGGCCGAGACTCCAACGACCCTGCCGCCTTCCTCTGCGAGTTGAGAGCCAAGCATCACCGCTACGTCCGCTGGTTCACTTCCTTCGCTGCAATGCGCCGCTGTGAGCACGTACTCATCACTAATAAGCGCGCCACCACAGTATTGGGAGAACTGCGAGCCCGATGCACTTCCCACACTCACCATGAAGGGATAGTTGCTGGCATCGGCATCAGCTCCGCCAATGATCGCCGAACGGCCCTTGCCGGGACTCTTGTGGCTTGGCTGCTTCGAGCGGTTTGGGTGCACGCGAGCATTCGCATCGACTTCGTTGCGGTAGCCGAAGGGCAGAGCTTGGCGCACCAAGTAGTCGCCAGAGTCCAATCCCCGGATTGCGTAGTCACCTTCTGCGTTGGTGGTCGCAGTAGGTTCGTTGGCATCCTGTACTCCGTCGCGATTGAGATCGAGATAGACGGCGATTCCTCCAATGCCTGCTTCACCCTCATCTTGCAAACCACTGCGATTTGCGTCGTTAAAGACGCGACCGCGAATGGCCAGGCCGTCAAGGTCGGTCGGCTCCCCTTCACAAGCGACAAGCAGAGCAAGCGGAAACGCAAGAAACAGCTTCATACAAAGACCCTATCCTTGAATTGGGCGCAAGTGTTGCGTGAAGTGCCACAGGACGTGAATTTGCCTACGGCAACACCAGGCTGTGGCGTTTTTCTGTACTCGCCACGGCCCCAGCGTATTAGAATTGGCGAGGAATGCGTTGCCGAACCGTAGTATTGGTTGCTGTGCTTAGCGCGTCGGCCTGCGCGTTCGATGGCTCAAACCAAGTTGCGAGTTCGGATTCGGAAGACAATCCAAATCTTCCGGATGCCGATGTGAATTCGCCCGATGTGAATCTCGAGTGTCAGAACTTTGCCTCTCTTTTCAATGCCTGCGCTATCGATCCAACAAGCGGGGACCTTGAACTCACCAAGCAGGGAGTCTACGACTTTGACACAGACGATGGGCTGCTGACCGACCCGTCGGGCACTTCGGTGCAGGTGCGCAGTGTGGTTGTCTCCGCGCCTAACGGCTCCATGCGCGTCATCATGACGGACTCGTTTTTGCTCGGCAGCTCCAGCGTACTTCGCGCGGAGGGAGAATTGCCCATCGCGATTGGAGCCTTCAACACGCTCTCGGTTCAGGGAATGCTCGACGTGGGGCGGGGTGGCGCGGGCGCCCGAAGCGACTGTCCGGCGAGCAATGGCAGCCGGGGCGAGGACCGGTTTTTTGGCGCAGGTGGTGGCGGTGGCGGCGGCTTTCAAGGCGCAGGGGGAAATGGTGGCGACGGGAACGATGACGGTTTCGATCAAGGCGATCTAGGGCCTGGTGGTGAGGCCACGACCGCCGCTCCCGTAAGCCCGCTTGGCGGATGCCCGGGAGGTGATGGTGGCGATGGCGAGGACGACGGCGGTAATGGCGGGGTTGGCGGTGGCGCCGTCTATCTCTCCTCCGGCACCGAAGTTGAGATTCGAGGAGGCGTGCAGGCGGGTGGCTCCGGTGCTCGTGGTGGCCAAGATAACGGCATGGGGTTCGCAGATGCCGGCGGTGGTGGCGGCGGATCGGGCGGCTATATCTTTCTCGAAGCGCCGATTGTCAGCGTTTCTGGCGCTGTCGCTGCGAATGGGGGGGGTGGCGGTGAAGGCTCTGGTGGTGGTGATCAGGGAAGTGATGGCCAACCTGGTAGTCTCAACGCCATACCGGCCAATGGCGGTAGTGGCGGCTCGTCCAGTGGTTCCAACGGTGGTTCCGGATCGGCTGGGGCGAGTCTTGATGGAGCATCTGCGGGCAATTCGAATGGCGGTGGCGGTGGCGGCGGCGGTGGTGCTGGCTTCGTATTCATCGAAGCACAGAGCATCGAAGGTAGTGGGAGCATCTCTCCTCCAGCGCAGTAGATTCGTCGTGCGAAGCTAAGTGTTGTTCTGAGAAGTGTTCGGCTGCTAGGTTCACCGCATGGGACTCAAGGCGCGACCAGGAAATTCACAGTTGGCAATGCGGCGCAAGCTTGCCGTCTTGGTGCCCAAAGTCTTCGAGGCGGAGTGCGAGTACGAGCGGCAGCAAGGATTCTACGACGGCCAGACGCTCGAAGAAGAGCTGGGCGCGCCTGCAAGCGAGGTCCAGCTCCGCGCACTTGAGGCACATCTCGGCGTGGCACTGCCACCAAGCTATCGCGCGTTCTTGTCCCTCTACAATGGGGGCAGCTTTGGCTTCGGAGGCGGCGCACCAATTCTTGGAACCGAGGATCACAAGACTCCCCATACCGTCTCCACCGTCCAATGGAAGAGCAATATGTTCAACGAGTTCGAACCTGTCAACCCACTTGAGTTGGGGGCGATTCCTTTCCTAATCGGAGGGTCGCGAAACATGATTTTGCTTGAGCCGCCCGTGCGCTCTGATGGAGAGATGGATGTTGTTGAGTACTACCTCACCGCGGAGGAAGGCAGACATCCGAGTTTGGTTGCCTTCTTCGAAAAACGCTTACGTCGCGAGGACAAGAAGGCAGCGATCGAGACCCCGCCCCATCGAGACTCCAGCAAGGAGGGGCGCAATGCGAAGGAAGAAGCGCTCTTTGCGCTAGAGCGCTGCGATGCTGAGCGGTTTCGCAAGGCCTTTCACGCGAGCACCGATCCCGCAGACTTGTTGCGGCTCACCGGTGACGCCGCAGACCGCAATCGCACGAGCATTCAGCAAGGAAGAATGCTTCTCACGCTCGCAGATCTACTACTTGCGCAACCGCCATCCTCGATTCACAGGTTTCTTCCGACTCTCGTGATCGCTGCCGTCCATGCCGGTGCCGTTGGCTCTCGCAAGCGGGCGGAGCTTGGAGCCTCCATTCTTGCCCGTCTTCGGCCACGTCTTGCTCAAGAGGCACTAGAGGCCGAGTTGGTTTGTGCTTGGGCAAATGCCTTGACCAAGCAGGGAAAGCATCGTGAAGCCGTGGGTCTCTTTGATGTTGCGCTCGATTGCAAACGCTTGTCACCGGCCGACTACTGCAACGGACTCTTCGCAGTGCATCGAGCCCATGGTACTGAGGCCCAAGCCGAAGAGTCCCAGGTCAGATATTTTCTTAATCGATGTCTCCCTATGGCTGATAAGAATCCAGCCATCTACCACAACGCTGCGTGTGTCCTAATGGACCTTGGTGATAGGTCTGCTGTCTTGGATCAGTTTCGCTACGCAATCGACGCCAACTATGAAGGGCTTGAGGCAATGAAGAGCGATGAGTCCTTTCTCGGCATTCGCAACGATTCGGACTTTGCCGCGCTTTTGAGGGCCAAGTAGGCTTCTCAGGTACCAGCGCTGCGTCCACCGGGATTGCAGCTTCGCCAAGCTCCAGCCTGGTGGTATTCTCCGGCATCGATGGAGACTCCGTTAGCAGAACTCGTAGACCAGGTTGCGAAACCTATCTTGCGTGACTGGCAATGGCGCGCGATCGAAGTTGAGCACTACTATGACGAGCGAAATGCTGATGGCGAGTGGCAGTACTACACAACTGTGGATTACTCGTTCGTGCAAGATCTTGGCACGCACCAGAATGTCATCTACTTCCAGGAGGGCAAGTACGGTGGAAGCTATTTCTATGTGGAGGTCGGCGTTTTCGTTCCCGTCGGTGTCCACAAGCCCGATGAAGACGGCGTGACAATTGGCTCCTGTGTGTTGCGGAAGCGCCATGAGGACATCAAGGGCAAACCTGGCACTCGCTACTCCTTTTCAGACACTCCTCCCGAGGAGATTCACAAGGGCATGGAAATCGACTTGCGCGAACACATCCTTCCTTACCTTGGCCAAACAAGCACTAGGGCGCAAGTCGTCGAGCGGTGCTTGGCATCTGGACACGAGTTTGAGAAGGTTGCCGCCGCGTTGCTTCTCGCAGAGCAGGGTGACGCTAGAGGGGCCGAACTCTTCGCAGAAGTGATGCAAGAATCAAACGCCACCGCTTGGAAAGAGGTGTACCGAAGCGCGGCCCAGCGTGTTGGTATTGGGTAGCGATCCAACTAGGGGCTCAAAGCTCCAGCGTCGGAGAACACTGTCACCGGCACGTTATGCGCGCCCTGCGTGCGTTTCGTTCGGCCTGGATTCATGTCATTGGGGCGTACAAGGTGCAGGAAGATGCCGTCTATCCTCGTTGGGTGCCGTGAAGCAATCTCAGAATACACCTCGGGGTCTTTCTCTCCGGTATCGCCAACAAGGATGAACCGGCGCTTTGGGAATTGCGCAAGCAGCTGCTCGATGACATCGATTTTGTACGCTTTGGATGACTTGAGCAGGTTCCATCTTGAACTGCTCTTGATACGAAAATCTCTGAGGTGCAGCGATCCACTAGGAAATGCTGTGCGCTTCATGAACTGGGCGAGAGAATCTGCCAAGTGCCATGGAGATGCGCTCACATAGTGAAAGGCCGCGCCCTGCTTGCTCCACACGCGGTACGCCGAAGCCATGCCTGGTATCGCTTTGAACGAGTGGAGAAAGGTGCGTTCAAGAGTCAGTTTGCGATCGTAGGCTCCTGTCACTTTGATCGTGTCATCGATGTCGCTGATGACTGAGAGCCCCTCTTCACCCACGAGCATTACCGTGCCCTCAAAACTCCTAGGATCACCTGAGCGAGTCTTTGCGCGGATTCGAAGGCTCTGGCCAGCTCTTGCGCCTCGGGCCGTTCCGGGAATTCGAATCGTTCCGCGAAAGTGACCATCAGCCTTCGACTTGGAGAGTTTCTTCTCCACGCCTCCAACGCGTACAGTGATTCTCTTGCCTCTCTCATTGTCAACGAGGAACCATCGCAGGCGCTTCCGAAATATGCTCTCTTGCGACTTCTTCACCTGTAGCGCACCACGCAGGGATTCCACCAAGGCGCTTCGAAGGAAAGAGTCTTCCTCGGGCTCGAAGATCCAACCGTGAATGGGGGCAACCCATGATCCATCGGACCAATTCGCGGCAGTGGTGAAGAAGAGCACCTCTTCGTCGCTCTTGATACTCGAGCCTGCGTGTACCGTTGATTCGGCTGTGCCGACGATGGCCCCAAGAACAAGCAGAATTGCCACTAGCAGAGGAGGCAGGGAGTGTGGTCGGGTTCGCATCGCAGCAATTACGCTAGCAGCAACACTCTGGGAACGGCGTGGCAGGAAACGGCAAGAATGTTGCGAGCCATTGGATGCAAACGGAGGCACGCGCTGTCTCGAGGCAAACAGCACCAACGTCAGCGCTTAGCGCAGTGCTACCCCTTGACGCTGCCTGCAGTTAGGCCACCAACTAGATAGCGCTGCAGGAAGTAGAAGAGCGCCATCACCGGCAGGCTGGTAAGAATCGCGCCAGCTGCAAAGAGGCCCCAGTCAGCCGAGTATTGTCCAACGGAGCTCTTTAGCAACACAGGCAAGGTGTAGGCGCTATCGTCGGTGAGAAACGTCGAGGCGAGAATGAACTCATTCCATGCCGTCATGAACGAAAAGAGCCCCGTGACTGCCAATCCTGGCTTCGCAAGCGGCAACATGATCATGTAGAAGATCTTGAAGGAGCTAGCGCCATCGAGGCGGGCGGCCTCTTCAAGCTCTTTCGGAAGCGAGTCGAAGTAGCCCTTGAGGGTCCACACGCAAAACGGGATGGCGGTTGTGGCATAGACGAGGACAAGGCCGAGAAGGCTGTTTAGGAGCCCTAGCTTGTGCAGAATGACGTAGAGCGGCATGAGCAGGAGTGTTCCGGGGAACATCTGCACCGCAAGAAACGTGGCGATTCCAAAGCGGCGTCCCGCGAATCGAAAGCGACTTAGTGCATAGGCGGCTGTACAGGCCAAACAGAGCCCAACGATTGTGGTGGCAAGTGCCACCAGTGTCGAGTTCCACGCATAGCGTAGGAAGAGTAGATCGCCGCTAGAGTTCGCAGAGCTCAGTAGGTTCTCAAAGTGCTCTAGGGAAAACTCGGTAGGCACTGGCGATACTGAAGTCGCAAAGTTGCGCCCCGGCTCGAACGCCTTCTTGAGAATCACCATGACCGGGTAGAGGACGATCACGGTAAGCATGCTGATGCCGAGATAGACTAGCCCTTGAGAAATCGGCTTTGGTGCGCGGCGGTTCATTCTGCGTCCTTCTTGGCCAGGCGAGAGCCGATAATGGTCCACAAGATGAGGATGAGGAAGATGATGGTTGCGTAGGCGGCAGCAAGTCCGTAGCGCTCACCGCGTTCAAAGGCCCAGCGGTAGGCCTCGGTGACAAGGATGTCCGTGCCCCCACCGGGCCGGCCGTCTGAAACCAGGTAGATCACGTTGAACATGTTGAATGTCCATATGGCGCCTAGAGCCAAGGCCGGGAGCATGGCAGGCATTAGGTGTGGAATGGTGATGTGGTGGAAACGCTGCCATGGGCTCGCACCGTCCACTTCTGCAGCCTCATACATATCACTTGGAATATTCTCGAGGGCGCCCAAGGCTACGACCATCATGAAGGGAAATCCCAACCACGTGTTGGTTGCAACGTTTGATGCAAACGAGGTGGACCACTCGGAAAACCAATTGACCTTGTCCAGGCCCACCGTGGAGAGAACAGAGTTGATGGCGCCGTATTCGAACTGGAACATGCCCTTCCAGATGAGTGCTGTGATGTAGTTTGGAATCGCCCAGGGTAAAATCAGCAGCATGCGGAATCCATGGCGTCCCTTGAGCCAGCGCTGTCGAAGCACGAGCGCCAGGGCGACGCCAATGGAGACATGCAAGACCACGTTGACGGCTGTCCAAGCGACGGTGACACCGAGGGTGAACCAAAAATTGAGCGGGTCGGATAGCGAGCGCCCATCGCCGCTAAGAATTTGTATGAAGTTATCGAGTCCAACGAAGGTCCATTCTCCGTGGTTGTTGTTGTAGAAACCAAGCCCCAAGCCCACGACAAAGGGAATGCCAACCAATACGAGCATGGCCATGGCGGTGGGAGTTAGGAAGGCGTAGGCGATGCCGCCTTTGCGAAGCTCTCGACCCGCTCGCTCCAGCGAGCCCCTCCAGTCGGCCCACGCGATGAGCATGGAGCAAGCAACTAGGAAAAGGGCGATGACGAGCCCGCTCCATAGGAAGGTTGGCACCGCGAGACCACTGGCACCGAGGGCAAGCCCCAGCGGTCGGGCGCTACCGCCAACGAGCGTGCCTGCTGCACAGACCAGCGACCCCATCACCAAGAGGCCAAGTACGACGAGCCAGGGAAATGCTTCGGGGCCCTTTGGTGGTGTGGTGATCGCGACTGCGACACCACCGGAGGCAGGTTGTGCAGCGATTACGTAGTCGGTGTCGGTGACAAGTTGGACGAACGGGCCGCTCTTGTCGTACTGGTTGGCGGCGTCGTAGATTCGCTTGTCGAATGGGCCTGCGTTCTTGCCGCCGAGTCGCCGATGGCTGCCATCTGCTTCCGTGACACTGCGCTCTCGGAGAAATTCGTAGTGCTCAGAGGGCACGGCGGGCGAGACAAGATAGGCCGCAACGACATTGTCCATGGGGCGAAGGCCCTTTGAGACCGAGGTGGCCGCATGGGTTGCCCGACCAAGTTCGCGGCGCTCAAATGCCGCGTTTCGGTAGCTCACAAACGCAGCGGTTGCCACGATGACGGAAACGAGTCCTGCGAGTGCGTAGGCATGCCACCAATTTCGCCTCACTGTTGGCCCTCGGCGTAGCTTTTCATTTCCGACTCGGCTGAGCGAAGCGCATCCGCAACGTCATCACCTTGGTCGATGACTTTCAATAGGGCGTTTTGGTACGGAGTCCAGACCGAGCGCATAAGTGGCGATGCTGACATGGGAACTGTCGAGTCGAGTTGTTTGCGAAACGCCATAAGGGCGGGGTTCTTGGAGATTTCTGAGGTTTCGTACGCTGCTTGATTCGGCACAATCTGCTTGGCCGCAATGGCCCGAAAGACGGCGTCATCGTCGCTGGTGAGGGCGTCAAGCACGGCAAACGCTCGGTCCTTGTTTTTCGCTCGTGAGGACATGAGAATGCCTTCGACGCCCAAGAACGGCTTTGCCGCGAGTCCAGTGTCGGAGACCATTGGCAGGGTGGCAACAGCCCATGGCACATCATCATTGATGTCGTTTTGAAACCACGGACCGGAAATCGCCATCGCGGCCTTGCCCTCGTTGAACAGCGTGGCAACCATGCGAGCATCGACGCCACCGGGGACTACTTTGTCTCGGTCGAGCTTTCGCGCGAACGTGAGGGCGGCAACGGCTTCAGGCGTGGCCAAGCTTGTGCGCTGTCCATCCTTGTCAAACAGGCTGCCACCAAACCCGTGAAGCCAGAGAGCGTGTGGATAGAGATTGGTGTTTTCGTATACGAGTGGATAGCCATCCCAAGCGTGTGTATAGAGCTCATTCATTGCGAAGAGCTGGTTGGTCTCGGATGGTGGCTCCTTCAAGATGTCGGTGCGGTAGAATAGCGCGACCGATTTTACCGCGAGCGGGAGCCCGTAGAGCGAGCCTTCGTAGCTCATCGCCGAGATTGCTTCAAAGGCATATCGGTTGGCGATGCTGTCGTCGACGTAGTACTCCAGCGGTTCGATCAGATGGTTGGCGGTCCAATGCCCGATGCGATCATGGGCGAAGACAAAGAGATCAGGCCCGTTGCCGTTTGGAATGGCCGCCGTCAGCTTGTCGGCAAATGCTTCATAAGGCACAGAGACGAGGCGAACTTTGATGCCTTGCTCGCGCTCGATTCGAGCAACAGACTCTCGTAGCGCGTCCTGCTCAGCTCCGCTGTAGGCGTGCCAGAGAAGCACGCTATCTGGATCTGCATCGGCGCGACAACCGAGCAGGAACACAAAGAGCAGAGTGAGGACGCGAGGCATTGGACGGTGTCTAGATCCGGTTCTCGCTCGCCGCGTCGAAGATGTGCAGCTTGTCGGTTGGGAGGTAGAGTGTGAGATTGTCGCCTTCGCGTGCCTCGGCATGGGCTTCCGTGCGCACGGTCAATTCGCCAGCAGGACTATCAACGTGCAGCAGAACTTCAGCGCCCAGAACTTCTCTTAGGTGCACGCTCGCCTTCATGGTCGGGGCATCGCTCTCTCCGTGAAGGCTGATCGATTCCGGGCGAATTCCAACCGTGACTCTGTCGCAGGCGCCAACCTCCTTACCAAGAGGCAGTGAGAAGCCTTCGCCGCTGGCATGCAAGGTGTCATTCTTCTGAATTGCATCAGCTGTGAGGAAGTTCATGGCTGGTGTTCCAAAGAACCCCGCGACAAATCGGTTTTCCGGGTTGTCGTAAATTTCGATAGGCGAGCCCACTTGCTGAACGAGCCCGTCTTTGAGAACGACAATGCGATCCGCGAGCGTCATCGCCTCGATTTGATCGTGGGTGACATATAGGGAGGTAGTGTGATCGCTAGAGTTGTGAATGCGCGCGATTTCCTTGCGCATCTCACCGCGGAGCTTTGCGTCCAAGTTGCTGAGAGGCTCGTCGAAGAGAAAGACCTTCGGGTTGCGAACAACGGCCCGGCCAATCGCGACACGTTGGCGCTGGCCACCGGAAAGCGCCTTGGGTTTTCGTTCTAGGTAGTCATCAATGCTGAGGGAACGGGCGACCTGTTGCACCCGCTCACGGATTTCTTTCTCATCACATTTCTGAATACGGAGAGCGAATGCCAGATTGTCGAAGACGCTCATGTGTGGATAGAGCGCGTAGCTCTGGAACACCATGGCGATATCGCGATTTGCTGGGGGGATATTCGTGACGTTGGTGTCGCCAATGAAGACCTTGCCAGTGCTGGCCTCTTCAAGGCCGGCAACAATCCGAAGCGTTGTGGACTTTCCACAGCCTGACGGTCCAACGAGCACGGCGAGCTCGCCATTGGGGATCGTTAGATCGAGACTTTCAAGTGCTGGGCGGGAGACTGCGTCGTAGCGCTTGCTCACCCCAGTAAGACGAACTTCACTCATTCTGTTGCGTATTAGCAAACTGCTGGCCAGGCCGAATGTCCTGATTTTATTGGGCAGGTAGGCAATCAACACACAGGTGTTGCATTGTGCACGTTGCCTTTCTCAACAAGCCTGAACTCGGTACAACACAGCGAATGACGTTGCACCCACTACTGTTGGCCTCGCTTGGAGTCAGCCTTGCCTTAAGTTGCTCCAAGAAGATCGACGATCGAGGCGCTGCCGAGGTGGATTTTGGCAATCCAAAACGCGTGGTTTCATCCATCTTCTTTGCGGCCAAAGAGCGCAAGAGTGATCACCTCGCGAGCCTGTGTGATCCCGAGGGCGAGGCAAACGAGTTTGCAAGACGAGTTTGTGCGCAAACCGTTGATGGTAGCGACTGGCCCGAATTCGTGAGTCAGTTTGGCAAGGGGAAACTCATTGGCGAAGCTCGCGTTAGCGGAGACTGGGCCCAGGTGAATTTCGTCTTTGGGCCCAGCGGCACCTCACCCGAGACGATGGAACTGATACGGCGCGGCGACAAGTGGTACTTGTTGGCGTTCTAGCGTGTCGAACCGACTCTGTTGACGAGAGGTACTCGCTGGCCCAGTTGAGAGCGAGGGCCGCGAGTACATGGACGCTTTGAACCTCAGACTGTCGGATTGTCAAGCGGGCTTCGTCCCGGTGGACGCGTTGACGAGCCAACGCTCATCGTTGCTTGATAGGTCAGTTGCCCCAAACTCGCTTTGCGCGCCCTGTCAGCGAACAAACGTACCGCCAAAGCCTAGGGCATACGCCAGATGAGCGCTGTGCGATCGCGACTTGCCGAGACAAATTGGCTGCCATCGGGCGCAACAGCAACGCTCGTAACCACACCCTCATGGCCTTCAAGCGCAGCGGATTGCTTACCGCTCGCAACATCCCAGATGCGAACCATTTCATCGTTGCCGCCAGAGATCAGACGTTTGCTATCGGGACGAAAGGCGAGTGCTCGGACGGTGCCATCGTGACCATCAAGGGTGATTCTTCGCGTCCAGTCTTTGGTGTTCCAGAGCTGGATCTCGTGACCATCGCCAGCTGTCGCGAGCAGTGTTCCATCGGGCGAGAATGCCACCGCGAAGTTCGCAGTGGTGTCGCCGGGGTTGAGCTCAGCAATTTCCTGACCGCGCTCAAGGTCGATGACGCCAACAATGCGAGCGCTGCCAGCAATCGCCAGAAGTCTGCCATCTGGGGAGAGGGCAATGTCATAGATGGCGGAATAGCGCCTTCCATCGTAGGCCTGGATCTGATTTCCCGAGGTCCGGTCCCATGACCAGACTCGACCAATTTGGTCTCCTGTGATCACCCGTTGCCCATCGTTCGTCATGAGAAAGCAATTCACAGCGCCACCAACGCCATCAATCACGACACTCTTGGTATCCGCATCAACTGCCCAAGCGCGCACAACGGCATCCGCTCCCGCGCTAAACACGGTCTTGCCGTCGTTTGAGAAGTGCGCTGCGTTGACAATCCCGGCCGCCCCAGCCAGCTCGCCGGCACTCTTTGTGGATTTTGCATCCCACAGTCGTGCCGACTTGTCCTCACTGGTGGTGACGATCTGCGTTCCATCCGGTGAGAATTGTACTGAGGTGATCGCCCCTCGGTGTCGCTCGGGTTCCAGCAGCAAGGCGCCCGTCTTCGCATTCCAGAGCCACCAACGTCCAGCTTCCGATCCTCGTGCCCCGCCGTGTTGGCTCCACGAGACGAGCAAGTTTCCATCCGGAGACAGCGCCATCAGCTGGGCATCAAGCCCATCGATTCCAGGCAACTCCTCGATGAGCTCGCCATCCTTCGGGTTCCATTTGCGAAACCACGAATCTCCTCCGGTTGAGTAGAGCTCGCTGTTATCGGCAGTGTAGGCGAGGTTCTCAACCGTGCGATCATGTGCCTGCATAGAGAAGGGCTCGCCCTCCTTTGGCTCGTACCAAAGGTAGATGTTCTCGTCGGCGCTGCCAAAAGCAAAGCTCGAGCCATCAGAGGCCACGGCGGAAGTCGTTATCGCCTTGCTCGCCTTGCCAAGCTCGGTCGCCCCCTTTACGGAGAAATTCTTAGTGTCGATTTCAATGGCAAAGGCATGTCCGTCGTCCGTCCCTACTGCTGCCCAGCCGACCTTTGGTGCGCAGGAAAGGGTGGTGGGATCTTGCCACTTCCCTTGAAATACGGTGCCTTCGCCGTCCAGATCCCAAATTCGAATCTCGCCTTTGGCGAATGCCGCCATGAGGTTCTTGTTGCTCAAGAAGCAGAGTCCAATAAGGTGGCTACTCGCTGCAACTTGGGCGCTCTTCTTGCCGGTGCCCATGTCCCAGATCTGCACCGTGGCACCTTCATCGTCGCCCGTCGCGAGCAAGTTTCCGTTGGGAGATATCGCCATCAAATCACCAGGGCTCTCGTGCTCGAGCACTGCTCCCCGACTGCCATCGGTGAGGTTCCAAATCTGGTAGCCGTCGCGATGTGTTGAGATTACCTGGCTGCCTTCAGGAGTGAAGATCATCTGCCGAATGCTGCGGTCGACCATGCGAAGACTTCCTAGGCGGCCTGTCGCTCCCTGTGGCAACGCATCGCCATAGAGGTCGAGCATGCTCTTTTCGACAACTTTGGGCTCCCCGTCCTTCTCCGGCGCAGCGACGGGTGCGTGATCAACATCGGGTGGCTTGCTCTCACGACTCTTGCAAGAGACACAAACGAGGAGCGATAGCAGCAACAACGGCCTATGCATGGCCAAAGGCTAACATGGAGCTACGAGGACCAAAACGAGCCGCTAGAGGCAGAGAGGGATGCTGTCGGTTGCCGCGACCTCGAGTTGGTGAAGGCGGTGCAGATTTACTCGACTCCGTACTGTCGCAGCTTCTTCCAAAGAGTCGTGCGATTGATGCCCAAAATTGCGGAGGCTTTGGTTTTCTGGCCTTCGCAGGCGTCCAGGACTCTCATGATGTGGCGTCGCTCCAGCTCGTCGATCGAGATCAATTCATCAACGTCCGCGCTCTGTCGCTTGGGCGCGGGGGTGGCTCGGATTTCAAAATCATCGACGCCAAGCTCTTCGCCAGAGGCAAGCACGACGGCTCGCTCAACCGCGTTCTCTAGCTCGCGAATGTTCCCGGGCCACGCTTGTTTGATAAGCCATTCGTAGGCGTCTTGCCGGATAGCGAGAGGCGGGCGGCGCGACTTTTCTGCCGCTCGCGTGGCGAAGTGCAGGGCCAGATCTGGGATGTCGCGTGCACGCTCGCGCAGTGGTGGCACATCAATTGTTATGACGTTGAGTCGGTAGTACAGGTCTTCTCGAAACGACTTATCCTCGACAAGCTCAGCCAGTTGACGATTCGTGGCCGCAATGAGGCGTACATTGACCTTGGTTGACTTGCTTGCACCAACTGGGCGGACTTCGCCTTCTTGCAGGGCACGCAAAAGCTTGGGTTGTAGTTCCAGAGGGAGCTCACCGATTTCGTCGAGAAACAGGGAGCCACACTCGGCAGCGACAAAGAGCCCTTGCTTGTTGGAACTCGCTCCTGTGAACGAACCGCGCAAGTGTCCGAATAATTCTGATTCGAGAAGAGAGCCAACCAATGCGCCACAATTCACTGCAACGAAGTTGTGACCAGCTCGGAACCCCTCGTAGTGGATAGCCCGCGCAACGAGTTCCTTGCCTGTGCCACTCTCTCCAGTGATGAGCACCGTCGCCTCTGATTTTGCGACCTTTGCGATCGTTGCGCGCAGCTCTTTCATTGGAGTGCTCTGGCCTAGCAGACGGCCATAGCCGAGTTCTTGGCGCAGTTGCTGGTTCTGTGACCGAAGGCGGTCCTCGTCGAGTGCTCGGGCAGTCGCCATACGCAGCTCATCGGGTGTGAAAGGCTTGGTGAGGTAGTCTCGCGCTCCAAGTTTCATTCCCTGAACGGCCGTGGAAACTGAGGGAAACGCGGTCATGAGCAAGACGGTGGGACCCTTGCCCTCGCCGAGTAACTGCTCAACGACAGCAATGCCGCTGAGCCCTGGTAGATTTATGTCGCTCAGCACCAAATCAAAGTGCTTTGCATTTGCGGCGGCAAGCCCCTCCTCGCCGGTCTCCGCGACCTCCACTTGGTAGCCCACACGGCGTAGCACGTCGGCGCACAAACTGCGGATTCCAGATTCGTCATCAATGACTAAGATGTTCGCGCTCATTCTTGTTCTCCGTGGCTCTGCAGGGTGGGTATCACGAGCGTCATGCAAGCGCCATTGCCACTGTCTCTGCTGCCCGCTGTAATGCTTCCGCGAAACTCACTCACCAGGTGTTTGACAACAGCAAGTCCAAGCCCGGTGCCCTGTGCCGCCTGCTTGGTGGTGAAGAATGCGTCAAACACTCGGCTTTGTTCTTCTGGAGGAATCCCCGGACCTTCGTCGCTGACGGTTGCAACCACTGTATCGTCGACGACGCTTGCAGCCACCCAAACCTTGCCTCCCAGCTCCATCGCCTGCGACGCGTTCTGAATGAGGTTGACAAAGATTTGCTGCAAGCTCTGGCTGCCTGCCGCGACCGCGGGCAGTTCATCGTCTAGTTGGAGGGCAAGCTGTACCTTTGTTTTCTTGAGCGCAGGGCTAAGGAGCGCTTGTACGCGCTGTAAGACGGCTTGGAGCTTCGCGCTCTCGGTGGTTCCCGATTCGGTTCGCGAATACTCCAGCATAGTGCTCACGATGGTCTTCATGCGCGTTGCTTCGTCGGCGATGAGCAACAACCCCGCGCTGTCTGGGTGATCCGAGTCTTTGTCTTCGGCAAGCAATTGCGAATAGCCGAGGATTGTCGTGAGAGGGTTGTTGATTTCATGAGCGACACTGGCGGCCATGGTTCCAACTGTGGCGAGCCTATCTTCATGGGCAAGGGCGGCCTGCAGTTTCTCGCGTTCTGCAATCTTGTCCGCCATTTCTTCGAGCCGCATCGCGAGCACGCCAATCTCCCCAGGAGCGGATAGCGGTGGACTGTCCGTATGCACCTGACCTTCGGCGATCGCATCTGCCCGTTTTGCGAGGAGCCACAGCGGGCGCGTGAGTTGTGTGGCCAGAACTGCACCTAAGACAATCACCAATGCGAGGACCACGAGGGAAATAATCGCAGTGTCCCATGCAGCTTGTCTTGCGAGCGCGAAGGCTTCAGACTCAGGCTGATCGAGCACGAGAACCCATGGGATGGCACGCCTGGACTGAAACGCCACCAGGCTTCGGTAGATCGAGAGTCGGCCTTCAGCTCGCGCCTCGCCTTCGCCGGCTCGTCCAAGGGCGGTCTGAACGACGAGATCCAGCGTTGGGTCACGCTCGGAGAGAGTACCTCCGTCGGTTCGAGCAATGGCCTGTCCCCTGCCGTCAAGCACCAGGAGCCGGGCTTGCTTGCCAAGTGGGACGCCTTCCAGCGAATTCGCAACAAAGCTCAAATCGATGCGGGCGACCAGGACTCCAATGCGTTCTCCAGCCCGATTGCGTGCTTGCGTTACCACAGGCACATAGGGCGCGCCCTCGTCGTACACGACATCACCGATAAAGCCGCCAAAACTGTGAGCTCCCAAGTTCGGGTCTGCTTCGAGAGGCTTCCCGAAAATCGTATTGCCATCGAGATCTAGAATACTGAGGCTGCTGTAGATTGGGACTTCTCGGTGCAAGCGTCGCCACAGGCGGTGCATCACTCGCTGCGATTCGGGGCTATTGGTTTCACCGACCTCGAGTTCGTCAGCCCACCAAGCCCCTGCGAGTTCAAGCGACCGGCGCGCTCCCTGAAGAGTTTCGTCGAGGGAGGAGGCTAGGGCACTGACCTGAGCCAGCCGGCCACGGACCACCTCCGATTCCACTTCCGCGTTGGCGCGATAGATCGCAAGCGAGCCAACCGCAAGGACCGGAACAATGGCGGCGACGGCCAGAATAATTCGGACTCGCGAGCGAATGCTGAGATTCATTCGGAGTCCTCACGAGGTAAGGAGTCTTCTGGAGGCAGGTTGTAGAGCCGCCGCCAGGATCGGTTCACACCAGCGAGAGCCTCTTCCGCGGTCGCATCGCCACCCACAACCGCCAATACTGCCGGAGAAAGGTCGTCGAAGAGTTCTGGTGCGTGAACGTGACGCGGTATTGGGCGCGTTCCCTCGAGCGCTTTGTAGAACGCGTTGGCAAGTGGACCTGCGCCCTCGAGGCCCTCTTTCGTAACCGGGATCGATCCAAGTGTCTTTGCCCATTCGGCCTGGAGCTTTGGCGCGCTCAGGTCCAAGGCGAGGGCCCAAGCTTGTTCTGCACGTTTCGAGCAGCTCGGCACGACCAAGACTTGACCACCTCGTGGTGCGTGTGCGCCTGGAAAGGCACTCACTTGCAGCATTGCAGGGGCGCCATCCGCCAACGCTGGAAGGTCCCAAGGCCCCGTAAACGCGATGTCTATCTGGTCGTTGCGAAACGCGCGAATCATCGCTCGAGAAGGAGAGCGCTCGTCCAGAAGATCCATGGCAACGCCCGACCGGAAGAGGGCTGCATAGCGCTCGAGCCCACGGACCGCCGCGGCGCTGTGGATGCTTGGCTCAGCGGCGGCGTTTGGAAGGCTGCTGCCTTCGGCGCGAAGAAAGGCCAACACCCAATACCCGTCGATGAGCATTCCAAGGCGCGGGCCATCCTGTGCTGAGAGTTTTTCTAATTCGTCGAGCGAGTTGATGGGCCAGGCAATATCGCGATCACGCTTGCGAATGAGTGCGAGGCCATCGAGACTCTGAGGGAGTCCATAGACAGAATCTCGGTAGCGCACGAGCTCATCAGCTTCCTTGAGCCAGGAGTGTCGTTTCCAGACGTGTGGCGGGACTTCCTCGATGAGTTGGCTCTCGACCAGGCCGGGGATCCGAGTCGAATCGATTCGAAGGAGGTCTGGGCAGGCGCCTTCGGCCATCGCGCTTCGGACTCGGATATTGGCGACCGCAAACGGCAGGATTGTGGTCACGACAGCGCGCTTCTCGCTCTTGCTGAGCCAGGACTGAAGCGCCGCGCTTTCCCGCTGGTTGAAGGTGTGCCAGAACTGGAGCGCTTGGTCCTCGGGGTTGGCGCTCCGCCCACAGCCCATCGCAACGCTGGCGAGAAGAAGTAGCGCTGCGGATGTGTGTCCCACGGGAACCGACCATACCTGATGCGATGCAAGATCTCCCCGCCCTGTGGTACAAGCCCGGGGTGCGCAGCATGACGGGCTACGGCCGGGGCAAGAGTGAGGTCGAAGGTTCGGCTATCACCGTTGAGATTCGCTCCGTCAATCATCGGTTCTTAGACCTAAAGCTGCGTGGCGCCGCCCTCGATCCAAGGCACGAGGAAACCCTTCGCAAGCGCATCGGTGTGGCAATCACCCGCGGCGCCTTGAGTGTCTCGATTCGCCTGGACCGGCAAGCCAGTCAGGCAGCTCCACACATTGATGTTGATGCCGCCGAACGGGTCTACAGCGATCTTCGCAGCCTCGCCGAAACGCTTGGCACCAGCACCGAGATTCCGGTTGCGCTGGTTGTTGGACAGCCAGGAGTGATGGTCACAGTGTCTGGCGAGAGCGAGGCCCAAGCAGCCGCAACGAGCGCAGGGATTCTCGAAGCGGCAGACGCCGCTGTGAGCGACCTTGTGGCGATGCGGACAGCCGAGGGCGCTGCTTTGCAAACCGACATCGAGTCTCGTCTTGAGACACTCAAAGAACTCGCGTCTAAGCTCGGGGAGCTGGCAAAGACAGGCCCCGCAGAGGCGCAAAAACGCCTCGAAGATCGCTTGGGGAAGCTCCTGAAGAACTCCAAGGTGGAGGTAGACGAATCGCGAATCGCTCAGGAAGTTGCGGTTCTGGCCGACAAATTGGATGTGACTGAAGAGCTCGTTCGCCTATCCTCTCACTTCGAGCAACTTGCGCTGCTGGTGAGAGACCCGAAACCGGTTGGACGCAAACTGGATTTTCTGGTGCAGGAACTCGGTCGCGAATTCAACACTGTGACATCCAAGAGTCAGTCGGCCAATGTTGCTCGTCTCGTTGTCGATGCCAAAGCCGAGTTAGAAAAAATCCGAGAGCAAGTTCAAAACGTCGAATAAGTCCATGTCGAGTCAGCGCGGAAGTCTAGTCATTATTTCCTCTCCTTCCGGAGCTGGAAAAACCACCCTATCTCACAAACTCCTCGATGAGTTCGAGACGGTAAAGTTCTCAGTGTCCTATACCACCCGGCCCATTCGCCGTGGAGAAGTCGATGGGGTCGACTACAGCTTCGTCTCGGAGGAACGCTTCGAGGAAATGGTCGTTGCTGGCGAATTTGCAGAGTGGGCAATTGTGCATGGCAATCGCTACGGCACCGCGCGTGCAGTGGTGGAGGGTGCTCTGCGCGAGGGACACGATGTGGTCTTTGATGTCGATTGGCAGGGTGGCTTGGAGTTGAGCAAGCAATGGCCCGATGACGCCTTGATGATTTTTGTGTTGCCGCCAAACCTTGAGATTTTGGAGCAGCGACTGCGCAGGCGGGCGACCGATGCAGATGATGTCATTGACCGTCGATTGAAGATGGCGATTGAAGAAATTGGTCACCATGACATCTATCCTCACAAGATCATCAACGATGAGTTGGAGCAGGCCTACTCGGTGCTGCGAGCCGTGTACTTGTGTCGTCGACACAAAGAGCAGGCTCCGCAAAGAGCTCGCGATGTTGTGGCTTCCAATCTCGCGGCGAACGTGGGTGCACACGCGGTGAGCCTGACGACCAAGGGCCAAGAGCAAAGCTCTTAGGCGCGCACTTGGGTTCTTTCATGGGTGAGGAGTCTTTCACCACGATTTGCGGCCCTGCGCTGCTCAGACGAGGTCCGTTCCAAACTCGGCATTGACAGCACCCCTCAAAAGGCAGAGGATCAAATACTAGGAGGCGTCCGTCTGTCTTATGAACCTGGCAACCAAGAGCTGTTTCATTGTCGCTTCGTGTGTAGCCCTCGCAAGCTGCCACAGGACGTTCTCTGCGTCGATTTCCCAGCCCAACCCACTCGCCCAGCCGCTTGATACCCTGCGGCAGACCGCAAAACTCACGATTGTGACCGGGGATATGGACCTTGTGCATCCGCGTCCCCCGAGAGTGAAAGGCCGCGACTCACTCCTGAGTCACCAGCGCTACCCCCTTCAAAACACAGCAAGCTTCACCATTGTCTCTCGAGACCGATTGCGCTTCCACGTGCAAATCGAGCACAAGTGGAAAGACTACACCGACATCAGTACCTGGAAGGCCGTGCTCACCGACGACCAGGGCAACGTCTTTCAGCCCACGGGCATCGACAGCGTGAAGGCAAAGCACCTCATGGAAACCTGGTCGTTTCAGCGGCGCACGACACGCCGCAACCGATTTGGAGACATCGTGCAAATCAACAACGATGGGTACAAGGATCGCCAACCACTGGGCAACCTCTCAGTATTCCGAGGACGTGGCGACTTTGTCTTCTACCAGCGGGACATCTTTGGCCCTGAAGTTCGGTCCATGAGCCTCTCGTTGACGCGATCTGGCGTGACCTTCAAGTACACCTGGAAGTTCGCAGATGATGGAAAGCCCGTTTTCGTGGCCTCTAGTGCTAGTCGCTAGCGCTTTGGCCCCTTGAGGTTGCGACAGTTCGGCAGCAGTTTGGCACCAGTCTAAGGGAAGGGTACCCTTGCACTAGTTGTACAAGCATGTCGCGCCTCGATCAGATTCTAGAGAATATTGAAACGTACCACCCGGAGGCGGATTTGGCCGCCGTGCGCCGGGCGTATGAGCACGCGGCAGCAGCCCATGAGGGCCAGACGCGAAAATCCGGTGACCCCTACGTCACTCATCCACTCAACACAGCCCACATCATTACTGAGCTGAAGCTCGATGTGGCAAGCGTATGTGCTGGACTACTCCACGACGCGGTGGAAGACACCAGCATGACGGTAGAAGAGCTCTCAGAAGAATTCGGGACGGAGATTTCCTTCCTCGTCGATGGAGTTACCAAGCTCGGCAAACTGCCCTACACCGACCGAGAAGACCGGCAGGCTGAGAACTTCCGCAAGATGTTGCTAGCGATGTCGAAGGACATTCGCGTTATCTTGGTGAAGTTCTGTGACAGGCTCGACAACATGCGCACGCTGGAGCATATGCCGGCGCACAAGCAAGAGCGCATCTCAAATGAGACGATGCAAATCTACGCCCCCCTTGCAGCGCGTCTCGGCATTCAATGGGTGCGCGTTGAGCTTGAGGACCTCTGCTTTAAGTATTTGCACCCTGACGAGTATGAGTCGCTAAAGACGGCTGTGGCTCAAACCAAAGTGGAACGGCAACGCTACATCGAGGAGGTGGAAGGTCTGCTGCGCAATCAAATGGCAGAAAGCGAAATCGCCTGCGAGGTGAAGGGCAGAGCAAAGCATCTATGGTCCATCCGCAACAAGATGAAGCGCACTGGGCGCACCTACGAAGAAATCCACGATGCCACGGGCTTTCGAATTGTCACAGAAGACCTGGGGCAGTGTTATGCGGCGCTCGGCATTGCGCACTCAAAGTGGAAGCCAATCCCCGGGCGATTTAAGGACTACATCGCGCTTCCAAAGCCCAACATGTACCAATCGCTGCACACAGCGGTAATCGGGCCCAAAGGCGAACGCATCGAGATTCAAATTCGCACCAAGGAAATGAACCAGGTTGCGGAATGTGGGATTGCGGCCCACTGGAAGTACAAAGAGGGCAAGAGCGGAGTCGTCGCAGGTGACGATGAGGAGAAGCTCGCCTGGCTGCGTCGCATGATGGAATCGCAGCGCGATTTGAAAGACCCTGCCGAGTTCATCGAGTCTGTCAAATTGGATCTCTTTGGCGACGAGGTGTACGTCTTCACACCAAACGGTGATGTGAAGTCGCTGCCCAAAGGTGCATGCCCCATCGATCTTGCCTACTCGGTTCACACGCAGGTTGGCGACCATTGCTCGGGGGCGCGGGTTAACGGCGTCATCGTTCCTCTGCGCTACCAACTTCGCAATGGGGACACTGTCGACATCATCACCAGCCCCGCACAAAAGCCGAACAAGGACTGGCTCAAGCTCGTAAAGACTTCGCGAGCGAAAACCAAGATCCGCCACAAGCTGCGGCAGGATCATCGTGACCGAGCTTCAGAACTTGGCCGCGAGTTGCTCGAAAAGGAGCTTCGCAAGTTTGGACGCTCCTACACCAAGTCGCTCAAGAGCGGTGATGTTGAGCGAGCCGCCACCAAGCTCAAGTGCCACAGTGTGGAGGACCTTCTTTGCCAGCTCGGCTATGGCAAACACACGGCCATGCAGGTGCGTGAAGTGCTTGTGCCTGATGATGTTGCCGCCAAGAAGGACACAGACGATGCAGGCAACTCATTCACCAAGATTCTGCGCAAGGTCACACGACGCAACAATGGCAGTGGCATCAAGGTGCAGGGAGAGGATGGCATCCTGGTTCGCTATGCACGTTGCTGCAGTCCGTTGCCAGGCGACAAAATTACGGGCTTCATCACCCGGGGGCGAGGCGTCACCGTGCACACAAAGGGCTGCACCAAAGCCCTCGATATGGATCCCGACCGGCGCATCGAGGTGGAATGGGATGATGGTTTTGTGGGGCAGCATCCCGTGGCCATTCAGGTGCTCTGTGCCGACAAACCTGGGCTACTTGCCACAATTTCTCAGTCGTTCTCAGACACTGGCGTCAACATCACCCAGGCCCACTGTCGGGCAACCGAAGACCACAGGGCAGTGAATACATTTCATGCAATTGTCAGCGATCTAAAGCAACTCAAGCTCGTAATCCGGGCATTGGGGCGCATCAACGGCGTCTATTCAGTCGATCGGGTAAGCGGCGATCACCAATCGTAAATCAGCTGAAATACCCGCAGAAGTGGCCCTTGACAGGCTGGGAGGCCTCGGCTATTACTCGCCGCTCAATGGCTTCTGAATCGAAAAAGACCAAAGGAAAGCGCCGCCGTCGTAGGAACCGCATGGGACGTACGCGCAAGAACAAGCTCGCTCTCGCCTCTACCCAGAGCACAGAGGAGCTATTCGCCGGATTCGGCGAGCCGGGCAAGCCTGCTCCTGCTGCTAGCAAGTAGCGGCGGCTAGTTCGTTCAACGTGTTTCCATTCTCGCACGGGTGAAATAGCCTGTGCGTTTTTGCGTTTCGGGAATGCAAGCAACCTCTGCGGGCCAAAATCGCAGACGCAACCAAAGATGCGGAGATCTCTAGCAGGGATCGAAACGTGATCTCTAGGAGAGACGTAGACGACCGGTTTCAGAGGCTCGGCGCAAGAGGGTGCGAAGGGGAGCAGCGCCAAAGCTCCCGCGCAAATCAAAGCGAACTCCGAAGCCATCGTGTGAGTCAACTTTGCCAACCCAAGCAACCCGGCCATCCACTCGATACACCGAGTTTGAGTTGGCACCTTGGCTGATGTCGAGTGATACGCGAGTGCCAACAAGCGGCGCCTCACTGCCACTAACAAATGCACCACCACGGCTAAGATCGACGATCTTGCCCTGCAGTGTTTCAGTCTCTGGGTTGTCCTCGTCGATGCGGCAAGACACCTGTAGACTGGCAGGATAGCGCGAATGCGCACGGCTTAGACGTTCTTTGGTCTCGTCACTACCGGCGCTCTTGAGGTAGGCAACAGTCGCACTACTCTGTCGATCAAAAGCCACCCAAAGGCCCTGACCACTGCTGTAGGAGATGACGTTGCCTCGCAGGCGAGCTGGTTGTCGAAGCCCCGGCAACGAGACGTCGACAATGACTTTGCTGCGGAGCTGCACCTTTGCTTTGGTCGGACAAAAGAGGGCGCCATCGGGATACTTGTCCGAGAAGTGTCTGAGAAACTCACTGTGTGACGCAAAGACGACCGTCAAGAACCGCATGCGCGGACTATCGCGAAATGGACTTCAGGATGTCAAACATGAGCGGCGCTCAAATTTGGTAGGTTTGCTCGACTCCTCGCCCTGCTGCGTTACCGTGGGCCAAAAGGTTGAAGCGGTGGCAACGGTCCCCTACGATCAACGCCTTGCTTACCGACGACTGCCGAGCACTATCATGAAGCGTTGCCCCACGTGTAATAAGGACTTCCCAGACGACGCAAACTTCTGTCCAGTGGACGCTGGACATCTGGTGCCGATCGATGCAGCGGCTCCTGAGCCAGTTCGCAGCGTTGACACGGGTGGGCACGTGTTGTTGGACGGTCGGTTCGCGTTGGGCGAGATCATTGGTGGTCATCGCACAGGCCCTGTGTATTCAGCCGGAGACAAGTCTGGCACCACGGCGATGGTGAAGATGATTGCCGCCGAGGTGTTTCCCAGCGCCCTTCTAAAACAGCGAACGGAACGAGAACTCAAGCAACTTGAGCGGCTCAACCATCCAGGAGTCGCCAACGTCCTTGGGCATGGCCACCATGAGGGCGCTCTTTGGATCGCCACCGAGCGTGTCGATGGAGTTCCGCTCGATCAGTTTGTCGCGCAAACCGGCCCATTACCTCAACAGCGCGCTGTCGCGCTGATTCTCCAGATCGGCGCTGCACTCGAAGCTGCTGCAAAACTGGGTGTGACGCACCGAGATCTTTCACCAAAGAACATCCTGGTTTCTCAGGGAGATCAAACTAAGATCATCAACTTCGGAGTCCCTGTTCCTGGCCCTGAGGGCAAGGAGTCAGTTCAAGGAGTTAGCGAGTACGTAGCACCTGAGCAAATTGCCGGGCGACCCCTCGACCAGCGCTGCAATATCTATAGCTTGGGTGCAATCGCGACCCTTCTTCTCACGGGTCAACCGCCCTTCGTGGGAAGCCCCATGGATGTGCTCAATGCGCATGTCCACACTCAGCCCACAGCTTTGGGCCCTGAGCAGGGTGTTTCTCCGGCACTTGGCCAGGCCCTCCTAAAGTCGCTGGAAAAAGCGTCGAGTAAGAGGTTTATGACTTTGCGGCAGTTCCTTGGCGACGTTGAGAAAGGCGCGGCAAGCTCCCCTGCAGGTGCGTCCCCCGCTGAAACCGCCAAGGGGATACCCGCAGCAAGCCGTGCTGAGATGAACAAGACACTCATGGGCGTTGCTGCGGCGGATATGAAGGCCGCGATGGGAGGGGCTACCACCGAAGCCGTTGGGACACCTCCACCAGAGGGCGAGCCACCTGGTGCTACTTCTATCGATCACCAGCCACCGCAGATGGCTCAGCCTGCTCCTGAACCCGCGGCTGCTCCAGAGGCCCCGGCTGAGCCAGCGCCCGCCTCGGCGCAACCATCGGCCGAGCCTGCGCCCGCCTCGGTACAGTCGGCCGAGCCTGCACCTGCGCAACCCGCGGCTCCTGTCATTGCACAGCCTGCCGCCCCCGTTGTGGCAACCCCTGCTGCAGCTTCTGCAGCGAACAGCGGCTCTGCCGGAGGAAAGCGTGCTGGCGTTCCTGTCACTCCCGAAGCTGCCGCCGAGGCCGCGGCGAAGAACAAAGGCAAGTTTCGCGAGACCATGTGGTTCAAGAAGGGCGAGCTGGATGAGGCTGCTGCCCGCGCTGCCGCTCAAGCCAAGCCCGAGGCGGGAGTTTCTGCTAAGGCCGACGAGATGGAGATGGACGTCCGCTACAGCGACGACGGCTCGATCACCGAGCAGGACAAAGACAGGCTTAGCCTTCGAACGGGTGCCACCATGATGATGGAAGCAATTCCCGAGCAGGCAGCCGTGAAAAACCGGGTTACGGAAGACGAGCTTGTCTCCGAGATGACGTCTGGGCGCAACAAGATCCTTATGGGGCTTGGCCTAGCCGTTGTTGCGATCGGCATCGTTCTAGCCGTCGTGTTCTCATAGCCAGAGACCACTGGCGGTCGAGAGGTTTCTATGCTCCTAAAACAGGCAGTATTGCCTTCGCGATCACGAATCAATGTCCATGGATCGCGCACTAGGCAGGGTGTACCACGAGGCACTTGCCGGCACGCTGCTCGGCGCGACTCTGTTCTAGGCTCTCGGGCCCAAGGGGGGCTTCAGTAAGAATTGTACCTAGGTCGAGTTCACCCTTGACGATCAGCGCTGCGGTCTCAGGTAGCAGGTCGGGATGCCCATAGCTCAGAGCGAGAAGAGACAGCTCGCGGTCGAAGAGCGTTTGAATGTCGATGGCGCCCGCTCCGATGGCCGTCGTTACGATGCTGCTCGGGTGTGCGATTCGCACCGCGAGTTCGAGATTTGCATCGCCTTCACAGACAAAGAGTTTTTGCGGCCGCTCGGCGCAGCCCTGCGCTGTGAGTTGCTCGGCAATCTCGTTGGCCACAGCGTCGCCTCTGCTGCGGATGAGTTTTGCCCCTCGAGTGGTTGCGAGTTGCGCGAGAATTTCTGCTGTTGCGCCGTTGCCGAGAACCACAACGACATCGCCTGCAGCCACGCCAGCCCGACAGAAGAGTGCATAGGCCCGAAGAGCCGGCCCTGCGGCAATCGCCGCCACAGGTCCCTTGAGCGAGAGCTGCTCATCAACACGAGTTAGCCAGCGCCCCGAGCAGACTACGCTCTCAGCGCAGCCACCGTGATGATCACGCCCCAGCACTCGGCGGGTGGGGCACACAGGCGCCGCACCGCGCCGGCAGGTATCGCATTCTCCGCAAGCGATGATTTGCGGCACAAGAACTCTGGCGCCCTGAAACGCGCTTGCGGCTTCTCCGCTTTCCACGACCGTCCCGACAAGGCCACCACCGGGGCAGATATCCATCGCAGCGCTGTCATTCTCCAGACACACGAACTCGACGCGAACGCGAACCTCTTCGGCCTGCAACTCAGAATTATGAAACTGACGCGGGGCGAATCCCTCGGCGCTTAGCGCATATCCCAGCACGACCTCTAGGCCTCGTCTGGAGGGACAATCTGGTCGACACCAAGGCCCATTACCGTCGCTTCGCTGCCTTCTTTTTCCGCGCCCAAATCGACAGGGACTTCTTCCGCCTCGAATTCGTTGGCATCCACCTCGATGGCGTCGAAGTCGTCCGCGTTTACTTCTTCTTCAACGACTGGCAATTCGTCGGCCATCTCTGCCTCAACTTGCGGATCGGAATCTACAACTTCTTCTTCGATGTCCATCGCGTCGGCGGCGATCTCCTCTTCAGCGCTGGCATCCATGGCGACTTCACCCTGTGCTTCCTCTGCGAGTTCTTCTGATGGATCGGCCTCGTAGGAAACCTCAGCTGCGTCTGTCGCTTCCATTGGAGCTTCCTCCACGGCTTCAGCGGCAATGTCTTGTGGAGCCACTGCGTCCGCCTCACCCATGTCCGGCACCTCGCCGTACGCCGTTTCTTCGCCGTAGTCGAGGCTCACTGCTTGCTCATCATCGGCAAATGACTCGAGGCTTTCGGGCTCTGTTCTTGGATCGATCGCCGCTACCTCTTCAGCGATCGCTTCGTAGGATTCCTCAGACACCTCTTCGATGGCGCCATCATCCTCGATTGCCAAGACCTCTCCGGTGTTGAGTTCGACGGGGTCTGCAACGGGCAGGGCGAGATCCACACTTCCCGTTTCAAAGGCAGCAAAGGCGTCTGCCCCAGTGGGCAATCCTTGATTTATACGCCAATTGGTGAGTGCAACAACGAGATCTTCGTAGGCGACCATGCCCACAAGATTATCACGCGTCTTCGGGGCGAGTGGCTCCCTGCACGGTGAATCGAAGTTCAAACGCTGCTTCTCCACGAATCACGGAGACTAGGATCTCCTCGCTCTCTTTGAGCCGCAGCCATAGAGATTGCACCTGCGCGGGAGTCTCGATTCGGGCGCCATTTACAGAGTTCACAATGTCTCCGGGCAGCAAGTCCACCCACGGATTGTCGAAGCGTTCAACCTGCCACCCCGAGAAGCGACCATCTTGGAGGTGAGGTGCGACATCCAAGGTTCCGAGGAAGGCACCTACACCCGCAGCCAGGGTCTCATCGAGCTTTGCCCGCGCGATCATGCCTGTGCGGATGCGCGGGATTTCAACGGCATCAATTGGCGGGCTCGAGTTGAAGACGGTTTCATCTTCAAAGATGAGAGGTTCATCCGCTCCGCGCATCGTAGGTGCGCAGCTGATAAGGAGGCTTGATGCGAGCAGAGCCGCACTGATACGTCGAATCATGATGCCCTTTCACTGAGCAGCGCAAGCGTGCGCTCAACCAGACTGTTGTGAATTTCGTCGAGAGATTTGTGCCCATCAAGGCATTCGATTCTCTCAGTCACGCGTCGTGCTTCAACGACCTGACGGTAGCCTTCTGCGACACGCATTTGGGTTTCGAGCTTGTCAAAAAGCTCCTCATCGCGATCATCCTCCTGGCGCCGCTGGGCTGCCACCTTGGGGTCGACTTCGAGGAAGAAGGTGCAGTCAGGAACCACGGCTCGTTGATTGAGAATTGCAATCCAGCTGCGATCCTCTTCGCTACCTTGATAGGCCAACGAGGAGTGATAGTAGCGATCGGAAATCACCACTTTGCCACTCGCGAGTGCCGGGGCAATTTCACGTTGCAAGTGGTCGGCTCGATCGGCTGCAAAGAGCAGCCCAAGAGTTGTGGCGTCGGTCGGCGCATGTTCGCCAGCGAGAATCTGTCGTAGGAGTTTCCCTATTGGACCATCCGTGGGTTCACGCGTCCGATGGGTCTCGATGCCTCGTTCAGTGAGGGCCTTGGCAAGCCGCTCAGTCTGGGTGGTTGTACCGGCCCCATCAATGCCTTCGATGACTAAGAACATTTCGTATTATCCTCGTCGTCGGCGCACGGCAAGTCCAACAACGAGCAGAATGAGGGAAGCGCCAAGAGCGGCAATTCCTCCGAAGAGCATGAGCTTCTTGGTTGGTTCAACGGTCTTGCCTGCAACGGGGACGTCTTCTGCTATCGCAAGGGCCGCTGTGTTGTCTTGCCCAGCTGCTTTCAAGGCCTGCGCCCGCGCCAGGTGATGCTTCTGCAGTGCCTCCTGTGCGTCCTTATCGTCGGGAGCGATGGCGCTGGCCTTGCCATAGGCAACTGCCGCAGCCTTCCAGTTCTCGCTGGCCTCTAGTGACTTTGCCTCGGCAAGATACGCGGGAAGCATTTCGGTGCGCCGCGCAAACGTGGGGTTCTGTGCCAAGATTCTGTCGAAGATCGCAATGGCTTGGTCGGTCTTTCCCGCTTGCGCAAAGGCCAAGCCCGCCTCAAAGTCTGTGTTGATGGCCTGCGCGCGTCGGTCGTCGTAGAATGTGAAGAGCTTCTCTGTTAGGGCTTCGAGAGAAGCGGTCTTGGGCATCTTCTCACCTGTAAGCTCTTTGATTCGCGCCCGAATCGCGGTGTCAGCAAGCACCCGATGATCGAGCCACAGAGGTTCTTTCTCATCGGTCTCTTTGCCGTTTGGAAGCTCCAACTTGCGCTCCGGAGGCTTTGGAGGCTCACGGCCCGAGACATATTCAATCCAAGCGTTGCGACTGGCTGCCCGCACTCGCGGAGCAACGTGGTCGACATTGTCCAAAACCGCAAACACGGCTTCGCGGTATTGGGATTCAGCGTAGGCGGTGAGAATGGCGATTTTCAGGTCCTCGCTTGGAGCCGCAGCAAGTGCCTTGTGAGCATTCTGCCGATCGAGCCTCTCAAGTTGATACCTTGAGTACCGACTCATCGACTTGTCTTTTCGACTTTGTGAGCCGTAAATGAGACCGGGGAGCGAGTAGGGGGACATCTTGCGGAGGTAGCGCCCACACTCGTCGCGGTAGATGAGCCCTTCTTCTTCGAATGTGAACCGCACAATGGCTCGACCTGCTTCGGGATTGGTTGAGGCGGCGAGGGCCCGAATCGTAGCAACATCGCTAAGGGCTTCACCCAACCCGGGCGTTGTAGGTTGTTTGGCCAGGGCAGGCAGCCAATCGAACTTGTCTTTGCGCTCTTTCTCCTTCGCGGTCTGTCGCTTGGGAATCTTGAACCGGCCCGACTCATCCGGAACCTCTGCCCCACTGGCTTTGAGCAGTGCTCGGCGCGCATCGATGCTTGATGAACGCTTTCTCGCGAGGTGCTTGGCTAGTACTTCGACGGGAGTAGGCTTGAGAGCCGCAAGATCGGTGCTCAAAGAAATCCGCTGCTCGGAGGTTTTCGCCGCTTCGATTTCCTCAAGCAAGGCAGTTGCGCTAGCCGCGACATCTTGCTTCGAAGGTTGCTCTAGGGGCGGCGCTTGCTCGGCAAGGGCAGAACTGCCCAAACTCAGGCCAACCCCAAGGCAACTAATGAATATTGCGACGGCGCGTAAACGATTGTTGCAAGTGCTCTTCACTGTCTTCCAAAAACTCTAAGAAGCGGAGACCTATTCCACGAGTCGAGGCCGCTTGATCTCCGACATTGTAGTTAAAGCAGTACTGATGTTTCACCTCAGCCCTGGCAGAAAGGGCCGTGTTGTCACCTGGCAGCTGGAATCGGATCGTCACAACACTACCCATTGGCAGCGGGTCCTGCATCTCCAACCCAATGCCGCCAGAGCTGATATTGCGGGCCACGGCCATCATTCTTCCGAAAAGCTCACTAAAAACATCCACTTGGAATGCCTTATCGAAGCGCATCGATATTCGTTGTTCTGCTGCGTCTTGCCCAATCATCAAAACAATTCTACATGGTGTAGTTTGATGAAGGCAAAGAACTTACTTTGACCTACACGCATGTGCAGCGGTGAGATCTTGCTCCCCTGGGGCATCTTGCTACCCTGAGCCCGTGATTGGACGGTTTCTTGTGGCTCTTGCCCTTGTGGCGATCCAAGCATTTTCCTCGGGACCTGCGGATGCCCAGAGCACAACTCCGAGACCGGCCTGGCTGGGCGTGGCCTTTGTGCCCGCCGTGGGTGGTGTGCGAGTTGACGAAGTGATTCGAGATTCTCCTGCGGATGTCTCGGGCATACGCCGAGGGGACATTGTTTTGGCCGTGGGAGGTAAGGCGACGCCCACACCGCAACGTCTCACAGCTGCCGTGCTTGAACATGCTGTTGGAGAGGAAGTCTCCGTTCGAGTGCGACGCGCAGGCAGGGTCATGCAACTGAAGGCCCATCTCACAGAACGGCTCAACGCTGGAGAGCTACTTCGACGCAGACTCGTCGACCTCGAAGCACCAGAGTTTTCCCTAGGTGTTGTCCACGGGAAGGCAAACGGCAACTTGCAGGAACAACAGGGCAAGGTTGTTGTGCTCGCGTTTCTTACTGGCTGGTGCAAGCTGTGCAAAGAGAGCATCGAACCACTGGCAAATCTGCAGGCCGACGCTCCCCGAGAGTTGGTTGTTCTTGGCATCACAAGTGAGCAAAAGGCGCATGTCGATCGCTTTGTTGCGTCGCACTCCCTGCCTCTGCCGCTACTTCACGACCGGCACAACCAAGTTCATCAAGCCTATCGGCACGAGGGCAGTGGGCCGACCATCGTCATCATTGGTCGCGATGGCCTGGTTCGATATGCCGATACCGGTGATGGGCTCGACATGGACGCCATCGTAATGCACGCCAAGCGAGCTGTTCGTGAAAGCACCCGCTAGAACGTGGTTCGGTAGGCAGCGCTCATGGTGAGAGATTTGGACGTTTGGCGCTCTCCTCGAAACGCGCTGCTCCTGGCAATTGGCTTTGCTGTGCTGATTCTTGCTGCGTCCTCAGTTCCGGCGGATCGCATGCCCAAATCTGCATCGCTGTGGCGCTGGGACAAGGTCGTACACGCCACAGAATACGCTGTTCTCGCAACACTGGTCTTTCGAGCGTTCGCTCTCCGAGCGGCATCGCTAGCAACGAGTTTTCTAGCGACGATCGCCCTCTGTTGCGTCTTTGGAATTCTCGATGAGACCTATCAAAGTACCGTGCCCGGTCGCGATAGCTCGCACTTTGACATGCTCGCCGACAGTGTCGGTGCCTGCTTTGCTTGCGTTGCCAACGCCGTGCTTTACTCCCGCACAAGGAATTCTCATGTCCATAATACGAACGTTTGATAGCAAGACACCCGAACTTGGAGACGATGTCTTCGTCGCAGAAACAGGCGTCATTATCGGCGATGTGAAAATCGGTGCGCGGTCGTCGGTGTGGTACGGCGTAGTGCTTCGTGGCGATGTTCACCACATACGCATTGGTGAGGAAGTGTCCGTTCAGGACAACACTGTGGTACACGTAACCTCTGGGCGACACCCAACGATCGTCGGCGATCGGGTGACCATTGGCCATTCGGTTGTATTGCATGGGTGCACGGTAGGCGACCAGTGCCTCATTGGAATGGGCGCGATCATTATGGACCGTGCACAGATTGGAAAGAACTGTGTAGTAGGCGCAGGTGCGCTTGTCACTCCTGGTACGGAAATCCCCGAGGGGCATCTCGCTCTGGGATCACCTGCGAAAGTGAGCCGCAAGCTAACCGAAGAAGAACTGCAGTGGATTGCCACAAGTTCGTCTCATTACGTAGAGCTAGCGGCACGGTACCTTGCCACCGATTGAGAAAACCCCGTATTCTTATGCCCTGCTTGGTGTATTGGGCTGAAGATAATGCTTCGTGTCACGTCGAACCCAATGTCCACGCAGTCGCTGGGCCAGGTTTCTTGATTCGTGCTAGCTGGGCTTCCAATGCCTAGACTGTACCTTCCGGGGGGGAGGCAAATGCCGTTGTCATTCGCGTTCAAAGTTTTTATCGGACCACTAGTCATACTCACGATGCTCTTTGGGGGAACTGCCTCCGCTGACAACGTGGATCGCCTAATGAAACAGCTCTCATCGAGCGACGACTACAAGGTTCGAATCTCGGCAGCACTATCGCTTTCCAAGCTAAGGGACCAGCGAGCGGTTTGGCCGTTTGTGAAGGCTCTGAAGGATTCCGACAAAACCGTTCGTGGTGTGGCTGCGGCCTCACTCGGCAAGATCGTCAACTCGACGACCAGCGCCAAGATGCAGGCCCGTGTTCTTCAAGAACTCAAGAAGGCTGCGAGCTCCGACTCCAATTCCTTCGTTCGCAAGCAAGCGCAAAAGGCCTTTGATGCGCTGAGCAAACTTGGAGGCCCCTCAGAAGTCAGTGCTGGTGGCATCTACGTGAACATCGGGCAGATGTCAGCGAAGACCGATGATGCCACGAAGATTCGAAGCCACATGCGAAAGACCGTGCTGAAAACTTTCAAGAAGAAGGCATCATCGATGATGATCGCTTGGCCCGGCGGAAAGGATCCGTCAAAACGGCAAATCTCTCAAAAGAAAGTCAAGGCCTTTCACGTTGATGGAACCATTAACGAACTCACAGCAACCACATCGGGAAGCAGCACCACTGTGAGCTGCAAGGTGTCCATGCTGATTGCCTCCTATCCTGAGAAGAGCATGTTTGGATTTCTCAAGGGCGGCGCACAGGTCCGCGCAAGCTCATCCCCCAAAGAAGTACAATACGCGAAGGAAGATTGTGTTGCGGCGGTCATGGAAGACCTCGTGGCTCGCAAGATCATTCCGACGATTAAGTCGAGACCCTAGAGGCCCTTATGGCGAATAACAAAGGATACAAACGGAGCTGGAAGAACTATCTTCTCGATCCCAGTTACCAGCTGCGATTCACGCTAACGATGTTGGCGGTTGCCGCTGGTTTGATGGCACCTCTTGGCTGGTGGGTCTCGCAGAAAGCGACAACCGCAACTGAAGTAGCGCTAAACCAGATCGACGAGATTCGCTGTCCAGAAGTCTTAAGCGCGACTCCAAGCGCTGTCGCACCAACTCCCACTTCGGCGGATGGGGAAGACGTTGAGGACCTACTCAACGAGGACGCTTCGGAAGAGCGGATTCCAGAGGAGGCGATTCCCGATGTGGATCCAAGCGAGGATCCCGTTGAGCCGACGGTCGAGGGGGCAGAGCGTCGAGAACGCCCTTCTATTGAGGTGAGCATTGATGATAGTGAGATGCCAGCTGCGTCAGAAGTGGTGGTGGTGGGCGAGATCGAAGAGCGCCCACCGACAACCGAGGAGATTCAGAAATCGAAAGTCGCCCACGATACCTGCATGGCAGATGTTGCGGCCCGTAGAGATAGCGTGCAGGGACGCAAGTCGCTCATCACGTTGGTTATGTTGATTTCTGGTGTGGTGCTCCTTCTTGGGCTTGCGGTCTACGGCATCAAGACAACACACCGAGTTGCTGGCCCACTGTTTAAGGTTGGGCTCTATCTCAAGAAGCTTGAGAACAACATCTACGACACAGTCTACAACTTGCGCAAAGGCGACCAACTGGTCGAGTTTTACGACCACTTCAAGGACGCACACGCGGGTGTGACAAAGATGCAGGAAGAAGACCGAGACCGCCTAAAGGACGCCATCAAGTTGGCAAGAGAGGCCGATTTGGCTGCAAAGAGCGAAGAACTCGCCGCATCCATTGCGGAGCTTGAGAGGTTACTTGCAGAGAAGGAGGAATCCCTTGTTCAAGAAAAATAAGCACGGTCGAAAGATCAGTAATTATCTTATCGATAAGAAACTCCAACTCCGCTACGTCATCTTTGTGACGGCACTCTCCGCCGTCATTTGTGGGACCCTGGGCTTTCTAATCTGGCAACAAGCGGATGTGGCGACCAACATCATCCGTGAGCAGCTCGCCGATGCGCCTGGCATGGCAGACGAAGTGATCCGCTCGCTCAAGAGTGAAGACCAAAACCTGATTCTGACGATGGTCGCCTCGGGGGTTGCACTTGTTGTAGTTCTATCGCTGCTCCTTGTCGTAATGACGCATAAGGTTGCTGGACCGCTCTTCAAAGTAACACTCTACCTCGACAAGATGCGCGATGGACGACTCGACACCGTTTGGCCACTGCGGAAGGGTGACATGCTGCAGAGTTTCTACACGAAGTTCTCAGCCATGCACACATCGGTAAAAGCACGGCATGTTGAAACCAATGAGACGCTCAAGGCATTTGTAGAGCTTGCGGAAGCCGCTGGTATTGAAGAGAGCGGCGACCAGGGCCACCGTCTAGAAGAGTTGCGCAAGCACTGCGACCAGCGCAGTGAAGCACTCTCCTAGCCTCCAGACAGCTCTTCGAGCCCCAGGCACTCGCTTGGGGCTCTTTGCGTTTCGGGCTAGTGGATTTTACACTGAGGCAAGAGTGCTTGGAGTGCAGCCGGTGGTTTCTCAATCTCGTCCTCCCACGAGACTTCGAATTGCTCGAGGGACTTCATGCTCGATATCTCAGCGGGCAGTTTCACTGCAACGCGGCCATTGCTCACCTTGAGCACTTTGAGTTTGGTGAGACGTGTCACTTCCGCGGGGATTTCCTCGATGCGAGTTGCTCCCCAACAGTCGGAGTTCAAATCGAGTTCTTGCAAGTTGGGGATGCTGGTCACTCCGACGGGAAACTTCGCAAAACAGTTGTGGGCTAGGTACAGCCTGGTGAGGCGCGTCATGGCGCTCATGTCACGAGGCAAGGAACGCAGGCGGTTTCCGCTCAGAACGACCGTCTCGACCCCTGAAAGGGCTAGGACCTCGGCGGGGAACTTGGTGAAGTGATTGCCTTCAAGGCTGATTGCCTTCAGGTCATATGAGGAGAGGTCGGGCAGGGAGTTTAGCTCGAGGAAGTCGAGGTTGAGGTTCCCTCCCGCGATTCGAAGTCGAAGGGCTTTGTCCAAAGCTTCCTTGTCGCCACGTTGCATTGTGTATTTAAGGCCCGCGCCAAAGTCGTGCACAAAGAGCTCCGCGACTCTTGCCATGTCAATGTCATCACCCGCGTTCTTCTCTAGGGCGGAAAGGCGCTCTGCCTGTTTGGACTCGCCAGCAAGAAGCACCGATGTCTTCATGTGCTTTGCGACCGCGCCTTGCAGTTTCTTTGGAGCATAGGCTGCAAAGAGCTTCTTTGCCTGGCTTCGACCTTTGCCGAGTTTTGACAGCTCGGTATTCTGCAAGACACAGAACAATTCTGGAAGAAGCTCCTTGGGGATGGTTCCACGTTCATGAAGTACTTGAACGGCGCTACGGATCTGCGCATCGTCTTTTGAGCGCAGCTGTGTTGCTAATACCGACATGGGCAAGGGGGGGGCGCCGTCCTCCGTGCTCATCAGTTCCCCAAGATGTGACTCAAGCAGGATCGGCAGCTCACCAAGGTCATGGTGCTTGCCCTTTGGTGCCTTGCCCAAGAGTACGTGCGTTGTCTCTTTGGTGATCTTCGTAGCCAACTTCGCACCACGGTCTTTCAAGCGAGCCCCCAATACCTTTTTGTCGATTGTCAGTTTGCCAAAGACAACGACAACACTTCCCTGGTCGATTGGGCTCTTACTCAGTGGACTCTCGATGAGCTCTTCGAGCAGATCGAGTGCCCGCTCACGAACGACCTTGAGGTTGTTGTCCAGTGCAAGGAAGAGCTGCTCCTGGCTAGCCTTGGGTGCCTTGCCTTGAAACAAGGCGGCCTCGAAGATGCGTTGTTTTCGTGGGCTGCGCGCTTTGAGAAATCCTGCCAGGAGGTTGTTGACCTGCCCCATGTTGAGGTCCAACGAGTCGCAGTCGTACATGGAGATGTAGCCCAAGCTCTCGATGCCCCAAATCGCATCGGGAATCGACTGCAGGTTCCAGGAGCGATCCAGGTCGATGCGCTCCAATGGAAGCTCTGAGAGGGTGGCAGGAAGTCTCTGCGCACCTCGGCATTCCAGGAATGCGAGCTTCGTGCAGGCTTTGACGGAGGAGGGGACGTGACTTGAGACCGTGAGCCAACGGATGTCGTTGCCATACTTCGTGTCAGCATTGGCGGTGATGTGTGGGACCAACTCACTGCGGGGGGGAAGCGTTTCTTTGTGTTGCTCCTCGTCCCGAAATACCTCACAGGCCTCCACTAGAGCGGCCATCGGCAGGCTCATCACTGGCTTGAGAATTTTACCAAGGCTATGAAAGGCATACTGATCGTAGACCTTTACTCCACGAATGAACCCCCACTTCCAATCCAGTCTGAGTACTTCTGGTTTGAAAGCTTGGGTCCACTTGTGTTTCTTGCAAAGAGCATCGATCTTCGAAGCGATTGCTGAATCACCTGGCCTCTCCTCCAGTGTGTGTTGCAGGACGATGAGTTCACCCCATGGGTCGCCCTCTTCTTGCAACCAATCGGCAAAGACCAAATAGGGATCTGGGTCATCGATGCTCGAGCGAATCCGTTCAAGATGGCTAGCTATGTCCATTGGGCAAACCTATAAGGAGAGGCACTCTTCGTCGCCAAGCCGTTCACAAGAGAACTATTCTTTGCACAAAAAAGCCCCAAGCAAGTGCTTGAGGCCTTCTTCTGTGGATGGGCGAGGAGGTTTACTCTTCAACCATGATTAAGAGTTTTCCTGAACCGCCTGCGTGATTGTGGCAGTAGGCTTCTTCGGTACCAAGCTCGGCTGGGAACGAGTAGCTTGCACCAGGACCGAAGTCGTCACCGTGCGGACTGCTGTGAATTCTGTGAGCAATGGTGTCATCGTTTGTCCAAATGAGGTTGGTTCCCTCTTTGACGATCATCGCGCCAGCCATGTTGTGGTCACCTGCACCCGCACCAGCAGGGATGGAGAATGTGATTTGGTTGGCCACATTCATTTGTGCGTTCCCGGCTCGAGTTCCCAGTTCACCGCTAAGGGCAAAGGTTAGGGCTCCCGTTCCCGGTGCACCATTGGTTGGAACCTGAACGCTGACAATGACGCTCGTAGTTTCGTTTTCAACCAGGTTTACGGTTTGGGATGGGGTGTAGATGACTTCCCAAGTATCCAAAGCGCCAACCAAGTCGAGGGTCACAGGACCAGAGAAGTTCTCAGAGCTAATCTCGGCCGTGAAGCTCACCTGCTGACCAAGCTCGATTTCACCAAGTGCTGGCGTCACCGTCATCTCGTAGTTCACGGTCTCCACAGGAGCTGCATCTGCACCGATGTCATCACCGCCGCCACCGCCGCCACCGCCGCCGCCACCGCCACCGCCACCGCCGCCGCCGGTATTTGTGCCGCTATCAAGAGATCCAACGCATGCAGCGAAGGCGAACGAAGCAACAAGTAGTGGTAGTTGGCGAAGGTTCATGGAGATTGGTAATGCGAATTATGTGCCCGCTCCCACAAACGCAATTTCGGGTAGATAGCCAAAGCCCGATCTCGGAAAGAGCAATAGATGGGATGCTTAGACCGGGACAAAACCCCCACTTACACTAGTAAGGTGTGTGCAGAAAAGTCACACAGGAATGCCAAACCTACCCGATGAGGGGATGCCAAACCTACCGGGCGAGAGCCGTCCCATTGCACTATGATCGAGAATACAACATGGGAATCTTCAAGAAGATGCGGGGGGCAGTTAGCTCTAAAGCAAACTCCGCGCTGGACCGAGCGATCGATCCAGCCAAGGAAATTGACATCATCATCCTCGACATGGAGACGCAGTATCGCAACGCGATGAAGAACCTCATCAGCTACAAAGCTGATGCGAAACTCATGGAGACCAACGCCGAGCAGGAACAGACTCGTGCGAAAACTTGGGAGAAGCGCGCAATGATCGCCATCAAACAAGGCGATGATGAGACAGCAAGAGAGTGTCTACAGCGCAAGCGCAAGAGCGAGATCGAGGTAGCAAAGATCAAGCGAGATCAGGCAGAAGCGGCCGGATACGCTGCGGAGCTCAATGCATCGCGCAAGAAGCTAGATGCCAAACTTCGAATGCTAAAGCTCAAGAAGGGCACCCTTGCCAATCAGATTGCGGCAGCCCGATCTGGTGGGACAGATGCATTTGGCAATGAGCTATTTGACAAACTCGAAGAAGCGGAGCGTCAGATAGACGAGGAGTTGTTTGCGCAGGAGGCTGCCGCCGAGCTGGATGGAGAGGCAGCAGCCAACATGGCGCTGGAGGCTGCATTGCTCAAGGCAGGCGAGGGGGATACGGGGGCACTGCCTGGTGAAGAGGATCCCCTTGTACAGCTCAAGGCGAAGATGAGCGATGGGCCCAAACGCCTAAAAGACTAGTGCGATCCGGATCGGGACTCAAACGACCGAAGAGGTTGTGAGACACGCTCTTGTGCTGGGCACAGATGTACATTCTTGTTTTGCACCAAGACGCAAAAGAAATGAATCAAAGTCACGCGGTTTCTCGTGCCCTTAGAGCGTATCTGGGGCAGAATCCTCAGGACGAGAAATTCAGTATGTGTTGGTGAGGCGTTTTCATGTAAGGTCGGCCCTCGCAACGGAGGGCAATGTAATGCAAGGTACGCCAAATCAGACCAAATCAGGCTCAGACTCGATCATGCCATTTTCCAAAGATAGTAGTAACAAAGACGAAACTTCCGGACTTCACGACCTGCAGGCAATGGCCTCATCGGCCAAACGGCGCCGCTCCCAGCGGCTGAGTACTCAGATCGACGCACAAGAGTCTCTCCTGCGTTCGACCGCTGCCTTGGACACGGTTGTGCTACCCGACCCCAACAAGGAGCAAGAGGTCTCGATCGACACAGCTGCGGTGGAAGCCAAAGCAACGGGAACGGGAACGTCAAGCCCAGTCACGAATACCAACAAAGCAGCTGCCGCATCGCCGGTCACTGAATTGGCCGAAGAGAGTTCATCTTCATCTGGGAAGGGAGTCTATGTCGCTTTCGCGCTAGTGGCCGCCGTGGCTGCCGGGGTCTACTTCTTTCTCTTCAGCAGCAAGAGTTCAAGTGACACACAGGTATCCGCGAAACCGGTAGCGGCTGCTGTGGTCGATATTGCGGAGCCGGACCCCACGCCAGAGCCGGCAGCTGATCCTTCTGTGGACCCAGGCGAAGAGCAAGTCGAGCCAGAGGTTTCTGAAACCGAGCCTGCAGCTGCAACCGACCCTGTGGTTCCTGCGAAGGAAGAGACTGACAAGCCTTCCAACTCCAACACCGACTCATCTTCCAAGACCAAAGGGAGCAAGGCTGAGAAGGCCAAGGCTGAGAAGGCCAAGGCTGAGAAGGCCAAGGCTGAGAAGGCCAAGGCTGAGAAGCCCAAGGTTGCGGCTGCGAAAGAGAAGCCCGAGAAAGCGACCAAGACCGAACCGAAGGCTGAGAAGAAGCCCGATCCCAATGCATCCCTTGATGATGTTCTTTCCAGTGTGACCGGTGGTGTTGACAAGCCGATTGCCAAAGAGACTGGTGAGAGCAAACCAACCAAGACGAGCCTGAGCCGAGGTGACATTGCGAAGGCAATGGGCAAGGTCAAAGGAGCAGCGAAGAGCTGTTACAAGGTCGAAGAGTTCTCTGGCATGGTGAAGGTGAAGTACTCCGTCGCCCCAGATGGGTCGGTAATAAAGGCTTCTGCCACGGGTGCACACAAGAGTAGCCCAACCGGTGCCTGCGTTGTGAAGGCAGCCAAGAAGGCCAAATTCCCACCCTACAGCGGCGCAGCCATGTCATCGACGTTCCCATTCCTTCTCGCTCCATAGGCTCCCCCGGGGCAACTTGCCCACATGCGCTGATCGTGATCTGATCAGCGCATGAGCAAGAGGAGCAGGGGAAATTTCTTCGAGGACTTCACAATTGGCGCCACGTTGCGCCATGCTGCTCCTCGCACCATTCATGGTGGTGATTTGTCGGTCTACATCGGTGCAACTGGTGATAGACGGCCGCTGCACTCTTCAACCGAGTACGCAAAGTCCCTAGGGTTCCGTCGAGAGGTTGTGCATGACCTGCTCGCCTTTCACGTGGTCTTTGGGAAAAGCGTCTCAGACATTTCCCTAAATGCTGTTGCCAACTTGGGCTACGCTGACCTTCGGTTCCTCGAACCTGTGTACCCAGGTGATACGCTTTGTTCCGTCTCAGAAATTATCGGTCTCCGCGAAACGTCAAGTGGCAAGAATGGCGTGGTGTATGTGAAGACCTGGGGGCTAAACCAGAAGGACCGAGAAGTTCTTAGCTTCAATCGCTGGGTGCTTGTGAACAAGCGGGATCCCTCCACAACGATGGGTGTGAGCGAGGTGCCAAACCTGCCAAAAGAAATCGCTGTTGCAGATCTTCCGGTTCCCTCGGAACTGCAGCTTGCCCGAGTGCATGACCTACAGTGGGCCACCGGTGGCCAAGCGTTTTGGGAAGACTACAAGGTGGGCGAGACCATCCACCATGATGGCGGTATGACCTTGGAAGAATCCGATCACATGCAACTCACAAGGCTTGTGCAGAATACCGCCAAAGTGCACTTCAACCAGCATGCTCAGGCGACATCGCGTTTTGGTAAGCGCTTGATCTACGGCGGCCACATCATCTCGGTGGCCCATGCACTCTCCTTTGATGGCCTGGAAAACGTGCTCTGCATGGCGGGCTGGAATGGCGGCAGCCATGCAAATCCGACGTTCGCTGGCGACACAATCTACGCGAGCAGCGAGATCTTGGCCTCCGAGCCGCTGCCAGCCCCCCATGATGGACTGGGGGCACTCAGAATTCGCATGTTGGCCTTCAAGAACGCCGATCCAAGTCAGGAGGACATTGCCATTCGCGCGGCTGATGGCAAATACGACCCTCATGTGGTGCTAGATCTCGACTATTGGGCCTTAATGCCAAGATCCGCCAACTGAGAGTTAAATATTCTGCCCACTCTTCCGTCTGTGGAAAACGGCCAGTACGATGGCCGGCACTTGCTGCACTCTCGTGCACAATCCAAACACTCAAAGTACTCACCTTTCTAAGGCAACCTCCTACAAGGGCAACCTACATCATGCGCAACAAACTACTTCTCACGACCATCCTTGGCGGCTTTCTCACTGCAGGCTATGCCCTTACGTTTTCCGCTCCGGTTGCCGATGCTGGCGGTGCAAAGAACCTGAAAGTCTACCCAAAGGACACTGATAAGAAGGTGATCAAGAAGGACATGAAGGCTCTCTCTAAGGCCCTGGGTGTTCAGTGCGATTTCTGCCACTCCATGGCAGCACTCGACAAGGATTCCGAGATGAAGGAGAAGGCGCGAGACATGATGCGGATGACGAACGCCGCCAACAAAACCCTAAAGGCCAAAGGTTTCAAAAAAGCGGTTACCTGCAAGACCTGCCACAACGGTGAGAAGGTTCCCAAGAACTAGAGCGTATCTCACAACCTCTTCGGTCGTCTGAGTCCCGATCTGCGGCGCATCTTGACGTCGCGAAACCTTGCCGTAGAGCCACTATGCCTGCGCTCTTGCTCCTGGACCTGCCCTTAGCTCGGGCCCTCATACTCGGTCAGTGGTTATGAGACTAGCTAGCTAGTTTTTGTCCCTAGCGGGACGGAGACTAGCTAATTTCTGGTGTGGAACACCAGACCACAGCGCCGAAGGCGCGAAACACCACGCTTGCTCGCAAGCGTTAGCTAGTTTTTGTCCCTAG